>CAVSLC010000006.1:0-120939 GCA_963728565.1 uncultured delta proteobacterium
TTGGCACAGCCTGCCTGACATCAACGTAAATTCTTTCGAATATCTCTGACCCCCGAAAAAGGTGGTTTGTTTAGGACATCCCTAACTGGCTATGATTCGGTTTCGTCCTATCTGCAACTTGTAGGGCGTTGCGCTATATCACTGACATCACAATCCTGGTTGGAGGACTGCAACTTCGCTCGACTTGGGGAAATCAGCACGGTAATTGCGTAGCAAACTCCTATGTATGTTGATCTAGCTTTTGCATTTAGTTCGGTACACGGCTTCCGCGCCATGGGCGCGTGCTAGCCGGTTATCGCTGCAGGAAATGGACTCATGAAGTATTGCCCCGTGTGCGAAAGAAAATATCCGGACGATGTCTCGGCCTGTGAGCATGATGGGGTCACACTCAAAACAGCGGCGGTCGCAGAGGATCCTCTTCTAGGAAAGACAATCAGGGGCAAATACCGGGTTGTAAAAAAACTTGGTGCCGGTGGAATGGGCGCAGTCTACCTTGCCGAGCAATTAAGTATAGGCAGGAAAGTTGCGCTCAAAGTACTCCAACGCGAATTTGCAATGAATGATGAATTTATTAAGCGTTTTCATCAGGAGGCGCGACTCGCCGCCAGCCTTAACCATCGACATGTCATTACAATCCATGATTTTGACCAGGCCGACGACGGTAGCCTGTTCATCGCAATGGAATACGTCGAAGGTCGTAACCTAAAAAGTATCATTCATGAAGGTCCGCTAAAGCTTTCTCGATCTTTGCGGTTTGCCGTGCAAATCGCCGAGGGACTCAGCGCCGCTCACCGCGCCGGCGTAATCCACCGCGATATCAAGCCTGAAAACATCATGATCCTGCAGGGACTGGAAGAAGTGAGGCTCATGGACTTTGGCATCTCTCGGCTTCGGGACACAGAAACCCTGGCTCGACTTACACGACCGGGGATGATCATGGGGACGCCAGCGTACATGGCACCCGAGCAGATTGAAGGACATGAAGTCGATGAAAAGTCGGACATCTACGCGTTCGGTGTCGTACTCTATGAGATGCTCACCGGCGAAACTCCATTTAAAGCGCCTACACCTACCGCTCTCCTGATGAAGCATATCAAAGAGTTGCCGGTGCCATTACGTCAACTTCGCGCGGATGTGCCGGGCGGGGTCGAGCATTTGGTAATGCAGACTCTGGAGAAACAGCCGGAGCGGCGGCAAAGCGCTATGGAAGAGATTGCCATCGAGCTTCACAGAATTGAACGGGCATTTAAAGATGAGGTTCCTCAAACCGTCATTATTCCTGCGCCTGGACAGATGAGAAAGAGAAGTCTCGTGTTGGCCGGCAGTATCGTGCTCACGGTCCTCGTTGCTGGCTCGGTTGTCTCGATCGGGAGACGGTTCTATGGGGAGGCGCCGTCGGCGACTTCTTCGGTGCTGATCCGTTCCTTGCTGGTGCGAGCGCCCAAGACCGAGCTCGAACCTGGCGAACGTTTAATATTAAAAGCCCGGGCGTACTTTAGCGACGGAAGCGAAAGGGAAGTTGACCAGGGAATTCATTGGATGAGTACTAACCCGTCGGTAGCAGCCATCATTGCCCATGGTGAAATGCAAGGTGGCGAGCCAGGGGAAAGTGAAATCAGTGCGCGATTGGGCGACATCACAGCACCAAGCGTAAAAGTGTCGGTCAAAGGCTCTCAGATTCTTCCTCTGCCAGCTCGCGTTGTTGCCTTAATTAGTCACGGCTATCCACGAACGCTTTACGTCAATGAAAGAAAAGCGCTAAACGTTATCGCTAAATTGTCTGATGGAACGGAGAGAAATGTAACGGAAGGAGTGGAATGGGAGAGCAGCGATGCAAGTGTTCTGAATGTTAGTCCGGAAGGCGAGATACAAGGTTTGAAGGACGGAACGGCCACACTCGCTGCCAGGTACAGAGATTTCAGATCCGACCCCGTGTTAATCGAAGTCCGCGGCAAAGATACAAAGTCCAGACCCACTCCGCGGGCGAAGCACTCGCCACGACCCGAGCCTCCTCAGGGAGGCATGCCATTCCAGCCGCCCTCTGCCCAGCGATCGACCGAAGCACCCGCCGCACCATGCACCCACCTCGACCAGAACCTTCAGAAGAAGTCGTTCGACCCCAGGCGCTGTCTGCTAAAGAACCTGTCGAGGTGCCCACCGCTCCATTGCCGGACACAAGCAAAATCATCTCTGACTATATCCGCGGGGAGAGGGATAGGAGTAGGTCGCGTCGCTAGTTTGGTGTCCTTGAAATTCGCAAGTCGTCATGGCGCGACTGGCGGTTGCTGGTTGACGCGAAATTCAGAAATCTGCTGCCGCTCTCGAGGCTTTGGTGAAAGTGTTAAGCGAATTGTGAACTGTAGTTCCAGGACATTGGTTATCGGTCACACAAGAAGCCTAGCGAGTGAGCTTGATATCGAGATGAACTTCACTAGCCTGTTTGATTTCAACCTCGCCCTCGTAAGGCGTGAAACCTGGCTTGCTAGCTTCCACTTTGTGCGGCCCTACTGGATAGCCCACCGGCTCAGAAGACCCGGAAGCGGCGTCAATTTTCACCAGATGGCCGTCGACGAAGACTGCGGCATCGGATGGCTCGATCTTGACGGTGATGGACCCGGCGGGAACGACTGGATATCCGCTGAAGTAAAGTGAACCGCTTGCATCTTTGCCGGTGAAGGGCTGACGGTTAGAATACGAGTGGGGATAGACAATCACGGTATGATAGGGGTCGTATGCCGGTCGCCGTGCCCGTTCTGACCCGAACTGAAATACAAGCCGGCCGCGTGAAAATTTTTCCTTTGCGATGGGTTCAAGACCGCGCGAAACAAACTCTTGTCCCGGTCGAACGATGATCAGATCCTGTGCCAGAGCGGGGAAGGAGAATAGGCCACTCAAAAACAACTGCGTGACGCCTGATAATACCGCATTCTTCATGACCTACTCCTGAACTTACTTGATCAGCGACTTTGAAATCCAGCCGCTTTTACCGTCTTCCGTTTGGATATAGTACCAGTCTTTCTCCTCCGCATTGATGGCAAGCTTGGTTCCTTCTTTTATTGTCGCTACGACTTTGCCCTGCGCTCCGGGCGCATCACGGAGATTGGCTGTCTTGACCTTAACGACCGCTGCGGATGAGAGATCCGCTGCCGGAGTAGGCGGGGCAGTTTGTTTCTCGACCGCCACCGACTTGGTGGTAATTGCAGCGGGCTGAGTGGTTACGGCTTGGACAGCGCCGTGTCGGTAGTAAGTGCTTGGAGTCTTTTTGGAGATCTCTTGAACGGCATTCAAAATTGCAATCCGTATAGCCTTCTCGACCGGAGTCTTCTGCCACATCCCGAGCCCTGCTCCACCGATAACGTGCCCTCCCAAGCCTCCTAGCAACCCACCTAAATTGAAGTCATTTGCCTTGCCTTCGACAGTGCTGGAAAAAAGTAAACGAGAGGTTTTTGCATCCACTATTTGGACGACAATTGCTACATGACTCTGCTGCACGCTACCGAGTGCGCCGCCGATAACGGCGCCCGGCAATCCGAAGCCGCCTAACAAAGTCCCGGCACTAGCTCCGGCAGAACCGGGTTCAAACTCCGTCACGGATCCTTTGATCAAGAGATCGGCGCCCTCGATCTGACCAATTGACGGCGCCGTTTCTTTTCTAACCCGTCCGGTAGCGCCGAGGTCCTGTTCCATGAGAACGTCCTGCAAACTCTGGCGGTCGACGACAATAAAACGGTTCGACTGAAGTAGACCGTCGTTCAGCATATCCGCCATACCGTCGCCGATTTCCGCAGTATACCAACCCGTTCTCCTGCTATATCCTCCACCTCCCTTGGCAGATTTGTCCGCAAATCGATAGACAGCAACACGCGCCTTGGGCCCGTCATAGGGTTCGAGTTGAACCTGATCAATGTTTTGTTCGCTCCTCGAGACAACCTCTGTTGTCGGTTGACCGGGATTCTGCGTCATCTGTTGCGTCGCAGCACAGCCGGAGATCACCAATGATAAAAAAGCAGCGAAAAGCCGATTCATGGAACACCTCCTGGGTTACACATGCACAAATTTTTAGTCGTCACGGCCTCCGAGCCTGTTGAAGAATCGCGGCTGACCTATAGCGGCTTACGCAAGAAACGTGCATTGATGGAGATAGGAAGACGGTAAGCCCTCTAGAAGTCGTGCTACAATCCGGAAGCGGCGAATTTATTCGCAGATTGCAGAAAAGATTCAGCTAGTGGTCTGCTAAGCGGTTCGCAGCGGGAAAGAGAAGATTACAACGGAGTGTGACGTTTAGATACAGGCGGTATCCAAAGTTTACATAGAACTCGAGTCGGTTTACACATGAGGGCGTCCAGCCGTGGGTTTTTAAAACCGGCTCGACCTGTGGGAACTTTTCCAGCGCGAGATAAATATTGTATGGCTTTAGCTGTGGGCTGACTACATTGCTGCTCGTCAATCAGTTTGGTGAGACGAGTCGCACCAGTCAATATGGTTACCTAAAAACAAGTCATGATTCCAGTGACTTTAATTTCTGCTTTGCCTGGGTCGCTTCCGGTGTCTGCGCGTACTTTTCGACGACTTCTTGGAGGAGTAATCTTGCATTCGAATTCTCGCCCAACTCGGCAAAGGCGTAGGCTTGCTTAACCAGCGCTGCGGGAACTTTTGTTGCTTCGGGATATTTCGTGCGCACTGCGTCAAATTCGATAATTGCCTGGTCGAACTCTCTTAGAGCATAATGACTTTCGCCGATCCAGTATTGAGCGTTGGCCGCCAGGTTGCTTTTAGGGTATTTTTTTTGAAAGTCTTTGAAGCGCGCGATGGCGATTCGGTAATCCCGCTTTTCTAAATTTCGCCAGGCAACTTCGTAGTCTCTCCTAATCGTTTCATTTTCCGCGGAGGCGATCTCAGTTGCCTCTGCCGGCAACTGTAAGCCTTTACGCGCGTCTTTTAACTCGTCTTCACGGAGCTTCAGCTGTTCTCCCTGAGCTTTAAAGCCTTCTGCTAGCTTGCAAGTCTCGCTTCGAGATCCTTTACACGCTGATCGCCCTCACGGCTGGTATGGTCGATTTGCCGGCCAACTTGATGGCGAGTTTCTTCAATCAATTCTTTCAAACTGCTGATTTCTCTTTCCACCTGCTGCAGATTGGCGCGGGTATCCGCAAGGCTGGCCCGGGTCGCATCGATTTCCTTTTGTTGACCTAGATTGTCGTTCTGAATGCGACGCTGTTCTCGCTCGAGCACCTCCACCCGTTCGGGTTGGACGCAGGCAGAAACACCTACAACCGCAAGGGCCGCGGTGACGATAACACCGACTCTAAATCGCTTAAGCGGGCCAGAAGATTTCAAATACATACTGACCTTCTTCAAGAAGCGGCGCGAGGTGGAGCCACGACAAAGCGAACTCGCCGATTTTGTCGCCAACAGCTCTCACTGCTTTCTATGCAAGCCGGGATCTCTTCACCGTAACTGATTGTCGATATGCGATCGGGTGCTATTCCAAGGGTTAGAAGATAATCTCGAGTGGCTTGGGCTCGTTTGGCCGCCAGGGCCAAATTGTATTCACTGGTTCCACGTTCGTCACAGTGGCCTTCGACCTCTATCCTAGTCGACGCATTCCTCTTCAGCCATTCAGCATTACTCCTAAGAGTATCCCGCGCTTCAGCCGTGAGGTCGTGCCTGTCAAACTCAAATAGCACATCCTTGAGGGGACTGGATGCCGCCGTCTTCGTGGGTTTTCCGTCTTTCAGTTGTTCCAAGCTCGAGGAGGACGTTGCCGGCGATTTCTCGCCCTTCGATTCGCTTGAGAGCGAACCCGAGGATAAGTTCGACTCGCGCGCTGCATCAGCCCGCCCCTCACCTGAAGGTTGAGAAGAAGAGGAAGAGGGATTAGCGGCGCCGGCCAACCCAGCATCAGGCTTCGCGCTGGATGAACCACAAGCCGTGGCTGCAGCAATGACAGCACTCAAGAAGATGTAGCCGACGATCTTGTAGTAGAACATCATCAACTCCCTTCACCCAAAGAAGTTATTCTACAGGAAGGATAGCCGCCGATTTAGCATTTAGGCCAAGAGCTGTCAATCAATGAGTTGCTTGTCATTAACTGAAATTTTGAAATAGGTAGTCTGATCGATCGGCTGATCAACGTCTTTGCTCACCGCGCCGTTGTTGACTTTCGTCACGGCGTGCGTTGTCGATCTCTTCCTCGAGCCGGAGACCTATCCATTCGCTTGTAGAAATGATTTTCGCCACATCCGGTTCACGGCTGGAGAGAAGGAGAAGAGCCGCTTCCATTTGCTTGCGGATTTCTCCACCCGGGTCCCAAAATTTCCCTTGTGGACTAGTATAAACTACCGACTCTAAATCACCACGGAGAGCGGTTAGCGCCGAGCTGAGCTCTTTCGCGCCTTGAGCGGGATTACCCGCCGCCTTTTGCTTGATCGCATTCTCGGCCGCAAGTTTTCTAATCTCATCCAACAGAACACCATCAGCTCCACTGCTTTTGAGCTGGCTCTCTACTTCCTTGGTTAGATCGAATGAAATTCCTCGTTCCGCCACTAGAACAAGCATTCGTTTCGGTGCAACGCCTTGGGTCAAAGCGTATGAAACGTCTTTAAGCGTAAATGGGTTTTTCGGAATTGGCGGGATGGGCTGCCGCAGCAAAGTTAAGCCGAGATAAAGCCTTGCCAAATGGTCTTCGCTCGATTGTGATAGAGCTTTCTCAAGACTCTCTTTACTTTGGGAAAAATCACCTAGGGTGTACTGCGCCCGCCCGAGATATGTCCAGATACTTTGTCGGAAAGCGACCGATGTCACTTGGTAATTGGAATCTTGCTCTGCGACACGTTGAAATTGATTCACCGCAGTAGCAGCATCGCCTCTGATGAGTGCTTGTCGTCCCGATGTGAATTGTCCTTGTGTGTTGAACGCACCACAGGCACTCGAAAAAAGCAGAAAGCAGATGCGCAAGAGGTTAACACTTCTCATCGGCTATTGCCGCGGCGACCTGAGTCACCATGCAGCAAGCCCGCGTGCCGCATTGCACAGATCATCTTGCACCGCCTTTTGTCTCACGGAAGATCCTGGTGAAACCGATGACTTTAATACTGATATCGAAGGTGCCATCTTTTCTCGCCGGCAGAGGTGGCGACGGCTTATGCACGAACGGAACTCGTTGGCCGGGAGATATTTCCTTCTCGATCCTAAAATATTCCGCTCTACCGGGATCATCGCGCCCGGGATGAAAATCGTTGTTCCAACGCCACGAATAGAGCACCTGCAGATCGACTCCGTAGACTCCCTGGGAAGATCTATTTACCAGCTCGCCCGAAACCTCGCCGTCTTGGATCGAGATTTTCTCCAGGGCCAAGACCTGATCCGCGGTTTCTTTCAGTTGGGAAGGAAGTTCGATCGCCTTCGGCGCGGAAGCATCGGGCTTCCCCGATAAGATCGCTTTCTGCTCAGCTTTTGCAGTAGCATCTGGTTTCTTTTGTGCTTCGCCGCTCTTGAGCGCTTGCTTTTCGGTAGTCGTATCAGTTTTCGTCGGGGGCTTAGCCGTCTCGCCGGGCTCGGTCTTGCGCTGCTCCTTTGCTAATGCGTCGCCCTTTGCTTTTTCCGCTTCGAGTTTAAGTCTGCGGCGAATCGCCGCTAAGTTGAGCGAGTCGACTACTGTAGGTCCTGCACCTATCTTACTGAACCTTTGCCTTAAATCATCTGTGAGCTCAAAGTCTATCCCACGTTCTTTGATCAGGTCTTCCATTCGTTTTTGTGCCACACCTCCGTTTAACAGGTTCTCAATGTCCGACCGCGACAGTTCTTGGGCGAATCCGGGCGAAGACAACCCAAGGACAATGAACCAACCGACTACGATGGACAGCTTTACAATTGTTTTCGAACGGTAATTGAGTGGTAACTCTTTCATATGTCTATAAGCGAAAAATTGCCGACCGGATGATCTGGTGCTGCGGCGAGCTGCGCAATCGAAAACAGGGTAATGTCGACATCACATTGGAAGTTTGTTGATTACTTGCTGGAAACGATTCGTTCCTCCGAAGCTATTCTTAGGTCCCCTTTTTCGGCTCATCATCGTACTTCCATGTAACAGCTGCTCAGTGCTTGTGCTTAGCATAGGCGGGTGTACGTGGGCAAATCGTTTTTGCGAACGGAACGAGTCACGTAAACCGAAGCTACTAGAGTCATCGGTCCCACCGACCCCCCACCATTAGCCTTTGAAATGCGCCGGGACTCTTTAGTGAAATTCGAATTCTCGAAGATAAGCGAGTTGCACCAGCTTCGGTTCTAGTGAAATTTGCAGCTAGCGGTCGGGATAGTGTAAGACTAAATAAAAAGCGGAAGATATGAGGCGGCAATTTTATGGCAATACGCATGGGTACGTCGGAACATGGCGGCACTTTCTACACGCAGGGAGCGGCATTCGCGGAGTTGTTCAATCGCGGCAGGGTCGAAGACAAGTGCATCGTCAAAACAACCGAAGCCAGCATTCACAATGCGGAGCAACTGGACGGAGGCGAGCTAGAATTCGGTTTCATGGCTTCGAATTGGATCGGCCGAGCAAAAGATGGTGCGGCGCCATTCACACGTGAGATTGACCTGCGCATGGTTGCGCCCGCGAATGTTGGGCCGATGTTTTTTGTCAAGCGCGCCGATTCACCGATCCAAAGCATCGCGGAGTTCAAAGGTAAACGCATCGCTATCGGCACCAAGGGCAGCGGCATGGAACAACACGTGCAAACGATGTTCGCTGTGCTCGGAATCGGCTTCGACAGCTTCACGCCATTGAATATGAGTTTTGCTCAAGGCGCTGATGAATTGATCGCCGGCAACATCGATGCGCAGTTCCAGCCACCCATTCCCAATCGTGTAATGACCGATCTGAGCCTGCGCGCCGACATTCGCGTCATTCCTTATGCGCCCGGCCAACTGCCTAGGGTTGTCGGCGAAGTTCCATTCTACCGAAGCGTCATTATTGAAAAGGATGCCTTTCGGGGAGTGGTGGAAGATATCGCGCAACTCGGGGTGGTCAATGTTTTGGTGGCACATGCGCGGACATCTGAAAGCATCGTTCACGACATGGCGCGGGCCATCGTTGATAATCTGGATAATCTGCCAAACATGAATCGCCTCTTCAGAGGCCTTAAAAGCCTGTTCGAGCCGCTCCGGATTGAGGGTCGCGCGGCGCTTGAATTCGGCGGCGTGCCGTTACATCCCGGAGCAGTGAGAGCTTACACAGAAGCAGGTTGGTTGAAATAACCGCTGACGAGATCCACCCCAAGTAGACGCATCGGTTGAGTGAAATCCGCGCGTCGGCGCCATTTCTCCTCTCTTCCCATTCTAAGCTTACAGCGCGTTGCCTTGGCAGATAACGCTTTCTCTGTAAGAGTAAACAAGAAGCGACAGAAACTCTCGTATCCGATCATAACTCAGATGGAATCAGCTGCAGCAGGAGATGGATCGCAATCTTATTTTTATAGCGGGGGCAACCGGATACATCGGTGGACGCCTGCTGAGGGTTCTGGAAGCAAAAGGCTACCGAGTCCGCTGCCTCGCGCGTCGTCCTGAGTATCTCCGGCCCCGTATCGGCGAGGCCACCGAAGTTGTTGCCGGGGATGTCTTTGCCCCTGACACTCTCGATGCCGCTTTGAGCGGCGTGGATCAGGCCTACTATCTCGTTCATTCCATGGGGAGCGCCGAGTCTTTCGAGAAACAGGACCGGATCGCCGCGCGCAACTTTGCCACTTCCGCGCGGCGCGCTGGAGTACGTCGAATCATATACCTCGGTGGTTTGGGAAGCGGCGATGCGCTTTCCTCTCATTTGCGTAGCCGTCAAGAAGTCGGCAACATCTTGCGCGACTCCGGAGTACCGGTCATCGAATTGCGCGCCTCTATTGTTATCGGCTCAGGTAGCCTTTCCTTTGAGATGATTCGCGCCCTGGTCGAACGTCTGCCGGTCATGATTACGCCGCGATGGGTGTCGGTCACCGCGCAACCCATCGCGGTGCGCGACGTGCTGGACTATCTGGCCGGCGCTCTGGAATTGACCACCGCCGAAAGCCGGATCTTCGAAATCGGCGGAACCGATCAAGTATCCTACAAGGACATCATGGAGGAGTATGCCCGGCAACGCGGTTTGCGGCGCATTATGATTTCGGTTCCTGTAATCACTCCCAGGCTATCAAGTCTGTGGCTGGCGCTGATCACGCCGGTTTATGCGCGAACTGGACGAAAGCTCGTCGACAGCATTCGCAATCCGACGATTGTCCGCGATTCAGCAGCGCTCGCCGCTTTTGACATCCGGCCGCTCGGTGTCGCGGCAGCGATTGCGGCGGCGTTGCGCAACGAAGACCTGGAATTCGCCGCGACCCGCTGGTCCGATTCGCTCTCCGCTGCGGGGGCGCAACCTACCTGGGCCGGCGTGCGATTTGGCAATAGACTCGTCGATTCGCGGGTTGCCGATGTCAAGGTTCCTAGCGAACGCGTATTCGCCGTGATTTGTCGACTCGGTGGAGCGACAGGTTGGTATTATGCAAATTGGCTCTGGCAGTTACGCGGCTGGTTCGACTTGCTGGTCGGCGGCGTGGGCCTGCGCCGCGGCCGTCGCCACCCGGAAGAGTTGCGGGTCGGCGATGCTCTGGATTTTTGGCGGGTGGAAGCAGTAGATGTCAATCGCCGTTTGCGCTTGCTTGCGGAAATGAAGTTGCCGGGCCGCGCCTGGCTTGAATATCTACTGGAACCGCATGGCAGCGGAACTCGTATAACCCAGAATGCGATTTTCGATCCCGTGGGCTTGGCAGGGCTTGCATATTGGTATGCTGTCTATCCTCTGCATCGAATCCTCTTCGGCGGCATGTTGCGTGCCATTGGCCGTAAGGCCGAACAGAGCTTATAGCGGACGCGCACACTGTTCTCCGGCCGCCGCGAAAAACGTTGTAAGTGAAAACCGCTCGCGCCTGTCGATGACGCACATGAAAGCTCAGCTCACGCAGTTCGCTCCAAGTTCTGATCAACTCTCATGAAGGACCGCTCGGAAGTTGTTCTAAGAGTTACACCTGATTCTAGAGTGGCCGACGAGTGGGCGCTCGTTCTTATAACTCAAGGTTTATCGCCCAGCTTACATCATGATGAGGAGGGTGTGGTTCTCAGCGTTCCTGCGGCTGAGGTGGAAATGGCGCTTGCCGGCCTGGCAGCCTACGAAAAGGAGAATACCGCTCCTGTTGAAAACCAGAATCGTGCGGATGATTTCGCAAGTTTGATCGCAGGGATCGTCGTTGCGGGTGTGCTGATCTTAAGTCATGCCGTTGCCGTTAGGATGGAAAGAGGCAGCCCCTTGGTTCGATCGAGGCAGCGCCGAAGCGAGCCGAATACTTGACGGCGAGCTATGGCGCACAGTCACGGCTCTCACCCTGCATGCCGATCTTGTCCATTTGTTTAGCAACGCCGTGGCCGCAGCCATTTTCGTCACGGCGCTTTCCAGCATCGTAGGCGCCGGGCTTGCCTTCGCTCTGGTCGTGCTTGCCGGCGCTTGCGGGAATCTAGCCAACGCCTTGATGCAAGGCTCTTCCCATATCTCGGTGGGAGCCTCCACTGCAATCTTTGGCGCAGTCGGGGTGCTCGGGACTGTTGGCTTGGTTCGGAGGCGGCGAGAACCGAACCCGAAGACGTGGCGCCTGGATTCCAATGGCGGCTGCGCTTGGCTTACTTGCGATGCTTGGCACCGGTACCGGCCGCACGGATCTTCTGGCGCACCTGTTCGGCTTTCTCTGCGGCGCTTTATTGGGAGTTCCGGTCGGGTTGTTCGTTCCCGCTATGCCGGGACAAGTAATGCAATGGGTCTGCGGTAGCGCCGCAGTTCTGGTGCTGATCTACTGCTGGACTTTAGCTCTGGGTTGAGAACCTCGAATCGGATCGGCCGAAGGTTTCAGTTTATGGCTCGCGATCCCCCCGTAGTGTTTTGTCCTCGTGACGCTGTGCTGCATCCGTATTCTCGCCAAAGGAATTACCCGCTTGCCGGATGGCAGGGAAGCTGAGTGGCAAAAACCGCTACTGCAAGAAGACAGACGGTGCCGGCGATCATCATCGTGCCGGGCGTTCCGATCCATGCAGCGATCGCGCCGAATAGCAGGCCGCCTAATGATTCGATGCCACGGCGCGCCATGACGAACAGGCTCAACACCCGGCCGCGTTTCTGATCCTCGACGATAGTCTGCACGATAGTGTTGCTCGAGGCCATCTGCATCATCAGCGAGAAACCTAGCACGAGCGCGATAATCAAAGAGATCGGCAGCGCATTGGACAGCGCTAGCGCAAAATATCCGATGCCATAGAGGACTGCGGCTATCACGATCATCTCTCCGAGGCCTTTGAGATTGTTGCGCGAAGCGAGAAATACCGCGCCGGCAAGCGCGCCGACGCCGGTGGCCGACATGAGATAACCGAAAACACGTGGGCCGCCCTGCAGAATGTCTTCCGCATACACGGGCATAAGCAGCGGGTAGGATGCGGCGACGAAACTCACCACCGCGACGAACATTAGAATCGATCGAATCGGTACTGATGCAAACGTGTAAGTTGCGCCTTCGATGATGGCCGCCTTAAAACCAAGCGCGCTCGAAGAAAACTTCTTTTTGGGAATCTTCATCATCATCAGCGCGCCTACAACTGTAAGGTAACTCACGCTGTTGATCGCAAAGCAGAGCCCTTCTCCCACGGCCGCGATCAGAATGCCGGCCACTGCGGGACCGATTAGAAGCGCGCCGTTGAAGATGAAAGAGTTTAGAGCAATGGCGTTTGGCAAGTCATCCTTATTCTCGATCATATCAACGATGAAGGCTTGGCGCGCGGTAATATCAAAGGCGCTGATGATACCAAGGATCCCGCCCAGGACGACGACATGCCAGACTGCGACAGATTCAGTGATGACGAGGAGGGCCAGTACCGCAGCCTGGATCGCGGCCAGCAGTTGGGTGACGAAAAGTATTTGATGGCGTTTGAGCCGGTCCGCCAAAACACCCGCAAACGGTACCAGAAAAAATAGCGGGATGTCGCTGACAAATGCCACGACACCCAACATCAACTCCGACTTGGTGAGCCGATAGACCAGCCAGCGCATGGCGATCTGTTGCATCCAGGTACCGATAAGCGACGCCGCCTGGCCAAAGAAGAACAGTCGAAAATTTCGCGAGCTCAGCGCGCGAACGAGGAACTTTAGATTGTTTATCCGGATGCGCATCAGTTCTAGTACTGGCAGGCTTCAGACGGACCAGCTCATCAACGTTTGCTCAGCGCAACGATGTGCCGAAGCTGCGCCCAGTTCTCTTCATCTTAGGTCCTGAGCGAAGATGTCCCTGACGCGAGACTTTTGTTGCAAACACGACACATCACTAGTTGCTGTGGCAAAAAACCTCGAATAAACCTCGCCATTTTATTTCCGAATCGCGCTTGGCACCTGCCGTGCACCTTGCAGAACACACTACATAATTGGAGGACATATGAACAAACATCGGCTCAATCCGGAGCAATTCAAATGTGACTGGCCTGAATTCAGAAGCGAACTGCAGAAAAACTGGAAAGACTTCTCCGACGAGGATCTGACGGAAATCGAAGGAGATTACGAGAAGTTCGTTTCGATGGTGCAGAAAAGGTGCCGCGACAAGGAAGAAGACGTTGTGCGCTGGGCCACCGACTGGTACTCCCGACGTGAACAGCACGAGGCGGCGGCCAGACAATCCACGATATCACGAAATCAAATGTAGCATCATTCAGCGTGGATGAGCTAATCGCGTTTCGATGGATTGCACATGAGTTGTATCGCGACCGGTGTCTGCAGGCGCCGGTCGCATTTACCTGTCCGGTCCCTGCAGCTTTCCATCTGATCGTGTCAGCACAACGAGCTTTATCTCAATTTTGAGGCGTTGTTTAAACCGAATCAGTACCGGCGCGGCTCTACTTCATAGACTCGGCAATTCCTTAATCAATCAGGTCCGTTTACAACTTCAGCAAGCGCTTGGCGTTGCCCTCGAGCATCAGTAGCTTGTCGGCTTCGGAGACGTCCAATTCCTCAACCTTCTTCGCCGCGTCCCAATCGCCCAGATCATAGGGATAGTCCGTGCCCACCATGATGTGGTCCACGCCAGCCAGACCGATCAAATACTTGATGGTATCGAGCCGATAAATCATGTCGTCGTAGTAGATATTCTTCAGATAGCCGCTGGGCGGCATCTTGGCTTTGGCGGCGCGGGCGCCGGCGCGAACTTCCCAGCCCCGGTCGAAGCGCCCGAGATGGTACGGGAAGAATCCGCCGCCGTGGAGAATGCAAAGCTTTAGATCGGGAAATCGGTCGAATACGCCGCTATAGGTGAGAAAGCCAAAGCAGAGCGCGCTATCGGCGGGATTGCCGCAAATCAATTTCAAGCCGTAAGGATTCATCTTGTCGGCGCCGGCGACATCCTCCGGATGCATCACGATCATGACGTCGAGCTCTTGCGCTTTGGCCCAGAACGGATCGAAATCCGGAGTGCCGTAATAGTTGCCATTGACGTTGGTGCCGATGTAACCGCCCTTGAACTTCAAATCGCGCACGGCGTGCTCCAGGACTTTGGCGGCGCGGGTCGGGTCCTGGAGCGGCACCGAGGCCATACCGACAAACCGACCCGGGTGGCTGTCGATCAAACCCTTGATTCCCTCATTGTAAACGGTGCACCAGTTTTCGCCTTGCTCACCGGTGAGGCGATAACCCAATGTTGCTGTGTGAGCTTCCAGCGCAGCCATGGCGAGCTTCGAATCCTCCATCATCTTTAGCCGTTCGTCGATCGCCGGGAGTTCGGGGTGGAGCACGAAAGGTGGTCCGCCGGCAAACGACAGCGACTGCTGTCCCTCTTTTTCCGTTAGTTCCACGCCGAGATGCTTGCCGCGCTTTCTGGCTTCTTCCAATAGGCTTTTGGGCACGTAATGATGATGGATATCGATAGCGCAGGTTTTCATTTTGGTTCAATCCTTGTGAAGCTATGGTCTAATGGAATGTGGCGTTGGCCGCTAAGCCAACGCCACATAGTCAGAAACCGTAAGGGGAGAGTCTAGTTAGTTGATGCAAAGCTGCTGGCGCCGGACCTTACCAGGGAAGACATCGTTGCAGTGACCTTCTTCCACCACCGTCGCGCCGTTGACGATGACCGCCTTCATTCCCGGCGGGTGTCTCTTCACTTCCTCGGCATCGATGACGTCGGGCAACTGCTTGCTGACCAAGTCGTCGATTTTATCCGGATCGAAAACAGTCAAATCCGCGGGCATTCCTTCTTTGACCAAACCACGGTTGAGCCGAAGTTTCTTCGCCGGAAAACCGGTGAGCTTGTGGACCGCTTCTTCGAGGCTAAACAGGTTTTTCTCGCGGCGCCAGAAGCCGAGAACTTTTGTCGGCGCGCCGTGCCAGAAAAATCGATCGAGATGCGCTCCCACATCGGTTCCGATCAGGCTGGTGTCGGATTTGATCATTTCCGCCAGCAACTCGGGGTGAGCGTTGGCAAGGCCATGATAAAGGATTTGCGAGTCCAGATTGTCTTCGAGCCAGGTATCGAAGAACGCGTCCACCGGCGCTTTCTCGGTCAAGCGGGCGATCTCTGCGACGTTCTTACCTTCGATTTTTTTAAGCTCCGGTTTTTTCACGTGCTCGAAAACCACCCGATCCCAACCATGCCATTCGGGAAACTCGAGTTTGCCCTCGCAAGCGATCCGCTCCTTTTCGATTTTGCGTCTGATTTCTTTGTCGGCCAGCTTACTCCTAAAATCGCTCGAATTCTTGATCGCTTCCCACGTCGGCAGACCGTTGAAAAGGAAGCAGTCGTCGACGTTGAATCGGCGAATATGCTGATAGGGGATGACCACGCCGTAAATGTCTTGGCCGCGTTTCTGAGCTTCTTCCATGTATTTGATGGACTGCATGCCCGCGGCTTTTGCGCCCGGCCGCACACGGAATTCGTTGCCGATTTGCAGGGTTTTTATTTTCGTCAGCATTTCCGGAACGCCGGATTCCGGTTGCAGGACCATCTGGAAGCCGTTGAACTGGAAGCAGCCGTTGTATTCGGCGGCAACGTTGGCCAACTCGATGATCTCTTGATGGGTCGCGAATGTGCTTGGCGTGCCGGCGTGAATCGCGGGACCGCCGCGCGGGCTGGTGGAGAAGCCGATGGCGCCGAGCTCCATGCCTTCGCGCACCATTTTCTTCATTGCGTCCAATTCTTCAGGAGTGGATTCGCGCGCGTAGGCCGCTTCTCCCATGACCGTCAAACGAACCGGAGAGTGGGGCATCAGTGGCAGCACATTGATCGCGATTTTGCCCTCGAGATAGTTCAAGTACTCGGCGAAGGTGTTCCACTTCCAGTCCTTATCATCGACATACTTGTCCAACACTCGACGTAGATATTGCACTAAAACCTTGCGCGGTTCCGGTTTCGGCGGTACCGGCGCGCACGAGGCGCCGCAATCGCCGATAACGATGCTGGTAACACCATAATTAACCACCGGATTGCCGTTAGGATATTGAACGATAAAAGCATCCATATGGGTATGAGAGTCGATGAATCCCGGCGCCACCACCTGTCCCTTGGCGTCAATCTCCTTTTTTCCCGAGCCTAGATTTTTGCCGATAGCGGCAATTTTGTCGCCGTCGATGGCCACGTCTGCCTGGTAGGCCGGGCTTCCACTGCCGTCGACTACCGTGCCGTTTTTGATCAGTAAGTCATGCGTCATTTGCGTGTCGCCTCCTTTGTGAACTTATTTCGCTTATCCCACTGAAGGTCCCAGGCTGTCAACCACCCGGAATGAGCTTCGAAGTCATGCCGCGTCACGATGCGTCTCCATCTCCGTCACTCGCTGTGAGCAGCCGTTCGCGTTGTTTTAGTAGTTCCAAGAGTTCCAGTGTTCCGAGAGAGACTGGAGAGGACTTTTTATGCTAGAGTCAGTCATGGAAAAAATCGACGAGGCAAAGCGAAAAGTGAGCGCCTGGGTGGAAAAGCACAAGCAGGCAGCGCTGTTGGACGAGGAGAGTTCGACGCTCTTGGACGTCGCATCGGGACGAAAGACAGTTATTCCATGGCGTGACCTGGCGGCCTTCGAAGAAAAAATTCATCCCGAGACGCAAGGCAGCTATCTGGTTCTGCTCTTCGAAGACGGCAAACAAATCGCGCTGGTGGATCCGGGAGGTGTCGCATTTGCTCCATCGTTGGAGAACACCGGGCCGTTACGGGATGCGCCGCCGGTAGTTTGTCTCAAAGACTTTCATACGCTCAAACCGCGCATCGATCATTACCTCTATGATCATCCCGACGAACCTCCGCCGAAGGAAACTCTCGACCTGGTAATGCTGTGCATCGCCATTCTCGATGGCGCGCGCGCCGTGGGATTCGATATCGCCGATCTTGAGGGGGAACTAGAGAAGTCTCTGAGCGACATCGAGCGCAGGACCGGTTCAACGAATTGAGATCGACTCCGGGATCGTGCGAGATCTTCCGCTCCACTTCCAGGTAAAAAATCCATATGGGAATTGTTAACAACCTGCATTGTCCGAAGTGTGCGCACCGGGCAACTTCTAGAATCGAGTTTCAATGCCCGCTATGCCGCTCCATTCTTGAAGTCGAGGTCGAGATCGGTCATTTGACTCGCGCCGATTTTCAGGCCATGCGCCAGAGTCGCGACCGAAGTATCTGGCGCTGGTTCGACTTCTTTCCAGTCGAAGATCGATCTTGCATCGTTTCGCTGGGCGAGGGAAGCACACCGCTAATTAACGCGCGGGGTCTCGGCGAGCGCGTCGAGCTGACAAATCTGTATTTAAAGAATGACACCGTTCTTCCGACCGGATCGCTGAAAGACCGCAGCAACAGCGTCGGAATTTCCAAAGCGAAGGAACTGGGCTTTACAACCACGACGGTGATGTCGACCGGTAACGCGGCCGCTTCGGTCGCGGCGTATTCGGCGGCGGCAGGAATGAAAAGCGTGGTCATGGTTCCGGCAGGCACCGCGCCTTCCAAGATCATTCAGGCGCGCGCCTATGGAGCGTCGGTGGTCGTCATCGATGGGAATTTCGATCAGGAGGTCGCGCAGATTTATAAGGCGGCGGTGAGAGAGTTCGGTTGGTACGATTGTCTATCGTCGAATCCTTACCGCGAAGGCAAAAAGTCGTATGCGTATGAGCTGGTGGATCAGTTCGACGAGCAGATTCCCGATTGGCTGATACATCCCACGGCCGGTGGTACCGGCATCTACGCCGCATGGAAAGGATTCAACGAATTGCTTTCTTTGAATCTGATCGATCGCGCCCCCAGACTCGTGGTTGCCCAGAGCGCGGCAGCGGCGCCGATAGTCGACGCCTTCGAAAACGACCTGGCCGAGATTGTTCCGGTAATCGCGCGGCAGACGGTCGCGGAAAGCATCCAGGTTGGCAACCCAGCTTCGTTAGGGTGGCGCGCCCTGGCGGCCGTGCGCGAATCCAGGGGCAGCGCAGTGGCGGTGAGTGACCGAGAAACGCTCGAAGCGCAATATCTGATCGGTTCAAAAGCAGGAATCTTTGCCGAGCCCGCGGCGGCAATTTCCGTGGCCGCGGCTATCAAGCTGCGAAAATCAGGCGTGATCGGTAAGGACGATGTGGTCGTGTGCAATCTCACCGGTCACGGTTTGAAACAGCCGGAAGCGATTCGCATCGCCGAGAGCGGAGCTTCAACCGATCGCGCCGACCCTGGACGCGTTGCGCGAATACTTGAAAAAATCTAACAGTTGAAATCGGGTGTGGCTCGATGAACTTCGAAAAAATCGCGGCAACTGCGTCCGCGCACATTGTCATTACCAAGGCTGGAGGGAATTGATCGTTACCTCTACCGCTTGGTTAGCTTCCAAGCTGAACAGTTCGAAGATAACTGGTGCACAGGCTTTAAGTATCATTCAGGATCAGGTTTTCGGTTGATAGATTGAAGATATCAGACGAAGAGTACCTTCTGGAGGCGCCTAAGACTTCCAGGCCAATCAGCCGTCCCTCACCATCGAAGTCGAGGTTCACGCCGTCAGAAACCTCCTGGGTTCGAGCAACGTCTTTTTCCTGAATTCTGATGTAAAGCGCGTCGACCTCTTTATCATATTCAATCTTCATTACGATCCTGCAAGACGTTCTTTCTCGATTACGGTGATCGACGACGACATTCCCCGCTACGTGTTTACTTTAGCCATCGATCTCTCGCGCCATTATCACGATGCTCAGCCGAAAGCGCTTCTGCACAGTGAAATCATGCTCTCTTTGCGCGCACCACCAGGTCTACGTCGCAATCGAGAATTTGTAACAAAGATACCAGCTGATCGACCGATTTTTCGTAGTTGGTTTGATCTAAGAGGCGATAAAATTGGGTGGCCGAGGTACCGAGCCGGCGAATAATCTCGCGTTTAGCCAAAGGGCTGGCGGCAACGCGCTTTTGGGCTTCAAGCGTCAGTTTGTAGAGCAAAAGATCTCTTAAGTAATTGGGGTCCTGGTTGTATTCCAGAACTTGATCCACATGGACCGTGCCAGTTTTTCCCGATGCCAGTTCGAACGAGAATCCTTCACGGTCAAGCTCTTTGTCGACGAACACCCGTGCAATTGGATCTTTCGGATTAGGCGCTGGCTTCGCTTTGATGTACGGAAAAGAATAACTCTTGGCCGAGACTTTGACCTCGAAACCCTTCTTTTTATTGTTCACTTTCACCGATTGAATTTTCATAGCAGTTCCTCTGCGATAAGCTTCTTGATTAGCTCGATGACTCTCCTGGAGGCATGACCCTTCATGGCTTTAGCATTATCGAGATCCCACTTCACCACCAGCTTGCCCTCCCGATAGACATGCACATGTTTTGGCGAATGATCGCCTTTCCACCAAACAAAGATGTACCCGCCACGCCGCAGTTTTCCCATTCGCCGTTGATGTTACCGGCCGAGGGTAACAGCTGTCAATCGACGTCAACCGCGAAGGTACGGCATCTTTTAACTGGCTTGTGCGCATGAGACCGAGGGGCAAGTCATGAAACGTGCGGAGTCGGATTTTAGAAACGAAGGACAGGACGCAATGAAGAACTAAAGATACGCAGATGAATGGTGCAGGACTCTCGTCGTCTACAGTTTCATCGATCATAGACCTAAAGATCCCGCGTTCATTGGTATTCTGAAGCGAGCTCCAGCCGATAGCGCCGATGTTGGGCGCGCTGCGCGAACGGTTCAATAGAATGGAAGAATAGTCGTTACGCCGTCACGCAAACCGAGGTTTCATCGCTTCGCCCGGCTATATGTGAACGCTAGCCAAAGAGATGGTTCTAACGGCGCTTCATCACAAAATCATAGGAGCAGCCCCGCGAATCCGTACGGATCGGTTCCTCGAAACTCGGTGCTAGTAAAACATCCTGGAAAAAGTGAGTTTCGCCTGCCCCTGATTTCTATGATCGGCGGCTCCATTGATTGTCGATTTCACCAGTAATGTCGCTATCAAAAGATGAAGCTGGCTCACGCTCCATATCCCGGCGATATGTTAATCTTAAGTCACCTGTGATCAACGATTCCTTAACTCCAAAGGTATAATCGCGGAGCCGCAACCGCGGAAGCACTGTGGCACTACCCTGCCAATTCTCCATCGAATGTGTTAGAGAGCTTGACTCTGTTTAACTTTACCGGAAAAGATTTTCCGTTAGCGAATTTAATGTTGCCGGCTAATGAATCATCACCCTCCCGGGTCAGCTCGACCACGCTCTTTGAACTCGCCACTACAAAGCTGATTTGAGAGCCATCTACTTTCGCGGTGACGTTCCCGGTGTTCTCCCCGGTAATAGCCCAGCGCGCCTTTGCCGTGTTATCCGCTTCCACGGCATGGACCCTCAGCGTTCTGGCGGGCTTTTGCTTCGCCGCCATTCCGTCGATCGCTCCGTCCCAACGACCGACTAACCAGTGGGTTTGCGCCTGAGCTTGCGACAATCCAAAGCCAAACAAGGGTATGAGTAGAAGCGCAGATGCAGCGATCAACCTTATTGACGTCTTCGTCATGATTATTTTTGCTCCTAAACTTTTTCGTCAAAGGGCTGCGATGTACTTGCATTCCAGATTGCGCATCAATGTTTAAGCTCGAAGCTTAAGGCCCTGGAGTGAACTTGATCAGTTCAGTTTCGATGTTTGCCCCCGCACCCTCGCTTTGGCTCGACCTCTTAACGATGCTACGGGTTTCCGGACTGAAGAAGTACGTGACTGAATTTCCGCCTCTTCCCGCGCCTTTGCCCGTTGACCAGCTTTCGCTTTTTATCAGCTTATAAGCATCGAAGGCTCCCGCCGGTGTAGTCACTTTCTCCATACCGGCGACGGTGATTTCGACGGACCTCCTTTGATCCTGGCGCGAGCCCGCGGGTCGAGTTTGGTACTCGTAACTCCACTTTTGTCCGACCGAGAGCGGAAATTTTAGATCCGGCCTCTGATCGCTTTTCCCGACTAAGCTCAAGAGTGCTTGAGTAGGTCCACCGTCCACCTTTACCTCTATTTCATTTTTTTGATTCCCGTTTACCTCAAATAATTTCACGTTACCTTGTGTAAAAACTAGTTCGTATGTTCCATCATTTAACTCGGTCGAGCTTACCGCGCCTCCTTTCCGGCTGATGTTAAACTGCCAAGTGTCGCCGTCTTTGTGAGTCGGCGCTGGAGCTTGGTCCTGAGCAAGAACCATTGACGCGGTTATCGCTATTACAACTAGACTACTAACAATAAATTTATGTCTCATCGTCATGCCCTCTTAAGCCGCAACGTTACCTAGATTCGTCTTTCGTTAATTCATTTGTTCGAGTTTTAAGGCTCTGTTGGTCGCCCGATCCCATATAGAAAATTGTCGGTAAAAACGAAGAGTGCGTATACACAATCGTGTTGTCATTTGAACTTCTTGTGCACGGGGATGAAGCGGCGTGTTTGTTTGCGATGAAAGTTTCCGCATGAAGAAGCGTTAGCCAACATACCGAAATTGAAGATGCAAGCTTTCCCGTCATCTTTTCCGCATAAACTGGGGCCGTTAGCACCGTGCCGATTACAGCCACATATAAAAATCTCCGAGATGCCTTTTTTCTTCGAACCGAGAAAAACTGATTAGGGCACGATGCGAATCGAGTCACTTCCTATGATCGCCACCTGGTCCAGAGTCTGTCCCTTAAGGACACCCACACTGTCACCGAATCGGAATCCAGCAATCCTGGTATTAAAATGACAAGCTAGATCGGGCAATCCATCATCGTTCGAATCTTCCAAATGGCAGAGGTCTAATGATTTCTCATTGCCGGTCCGTCCGAAACGGAGTGATGTCCAATTTATCTCTCGCGCATCAAAGTCCACGGTAGAGAGTATAACCACAGGGATTTTTCCACTGCTTTTCGGATTTATGCTATTTGGAGATTCACCAGGCTTAACTCTCACGATCACTGGGAGTGCCACACTCGGTGTTGTTAGTTCCCTTATCGATCCTTCAAAGAGGCCATCGCGATCGAATGTAAGTGCAGTAAGCCATATGTGACCTTCCGGTAATAAACCGACTCGTGGGTCTATACCACTCACCCGAAAGCCGTCCACTCGCTGTATAAACCTGTATTCTGTAAGTGGTGCAATCTTTATTGGTTTGGTCCAATTTCCGGCAGTAGTTGTCTCCAGTAAATACGAGGGCACCATGGAACCCAAATATGGGAGCACAAATGATGAAAACTGAGGGCCGTTTGGAACGCTATTGTATTCGAAACCTATTGCAATATCGGGGTCGAGCAAGATCGGCGTGCCTTTCTGAACTGGAACCGAAAAGCTGGAGGTTCCATCCTGTACCGACTTTGGTTGAACGATCGGGATTGTCGGTTGAGATCCATCCCATTCTTCGATTTGCCGAAGTAGTTGACATCTTTGCATTGTCATACCACGACAGATCTCGTCATTCCTATTGTTGTAAAAATCAATCAGTACGGGTGATGCTTCTCGGATTTCATCACTGAGTAATGCTTCAGTTACGTTAAGGAATGGTCCTAAGACTCTCGCTATCGCGGAGGACAACCCTTGAGGAATGGCTTCGCCGATTCTTAGCAAGAAATCTTGAAATGCCTCGACACCTCGGTTGTTCTCAATTGCGAGAAGGAGCTCAGGAAGGATTTCAGGTGGGAAATCTCTAGAAGTAGCATCTATCCAGTACAGTATCTGGTCCCAAGTGCCTTGTGATAAACGCGGTGCTATGTCGGCAGGATTTGGCAAAGGTAAAGCCGGGCCAGGCACAATCTCAACCATTGGAATTCCTGGAGGAGAGAGTGGAGGGGGGTCGAATATAGTAACTGTTGCACTAGTTGGTGTGCCTAAGGTGTACGAGCTATCGGTCTCTAGTTGGATGAAGACAGTCTCGGGACCTTCCGAAACTCCATCGACAACAGGAGTCAAGTTGATCGTGCCGGAACTCTGCCCTGCAGGGATGGTTAGGGCGCCTGGTAACATCTGATAGTCTACGCTGTTGGCAGCAGAACCACCTAGTGTATAGTTAACCGTCAAAGCCGCTCCTGTACTACCAGTTCGGCTAATGGTAAGGACGCCGCCCGCTCCGCCCTCTGTCGCTGTGTTTTGTGTAGCTGAGATTGAGATTTTCGGTTGCTCGCAACCTGGCCCCGTTAATACGGTTACGCGAGCGGGAGAACTATTCTGTAATGAGACTACCGGCGCATTGGCGCATACTGTCCATGTCGATCCTGTTTGATCAAAAGACGGGATGCCGACTATGCCGGTGATTGACTCTCCAGCATTAAGAGAAATCCTGCCAGGACTGGCGGAACCAAGAGTATAAAACGTAGTAGATACGGTAATCTTTCGCCCAGCTGTGACTGTTAAGCTGCCGTTGTAAATCCGTGTTATTCCACCTTGTGCTGACACTCCATTCCAGATGACCTCGTTCGTAGCACTGATCGATGAGAACTGACGGTCTTCAATATCGAGTGGATGCACTACGCCGTTGCCGGTAAGAACGCATTCTTGCGTCGCAGGACTTCCGACAATGAATACTGGAGGTTCGCAACTAAGTGGAATAGGCGTAATTACACCAGGATCGATACAAGTACTTCGAAGCGGCGCCCAGCTATAAGGGCAGCTATTAACCTCTAGCCTAACATCGGTAAATGCAGCCGCAGGAGCTGTAGAAATCGCGTACGCAATTAAAGCGCAAACCGCTAAAATCCTGGAGTACCTGTTTAGCGGTATCCGTATAAGATTGTTGCACAATTGCATGTTCCGCCTCCTGCTTCATTCTTGAGTTGTCGACTTTAAAGTCCAATGGTTGAGCCAAATATCCCAGGCATGGAACTGAGAAAAGTTGCTTCTTATATGTCACTGGCTCTGAGCTAGCTTTTTTCTACCGCTCTTCGTGACCCATCGGTCATACGGCAACATGTCAGATCGTTTTCTCCGCGAAGACGTGTTGCTCTAGCGTGCGTCAACACTGGCGTCGCCCCCGTGCGAGGGTGATGCCTGAGTGGCTGATGTTTATTGGCAATCAGAGTGCCAAGGGCGAAATGTCTGCTGACGCCTACAATCTATGATCAATTGTCCGATAGCAGCGCTCGGAAGCACACGTTCGGTGGCTTTTTCTCCACCGTAGGTGTTCTAAATGCCACCTCTCTTTTGTGGACATGAGCTGAAACAGATTATGTGAGGGCTGGCGCACGAGCTTAACGAAATATCTACCGATGGCACTAGCATTGCGCCAGCAATCAGCGGCATACCATCGCGGGGCAACTCTGTGGTATATGAGCCCGGGGGTTTTTATGAAAACATGCCTTGTGCTGTTTCTCCTCGCGGCTGCCGTATGTTCGGTTGATACATCTGCTGACGCACAGGCGCTAGGAAAAGTAGCCCGTATTGGCCTGTTGCAGTTTCAGCAGGTTGAGGGTGTAGCGTTCCTTCGTCAGCTTAAGCAGATGGGCTATTCGGAAGGAAGAAATATTTCTCTTGAGTATCGGTGGGCAGATGGACAGCATCATCTTTTGCCAACCCTAGCGGCCGACCTGGTTCGTCTCAGAGTTGATGTTATTGTCGCGAACGGACCGACAGCGATTGGTCCCACTATCAAGGCAACAAAAACCATTCCCATCGTAATGGTTAGCGGTGGTAATCCTATTAGCCGTGGCTTCGTCCAAAGCCTTTCACGTCCGGGCGACAACGTTACGGGACTGTCTAGCGACAATGCCGGGGTAAGTGGTAAGCGACTGGAATTACTGAAGGAGACACTGCCTTTTATCACACGCGTTGCTCTTCTTAATCCGGAACATAGAAGTCCGGATCGTATCGGAGAATATAACCGGGTGGCAGCAAAGTTGGGTATTAGGATTCACTCTTTCGCGGTAGAGACTAGCCAGGACCTCGAACCGGCAATGGCAAGAATCGCCGTGATGCATCCCGATGCGCTCGTAACGGTTCGACACAATCTGACCGTTAATCATTCTGGGCTCATCACAGAGTTCGCCCTAAAGCATCGGCTGCCCTCGATGCACGGTGCAGAGCAAATCGTTCGCAACGGTGGGTTGATGTCATATGGTATCGACTATACCGCATCGTGGCGGCGCGCCGCCGTGTTCGTTGACAAAATTCTGAAAGGGGCAAATCCGGGGAATCTGCCTGTTGAGCCGACTCAACTCACGTTTGCTATCAATCTTAGGACTGCGAAAAAGATCGGTGTTGTCATTCCGCCTGAGATTTTGCTGGAAGCGAATGAGGTGATTAGATAATCAATTTTGGGCTGATCTTTTTGCTCGCGAGTAAGAAACCGCTTGTATGAAAATCTTTGTTCTGCTGGTTGTACTGATGGCCGTGCAGACGTTATTTGAGAATGTTTCTAAGGCAGACCAATCGCGGCAGGTTCCCCGCATCGGTATAGTAGTCTCCGGCTCAGCTTCCAATCCAGAACAGTATCGCAACCGAAAGGTTTTCCTCGGCGCCCTGCGGGAGCTCGGGTATATCGCGGGGCAGAACATCATCCTTGACTATCGCTATGCCGAGGGGAAGGCCGAAGCGCTGCCTGAACTTTTGCGGGAACTCATTCGACTGAAGGTTTCTATATTGATTCCTTCGGGACCTACAGTGTTGGAACCTGCCGTGAAAGCAACGCAGACGATTCCTATTCTCATGCACGATTCCGGGAACGCTGTTCGCCGCGGTTTTATCGAGACATTCGCGCGTCCGGGGCGGAACGTCACCGGAGTTTCGACTTACGTGCCCGGCCTATATGCCAAACAGTTGGAGTTACTGAAGGAGACGATTCCGTCGGCTGCCCGTCTAGCAGTCATTATTCCGGCACGAAATTCAAGCATAGGCGAATATCGTGATGCGGCACAATCATTACAGATGAAGATACAATCGCGCGATTTTGTCGATTCAGAAACGCTTGAGGGCGTTTTGCTTAGACTGACAAGCATGCGGCCTGATGCGCTCGCCGTGGTACGGCACACATCAACGATCCAATACGCTCCCCATATAACTAATCTTGCGCTAAAGAACCGGCTGCCGTCCATGTTCGATTCGCAACAATTTGTTCAGGCGGGAGGACTGATGTCGTATGGTGTTAACCGCAGCGCTGTTTGGCGGCGGATCGCGGTTTATGTGGATAAGCTTCTGAAAGGAGCGAATCCAGCGACTCTACCAGTGGAGCCCGCCCCCTTAGAGTTCGCAATCAATCTAAAGACGGCGCGAACAATCGGCGTCTCGATTCCGCCGGAAATATTGCTGGAAGCAAATAGTGTCATTAGATAGACGGCTCTACGTGGGATCGTAGATCCTTCGGTGTCGTTCAGGACGGGTTTTGGATTTTCAATCAATAAAAAGCCCAGTGACTGATTTCGTTCGACTGTTTCGAGGCCGTAGAGAAGGCCGTCTTGTCCGCCATTACTTTCTAGCACTGGCGATTCTTATCTGCAGCGCACTGATCACGAGTGGATTTTTAGAAGTATATTTTGGCTATCAGGAGAGCTGGGAACATTTCAGCCTGATACAGCAACAAATCGCCGCCTCGACCGCATTCAAGATCGAACAATACATCCAAGAAATCGAACGATCGATGAGAACCGCGACAAAAACCCGTGAAATCGTCCGCGATGGAATCACCGCGGACTTCAAATGGGACCTGAGGCGGCTGCTGGTAACCACTCCCGCCATGACTGAAGCAGTAGCCTTTGACTTGAGCGGGGTTAAAAGGGCGGACGCCTCGCGGATGCGCTCTGCGGCTCTATTCCATGCGAATGCTGCCTCCCCAGAAGCATTGTCAAATGCGCGTCAGAACAGATCGTACTTCAGTCCAGTACACTTCACGAGTACAACTGGACCGTACATGATGGTTGCCGTTCCCATCGAGCAGTTTGCCGGTGAAGTGATCGGGATCATGCAAGGAACCCTAGATCTCAAGTACGTAGGCGAGTTGATATCGAATATCCGGGTTGGCAAAGCCGGATCCGCCTATCTGGTTACTGATTCCGGCCAACTTATTGCGCACTCGGATCTTAGCGTGGTGTTACAGAATCATGATGTACGAGAAATGAATCATGTCAAAGCTGCTTTCGACGGTGCTCAGGTTCCGGGACAGCCGAGTGCATTTGTAAGCCACAATGTGAAAGGCGACAAAGTCTTTAGCTCGTATGTTGTAGTTCCCGGCTTGGGTTGGGCGGTCTTCGCAGAGCAGCCGATCCAAGAAGTCTATGCGCCGCTGTATGCCTCGATGGTAAGGACGTCAGCCTTACTTTTCACCGGCCTTTGTGTGGCCTTGTTTGCCACATTTGTAGTTAGGCGGCGCGTGGTCGGCCCACTGGAAACACTTCGAGCAGGAGTGTCGCGCATTCGTAAAGGCGATCTGACTGCCCGACTCGATCTCAAAACCGGAGATGACATCGAGATTCTAGCCGACGAGTTTAATGCGATGGCTGTGAATCTCAAGAATGCCTATTCGAAGTTGGAGGACAAGGTAGCGGAACGAACGGCCGCGCTAAGCACGGCTAATATGAACCTTGAGGAGGCAAGCCGGCACAAGTCGAGATTTCTTGCGAACGCCAACCATGAGTTGCGCACCCCGGTAAGCGCGATCATCGGTTATGGACGTATAATTCTACGAGAAACGCAGGGTCAGATAACGAAATTGCAGCGCGAGAATGTGCAGGATTTACTCAACAATGCGGATCGCCTGCTCGACCTCATCGATACGCTGCTGGACCTGGCGAAGATCGAAGCGGGCAAAATCGATTGCCGGATAGAGTCGGTCAATATAGACGAGCTGGTTCAAAGCGTGACGTCGACGGTCGAACCTTTTCTCAACAGTGGCCGAGTACGAATAAGCCGCGATATTGCCCTGCACCTACCGTCGGTGCGGACAGATCGTGAGAAGCTAAGACAGATTCTCTTAAACCTCTTGAGCAATGCCGTTAAGTTTACCGAGCGCGGTGA
This sequence comes from uncultured delta proteobacterium, assembly GCA_963728565.1. Taxonomy (GTDB): domain Bacteria; phylum Desulfobacterota; class Binatia; order UBA9968; family UBA9968; genus WHTF01. The sequence continues at coordinate 28,466 of CAVSLC010000006.1, forward strand.
AATAAAAATCTCTGCGTTCTCTAGAGATGACAGGTTGGAAATAACCATCGCAGACACGGGGATCGGCATTGAGACGGAAGACTTACATCAAATCTTCGAGGAATTTTACCGTGGAGGTGCGGCCCGCTCGCGAAAGTACCGCGGCACTGGCTTGGGTCTGGCTATCGTCAAGAAGCTAGTTGCCGTTCTCGGTGGACAGATTGATGTCGAAAGCGAGTTAGGCAAAGGGTCGACTTTCACGCTGGCCATTCCGCTCGACTACACCGCCGAGCCGTCTGCGAGGATGACTGCACGAAGATGAGCGAAAGGATTTTGGTCGTCGATGATGAGGCGTCGAATAGGAATATTCTTGGACAGGAGCTCGTCCATCGCGGCTATACAATTGATATGGCCGGCAACGGACGGGAGGCGATCCGTAAACTCGAAGCAGCACCCGCAGATTTAGTGATTCTGGATTATATGATGCCGGGGATGAGCGGTCTCGATGTCTTAAGGGAACTCCGCGTATTAGGAAATGAAACACCCGTAATCATGATAACTGCCTATGGTTCGGTCGAGCGGGCGGTCAATGCAATGAGAGCGGGTGCCTTTGATTTCATTACTCGACCATTCGAGCCGGACCACATCGCGCTGGTCGTGCAGAAGGCGTTGGAGCGCCACCGGCTAATAAGAGAGGTCGAAGTGCTCTCTGAAGAGTCGGTGCGGAGATACCGCTTGGTTCTCGGCGAGAGCACCAAGATGAAGCAGGTTACCGAGACCGCCAAACGAGCGGCCAATAGCAATGCCACTGTGATGTTGCTGGGGGAGAGCGGCACAGGCAAGGAAGTCTTCGCACGCAATATTCATAAGTGGAGCGACAGAAGCGACAAGCCTTTCGCCGTCATCAACTGTGTCGGTCTCTCAAAGGAACTTTTGGAAAGCGAGCTTTTCGGGCACGAGCAGGGGGCTTTTACCGGCGCGCATCAACGCAAGAAAGGAAAGCTAGAGCTGGCGCAGGGGGGAACTGTATTTTTTGATGAGATTGGTGACATCTCTTTGGAACTACAGGCCAAGCTCTTGCGGTTTCTTCAGGAACGCGAATTCGAGCGGGTCGGCGGCACCACGCCGATCGCGGTGGATGTTCGTATTGTAGCAGCAACCAACCGCGATCTTCAGGCGGCGCTTAAAAACGGACTGTTGCGCGAAGATCTTTATCATCGGTTGAATGTCATAGCTTTGCGGTTGCCGCCGCTTCGGGAACGAAAAGAAGATATATCGGTGCTGGCACATTATTTTCTCAAAAAGTTTTCAACTGAAACTGGAAGATCCGTGAGCGCCATTTCCGAGGAAGCTTTAGGCAGCTTGATGGCTTACCATTGGCCGGGCAATGTGCGTGAGCTTGCAAACGTAATCGAACGCGCTGTGGTGTTGGGGTTAATGCCCGCCCCAAACAGCAGCGAATTACCGGTGAGCCTGACTGCCGGTGGGTCTGCAGCTGATCAGCGTGTTTCCTATCGAGATGGTGTGAACGCGGCGCGAATGGATTTGATTCAGAGGGCGCTTACAAAGACACATGGAAACCGCGCTGCTGCGGCAAGGTTACTCCAGTTGGAGACGAAGTACTTTCTCAAGCTGATGAAATCCCTAAGTATCGAATAACGTCTCAACGGCTACAGGATAGAAGCTGTATAGCGCAACAGCTATACAGCTCGACGACACACCTTCCTTCTCCAGAGTTCAGCGTGGGCGCCGGGTTGCGAGAGATCGCATCCTTGATCTGAATGTGCATGCCGTTCTCCTGCGGAAACAGTCGAGAGGAACTGACACCGCGAAGGGCACGAAGTCACGCAGTCATATTTACGGCAACCATACTCCCGGGAGCAGTCTCCGGAGCCAGCGGAGCGGAAATGTCACGGGCCGTTTGAAAAACTTCTTGCGAGCTATCGAGAGTTTGTTGAAATCGCGAGAATACGCTAAAGTAGTGATGTCACTACATGGAGGGAGCGTATGCGTTTAGGTCTGCGCGAGGCGAATCAGAAATTTTCCAAGGCGATCCAAGCGGTAAAGCAGGGAAAGGAAATTGTCTTGACCGAACGGGGCAAGGCGATCGCTGTCATTAAACCGATTGGGGCTGGCAAGAACGAATCCGCCGTTATCCGTCGTCTTGAAGCAGAGGGAGTTTTACGGCCGGCAGAAAAAAGGGGACCGATGCCGGACATGAAACCTGTTCGCATCAAGGGCAAAATGCTGTCCGCGACCGTTAGAGAAGACCGGGACGAGAACTGATGGCGCTCGGATGGGCGTATTTCGATACCAGTGCTTTGGTTAAGCGCTATATCCGCGAGCCCGGATCGGAACAGGTGAGGGCGCTGTTGCGCCGGCATCAGTTTTTATCGTCGGTGGTGACGCCTGTGGAGATACTATCTGCGCTGTGCAGGCGCAGGCGAGAAGGCGATATCTCGGCGAATGCCCTCGCGGCGTTATTGCGCAGGATGAGCAGCGATCGGGCTCGTTGGGAAATGGTGCAAGTCAATATCTCTGTGCTGGAGCGCGCTGAAGAATTGCTGCAAGGCACGACCGCCTTGAGAACATTGGACGCGATTCAGGTGGCTTCATTGATCACGTTTCAAGCGGCGTCGGCCATCCGGGTTCCGCTGATTACGGCCGATTTACGCCAGCGCGAGTGTGCGAGACAAGCCGGAATTGATACCATCGCGATCGGATGAATCTCTTTTGGGTCCCCATGGAGTGCTTAAATCTTTGGCTTCAGACGAAGCGAAAGTTGGTCTTGATGACGAAGACCGGCCAGGATCATCCGTCGCGCTCCAGAAGACTCCTAAATTTCGTGCCTTTGAGAAATTATGATTCTCCGGCGCCCAACTAGCGCGTGAGGCAAGAGTGTTACTTCTGCTGAAGACCGGAACTTATACGAGCACGCTTTTCTCGATCGTTTCGCTACAAGCAATCGAGACTACGATTATCAGCTTGGCGACAAAACCTTCCTTTTCTAGTCCATTACGATCGAGCATCGACGATGTCGACTTTCACCGCGGCGCCGGGTTTGCGCGAGATCGCATGATTCATCTGTTCAGCCCCTATCATGCTATTCAGCAGCCTGCCTAGACCTTAAAGCCGTGCTCGCGATACCACTTCTCGGCACCGGGATGAAGCGGGACGTCGCGCGGGGTGGCGTCGGTATTTTCGCCGAGCTGACCGATCCCCGTGTAGGACTCCTCCCAATAGATCTCGTCCTTCCGAGCCGAGAGCGCCTCGCAGACTTTATAGGCATCGTCATCCGGCAATGAGGCGCGGGTATAAAGCGGCCAACCGCTGTAGTCGATGCAGGTGTAATTCTCTTTAAGATTTTTAAAACGCCCGGGCCGAATCGTGTACTTGCGCCAGCCGAGGTCGAGCAAATATTTAAAGGCGAAATCTTCCAAGGTGATCGGCCGCAGACCGGCGGCGAGCGCTTCGTCAAACCAAAGCGGCAGTCCCTCGTCGAAAACCGCATCGACCGTTCCGGCGCTCAAGGCGTCCAGCCGCCGCTGATCTCCGGGGCCGCCGTTAAGTTGAAAACTGCCGCCCCAGGATTCGATATCTTTCAAAGTCATGCCATATGCCGCCAGACTCTGATCGACGAGCACGCGTGTGGAATGCGTTGCGTCTTCCCGGATCGAAAGCCGGAGGGGAAACTTTTTCTCTTTGATCTCGGCCAACGACTTCAAGCCGGTTCTTGGATGAACGAGATAGACGAAATGATCGAGCGAAGGATAAACCGCGATGATCCTGATGGGCAGCGGCGTTGGAAATAAACCTGTTCCACGATACGCCTGAGTAAGCAGCCCGGAAGGATTGATCATCGCCATTTCCAACTCGTTGCGGCAGACCGCGTGCGCCAGAATCGGCGAGCCGGTCGCCATGCGCAGCCATGGGCGAAAGTTTTCGTTGGATCCGCTGCCGACGGTAATGCACATGTCGCGCGGGCCGTAATAGGGTGTGTTCGGATCACCGGCGATATGCAAGCCGATCTCCCAAAGCATCTTGGCTCGCTGAAAATTTGCGCCGCGGGGAAGGGGTTCCATCAATACCTCCAGAAAAGTAATCGTACCGGCGCTACCTTATTGATTTCGGCTCGTCGGTGTCAACAGCGCGGAGCATCCTGAGAGCCACAACGCAATCATGAGGAAGGAAATGAAAACCACGAAGGACACGAAGAGCACGAAGTTATAAATGCGATCGGAAACCCAAAGTTAAGCTTCGCTATTTCAATATGTCATCACCTTCGTGTACTTCGTGCGCTTCATGGTAAGCTATCTGGATAGAGCGCAGCTAAAATGAGTTTCGATGCACAAGCGATGTTCGCCGATCTGGCCGAGAAGGAAAGAATCAAGGGGCACCATTCGGCCGAAGGACGCGCGATTCGGACGTTGAGTCGAGCCTTGAATGGCTATTCATCCGGGAATCTCTCCGGCCGCGACGTCGTCGTGTTGTGTGATCAGGCGATTGAAGATTGGCTCAAGGCCAGGTGTAAAGTCTCGCCATGGTCGGTGCGCGGCTTGCCCGAATTACTCGCCAGGGCGGTGCAGGCGCGCTGGATTAGCCGCTTGGAAGCCGTGCGTCTGCAAAAGCTACGCAATGCGCGGCAGTCAATTGATCATCAGGGCGCGGATGTGCCGGCGCTGGAAGTGGAGTCCACAGTGAAGTTTTGCATAGAGATCGATCGAGAGACATTGGTGAAGCGAATAGGGTCGTGTTCATGAGCAATCAAGTTGAAAAGACTATTGAACCACGAAGGGCATGAAGCGCACGAAGTAAAAAGATAAATGTTTGAATTCTCGTGGTCTTCGTGCGCTTGGTGGTGGTAAGTTGGTTATCGCAAGGGAACGCCGTAACGCCGCAAGCGCTCGACAAGCTGCCTTAGCAAAAAAATCTCGCCATAATTGCTTTTCCAGCGATCTCACACCGTCGACTTAGAACATGGATTCACGTATCAACTGGTTACTGCTGATCAACGCGGCGCTCGGCAACTTTATGGCCGGCACCGCAAGCCGGATTTTCACCGTTTCGTTACCCACCGTGGCCAATAGTCTTGAAACGAGCATTATCGCGATCTCCTGGGCTGTCATTGCTTACCAAATCTCGCAGATTAGTTTGTCGCTGGTTTTTGGCCGGGTTGGCGATGTCTACGGCCGGCACACTCTTTTTGGCGCTGGCCTGGTGATTTCGTCGTTGGCAGCGTTGCTGTGCGGCTTGTCCCAGAACGTGACCCAGTTGATTGTATTTCGGCTCTTTCAAGGTGTCGGCGCCTCCATGACCCAATCCCAGGGGCGGGCATTAGCCATGGAATCCGTGCCCAAGGAATCATCGGGCAGAGCGCAGGGGTATATGACGACGGCCTTTCACTCAGGCGTGCTCATCGGTCCCAGTGTCGGCGGCCTGATCATCGACTATATTCACTGGCGCGCGGTGTTCTTCTTTCTGATGCCCATCGGGCTTTGTGGCATTCTATTGACGCTCTTCAATCGCATGAAAGGAAACATCTCGGCGCGCCCGACGACTGCTTCATCCCAGCGCGCGATTGATTATCTTGGCGCGCTCCTTCTGATCGCGGCCACTGTGGCGCTGATCGCGAGCATCGATCATCGGATTATGGAAGCTGCCGGCGCGGCGATGCGGTTTGTAATTGTCGGCGGCTTTGTCTTGCTTTTCGGCGGCTTTCTTTATCGCGAGATAACCTGCGCCAGTCCGATTCTCGATCTATCCCTGTTTCGTATCCGGATGTTTTCTTTGAGTAGTTTAACTTTGCTGCTGGTCGGCGTTGCCCAAGTGATGATCGGGTTCATGTTGCCTTTCTACCTGCAAGACATTCTGCGCCTAGCGCCGTCCTTTATCGGCCTATTGTTCATCAGCGCGCCGATTTTTACCGTGACGCTGTCGCCATTTGTCGGTTGGGCGGTGGACAAGGTGGGGCCGCGCTTGCCGGCGACCATCGGCATCGCTTTTCTGGTCTGTGCCGCGTTCCTGGGCTCCTTCTTGCGAACTGATTCGCACTGGGCCTGGGCGGTTGCCGTGCTCGCCCTGTGGGGATTGGCCACGGCGCTATTTTTCACATCGAATCACACCGCGATGATCACGTCGGTGCCGGCAGAACATCGAGGCGTTGCCACCGGCGCGATCTATGTCATGTTCGGTCTGGGATCGACATTCGGTGTCTCGTTGGGCACCTTGCTGCTTACCGCGGCGTTTCGTTACTACAGCGGTGATCCGACGGCGACACCGGCGCCGGCAAACGCCACGGCGTTTGTGCAGGCGATGAATTTCAGTTTTTTCACCGGCGGTATCATGGCTCTATTAGCAATGGCTTGTTCCGCAATGAGGGGCAAGGCTGCGGCGGCGGCGACAGTAGTACGGAACAGATGAAAACTGCAAGCAAAAGCTGAGACAACTCAGGCGATGCTATCTTTATCGGTACTGTTGAACAAATACGGCCTGATAGCGCTGGCGTTTTTGCACATCGCAGTCAGCCGCGGTCTTCACGGTACTTTCGGTGTTTTCTTCGTCGCTATGGTAACGGCGTTCGGCTGGTCGCGAGCCATGACAGCGGGTGCAATCTCGCTGGCAATTATCTTCGAGGGCGCCTGTTTGCCGCTCGCCGGTGCTTTAACGGACCGCATCGGCGGGCGCAAGACTCTGATGCTCGGTGGTTTGGTGCTGGCCGTCGGATTAGGGTTTGCTTCGACAATTTCTTCGATCTGGCATTTCTATTTTTGGGTTGGGATTATCTCGGCATTCGGCATCGCCTTGATCGGCATGGTGCCTCACGTTGCCATTTTGTCGCGGGAGTTTCCGCAGCGCCGCGGCACTGCGCTGGGGATCGCCTGGGCCGGTGGTGGTGTCGGCATCGTATTGTTAGTCCCGTTCGCGCAATTGCTTATCGACAAATGGGGCTGGTCCTATGCCTACATCGGGGTAGCGATGATCACGGCGCTGCTGGTGATTCCGCCGGTGCCGCTGTTTCTGCCGCGCGTCCTCACGATCAGCTCAGAACCGACGAAAAGCGCGACAACGAAATCGGCAGCAGAGCATACCGAAACGGATTGGACGGTCAGGCGCGCTTTGACGAATCCGGCATTTTGGCTGCTGTTTATCGCCAGAACACTGGCGAGCATGGGTAATCAAGTCATTGTGACGCACCAAGTCGCCCATGCGGTCGACGTCGGTTACAGCACGGTCTTTGCCGCGTCGATCTTCGGTTTGATGGGAGTGATCAGCATCGGCGGCAGAATTCTCTTCGGTTACCTCGCCGATATTATGAACAGGCAAATGGTGTTTACCTGGGTTCAGGTGATATCCGCTCTCGGAATTTTCGCTCTGCTGATGTTGCATGATACGACGAGCGCCGTGGTTGCTCTACACCTATGCGGTTTGCTACGGACTCGGCCAGGGTTCGCGCGCATTGGTGCTTTCGGCTATCTCGGCGGATATTTTTCACGGCAAGCACTTCGGCGCGATCTTCGGATACTTCACCTTCAGTATCGGGCTGGGGGGCGCGATCGGCGCATGGCTCGGCGGGTTTCTTTTCGATCTCAATCATAACTATACGATTGCGTTCTGGGTTTCCCTTGCGTGTTTGATTATTTCTGTTTTTATCGTTCTGGCGAGCGCTAAAGTCGTCAAAGCTCAGAAAGGAAGTTACCCATGATTCAACTCTATACATGGGCCACGCCCAACGGAAAAAAAGTTTCGGTCATGCTCGAAGAGGTGGAGCTTCCCTATGAAGTCCATCCCATCAACATCGCCAAGGGCGATCAACTCAAACCCGAGTATCTGGCGATCAATCCCAACAATAAAATCCCCGCGATCATCGATAACGATGGACCCGGCGGCAAGCCGTTGAAACTGTTCGAGTCCGGGGCAATTCTAATGTACCTGGCGGAGAAAACAGGAAAGTTTTTGCCCCAGGAGATGGCCAAGCGCTACGAAGTGATTCAGTGGCTGATGTTTCAAATGGGCGGAGTGGGGCCGATGTTCGGCCAGGCCAATTATTTCTACCGGCTCGAAGAAAAGGTTCCCTTCGCCATCGAGCGGTACTATAAAGAGGCGATTCGCCTGTACAAAGTACTGGAGCAGACCTTGGGGCAAAGAGCTTATCTGGCGGGCGATTATTCAATCGCCGACATTGCCACCTATCCTTGGGTCGGTCGTCACGACGGCCATAACGTCAAGCTCGAAGAGTTCCCCAACGTTAAACGCTGGTTCGAAACGATTTCGCAACGGCCGGCGGTAGAGCGCGGGATGGCGGTTCCAAAAACGTAAAGCCGTGTCCAGCCGATCGTGGTCGTCGAACGTGTCGTGCCGGCAGTTCGAACGCGATCAGGGTGAGGCTGGTTGGGCTGGCGCCGCTAAGCATGAAAGGACAAGATTATGAGCAAAGCACGAAAGATCGAGAAGCCTCGCGCGGAGTGGGGTTCGGACGTGGTCGTCGATCTGTTGAAGGCATTCGAGTTCGAATACATCGCGATCAACCCGGGAGCGACCTTCCGCGGCCTGCATGATTCGCTGGTCAATTACGGCGGTAACCATGCACCCGAGATCATTCTCTGCACCCATGAGGAAATCGCCGTCGCTCTGGCGCATGGCTATGCCCGGGCCAAGGGCCGCCCGATGGCCGCGGCGGTGCACAACGTCGTCGGCCTGCAGCATGCCTCGATGGCGATCTACAATGCATGGGCGGACCGGCTGCCGGTGATTGTGCTGGGCGGCACCGGTCCGATGGACACAGCCAATCGCCGGCCGTGGATCGACTGGGTGCATACCGCGCTGGTGCAAGGAAACCTCGTCCGCGACTTCGTCAAATGGGACGATCAGCCGGCCAGTGTTGAAGCGGTTCCCGATTCTTTTATTCGGGCTTATCGATTGGCGACGACCGAGCCGCAGGCGCCCGTTTACATCTGCTATGACGGTGATGTTCAAGAGAAGCAACTCGAAGGCGAAGTGACCTTTCCGTCCCTGGATCGTTATCCCGCTCCTCTGCCGCTGCAAGCGCCGGAAGAAGGTTTTGACAAGACGATTCGCTGGCTGCTCGAGGCCAAGAAGCCGGTCATTATCGCCGACTGGGTCGGCAGGAAAGAAGCCGGCTTTCAAGCGCTCGGTGAATTGGCTGAGATTCTCGGCGCGCCTGTGCTCGATCAATTTGGGCGATTCAATTTTCCCGTGCAGCATCCGCTCAATTTAACCGGGCAGAGCGACAAGGTGATTCCGCAGGCCGATCTGATTCTCGCGTTGGATGTTCCCGACCTTGAAGGCGCGACCACGCGCAGAGCGCAGGAAAAGGGCAACCGGCGCCCGATGCCGTTGATGCAGGTCGGCGCCAAAATCATCAACGTCGGCCTCGACGACTTGCTCGTGCGCGCCTGGGCAACGGATTTCAACAAGCTGCGGGAAGCCGACCTGATGATCACGGCGGATACCTCGGTGTTCTTGCCGGAGCTGCTGCGGCGCTTGAAGTCGGAGAAGAAATTGAGCGATCTGAAAGACGATATCGGCCGGCGTCGGGCCGATTGGGGCAAGATCTACGAAGACAAAAAAGCCGGCTTGGAAAAAGAACTGAAAACGAAATGGGACGAGAAGCCGATTTCGATGACGCGAATTTACGCCGAGATGGTCGAGGCGCTCAAAGGCGAGGACTGGGTATTGACCAACGGCAGTTCGCAAGGAAAAGAAAATCTGTACCTGGCCGCGGCCAAGTTCAATCAGATTCTGGGCAAATACAAAGGCGGCGGATTGGGCTACGGCTTGCCCGCATCATTGGGCGCTGCGCTCGCGCTCAAGGGGTCGGGAAAATTTTGCGTCAACATCCAGCCCGACGGCGATCTGCTCTTCACCGTCAGCGGATTATGGACCGCGGTGCATCATCAGATCCCGCTCCTGAGCATCGTCTGCAGCAATCGCTCTTATTTCAATGACGAGGAACACCAGGAGCGCGTTGCCTTACAACGCAACCGGCCGGTGGAAAACAAAACCATCGGCATCCGCATAGAAGATCCCAATGTCGATTTCGGCGCCATGGCGCGCACCTATGGCTGCTGGGGTGCCGGTCCGATCACCGAGCCCAAAGATCTCATCAAGACATTGCGCGAAGCCGTCAAGGTGGTGAAGGAAGGCAAGCCCGCGCTGGTCGATGTGGTATGCCAGATGCGCTGAGTTGCTAGCGCACAAAAGTTCGCGAACCTCATCAATTTGTTTAACCGGCGTTCTTTAAGTATTCGCCTGCTGCATGCCTGATCGAAATGATCCAGAGGAGAGAGCAGTAAGTTCGCGGCACAGCATCAGCCAAATGCCTAGAACAAGCTTGGCGTCACTTCCGACCCTTGAATAACTGTTTGAAATAATCCGGTGCTGCGGTTTCAAACGTAAGTCGCTCACCCGTGAACGGGTGTGTAACCGAAAGCGAACGGGCGTGAAGCGCGAGATCGCGGTGCCCTCGTTTTTCTTTTCCGTACTTCGTGTCTCCCACAACAGGATGGCCATTTTCGGCGAGATGCACGCGTATCTGATGTTTTCTGCCGGTCAATAGATCAACTTCCAATAGAGCAAAGTCTTTGGTTTGCTCGAGCACTCGATAGGCGGTGCGGGCTAACCTGCCTTTGCTCCTGTCCGACGTCGAGTAAACCAGGTGCGCCTTGTTTTCTGCCAGATAGCTAGAAATAATCTCCGTCTCTTTTTCCATCCGGCCGTGAACCACCGCCAGGTATTTCTTCTCCGTGGTGTCCCAATGCTGCTGCAGATGCAACTTCGCCTCGATCGTCTTGGCAAAGATGAGGATCCCCGATGTTTCACGATCGAGCCGGTGCACGATGAAGATGCGATTGCGAGATTTGCTGCGACCCTTGCGCACGTAGTCGGTCAGGATGAAATAAGCCGTCCGCGTTTTCTCCGAATCGGTCGCCATCGTTAACAGGCCGGCCGGTTTGTTAACCACCAGAATGTCCCTGTCTTCGTAGAGAAGCGCGATGCCGCGCGGGAGATTTCGTGTGGCAGGACGAGCGGAGATCACAGGAACCATTGGATTTGAGTAAGCCCATCGTCGCCCGAAAAGGTTGGCTAACCGGCTGGCTTCGACCCTAGGTAACCATTCCGAGCGACTCTGTGGTTATGTAGGAAGATAAACGTATTTGTTTATCAAATCGAAACGCTCATAGCCTAACCATCCCGGCTATTGTCTGCCCCGTGCCAGATGCTTTCGTAAATTCGTTCCAACTCAGCCGCTTCGCGCTCGATTGAAAAGTGATTGATCACATGAGCGCGCCCGGCCTTGCCCCATTTCGAGCGTGAGCTGCGGGTCGCGCATCAGAATTTCGAGGCGAGAGACCAAGCCGTCGAGATCCTCAGGAGAAACCAGATAGCCGGTATGCTCGTTGACTATGATGTGGTGAGCGGCGCCGACGCGAGTTGCCACCACCGCGCAACCGCTCGCCATTGCTTCCAACGGCACCAGCCCGAAACCCTCCCAACGCTGCGGCGCGACGACGATGCTAATGCGCCTGAACCAGAGAGGGATCTCAGCCGCGGGCCTTTCACCGAGAAAGTGGATGCGCTGCGACAGACCAGCAGCCGCGATGATGCCCTTGAGGTGTCTTGCAAACTGGAATTTGGTCCGGTGTCACGGCGCCAATGATCACGGCCGTGAAGTCGGGAAAGTTCGGTAGTAAGCGGCACATCGCTTCAACGAAAAGATCGGTTCCTTTTTGATGCCGCACACGTCCAAAAATAGCGATACCGAAGCGCCCGGAAAGTCCGCTCGCGCCCCATTCCCGGCTGCGGTCCTCAGCAGGAAAGTAGCGCGCCGTGTCGACGCCGTGGGAGATGATCTTGGCAGGTACCGGAATATAATTTGCTGTTTCAGCTGAAGTCGCGACAACGGCATCCATCTGCCGCATCAGCCAATGCGTCCAACGACTGTGGCGGCGCTGGGCCGCAGATGTCAGCACGAGTTTGAGTGGCATGCCCAGCACGGAACGAAGAATCAGGCCTGTGAGCGCCTCGAGGTTGCGGCGCGCATGCCAAATGCGAAATCTTTTCCCGGGTGGCGGATTAAATCCGTGCCTGAAGAGATCGCTCCAGCTGATGCGCGGCCATTGCGGTGGGACACTGGGACCCAGAGCGGCAATCTCTAATCGCTTGGCCTGTTCCGGTATCAGAGCCGCGACGGTTGAGGTTACTCCGGTGTGCCGCCGCTTTAGACTCGCGACAATAACTTCGAATTCCTGGGCGCGATTCATAGATAAATCTCGGGACACACAGGGGGGACTCAGAGAAGAGATCGCTTGTTCGATTAGTTTTCTCCTCTAAGTTCGACCCTTCATTTCACCCGTTCTATAAATCCGCTCTTTTTTATCTCATCAAGGATGGTCGGATCGAGCAGTCGCAGGCTGTCAGGGGTCGCTGCCGCAGCTTTAGCGTTTTGTTTGGCAACCTCGGCGATGACAAACTCAAGACCTCTTGGTTCCGGTAAGCTCAACATTCCGTCGCCATGCTGAGCGATGTAGAAATCATATCCTATGGATGCGCTCTCATCGTCTAGGCGCAGGTATTTTTTGATCAGTCGAACCGCCAGATTCTTATCCCGCTTCATCATGTAGAGTCCTTCGATCATTGCTTTAATGAAACCGATCGCTTGCTCTCGGTGGGTTTCGAGAAACTTCCTAGTTGTCATAAAACAATTATGGCAGTAGCGCGGCAGTCCCCATTTTTTGTCCGACAGATCGACCATCAGACTCATGCCTGCTTTTATGGCCGAGGTCGCCTGAGGATCGCTCAGCACCGTCGCCTGGACCTGACCGGAAAGCAAAGCGGCCTGCCGTGTGGATACGCCGCCTAGCTGGAGGATTTGAACCTGATCGGCCTTCGCGCCGATTTTTTCCAAGGCGATTCTGAGGTTGACCTCTGAGGAGGAGCCGAACCGGCTGATGGCGATTCGTTTGCCTTTGAAATCCTCGGCTGTTTTGATTTCGGGTCGGACGATCAGTTTATCAGGAATGAAGTTGATCCCTCCGGCAACGATCGTGATGTCGGCTCCCCGTAAGTTGGCATTAACTGCCAAGGATCCGGTGGAAAAGAGGAACTGAGACTCGTTCGCCACCAGAGTCTGCATGCCGACCGTGCCGTTTTCGATGGCGATGTACTCCATGTCCATGCCATATTTCTTCAAGAGCTTTTGATCGTAAGCCACCCAGAGCAGCGAGTGGATGACAGAGAGGCCGCCGCTGGCGGCGCGAATTTTTTGCGCTGTGGCTGGCGCAGGGCTAAACGACAAAACCAGGAGTATGGCAACGGTTGAAAACATTCGTAGCTTCACATTTTTCTCCATCCCATGGCAGAAATGCTCCGGTGTGTCATTAAAACGATCTTCACAGGAACGATACGAAGCGCATGAAATTAAAATTCGAGCGTCCGATCCGCTGATCATCTTGGCCTCGTCTTCATGCGCTTCGAACTCTCGGTTGTTTCGGGAAGGCACTTGCCTCGAATACAACGATTTGGATGACTCATCGGCCGCCACGCTATTGATCCTTGTCGATCCAAACCTCCACATTGTAATCCGGCGCGCCGGATACTGGATCGATCCGGCGCGGGATCAAGACATTAGCTTCCGGCCAATATGCTTGTAAAGTTCCGGGCTTAAGCGGCGCGAGCTGAATGATCGCTTTCATTCTGCCAATGTCCGAGCGTACGATCACTTCATAGCCGTCTTCCAACTCGAGCCTCTCGGCATCGTCCGGCGACATAAAGATGATCTGGCGCGATGTCGTTCCCATTGAACGATGTGTATGGCCGAAGGTCATGCTGTTGAATTGTTTGCCGCGCCGCGTTGCCAGATAGAATTTACCCGGGGCAGCGCGTCGATCCGGTGGCTTGATCGGCGTAAATAGGGCCCGGTTCTCAGGCATGCTGGTGAAGCCGTGTTTGAAGAGGAACGGGCCGCCCCATTGAAAATGATCGCCCTCCCTGGAGAGCTTCTCAATCCCATGATAAATCGGCATCACCCGGGCCATTTCTTCGCGGATACTTTGAGTGTCGTCGAAAGGGAAAAGAAGCTCGCCATTGGGCATGGCCTTGCGCCCGATCCGCACCGGTATCTCCCACTCGGGCAGCGCTTCGCCGATCGTATGGCCGGGAATCTCAGGGCTGAAGCGGATTCGTCTTTCGGTGCTGGTCGAGGTTCCGCCACCGCGTTGTTCATAGCGAGTTTGACTCGGCAGAATCAGTATCGATTCCTGTGCGTTGAGCAACATGGAAGTATTCAGCAGAATGTCCTGGTGTAGCCGCACCGGGACGCGCTCCAAGGCTCTCGCGACCAAATTTCGGTCCGGAAGAGTTTCCAGTAAATTTCCGCCGATGGAATATAAAAACTGGAGCTCTCCCCGACGCGCGGCTTCGATCATATGCGGCACCTTTAAGCCGGGCATCGACGGAATCGGATGCTTCCACAGATTGGAAAAGCGACGCGCGCTCGATTCATCCACCGCGAAGCCGCCCGGGAATGTGTCCGGTTCGGCGCCGCATTCGCCTCCCCCTTGGGCGCCGCTATGGCCGCGCATCGGCATAATGCCGCATTTTTCCCGGCCGAACATGCCGCGCGCCAGAGCCAGATTGACGATCGCTTTGACGTTATCGACGCCGAACTCATGCTGGGTCAATCCGGTGCTATAGACGAACACGGCAGACTGGGCGGTGCCGTAGAGTTGGGCGAATCCGATCATCTGATTGCGGGTGACGCCCGAGCATTGCTCGAGCATGTCCCAGGATTGTTGTTCGACGGCAGCTTTCATCTCCTCGAACCCGGCAGTGTGCGCAGCAATAAAGTCGTGATGCACCTGATCCGCGGCCAGAAGGGCTTTAAGAACCCCATTGATGAAAGCGATGTCGCCGCCAACACGCACCTGGTAGAAATCGTCCATCAGCTTGGTGCCGAAAACCGCACTGGATGGGATCGACGGCACCCAATAACGTTCCAGACCGTATTCGCGCATGGGATTGACAACGATGATGCGCGTGCCCTGTTGTTTGGCGAAGTGCATGTACTTGGTGGTCACCGGATGATTGTTGGCCAAGTCGGAGCCGAAGATGACAAGCATCTCGGTACCGATGAAATCCGCAAGCGAGCCGGTGGGGGCGCCGATACCTAGTGTCGCTTTCAAACCCGAAACGGTGGCGGCATGGCAAAGGCGCGAGCACAAATCCACGTTGTTGGTGCCGAGCACGCGCGCCAGCTTTTGAAATACATAGTAGACTTCGTTAGTCAGCCCACGTGAGGTCGCAAAGAAGGCCATCTGATTAGGCGGAGTATTGCGAATCGATCGGGTCGTCAATTCCACTGCTTGATCCCAAGTGATTCTGCTAAAGCCTTTTTCTCCTCGACGGCGAAGCATGGGGAAAGGAATGCGTCCCAAGGATCGCAGCTTCTCCGGCGCCAGCCGCCGAAGAGCGCTGACATCGCTCATCAGCGACGGGTCCAGCGCGCTCATCGTGTTCACCTTGAGAAGCTTCAGGCGCGTCATACAGAGATGAACGCCGTCATGAACGTTATCTTTCAATCCGTACGGACCAAGAGAGCAACCGTCGCACACGCCGCGTTTCAAGATATCCCAGGCGTACGGTAGTTCGGTTTTGTTCTCCCAGAGCACGCCCAACATTTCGCGGTAATGCCTTGGCTTGGTCTGGCCGACCAAGCCAAAGGGAACGAAGCGCGAGAGCCCAGTGCCGTTTGATGTTAGCTTAGACATGGGTCTTGAACATCAACCGTCTGTCTTGCGCAATTCTTCGAGAACCGCGAAAAACTTCTCGGGTTCGCTTTTCGAGACAGCTGTTTTGTACAAGGCATAGCGTTGATGAGAGGACCAAGCGGTCCACTCTTCGAGTGTAACGGCCTTGCCGTTATCGCCGGATCGTTCCCGAACCGGTGCCGGAACGTGATCCGAAATTTCCCATAAGGGTTCCATGGGCGGAAGTTCTTGCGCCGGGGCCTGGCAATACTGGCGGGAGAGAAAGTTCAGGTAATCCTTAAAAACTTGCTTCTCGTCTGGGTGGTCCACCGGCAAGTGGCAGATCGCGGTGCGTTCTTCGATGTGGAAGGCGAGCCACTGCTTGAGAGATAATTTGATGCCGGCAAGATCGAGCTTCATCCGGACATGCAGGGGAAGACGTTCCAAATATGGATAAGAGTCTTTTTCGTATTGAAATCTGTGAAACATAATCTGCCGAGGGAATTTGCCTTTCGATCGGGCAAAAAGATATTTTCCCCTTCATTCATGGAAGTCAACCACATTATGTATGTATTGGATTAAAAAGACACGTGAATAGCGCGGTTTAACCCGCCATAGCAGCTTGGCGGCGGCAGCGATGGCAATCAACGTTCAAACCCGGGAACCCTCGGCGTTATCCGGGCTTGGTGGCCCGTGAAATTGCGGCCGCCGATGAAGTTGATAAAAAGAGAGTTTTGAAGACCAGTTATTGGGTATATTAAAAATATTCAGCGCTGCGCCCGGGAAACGCGCAAAACCTTTATCGGGGTGCTAATACATGCGATTTGAACCTCGTGCGGGACGCAAGGGCAAAACATCCTGCGCGAGGAAAAAAGCGCTTCCAATATGAAACGTCCACGGATAAGTCATTCTAGCTGAAGAGGAATGCCGTAACATTATGCAGAGTCTCCCGCCCAAAACTAATAATCCACCGCCGCCGATTGAGCCGACCGGATTCTTTACCGGAATCAAAATCCGCCCGGTCATCATCGGTGTCGCGGTCGATATTGTTGCTACGATGCTTCTGTCAACGATCTATTACTTTGTCTTCGTAGCGCGGGATTTAAGCGAGCCGGGTGCCATTTCCGAAGAGGCATTATCTCAGTACTGGAGTTCCAGCGAAGGCATCATGGCCAGTCTGGTAATCGGCACGTTTTGTACTGCGATCGGTGGTTTCTATGCCGGCCTTAAAGCGGGCGTACTGGAGATGAAGCACGGCGGCCTTGTTGGTGTAGGTTCGATCCTGACCGGATTCATCCTGCAATCGGTCGGTGAAAACGGCACGGGACTCAATCAATGGCAAATGCTGATTGCCTATGCAGCGGCGATTCCCGCCGGAGCTTTGGGCGGTTCTGTGGCTGAGTGGGCGCGCGGCTTTGCGCCGGTGAAACCGCCAGACGGCGGCGCTTGGCCCAGGCATTAAGCATTATGCGGGGGATCGAATATAGACGCGCCGGGCCCGAAGATTATGCCGGAATCGTTCGGCTGCAGCGGGCTAATTATATTGCGAACCTCACGGCACGAGGAGCGCCGGGAAGGTTTTCTCTCCGCCGAGTTCGGTTCGGATCAGGTTGCCGCCATTGCGAGCGATCTCGGGATCGCCATCGTCACGATGGACGATGACCTTGCCGGTTGCTTGTGCGGAATCAGGCGCGAATTCGACCATGGCTCGCCGGTGGTTGCGAAAATGCTCGAGTCCTACGACCAGGCTTGGTTCCAAGGCAAACCGCTAAGCGCATTCAACAGCTATATATACGGTCCGGTATGCATTGCTCGTCAGCACCGCCGCCGCGGCCTGCTGCGCGGGCTGTATGATTTCCAAAAAAAAGATTTGGCCGGTCAATTCGACGTCGGCGTCGCCCTGGTCTCACATAGCAATCCTCATTCAATGCAGGCGCATGTGGAGGGATTGGGAATGAGCGAAGCGGGGGAATTCGAAGTAAACGGCAACTTATTCGCCATCCTGGCGTTCCGCATTTGAATCTATGGCTGCTCGAATCATGCACACGCTACCAATGCCCTCGAGGTGAGTCGCCTCCGAGAAGGCGAGGGGCCTGTATCTCGAGGCTTAGCGTGATCTGTCAGTGGTGCAGCGAATGCTAGGTAGGAGTTGTCATTGTCCGGCCAAGCACCAAAGAAGTCGTTGAAGTTGTACCGCTCGGCGCCTTCGCCTCTCCGGGCTCACCCCGACGGCCTACGCAGTCATCATTTTTTACGCTGATCATGACGAATGCGGGCTACCAGCTTGCTGAAAACTCTGTTTGCAGGCTGCTCAAAAAGAGCTCAAAGGCGAGTCGGGCGAAGCGCAACGAAGCATATGAGGCTTTTTCAGCAACCTGCGAGTGAAGCCCGTACCGGCTTGCGCATTGGCCAGCGCTCTCATAGAATCCCTTCGTCGTCGTCACTCCTCGGCGACGGCGACATTTTCGAAAGGAGAATGATAAATAATGGATAAAGAGATCAAGAAGACCGCGCTGAGAATGATTCCGTATGGGCTCTATGTTCTGACCGGTGAAGGCAAAGACGGCAAGATCGCCGCGGCGACAGTCAACTGGGTAACGCAAACTGCCTTTGATCCGCCGCTGGTGGTGGTGGGCGTGAAAGCCGACTCCGGCGCTCATGCGATTATCAAGGAATCGGGAACATTCGCTTTAAATATTCTTGGCAAGGATCAAAAAAACCAGGCTTATACCTTTTTCAAAGCGCTCGAGCGCGAAGGCGATAAGATCGGCGGCGAACCATTCCGCAAGGGAAGTCTTGGCGCGCCGATTTTGCAGAACGCTCCGGCGTTTGTCGAGTGCCAACTAGTGGAGACCATCGAGAGGGGCGACCATTCGATTTTCGTCGGTGAGGTCAAAGATGCCGGGGTTGCCGCGCAACCTGAAGGACGCCCTGACGATGCGACGCTAACCCTTAAAGATCTGGGTGATAAAGTTTTTTATGGCGGCTAGCAACTGATCAAAAAGGCCACCTGCTTCGTTGCGCACGGTCGGCTCGCTTCTACGTACACTAGGAGTGCGCTTTCGCTCGACGACTCATGGCGCGTCTCGCATCTAGTCTTTTTGATCAGGCTGCCGACAAGGAAATAAAAACGATCCGATAAAGGGGAAATCATGGCTAAAATTCGACACATTGCTTACCGCGCAGAGGACGTCGACGCGATGGCCAAGTTTTTCGTAGATGCGATGGGCATGACCATCAAGCAGAAGCGCAAGAACACCGCCGTCGATCTTACCGATGGCACCACCAACATCACGGTGCTTCCCTTGGCGGCCGGCAGACCGGGTGGCGAGCCGGGCCGCGCCGGTATCGATCACATCGGCTTCACCGTTGAAAGTGAAGAGGAAGCCAGCCGCATGCTGGAGGCAGCCGGCGCGCACAAGATCGGACGGGTCGAACTTGGCAGTCAGGTGCACTACGAGGTTAAGTATCAAGGGCCGGAAGGTATCGTCGTCGACGTGGGTCACTGGCTTGGAACCGAACCGATTACGAAATAGATGACACCGCAGTGGCGGTGTCATCGTTCAACGGTTCAACCGTTCAATGGTTCAACGTCAGGCCTCGGACTAGAAACAATCGTTCAAGATGTTCAAGCTGTTCAAAGGTTCGCGACGTTCTTCTCACTGCTGACGTTGTAATCAGGCACCGACTTCTGACATTGAACATTTGAACGTTGAAACTGATGATTCGTTTAACGAATCATCAGCCTTTCCGCTTTCCCCGAATAATTGATAAATACAGTCTTCAGCTCGGTGAAGAAGTTCAAGCCTTCTTCGGCCATTTCGCGCTCGCCGACACCGGTGGATTTAGTGCCGCCGAAGGGAAGCTGGGCTTCACCGCCGATGGTTGGCTCATTGACGTGCACCATGCCGGTTTCGACTTCTTCGACGAAGTTCATGATCGTATCGATGTTCTCGGTAAAGATCGAAGTGGTCAGGCCGTATTCCACGCCATTGGCATAACTCAACGCCTCTTCTAAATTGTTGGCGGTGGAGACCGAAAGTACGGGTCCGAAGACTTCCTCTTTAAAGAGCCGCATGCCGGGCGCGACATTATCGAAAATTGTTGGTGCGACGAAGTAACCCCTGCCGAGGTGCTCGGGCTTTTTGCCGCCCAGCAGCAAGCGAGCGCCTTCTTCCTGTCCGATCCTGATGTAGTCCAAATCGGTTTTCCACTGCTTCTCATCCACGGCCGGACCCATATCGACGGTTTCATCCAGACCGGAGCCGATTTTGATTTTCTTGGCGGCTTCGATAAGCCGCTCCGTGAGCGCGTCTTTGATGGCCGGATTGACGATCACCCGCGATGTTGCCGTGCAGCGCTGTCCAGTGGAACCGAAGGCGCCGCCGTGAATGGCAACGGCTGCCTTATCCAGATCGGCATCCGCCATGACGATGACCGCGTTTTTACCGCCCATCTCACAGGTCACTTTTGCGCCGCGCTGCGCCGCTTTAACGTAGAGCGCGCCGCCGATTTCGTTGGATCCGGTGAAGGATACGGCGCGAATGGTCGGAGAATTGACAATCGCTTCGCCGACCACCGAGCCGGAACCTACCACCATATTGAAAACACCCGGCGGCAGGCCGGCTTGTTCATAAATCTCGGCGAGCAACGCCGCCGTGGCCGGTGTCAGCTCGGCCGGTTTGAATATCACGGTATTGCCGGCGACCAGCGCCGGCGCGGATTTCCAGACCGGAATAGCCCAGGGAAAGTTCCACGGGGCGATCAGGCCGACCGCTCCCAAAGGCCTGCGAACCGTGTAGGTAAAAGTATCGCGCGCCTCCGACGGAAGCGTCTTGCCGTGCATGCGATAACCTTCGCCGGCATAAAATTCCATTAGCGAAATACCCTTCAGCACTTCGCCTTTGGCTTCCTTCAAGATTTTGCCCTCTTCGCGGGTCAGGGTGCGGGCGATTTCGTCAGCGCGCTGGCGCGCGATATCGGCCGCGCGCCAGAGGACGCGGCCACGCTCGGGTCCAGGCGTTCTCTTCCAGCCTTTAAAAGCCGCTTGTGCCGCTTCAATCGCGCGGTGCGCATCCTGTGATGTTGCCGCGGGAAACTCGGCGATGACGTCGTTGAGGTCGGCTGGATTGATGTTGCGCACCAGCCGCTCGGATTTTGGATGAAACCACTTGCCGTCGATATAGGAGCCGGTATTCATGTTTGCCTCCTCCAGAAAAAACTAGCTACCTTCCTGCCGCAGAGTCGCGGCCAACTAAACAATCACCACGGAGACATAGCAGCGGCAGCGTTCCAACCAATCTCGGAGTATCTCGCGCAAAGGCGCAAGGCGCAAGGAAAAAACGATATCCGAACTTGCGTCTTGGCGATTTGGCGCGAGTCAATCCTCCTGATCATGAGCTATGAATTGTCACAGACTTTGCCTAAGCTGCAAAATCTATCTGCGAGCTAGCTCGCGCAATTTCTTGTTCCATAGCTCATCGAGTTTCTCATACTGATCGGTTGTGAGTCCCTGCTCAGGATACCAGCGCTTGAATCCGTAATCTTTGATTGGGCTGCCGTACTCGTATTGCTCAAGCACTTTTTGTCCGCCGGGACCTAAAATAAAGTCGGCCAGGAGCAGGGCAGCGTGTGGATGCGGCGCATTGGCCGAAACGGCGGTGGATCCCGAGTTGGACGGCACAATCTCCATAGGAAGCCATTCGATGGGAGCATTGGCTTTGAGGGATACCTCGGCATGATTGCGGAAGGTTGTCGGCGATACTCCGACCTCGCCGGATATCACCATATCGAGAAGCGCTCGTCCTGAGACGTTATGAACCGCGGGATTTTGCTCGTTCAACTTCTTAAAATATTCTTCACCTTTGAACTTGAGCATCGCTCCGACGACGGTCACGCCGGTGTCGCTTCCCGCGAAGCCGATCTTGCCCTTCAGCTCGGGCCGCAGCAAACCATCATAGTTCTTTGGCACCAGGTTGGCTGGTATCGAATTCTTGTTATAAGCCAGACCGATGTGAGACTCGCGATCGATCGCCCAGTACACTAGCCCTTTAGCGTCCTTCTCTTTGACATGCTCGGGGTACTTTGTCTCGGTTGAGAAATAATACGGGGCGATCAGCTTATTGTCTTTCAAGAGCTTTAAAAGCGGAATGGTTGTTTCAATGGTATCGACGATGTGCCGCTTGGCCTGGCTCTCAGCGAGAATCCTGGCGCCGAGCTCCTGCCGCGTGCCGCGGTAGGATTCTACTTTGACGCCGGGATACTGGCTCTCGAAAGCAGCCGCGAGATCTTTGTACGAGCCGCCCGCGAGGGATGTGTACCAGGTGATTTTGCCTTCGGCTTTGGCGCCGGCATACAGAACCTTTTCCCGGTCCGGTTTGTTGTATGCCGCTAGTTGCGCCAGCGACATAGGTTTGACCGTTTGTGCCGATCCGGAAGAAGCCAAACCTAAGGAAAGAACCAATACACAGGTTAACATCTTTATCTTCATCGCTGCTCCTTTACTTGTCGAGCTCTCATTTTTGTTAGTATCCGGTTTCTGCCAATTGATGATAGAACAGTTTGAGAAACTGCCGCAGCCGTTCGGGACGTTTGTAATGCGCAAACTCCTGGGGAACCTTAAATTCCTTTTCGATCTGCTCGACGGTTCTGCCTGCCTGCGCCATTTTAGCGACTTCGTCTCTCATCACGACAAAATAGCGTCTCTGCTCTTCAAGATCTTTAATGCCGCGGCCGATATGAACCGGTCCGTGGCCTGGAATGTAGGTCTCGACGGCGAGACTGCGCGCCATGATGCTGTCCAGGACTTTAATCCAGCCGCTGACGTTGGAGAAAAATACGCCGGCAGATTCGCCTTGGCCGGGATGAATCTCGGTATCGAGCAGGTCGCCCATCAGCATCACGCGTTTTTGCGGAATATAAACCGTCAAGTCTCCGGTGCTGTGGGCGCGGGCTTCCGGCGTGATTTGAAACGTGAGGCCGCCGAAGTAAAGCGTCATCGGGCCGTCGATCGCAATCGTCGGCGTGAGCGGTTCTCCTTTTTGGTAAGCCGCGGAGCGCGGGTCTTTGGAATTTCTGCGCTCGATAAACTCTTCGCGCTCCTGCATTTGCAAATCGTGCGCTTGGTTTTTCGTCGCGATCCAGACCGGCGCGTCTTCGCGGAAATGCCAGGCGCCTGACGCATGGTCACCGGCGCTGTGCGAAGTGATCAGATATTTAATTTTTTTGTCGGTGCTCTTGCGGATAAATTCAAGTGTTTGATCGGCGTTTTCGATGTGGAAGTCTAAGACCAAAACGCCCTCATCCGTGATCACCACCGTTGAATTGCCGGATCCCTGAGAATGCTCCAGCATGTAAATCCCATCGGTGACCTTGACCGGAGTCATTTTAACCGGAGCCGCGGCTCCAGTCATAAACAGCCAAGCCACTGCCAGCGCTGCCAGGAGTGTTCCATTCATTTGTATCTCCTCATGAATTGTCTTGTCGTGCAAGTTTTAGGCAGGCGAACCGTGGATCGTGATCGTGTCCGTGGAGGCGACCAGCGAGCATTTTCGAACACACGAACACCTACCACGAACACGAATTGAAGGCGAGACCAAGGGAACGCACCGAAGCATCAAACGCATTGAAGAGCGCGCTTACGTGGCAATTTCTAGCGCCCTCGCCATATCGATTGTCCGGCGCGCGCGTTCAACGATGGGCCGATCAATTAGCTGCCCTCCCATGGCAATGGAACCATCGCCACGCGCATTGGCCTCATCGAAGGCTTTGAGTACTTGCCGCGCATAATTTATTTCTTCCGCGGTTGGACTGAACGTCGTGTTGATAGCATCAACCTGCGATGGGTGAATGCAGGACATGCCGGAAAAGCCCAACTGGCGCGCTTGCTTGGCAAAGTTTAGGAGACCCTGGCTGTCGTTTAAGTCGACCCAGACACCGTCGACCGCCTGCACGTGAGCCGCGGCGGCGGCAACGACGATGGCGGATCGGGCGTAGATAAGATCGCGGGCTTCGCCTTCGCGCGAGGTCGGTAATCCTATCTCACGGCCAAAATCTTCGGCGCCGAAAATGAGCCCAGTAATACGCGGCGAGCTCGCCGCGATTGCCGGCGCGTTCAATAAACCTTTGGGACTCTCGATCGCGATCAGCAATTTGACGGTGCCCTTTTGCATTGCCAACTGTGGCTCGCGTTCGGTCAGGATTGCATCGACTCTGCGTACTTCTTCAGGCGTATCCACTTTCGGGCAGACCAGTCCTTCAAGTCCCGGACGCACGACGGCTTCCAGATCCGCGTCCATGCGGGCGTGTCCAATGGCATTGATCCGCACATAGCGCGACGGTGTGCCCGGCGCTTTTTCTCGGCCCAGAGATTCGGCGATATTTTTGCGCGCGCTATCTTTTTCGTTGGGCGCCACACCGTCTTCGATGTCGAGCATAATGGCATCGGCATTCAGGCCGAGCGCTTTGTCGATCATTCTTTGCCGGTGCCCTGGCACAAACATCCATGAGCGTATGAGATCCATTGGCCTTTCTCCTATCGCAGTTCAAATACCTGAAGGGCTTGGAAATGTCTATCGCCAGCGTATGCGCGCCGTTGTTTGCAACCGCGATGCTTTTAGAGAATAAAAGAAAGATGAATTCTCAATCCTCAAAATTACAAATCCATCGACGATGAAGGCGAGCACGGTTAAGCTTCTGGTGCCGCTGGTCGCGATCACAATTCAAAGCAATTCCGCTTCGACTATCATTCCGCCGTATCTTGATGATCTACGCATTCCTGTCGGCGTGATCGGCACCTTGATTTCACTTGGGCCGGTTCTCGCCCTGACATCGCGTCTCCCGGTCGGCATGGCCTACAACCTTCATCGCGCCCGATTGCTGATCACGCTGGCGGTTCTCGCCATGGGCGCGACGAATTTCGCCTACAGCCTTGCCACCGATACGATTTCGTTTGCACTGGTTCATTGCGTCAACGGCTTTGCCTACGGCGCGGTGACGACACTTTACATGGCGTTTTATGTCGATTCCTTGGCTGCTGATGAGAACCGCAGTCACGCCATGGGCTACTACGTGGGTAGT
This sequence comes from uncultured delta proteobacterium, assembly GCA_963728565.1. Taxonomy (GTDB): domain Bacteria; phylum Desulfobacterota; class Binatia; order UBA9968; family UBA9968; genus WHTF01. The sequence goes on from CAVSLC010000006.1 coordinate 53,287, forward strand.
TTAGCGGTGGGCTATTCGACAGGAAACTTTTTCGGCGGGCTATTTGCCGATCATTTCGGCTACGCGATTACGTTTCAGGGCGCCGCGTTCTTGTCGTTGGTGCCATGCGCGCTGTTGTGGCTGTTGCGAGGACCCGCCGGCCACGGAGTCAGGCAAAGCTAAAGAGAAGCCCAAGGTAAAATTGACGTCGAAGGTGTTCTGGCGAGCACTGCTCGAGCCGGGACTCGCCACCGTGGTCGTAACGGCGTTATTTCTCAATTTGCTGCACCAGATGGGCGGCGTATTCATTTCCCTTTACGGATTGGCCGTCGGCATGACTCTGACGCAGATCGGCATCATCCGCGCGGCTTATGCCGGAGTCAATGCAATCACCCGCCCGATTAGCGGTCATGTGGTTGATAAAGTAGGCCATCGCCGTCTATCGTACGCCGGCATTCCGCTCCAATCCGCGCTGCTGATGTTGATCCCCTTATTCAGCGGTTTCGGCCCGATCTTGATTGTCTACATTATGTCGGGCCTGATGCGCGCCATCGTCATCGTCGCCAATGCGGTTGGCTTGGTGCAGGACGTCGATGAGACCAAGGTGCAGCGCGGCATCGCTTCAGCGGTTTATAACTCGGCTGGGGACCTGGGCAATATCATCGGTCCCTCGATCGGCGGAATTATCGCCCATGCTACCAGCATCGCTGCGGTGTTTGTTTATGGATCGCTGGGATCGACGATTCTATTTCTGCTGGTAATTTTCGCGGTGCGGCGAAGTGCAGGGATGAATTATAAAAGCTGAAAGCTGAAACGAAGCCAACTCGATTGTCATTCCATCTTCGTTCTTGCAGGCTGCTCAAAAGATCTCAGAGGCAAGGCGCGCGAAGTTCGATGAGCTGAGGCGTACGCTGAGTACGTTGAAGCGAATCGAGCGAGCGCAACGAAGCCTATGAGGTCTTTTCAGCAACCTGCCTGCTAATAGGATTTTGGCATGCCGAGCACGTGCTGTCCGAGATACGCGAGCACCAAGTTGTTGCTCACCGGCGCGACGGTCAATAGCCGCGTCTCTCTAAATTTTCTTTCGACATCGTACTCCGCGGCAAAACCGTAGCCGCCGTGAGTCGTCAGGCAAGCGTTGGCCGCCGCCCAGGCAGCTTCAGAGGCAAGAAGCTTGGCCATGTTGGCTTCCGCGCCGCATTTCTCCTTGCGATCGAATTTCGTGGCAGCCTGATAGCGGACGAGATCCGCCGCTTCGATTTGCGCATGGGCCTGGGCGATGGGGAATTGGATACCCTGATTCGAACCGATGGCGCGGCCGAAGACAATACGTTCAGAGGCGTACTTGGCCGCGCGTTCGATGAACCAGCGGCCATCGCCGATGGCTTCAGCCGCCACTAAGATCCTTTCGGCATTCCAGCCATCGATGATGTAGCGAAAACCCATCCCTTCCTGGCCAACGAGATTCTCCACCGGCACTTCAACATTATCAAAGAACAGTTGATTCGTATGGTGATTAATCATCAAGTCCAACGGCTTGACTTCAAGCTTATCTTTATTGTCTCGAAGGTCGACGATGAACACGGAAAGCCCGCGGGTTTTGTCTTCGAGCTCATCGTAAGGTGTGGTGCGCGCGAGCAGAAGCATCAGATCGGATTGGAGCACCCGGGAGATGAAGATCTTCTGGCCATTGATGAGATACTTCTCGCCTTTGCGAACAGCGGTCGTCTGAAGCTTGGTCGTCTCGGATCCGGCGTCGGGTTCCGTAACTCCGAAGGCCTGCAGGCGTAACTCGCCGGTGGCGATCTTCGGCAGATAACGTTTCTTCTGCTCGTCATTGCCATGGCGGAGAAGCGTGCCCATCGTGTACATCTGCGCATGACATGCTGTGGCCACGCCGCCGGAGTGGTTGATTTCCTCCAGGATGATGCTCGCTTCGGTAATACCCAGGCCGGTGCCGCCAAATTCTTCCGGAATCAACGCGGCGAGCCACCCCAACTCGGAGAGTTTGCGCACGAATGCTTCGGGATAATCTTTTTTGCGGTCAACCTCGCGCCAGTAAGAATCGGGAAAATCTCTGCACACTCTTTTGATTTCTTCTCGGATCTGTTGCTGCTCCGGCGTCAGGTTGAAATCCATTACGGCCTCCTATAATTAGGCCCTAGCATGCCGTTGAAAACACTCAAATACTTCGTTGCGCTCGTTCGGCTCGCTTCGACGTACTGCCGATGTACGCCTCAGCTCGTCGAATCTTCGCGCGCCTTGTCTTTGAGTCTTTTGAACGGCATGCAGAGTCTGCTGGAATATAGCGTAATGCCTTCGATGCCAAAAGGGGAGATTTGATATGGCCGTCAAGCCGGGATGGGAAGGTCGGTACTTTGAAGATTTTGAGATCGGCGATATCTATCGGTGCCGGTTAGGACGAACAGTCACCGAGGCCGACAATATCTGGTTTACTCTGCTCACCAACAACACCAATCAGATTCACTTCAACAATGAATACGGCAAGCGGACGGAGTTCGGAAAATGCCTGATTAACAGCGCTTTGACCTTGGCAATCGTTGCCGGCATGGGTGTGGCTGACGTGAGCGAAAATGGGTTCGCCTTGGGTTGGGACGAGATCAAATTGCCCAACCCGCTGTTCGCAGGAGATACGCTCTATTCGGAGTCGGAAGTGCTGGAGAAGCGCGAGTCGAAATCAAAGCCGCAGTGGGGCATTCTCAAAGTGCGCACCCGTGGTGTCCAACAAGAAGGTAAAGTCGTCATCGATTACGCCCGCAGCGTCATGGTTTGGAAAAAGGCCCATGCGCCGAAAAAAGATCTTTTTCCCACCATTAGGGAAGATAATAAAAAATAGCGGTTCAACAGTTCAACGTCAGATAAGGAATCTCGAACGCTTCGGCGCTGCTCGGCGTGCGTATCTTTGGATTTCCAGCAGACATTACGTGTTAAGGGTTGAACCCTGAATGGAAAATTCTTAAGTCCGCAAAATCTTCGTCTGACATTGAACGTTTGAACTTTTGAACGGTTGAACCAAAGTATTATTTGGGAAAGAGGTGACCGTGGCCAGCAGCGTAAAACCAAACCGTGCTCTAGATGGTGTTAAAATTCTTGCTTTCGAGCAGGTCCTCTCCGGGCCATTTGCCACCTGTCTGCTTGCCGACATGGGCGCCGAGGTAATCAAAGTCGAACGGCCCGGGGTGGGCGATGTCATTCGTTCCTGGGATTCGGTCGTCAAGGGACTATCGTCGGGGTATGTTTGGCTTAACCGCAACAAGCGCAGCTTGACCGTCGATGTCAAAAAAGAAAAAGGTAAAGAGATCCTTAGAAAATTGGCCGGCGGTTCCGATATTTTTTTTGAGAATTATGCTCCTGGCGTGGCCGCGCGCCTGGGTCTCGGCTACCAAGAACTCAGCGAGATCAATCGGCGATTGATTTATTGCTCCCTTTCCGGCTACGGCCAGGACGGACCGTATCGCGATGTTAAAGCATACGATCTGCTGATTCAGGGCGAAGGCGGAATCATTGCGACCACCGGCTATCCTGAAAAACCCGCCAAGGCAGGCATTGCCATTGCCGACATCGCCTCCGGAATGTACGCCGTTATCGGCATCGTGCTGGCGCTCTATGAGCGCGAGAAAACCGGCGCGGGACAGCTTATCGACGTGTCGATGCTGGACTCTATCGTGTCGTGGCTTGGTTATTTTCCACACCATTACTGGCATGCGGGCGAGGAGCCCGGTCGCGCCGGCATGCGCCACCATTATGTGACGCCGTACGGGCCGTACCTTGCGGCCGATGGCGAGTATGTGAATCTCGCGGTCGCCAGTCCAGCGGATTGGGAACAGTTTTGCCGGGTGGTGATCGAAAGGCCGGACCTGCTAAAAGATTCGCGCTTTAGAACCGTCCAGGATCGACGAAAGAACCGAGGCGCGCTGGAAGAAATCATTGAAGCGATTTTCCTCGAGCGCGATCACAAGCATTGGCTGGCCCAGCTCAAGCAAGCCGAGATGCCGCACGGCATCGTCCGCGGCATTGCTCAGGTGCTGGCGCATCCGCAAGTAGCGGCGCGAAAACTGATCCGTGAAGCGGATTCGCCGGTGGGGAAAGTTCCAGTGATCGCCAACGCGCTCAAGATGTCCGATAGCCCTGCGCGCTACGACCGCATTCCCGATTTGGGCGAAGACAATGACGCAATCCTGCAAGAGCTTGGATACGATCCGGCGGCGGTGGCGGAGTTGCGACGCGATAAGGTGATTTAATAATTGTTCACCACGAAGGACACGAAGCTCACGAAGTAAGATATAGCGCCGATGAAAGATGTCATGTTTGTTTTGCGTCGAATCTTCTTCGAGCTGATTTAGTGAGTTACCTTCGTGTTCTTCGCGTGCTTCGTGGTGAAATCTTCAAGGTGAGTCATGACGAAACGTATCATCGGGGTGATGGGCGCTTCGGAAAGCGACGCGCTCACGGATGCCGAAAAAGCCCGCCTCAAACAACTCGCAGAAAAACTCGGCGGCGCCATCGCCAAGCACGATTGTATTTTGATTTCCGGAGCTACCACGGGCCTGCCGGATCTGATCTCGAGATCCGCGCGTGAACACGGCGGGTTTGCTGTCGGCATTTCTCCCGCCGAAAATCGCCGCGAGCATATCGAGCGCTATAAGATGCCGCCCGATGCGGCGGATGTGATTATCTATACCGGCTTTGGCCTTAAAGGCCGCAACGTCATCAACGTGCGCTCGGCGGATATCGTCATCATCTTCGGCGGTGCGACGGGCACCTTGAATGAGTTCACCATCGCTTACGACGAGGGAAAAGTCATCGGCGTGCTCGAGGGTAGCGGCGGTTGCGCCGATCACATCAGGGAGATTATCGAATTCTGCAAAAAGCCGACTCGGGGCCTGGTCGTTTACCATACCGACCCCGAGGCGCTCATCGAGAGCTGCTTAAACTCAGTGCAATGTGATGACGGAAGAACAAGCTGACAGTCTCATCAAGGACGTCTTCGGCTTTGGGCTCATAGCGCGGTAAACGCCCCATCCCTCAGGCAACAGTCGCGGTCACCTTCCGCCGATCTACCTAAACAGGCCTGCATCCTCAGGCAAACGCAGATACGACGTCTTGACCTTCCGCAGCCTGAATCTGCGCGCACAACGTTGACACTTCCGGATGTGGCATGAAATACTCGCCGCGAACTATGGCATGGAGGATCAGCATGGAAGAGCGAACGAAAATAGAGTTGGATTCGGACTCGGCCGCATTAGTGATCGTCGACATGCAAGTCGAAGGCTGCGAACGGCATGGCCCGGGTGTAAAACCGGTGATCGGCAATATCCGCCGCTTGCTCGATCGCTTTCGCTCGCTCAATGGGAAAATTATTCATGTGCAATCAGTCAGGACTAAGGATCATCCCGAGTTCACCGTTTTCGGGCGGCCTTATGGATTGTTGATCGGCAGCCCGGGAGCTGATTTCGTCGAAGAGCTTGAACCATTACCGGGAGAAAATGTCGTTCAAAAAACTTCACACGATTGTTTTTATAAAACGACAATGGAAACGGTTCTCCAGAAACTCGATCTGCAATCTTGCCGCGATAAAATCGTCGTCACTGGCATTGGCTCGAGCAACTGCGTTTACCACGCGGTTATCGGGTTTCACATTAGAAACTTTTACACGGTCGTGCCGGAAGATTGTATCCACGGTGTTCATCCGCAGTCTCAGCCGTTTGCGCTGCACCAGTTCCGATCCAATGCCTATAATTTCAATGTAACCGTGGCGCGATCCGAGGATCTCACATTTACCTCCAACACAGTCGTTCGGCAGCGCGCTTCCGGCACATGAGCTTTGCGGGTTTCATCAGGCAATTAAGCTTAAACATCGCACTGGTTTTTGTTTGCCTCGGCTGCGCCGCTGTTCCTTCATTTGCTCAAACACTTAAAGTTCCTTTCGCCGCGCTCTCTCCAAATTACGCGCCGCTCTGGATTGCAGATCAAGCAGGCTTCTTCAAGAAACAAGGCCTCGATGTTCAACTCATCTACATCTCGGCAGGCTCAGTGATTATTCCGGCGATTCTTTCCGGTCAAGTTGAGATCGCCAATATGAGCTCGGCGCCTGCGCTGACAGCGTGGGCGCGCGGTGCGGAGCTCACCGCGGTCGGGGTGGCATCCAATCGTTTGCTGCACGTCGTGATGACGCGCGGCTCGATTAAAAAAGCTGAGGAGTTGAAAGGAAAGAAAATCGGCAGTGATCGATACGGCTCATTCTCCGATTTGGTCTTACGAGAGGCTTTGAGGCACTACAACCTTGCGCCGGATCGTGACGTAGCCGTAATTCAAACCGGCGGCTTACCCGAACGGCTCGGGGCGCTCAAGATCGGCGCTGTCGACGGCGCCATCGTCACAGGCGACACCGCGTTCGAAGCGGAGAAGCTGGGCTTTCACAAATTGATCGATCTCAGTCAACTGCCGATCCAATACCCCGGCAGTACGATAATCGTGAATAAATCGTTCTTATCGGCTAAAAGAGACGTGGTGAAAAGATTTCTGCGGGGCTGGGTTGAAGGGATCAAAACGGCAAAGACCGATAAGGAATTGACCGTCAGAGTCATGCAAAAATTTCTCAAGACATCAGATAGAGCCATCCTCGACAAAACCTTCGAAGTCTACAAACCGACTCACGAGCGAGTTCCGGCGCCCGATCCCAAAGTAATGGGCGTCGCTGTCAAGCAATTGGCCGCAACTGTGCCGCAAGCCGCTCATTTAAAGGCCGACGACTTCATCGATCGAAGTCTGATCCTGGAATTGGAACAGGAAGGGTTTATTTCCAGAGTTTACGAAGGTCGTTGAAGATTACACCGAACTCTGTCCTGAGGATTCGCTATAAGAGATTCGGCGAGCTTCGTCCGGGACAGAGTCAATCTGGCGATCTCCTGCCTGTCCAACAATTTACCATCGCGGAGATTCAAATCCGTCGAATCAGAGCTTGGCGGATCTTTCGACGAACGCTTTGACGATTCCATTGAATGTTTCCGGTTGTTCCCGGTAGCAGAAGTGGCCGGCCTCGTTGATGATGTGCATTTCGGATTTGGGATTGCTGTCGGCGATGATTTCGAAGAGCGCATGGCCGCGTTTGAGCTCGGCGGTCGGATCGTTGTAGCCCCAGACTAATAGGGTTGGCTGCGTTAGCTTGCCGTGCATGATCCAGTTGAGAGTCTCTTCTTTGTGCAAAGCCAGGTGGGTGAAGAACTGGGTTCTTTTAAGCCCCTCGTCCTCCATCTTTCTGACGGTTGCCTGGTATTTTTCCGATTTGGCGATGTCTTCGCAAGTATCCAGCCAGTTCTGCGTGATGTGATTGGCCCTGAACGAATAATGCTCGATGCACCAGCGCTGGCTTTCGCGGCTGAGGCGCGGCTTGGGCGCGTTGGCCATAATGAATTCCGTCTTGGAGGGCCCGGGCGCAAGCGTGCCGCTGTCGACAATCACACAAGAGCGAACCAGTTCCGGATGATCCAGTGTCAGCCGCGTAACGACGTAGCCGCCGCGCGAGTGGCCGATGACGTGAACATTCTTCACCCCGAGCGCCTGTAACAGACCCGCCGCGTGTTTGACCGTGGCCGCCATGGTGTAGTCGGCGTCGGATTTCGGATTGCCGGTATAGCCTTGGCCGAGCTTGTCCATGGCAATGACGCGAAACCCCTGGGCGAGAACGTCGAAATTAAACTCCCAGTCGATGGCGCTTTCGCATGCGTCGGGTGTTCCCATGTGGCTGCCGTGCACCAGTAGCAGCACTTCTCCGCTGCCCTTGTCGAAATAGCGCGTCCTGATTCCATCAACGTCAACAAACTTGGGGTCGGTCATCAAAACGTCCTTTCTCCGTAAGGTCACGGCACTTGTCCGGACACGAACACGGTATTTTCCCCCAGACGCTCACGGCGTTATTTTTTCAGCGACTCGGCGAGCTCACGTAAATATTCTTCCTGTTCCTTGGCCTGGTACAAAGCCAGCGAGCCATCTTTTAACGGTATGCCGCCAATAAAATGAAAAGCGTGGGCGTCCCAATCGTAAAACTCGTCGCCCCGTTCACAAATCTCTTTCCACTTGAGTCCCACCGGACTTCGGTGCAAGCCCGTGCGCGCCGGAAGCGCCTCTTGCTGCTCGATGGACAGATTCGCATTTGCTTTGTCGGTCTCTTCTTCCGGGAGTCCGTCCCACATGCGCCGGTAGTTGGGAAAGAACTCCTCTTCTCGCACAGTCAGCGCGGTGTGCATGTCCCACCATGGGCCGTGTCCGGCGACGCGCTCGTCCACCTTATCTACCAGCTTGTAAATCAGCCGGGCGCCCGCGCGTAAACGAAGCACCAGCGTTCCCTCGGCGGTTTTGGAATTCTGTTCAGCTTGTACGCCGCAATATTTTTCAAAAAAAGCTGCGGTTTTGGCCAGGTCGCGGCAACCATAGACAGCATGACTGATGCGCCCGACTTTTTCGTCGGTGGCGATTTCCATGGCGCCTTCGGGCATATGCACGGGCGCCCAGAACTCATATTGATTGCCGTCCGGGTCGGCGAAGTAGATGGCCGTGCCTTCGTCTCCTTCGGCGGTTGTCTTCACCGGGTCGGTGTGCGGAATTTTGTAGCGATCGAGCCGGCGCAGGTGCCCGGGGATATCTTCCGGACGGATGTAAAAGCCGCAACGCGGCAGCTCTTGGCCAAGTTCTTTTGCCGGCGGATAGATCTCGGGCTGGAGAAACCCGCCGATGCGGCACGATCCGCCCTCCCACCAGAGGAAGCAGATGATCTTCATATTCTTTTTCCGCGCCGCCGTGGTCAGCCCCCTGATCGGTCTTCGCGTCAGCCCGATGCCGTTCACCGCCCAGTCAGTCCAGGCGACCATATCGTTGGTGCCGACGACAAAATGATCGATCCAGTGAGCCGCGCCTTTGGGTTCGAGGTTGTCCATCGTAAATCTCCTGATCACTTTTAGAAGGTTCCACCGACTTCAAAATTCCATTCTTGAAGAGATGTTCAGCCCATTGGTATTCATCGTCTAAGCCATCTTCGTCGCCCCCGGCAGCGGCGGGGAAAAAAGAGGTCAGGGTCTCAACGTCCTGAGATCCACGACCAATCACGTACCTCGCGACCGTACGAAAAGGGGAAAATTCTGTCAAGGCGCGATAATTCCGTTTCACGTATTGATGTGACTGGGATATAGGCCGTTCGGTGAAGGTTTCGGAGTCGGCGATCAGATGCAAATGCACGAAGCTTGCACGGATCTCAAGCTACGTGCGGTTTAGCCTCGGATGAAACCAACGTAAGAAGTACTCGCGGCCACTCTAGGAATGTTCTTTTGACATCGCCGTCTTCTTACAAACGGTTACTACCGAGCGGATCCCGGGGAAAAGTATTCAACCCGGCTCACCGCAACGTCCGAGACGAACATCACTCCCGTATAGCGGTCGAACAGAGGTTTCAAGCCGGCCAAAATCGGCTCGACTTTCTCAGGCACGACCACTGACATCAACATGATGATGCTGTCCATCTCGTTGAACATCGGATGGGCCGTGTGAAAACCGTGGTGCCCTTTTCCGGAAATGTTGTGGATGATGGTATACCCAGTGGCCTTGTTGTCGAGCAAGTCGGTTGCGAATTTTAAGTGCTCTCCCTGGATGATAATCCTGATTTCCTTCATCGGATGAAGCGTGAGATTGCTCATGCTGATCTCCTTTCAAACGAATCTCTGGGCACGAGATGAACAGTTTGGGTTCACAGCCTGCCATCCTTCTTTGGGAACGTACCGGTAAGCTAGCTGCTCTTCAGGCTCGATGGCGATGAGATATAGCCATTGGTTATCGTACAGTCGCTTCAAATGGCGTTGGTTGCGGATGATTTTATCGATTCTTTCCCTGGGCGCCTCCACCAGGATCACGAGCCGCATCGGCTCATGATAGGGCCGCATTCCATTCATGACCGTCTGCCAGGCCAGGCCGGTGCGCAGATCGCTCTGGGGACCGGACATAATCCCAAAGCGGCCGACTACGTTGTGGTAGATTTTGCTGCCGCTACCGTAGCCCTCCGGGTCCACTGCGGAAAAGTAATGCTCCATGTTGATCCATTGTCCGACGATCTGCGGTCCGGTCATCACGACCTCGAGCAAGCGGCCGTCCGGATCTTCATGGTAATCGTAAGAATGCAGAAAGGCTCGGGCGTCAAGATTGATGCCGCGGGTCAAAGCGCGGCGCCCAATGATAAATGCGGCATTGCCGGATAGCCCCCATTCGGGCCGAACCTGGCTCCAGTCAGCGCTTCGGCGGTGCACCGCGCGCCAGGCTTTGGAAGCGCCCGGGCTTACCTTGATCTCGGGAAACCGAGCGCATCGCTCTTGGCGGTTGCGCGATCCCGCCGATTCAAGATCGCGGACTAGTTGGAGCAGATCCTTGCGGTGAGTGGGGGGGAGGTCTTCCAGATCGAAGAGATCGATGTCATCGGTGGTGGTATTGTGTTGTCCGGCGACGAAGTAGGTGTCCTGCGGAATGGCAATGCCGTTCTTGGCGAGCTGCTCCCGCACCAGAGGTTTGTTCGCCATGATCGCCAGCACCCTCGCGTTGGGCTTGCCCGGGTTGCCGCCACAGGCGCCGCAATCGAGAGCCGCTTCGAAAGGGTTGTTCTCGGAGGTGCTGCCATGGCCGCAGAAAAGCACGAGACGGGCGAAGTTCCGCGTCAGGCCCATCATTCTTAGCGCGGTTTCCACGGTGAAGACTTGCTCGCTGAGAGTGAACCCGGTCCGGGTGATACGCTCCATACGAGCGAATGACGCGCCCGGGTTGATGCCGTGGTTTCGCCTGAGATCTTCAACAAAGGCCGCTTCTTCTTCGCGGGAAAGCGCGGTGGAGCGCGCCTGCGGCGAGGGTTCCCCGGCGCTCTCTCCGTAGAGCGCCCGCCGACGCAGAAACTCCAAGCGTTCCAGCGATAGATTCAGATGGCGCTCGCCGAAATTTTCCTGCAGCGCGCGGCGGGTAATGGCGCGCTGTTCCGCCGCCAGCATTTCCTCTACCTCTTCGCGTGACAGTTTGTCTACAGTCAAAGTTGTCGCCACCGGCGGGACCAGCTTGCGCCGAAGCCAGCTCATGACGTTTCTGTACCAGGTTGGCGAAACGGTCTTGCCGACAAAGGGCAGGCTGTAAAACCAACCCAGCGACTCCACCATGACATACGGGGTGACGACATTTTCCTTAAGATCGTAGAGCAGGGTGTGTCCGGTTTCGAGAAGTTTTTCGCGGTGCCGGCGTCTGAATAGATACTGGCCTTGATAGGTGCGGGGAATCTCGCGGACCAGATTTTTGGTCTTCATGATTACCGGAAACTGATCGGTTTCATGATCGCTGCCGAGGCCCTGGTAGCGGATGAAGACGGCGAAAAAACCTGCGAAGCCGAAGGTCTCGTAATCGCCGATCGCTTCCAAGTGACGCCGAATCGACTCCGAACGGACGTCGATGCAAAACACCGCCTGCGCTTGGTGTCGGACTTTTATTTCGTCCTGCAACTCGCCGTGTGCCGCGGCTGGCGCAGATGGGCTTCGCCCGGAAGCGACTTCACTCCCTGGATCGAGGTTAACGGGGAGCTTGCCCAGCAGTTCTTCCTGGTATCCCGCCTCGAACGCCTTGAGCCATATGGGCCCATGGTCCGCTTCAGGAAATCCATCGATCCACTCGAGCAGTGTCAGCAGGTTGCCGGGCTCGCTTTGCGTCAGAATGCTGGAATCATACCCCAGAGCTTGAGCGAGCGCCGACAACCGCCACGCCGCGACGACAGCCGCCGGGCTGTCCGCCTGTGCTTGGACGGGAGCTTTAGTAAATAAATTCTCGCGCCGCTGCATCTCAGTCGATATTGCGTCGATGTTGCCGTCGATGCCGAGGGCTTCACGACAGGCTTTTTGCACCAATTCACGTTCATACCAAACTCGCACCGCAAGATACTGCGCCAGATCGATCGGGTAGGCGAGCTGCCATTCATATTCACTTTGATCGGCGCGCCATTTGATGAAGCCCGCCCATCCCGATAGAGCCGCGAGGTGAAGCGAAAGATAATCCTGCCGGGCATCGGCCGGAATGCCAAGGGTTGCTAGACTTTCGAGCAGCGCGTCTTCGGGCTGCTCCGGCAATCGGGCCAGCTTCTCGCGACTGTTTTCGATTGCTCCGGGAGACCATTCCTGTTGAGCGAGCAATCTCCAGGCGGCGTAGAAACCCTTCTCACGGCCCGGCATGGGCCAGGTGGCATGACCTTCGTCCAAAAACGCCTCGCACCATTTAACCAATTCACGATTGATTTGCTCGCCGATTTGTGTGCCCAGGGTGCGATCGCACCAGCTGCCCAGCATCAGAGTTCGACCGAGATCTCCCTGCTCTGCGCTCTCCCGCCAGCTCTGCGGCGGTTTCGCAGCCGATGTCAGATGACTTGCCAGCGATTTGATCGCGTTGCGCTCGGGATGGTGCTCGAGCAGAGTGGCGAAACTGTCATCAGGAGGAGGAGAAAGATCTTGCAGCATGCGGGCGCGAAGGACGGCCCCGAGAGTTACGTCATGAGCGCCTAATTGGACGTGCCGGTTTTCTGCGCGCGATTTTAGCGCGGCATCGAGTTGATCGGGCAGAATCCGACCCGTGCGGAAATAATCGCGAAAAACTTCAACGGACAGATACCCCTTGCCGTCGAGCAATCGCTGGGCCCGAGAAATGGCCTCTTCAAAATGGAGATACTCCATGCCGTGTAGCGGATTGTGGTGCACGAATGTGCGCATGGGCCAGTAATCGGCAATGACCTCGCTCGCCAGCAGGATCAACGCTCGGAGCTCACTCCGCTGGGATTCGCTGTACTGTGTTGCTGCCATTTGCGTCACAGTCATCTCCATGGCATGCGAGTGAAGTGCGCCAGTGGAACGGTTTCGAGCCAATCAAGCGGCATGGCGCCGAGGGCGATTAGAATCAGCAGCAGAAGCGCGAACACCGCAACCTCACTTGTTTGGAAGTCGTTATAGCGAATATCGGAGCGATGCGGACCAAACAGAAGCCGCTGCATCATTCTGAACAGATACCACGATGCCAAGAACCAGGTGAATAGAATCACCATCAGTCCCCACGTAACCGTAGCCGAAGCCTGCAGCAACATCGCCACATACGCGGAAAAAACGCCAAACGGAAGCAGGCCTACGGCGGCCATAACCAACAAAGAAAACACGGTAGCAAAGCGGGGCATCGGCGCTGCCAAACCGTGCATGCCGTGTAAAGTCAAATCGCCGTACCGCCCACGCACGCGCTGCCAAGCAAGGAGCAGTCCGGCGGAAATCAATATTGTCGTGACCAAGTAGATGATTGATTGAGCAGCCAGGGTTCCTGTAATGCCGAGACTCCACCACAGAGCTGAAAAGAAAGCTACGCCGGCATAGGCCACAAGTTGCGGAACTGTTGTTTGACCCAATGCTTTGAGCGATCCATACACCGCGCCGAATAGGGCCAGCAACGCTCACGGCACGAAGAGTCTCGACCGGGAGATCCGGCATCAACTGAGCGATCCCGAACACTCCCGCCGCAGGCAGCAGCATGGCCAGCGCGATTGCTTGATATCCTGGCCGGCGCGTGAGCGCAGCCACGTAGATTCCGTGCAGGGGAAAGAGTGGCAGCAGAATAGCAATCAAGATGAATAACCCGATTTCCGCCGGCTGAGCCGGCAGCCGCGGGCCGAAGGCTAGTGCCGAGCCAATGGCGATCAAAGCCGCCACATACGGGAAGACTCTGCTCGCATTCAGGCGATCTACCTCACGTCTAAAGAGTTGAGTGAATCTTATGGCTAGCGCATCGAGGTAGAGCCGATTCATCAAAAGCAGGTAAATACGAACCCGTAAGTTATTCACCCATTCCGGCATGCCGATCGTTCGCCCATGGCTCTCCGCATAAAGCAGAATCCAGCCAAGAATGATGACCAAGGCAAAGGCCGATACCAAGACATCGAACAATAGGACCGGTAAAGCGCCGGCTCGAAAGTGGGCAGCTACCTCGCCCGGCGCCGGAAATAAGAAGTGCGTGAAGCTTTCCGCTGCCAGCAGATAGGTGACGACCACAAGGAAGAGCGTAAAGAGCATGCTCATAGCCACCTTCCAAGTAGCGACCGCCCGCAGGCGATATAGTGTCAGGATGGCTTGGGAAGAGGTGGCCCAGCCGAAGAAGAGAAAGATCGTCGTTCCCTGTGAATCTCCCAATGGAATGCGCAGGATGCCATGAGCCGCCAGCAAGATGATCAACGGAAGGATCAGGGTTGCAAGAAATCCGGTGAGCCACGTTAGAATCGAAAATTGTCTTCTCTCCGCCCTCTCGATTTTGGGAGGCAGTCTAGGTTTTTGACGAGCGGCATGAATCACGTAGCCGCAATTTAAAAATATGGTGCCTTTAAACAGGCCATGGGCGATTAAGTGAAAGATTGCCAGGCCGTAGGCGCCCAGACCGCATTCCATGATCATAAAGCCCATCTGTCCAATGGTTGAGTAGCCCAGGGTCTTCTTGATGTCGTTTTGAACCAGCATCATGGAAGAACCCAGAAGAGCGGTGAGCATGCCGACGGCGAAGACCAGATGGAGCACCGCAGGATTCAGGTCATAGAGCGGCGCCAGCCGGGTCAAGAGAAAACCGCCGGCGTTGATGATTCCGGCGTGCAGCAGGGCGGTGACCGGTGTCGGCGCGTACAGATAATCGGGCAGCCACATGTGCAATGGAAATTGCGCCGACTTGGTCATGGCGCCGATGAAAATCAATAAAGTGACGGCGGTGTCGGCGCGCATCTCGAAGCTACCGCCGGGCCCGAGAAAGAGCGAGCTTTGGACCTCGGCGGCGCGCAAAAAGAGCTGCTGAAAATCCAAGCTGCCGTACGTGCGATACGCGAGCACGATCGCGGCGAGAAAGGCAACGTCGCCGATGCGCTGCATAACGAATGTTCTAAAGGCGCCCCGGACCGTTAGTGGATGGCTGTGGTTGTGAGACAGGAGCGGCACGAGCCAACTCAGCAGTTGCCAGAATATGAAGAGCATTAGTAGATTGGAGCTCGACACCATGCCGAACAGAACGAAACCGGTAAAAGCCAGTAAGCTGTGAAAGCGCGTATATCCGCGCTCCTGTTGCATGTAGCGGATCGAAAATAGATGGATCAGGCTGCTGATTGCGGCGATATGCACGAGCATCACGGACGAAAGTCGGTCAATGTGCAAACCGAATTGTAAGATGTTGTCGTGCCAGGGTGATAAATGAATGGTTTGTGGCCCGCGAGTGGTTACTTCGTAAAGGACCAGCAGCGAGAGCGCGAAAGAAATCACTTCCGCCGCCACGCCTATCCGGACAGCCTTAGGGCCGAGCGTGCGTCCCAGAAGGCCGATGATCAACCCCGCCGCCAACGGCAAAAGGAGTATCAACGCAGGATAATAAGCGAGCATGATCTTGGTGTAGAACCTGTCAATGCATCATATGACGATAAAGATCCTCGTCGCGTTTAAGAAATAGCTGGCCGCGCCGCAAGCCAAAAAAAGCCGGCCCTTTGAAGAGCCGGCTACCCCATACCGATCCCAACTGCCTGCTTCAGGCTATCGGTAGAATGTTTTTACCATAACGTATGACTTTAGAGCAGTAAAGCCATTGCCATCCGCTCATGAGCCGAATAGCAGCCGCCTTTTTTTCACCAGGCAGCGAAACTGTGCTGATCAGCAAACCGGATGTCCGTCAGCTTCCTTGCCGTCCGCCAGCAGCGATGCGAAAGACCTGGACACTCTTGACGGCTTAGTTTGCGCGCGGAAATCGTAACGGTGACCGTTAGAGGGTTCTCACAAGCTTGCTGTGCCGGATGCTGAAGAGTTTAGTTCAAATGAAAGCGCCATCAGACGTGCCGTGAAGAATGCCAAGTCGACGGACTATGTCTATCCCCGTTCTCGCTGGAGAGGTTCGGCCATGCCGACGCGCTGGATCGATGAAGCAAGTGCGTTCAAGCCGTTCAAACAGTTCAAATCGTTCAAAACGTTTTGAAGGATGGCGTGACCGCAGCGGTGGCGGCGCACCGGTACCTTACGAATATTTGAATTGAGCCGGGTCAGTCATTGCTCCGCGGCTGCTCATCTATTCCAACTCCGCTTAGGCAGGCTGCCTGCGACTATCGTCATAGAATTTAGAACCGATAACGACTAGTGTTGCGTTTCCGCGGATATTGGGTTCTTTTCTTCTCCAAGCATCAGCGAATCAAGATGCAGCGATCTGTGGGAAACGGCCGGCGAACATCAACTGCGGGATCCCGCGGATCCGGTCCATGTTTGTCCATCCCGATGATTCGACCTCACGGTTGCGGCGCATGGATGACTTGCATATAACGGACGAACAACCTGAAAAAAATCTTTATGCCATTTTTTGTATGAGAGTCTCACACAAACACCTGGTCACTTAGGAGGATGCAGTCCAATGGCAATGCTCAAGATGCTTGACCCAAGAGCCGCTGTAAATCCCGAAGAGCGGCCTCTGATGCGGGGGTTGGATTCGCTGGAAGGGAAGGTGATCGGCATAATCGACAATGGCCAATCGAATTCCACGGCGATGTTTCAAGAATTGGCGAAGTTGATGCGGGAAAAATTTCAAACAGCGGAAGTAGTTTTTAAAACGAAGCCTTCGCATATGCAGGGAGCGCCCAAACCGATTATTGAGGAATTTGTCAGCCGTTGTGATGCCGTGATCACCGGGTTGGGAGCTTGAGGGTCGTGCACGTCGTGGAGTGTCCACGACGCCATCGAGCTGCAAAAAAAGGGAAAGCCGACAGTGACTCTGTGTCAATCGATTTTCATGGAGCTGGCCAAGACCGAAGCGAAGTTCTTTGGGCTCGCTACGCTTCCATTGGTGGAAATTCCTCATCATCCAAGCGGCGGCGCCAGGGCCGGCGAGCATCGCGCCGATGCCGAAGGAGCGGTGGATTCGGTGCGCCAGCGGCTGGTGCTGGCGAAATAGAGGCCAGCACTGCCAGGTCAAACATAGCTGGATAAGAACATCGACGGAGTAATGGAGATGATTGTAAAAGCCCTCAGGGCGGTCCCCTAGC
Source organism: uncultured delta proteobacterium (assembly GCA_963728565.1). Lineage (GTDB taxonomy): Bacteria > Desulfobacterota > Binatia > UBA9968 > UBA9968 > WHTF01. The sequence goes on from CAVSLC010000006.1 coordinate 70,364, forward strand.
TCAATCCTTCGCCGCAAGGCGGAAGGAAGAAGACGCCAACCGCGAACACCCGGGCACAAGACCGCTCGTAAGCAGGTACTTAGGAGTTTGCTGATGACGACCCTCACCTCACCAATCATTGAAGTCGAAGACAGTTGGGAAGCGGCCAACGATTGGTTCTGCCGTGAAAAGCTGAGCGATGGTTTACCGATCGTACCACCGACTCCGGAGCGCGTGACGAGAATGCTCGAGGGCGCCGGCCGTGATCCGCAGGAGGTGATCGGCCTCATCCCGCCAAAGTGGGCGCCGGCAAGCATAGAAAAGCTGGCCATCAACGCCGTTATGGCCGGATGCCTGCCGGAATACTTGCCGGTGATTATTGCCGCTGTCGAAGCAATCTGCGAGCCTCGGTTCAATCTCTACGGCGTGCAGGCAACCACCGGGTACGTCGGTCCGGCGCTGCTTCTCAACGGTCCGATCAGGACCGCGCTCAACGTCAATTGCGACTCCGGCGTGTTCGGGCCTGGTTTTCGAGCGAACGCGACCATCGGCCGCGCGATTCGCTTGATACTCATCACGGTCGGCGGAGGTTATCCCGGCGACACCGACCGATCGACCTTCGGCTGGCCCGGCAAGTACACCATGTGCTTCGGTGAAAATCAGGAGAAAAGCCCCTGGGAGCCGTATCACGTGGAAATGGGTTTCAAGCCCGATGACAGCACCGTGACCGTTTTCGGCATCAATGGTTTCCTGCCGATTCACACTGCCGGCAATCGCGGCGAGCAGGCGCTCTCCTCATTGGCCGAAGTCTTAAAGATGCACCATGGCGTGAGCCATCTCGATGTCGGCAGCTTCGGAGGCGGAACGCCGCTCATCGGCCTCGGCATCGAAGACGCGGAGATCATGGCTCGGGACGGCATCACCAAGAAGCAAGTTAAGGATTATCTCTGGGAGCATGCGTCGTTGAACTTTACTGAAGTGCCCGCACGGCGCAAGGGACATAAAGGTGATGATGAGCTGCTGCGCGAATCGCCAAACGTCACGCCGGACGGGGTCGTTCACCTGTCGACCAAAGCCGAAGATATTATGGTCGTGGTGCTCGGCGGCAAGCACCGCCATTCGGTCTTCCTGCCGATGTGGACCGGCCGGAATACTTTGTCGGTGATTAAACCGATTCGATGATAACGGGCGCTGGAGCGACGGAGCGGCTCGCCGCTTACATTCGAGAGACCGCCGATTTCCTCTATATAGCCATTGCGACGGTGGACACGCTATAACCCCGAAGTACAGCGACCCTGTGTATCGGCATCCGGCACTGGCGAAACTGGCTAAGAGCTAAACGGAGGACCCTGGAGATGAATCGAAAAACATCCGTATGCGCCATAACTGTTTTTTTTCTTTGCATCGGTTGGCGCGCCATGGCGCAGGACAAACTTAGAATGGGGTTGAGCTCGGTGAGCGGTTTGCACACCGCTGTCTGGGTGGCTGAAACAAAAGGACTCTTTCGCAAACATGGCATCGATCCTGAAGTGATCGTCACCGGCCAGGGTGGGACCGCCGGCATCAGTGCGCTCATCGCCAACGACGTGCAGATGGTGAATTCAGCCGGTGATGTCTTGGTCGCAGCTTCGTTGCGCGGCGGCGATACGGTCATGGTCGCCAGTGTTGTCAACAAAGGACTGCAACGCCTTATTACCAGGCCGGACATAAAGACGCCCGCGGAGCTGAAGGGAAAGCGGGTTGGCGTCACTCGCATCGGCGCGGTTTCCCATTCGGTTCTGCTCATGATGCTGCAGCGTTGGAAGATGAGCGTGAATGATGTCCAGGTCCTTCAACTCGGTTCCTCGCCGAGTATGCTGGCGAGCCTCGACAAGGGAGGTATCGAAGGAGCCGTGGTGACGATTCCTTCGATGTTCGTCGCCGAAGATCGCGGCTATAGAGTGTTGCTCGACATGGCGGATACGGATATTTACTACCTGCACACGATGGTCGCGACAACGCGCCAATACATCAAAAACAATCGCGACAAAGTGGTGCGATTTCTCAAGGGTTACGTCGAAGGAATTGCGTTCGTCAAGCATAACAAGCAGGAGAGTTTGGACATCGTCAAGAAGAAGCTTCGCATCGGTCCCGAGCAGGAAAAAAACCTGGAACGCTCCATAGATCTGTTAATCGCGAAATACTACGAGTCTGTGCCATATCCGTCCTTGCGCGGCGTCGAAACGGTGCTCGGCTTCATCGAAAAGGACAATCCGAAAGCCAAAGGCGCGGACCCTAAAATGTTTGTCGATGATAGCCTGCTGCGCGAGGTCGAAGCGAGCGGCTTCGTAAAAACACTTTACCAACGTTAGGCGACTTGATATGGAGCGGAAAACAGCGTCACCTGAATCACACAAAGATCAACGAGAGAACATAAGGAGGAAAGAACAATGGCAGAAGTAAAGGATTTCAAAACCGTCAAAGTTGAAAAGGATCAGGGCATTGCCTGGGTCATTCTTAATCGTCCCGAGAAGCGCAACGCTATGAATCCCCAGCTGCACTACGACATGCTCGAGGCGCTTACCGAACTGGAAGTCGACAAAGACAGCAAAGTCGTCGTGATCACCGGCGCCGGTCCGAGCTGGTGCGCCGGTCAGGACCTGCGCGAATATTTCAGGGGAACCGATACCAACCCGGTGGAACGGCGAAAAGCCAGCTGGGCCTCTCAGGAGTGGCGCTGGCGCCGGCTATTTACTTTTCCGAAACCGACCATCGCGATGGTCAACGGCTTTTGTTTCGGCGGCGCGTTTACGCCATTGATCGCCTGTGATTTCGCGATTGCCGCCGAGGATGCGATCTTTGGACTGAGCGAAATCAACTGGGGGATTTTCCCCGGCGGGCTGGTGAGCCGGGTGCTTGCCGATGCCATGTGCTACCGAGATGCGATGTGGTACATCATGACCGGCGATCCGTTTGACGGGAAAAAGGCTGCGGAATTGAAGCTGATCAATTACGCCGTGCCGAAAGAACAACTGCGTGACGAGACCGTCAAGCTTGCCAAGAAATTGATGGAAAAAAATCCCCAGGTGCTCAGAGCCGCCAAGGAAGTGTTCAAGTACTGCCGCACCATGGACTACAACCAGGCGGAAGAGTATATGAGCGCCAAAGGCACTGCGCTTCGTCTGACGGATCCGGAGAAGGGCCGTGAGACGGGCATGAAACAGTTTCTCGATGAGAAGACCTACCGGCCCGGGCTGGGCGCTTACAACCGCGAGGCCAAGTAGGTAGAAATTCAGATAGGTCAGAAGTCAGAGGTCAGAAAGTTGCCATACCGGAGCTGAGTAATTCGGATCTCTGACTTCTGATCGAGCGAATCTGGTTTAAATATGGACTTCAATTTACCCGAAGAGTTGCAGCTCTTAAAAGAGACCGTTCGCAAATTCGTCGACAGAGAGCTGATTCCGTTGGAGCGCGAGTGCCGGCCTGAGGGCGAGGACATGCCGGAACAATACATCAGACCGCTCCAGGAGAAAGCAAAGGCTATCGGTCTTTGGCTGTTGGACGTGCCGCCTGAGTACGGCGGCGCGGGCCTCGATCTGATGAGCCGTTGCGTCATCATGGAAGAGGTCGCGCGCACGGTCGCGATTCCGTTTCGCTATGCGCCGATCTTTGGCCCGGAAGTCCGGCCGGTGCTGTTTCATTGTAACGAGGAACAAAAGGAACGTTTTCTTTACCCGGTGATACGCGGCGAGAAGCGCGTTTGCTTCGCGCAAACCGAACCCGACGCCGGTAGCGATCCGGCAGGCATGAAAACCCGCGCCGTCAAGAATGGCGATCACTACATTATCAATGGCACAAAACGTTTCATCACCGGCGCCAAGTCGGCGGATTACGCTCAGGTGATCGCTGTGACCGATCCGGAAAAAGGCGCGCGTGGCGGCGTAACCTGTTTCATCGTCGATATGAAGGCGCCGGGTGTCACGTTGGAGCGCCTCTGGCCAACGATGATGGGCGACACGCCAGGACAGATTCTCTTCGAAGATGTGCGCGTGCCTGCGGCGAACATCATCGGCGGCGAGGGCCAGGGCTTTGCGATCGCCCAGGGCTGGATACAAGAGGGACGCATTCGCGGCCACGGCGCGCGTCCGGTCGGCATCGCCAGCCGCGCGCTGGATATGATGATCGAATATTCCAAGGTGCGCACCACTTTCGGCCGCCCGCTGGCTGACCGGCAGGCGATCCAGTTTATGATCGCGGATTCGGCGATGGAGCTGCACGCTTGTCGGCTGATGGTCTATGAGTGCGCCTGGCGTCATGACCGCGGTGAGGATGTCCGGCAATTATCGTACATGACCAAAATCATGTGCGCCGAAATGGCCAGCCGGGTGGTCGACCGATCGATTCAAGTGCATGGCGGATTAGGGCTGATGCGGGATCTGCCGCTCGAGTGGTGGTATCGCCAGGTGCGCAGTATCCGCATTACCGAAGGAACTCCGGAAGTTTTGCGTTGGCGTCTCGCCCAGCACATCATCAAGAATCACAAATCCTGACAGACTGCTGAAAAGACTCATATGCTTCGTTACCCCCGATCGACTGAAATGTACGTCCCGCGCGCCGACCTTTGCGCCCCTCGCATTTGAGATCTTTTGAGCAGTCTGTAAAAAAAATTATCGATGACTATTACGAATAGGTCAGCGGCGCTACTGCCGGGATTTCGAGTGCTGGATCTGACATCGTCCATGGGCGCGCTATGCGGTAAATTGCTCGGCGATATGGGCATGGACGTCATCAAAATCGAACCCCCGGAAGGGGACTCGGCGCGTTCCGAACCGCCCTTTGCCAACGGCCATGCGCACCGCGAAGGCAGTCTTCGTTTTGCTTATCTCAACGCCGGCAAACGAAGTATTACATTAGATATTACAAAACCCCACGGTAAGCGGTTATTGCTATGGCTAACGAAGAGTGCCGATATCGTACTCGAAACTTTCGCGCCGGGTTTTCTCGCGTCGCACAATTTGGCTTATAGCGATCTGATCGAGACCCAAAACAAACTCATCCTGGGGTCGCTTACAGGCTTCGGCCAAGACGGACCCTACGCGCATTTCAAGACGCCGGACATCGTCGGCACCGCCATGGGTGGATTGCTCTACATCAGCGGCGACCCGAAGATGGCACCCTGCAATCCGCCGGAAACTCAATCGTATTACTATGCCAGCCTATTCGCCGCCTACGGCATTACCTTGGCTCTCTGGCAGCGGGAGACCCGAGGCATCGGTGCGTACATCGACGCTTCCGTTCAAGCCAGTATGGCGCTGCACGAACATGTGGCCTTCAACTATTCCGCCGAGGGCCGGGTGATGAAGCGCGCCGGCAGCCAGCACCAGCACAATGCGCCAGCGAATCTGTTTGAATGCAAGAACGGCTACATCGCTCTGTTCGTCACCCAGGCTCATTGGCCGTTGTTGCTCAAGGTCTGGGAAGATCACGCGCCGGAACTCGACGATCCCAAATGGATCAACAGCAACCTGCGGCGTGCTAACGCTGACTATATCAACGCGCAGGTGACCACGTTTACATCCCGCTTCCTTAAAGAAGACCTTGCCGAACTGCTGCAGAAGCACGGCATACCCGGGTTGCCGGTCAACACGCCATCTGACTTTATGCAGGACCCGCACATCCGGGCGCGAGGGTTCTTCGCCACCGTGACACATCCTGTGCTCGGCTCGTTCGAGCAGCCGGGAAGTCCGTTTATGGTGAATGGTCAACGCGCGGCGGCGGCGGCCGCACCGCTTTTGGGCCAGCACAATCAGGAGATCTTTTGCGGCGAGCTCGGTTTGGAACCGAATGAATTGGCGGTTCTGGCGGCGGATGGTGTGATCTAAAAAATTCTCAAGTATCAATTTAGATGGGTTGCTTGAACGGTACACAGATGATCTTTACTGCGATTCGCGAATGAATTTACATGATGGCTAACGAACGGACTAAATCGTGTTGAGCGCGAATCGCATATTGGAAGGGGTGCGAATCCTCACCTTCACGACCGGGTATGCCGGTCCCTATGCCGGCAGGTTGCTGGCGAGCTACGGCGCTGAGGTCATCAAAATCGAGTCCCGAAAAGGCGGCCTCGACACTTTCCGCCATTACGGCCAACACCAAGACATCGACGCGGCGCCGCGCTTCATCGAGTGCAATCTGGGCGTTCGCTCGCTGAGCGTCAATCTCAAGCATCCGATCGGCCAGCGGCTAATCAAAGAGCTCGCCGGAAAGGCGGATGCGATTTTGCAAAACTTTCGTCCCAGAGTATTGGATAAACTCGGTTTAGGCGACGACGAGCTTCGCAAAGTTAATCCTAAGCTTGCGATTCTTAAAATGCCCGGCTTCGGCTCCGACGGACCCAAGAGCAGCTATGGAACGTGGGGGTTCAATTTGACTGCGTTCTCAGGCATGACCTATCTGTGGAATCACCCGGAACAGGATCGCCCGATCGGCAGCCAGGGAGTGTATCCCGATCATTTGGGATTCATCATCGGACCGACCTTGATGGTCGCTGCCTTATTAAACAGCCGCCGGACGGGGAAAGGAGTCACCATCGATTTGGCGCAGATCGAAGGCACCGCTTATACGCTCGGCACAACCTATCTCGAGGCTTCGGTTAACGGCGATGATCCAAAACCCCAAGGCAATCATTATGGCGTGGCGGCGCCGCATGGCTGTTACCGGTGCCGGGGCGATGATCGATGGTGCGTGATCTCAGTGCGAAACGACGATGAATGGCGCAGCTTCTGCAGCATCGTCGGTGCGCCGGAGTTGACTGGCGACAGCCGGTTTGCCGATTGTCAGGCGCGACTCAAGCATTCATCCGAACTCGATGCCATCGTGCAGCAGTGGACGGAAACAAGAAGCGCGGAAGACATAATGACCAGGCTCCAAGCCTCGGGCGTTGCGGCCGGAGTGGTGCAAACTGGCGCCGACTTACTGAGCGATCCGCAGCTGAGGCATCGAAACTACTTTGCGGCGTTTCCTGATTCTCTCATCGGCGCGTTTGAAGTCCCGCGCGGCGGCATTCTATTCAAGGGAATGGAGGAAGAGCCTTTTCGTTTACCCAATCGATTCGGTTCCGACAATGATCGGATTCTCGGCGAAATCCTGGGATACGATAAAGTGACCATCGATCAATGGCGCGGGGAAGATGTTCTTACTTGACGGCCGTCGCGAACAGCTCTCCAAAAGGAGGCGCCCATGTTGTTGAAGTCCTCTGTCATCGTAACGACTGTGCTGTTTCTACTGCATGCTGCACCGTGCGGCTCCCAAGATAGAATCAGGCTTCGTGTTAGCTCGGCGACCAAGACGCTCGGCTACGGTCCACTGTGGATTGCGTCGAAGATGGGTTTCTTCGAACGCCAGGGACTCGATGTCGATTTGGTTGTCATTCGGGCGTCCGACGTGGGTATTCAAGCGCTGGCCGGAGGTTCGCTGGAAATTGCCGGGAGCTCCGCCGACGCTCCTATAGCCGCCATCGAGAAGGGACTGGATCTGGTGATGATCGGCGGCATCATCAACGGCCTTACCCAGTCGATCATGGCGGCTAAGAAGTACAAAACTTACGCCGATTTGCGTGGCGCGACGTTCGGCGCCATAAGTCTGACTTCCGGTGTGACGTTTGCGCTCAGGCAGGTGCTGAAGGTCAAAGGGCTGGAGTATCCGCGCGATTACAAGCTTCTGGTCATCGGCGGAACGCCGCAGACGTACGCGGCTTTGACCGCCGGCCAGATCGACGCAGCGGCGCTGTCGCTGCCGGTCAATTACGCCGCGGAAGAGCAGGGCTTCAATGAAATCGGCAAGTTCGTCGATGTGATTCCCAACTATCAGCTTGCGGCGTTCTCTCTGAAGCGCTCCTGGGGAGAGAAAAACCGGCCGGTTGTGATGCGCTTCTCGAAGGCCATGGCTCAGACCATGCGCTGGATCTATCAAAACAAACAACCAGCGGTGGACTTCCTTGCCAGAGAAATGAACCTCAAACCCGATCATGCCCGGCGCGGGTGGGAGTTTTATACGGGCAGCCGCATGTGGCATCCCGACGGCGATCTCAACCTAGACGGCCTCCAGGTGGTTACCCAGATTTACGCCGAACAAACCCAAGCCAAAGGTCCGGTGTCGAACGCGGTCAAATATATCGATCAGAGTTATCTAAAAGAAGCGCTCAAAGAGCTTGGCAGCCAATAGCGATTTGCCGGGCGAAAGACAGTATGCACAAACTCATTTCAACGGCTGTTTGTTGCTTGATCGCATCGGTTGCTCTGGTTCCGTTTTCAAGCCATGCAGCGGAAGCAGCTACCGCGGATGTTTACCAGGGCAAGACAGTACGTATCTTGGTCGGCTATCCGCCCGGAGGCGGCTATGATTTTTACGCGCGCCTCATGGCGCGCTACATCGGCAAGTACATTCCCGGCAATCCCGATTTTATAGTGGAAAACATGCCTGGGGCCGGGAGCTTGGCTTCAGCGAACTACCTGTACAAGCTGGCAAAGAACGACGGGCTGACCTTGGGACATTTCAGCGGCTCGTTGTTTCCGCTCCAAGCAATGGGCCAAAACGAAATCCAGTTCGATTCGGTAAAGTTCGAATACGTCGGCGGCGTAGCCAAGGTGGAAATCGTCTGCGGCTTTCCAAAAGCCGGCGGCGTCGACAGTGTCGAGAAATGGATGGCGCTAAAAACTCCGCCTAGGCTGGGGGCCACCGCTCCCGGAACCGGCGGTCACGACACTTCGCGGGTAATCCACGCGACCACCGGGCTGCCAATGCAACTAGTGCTCGGTTACAAGAGTACCGGAGATATGCGCCTGGCGATCGAAAGAGGCGAGCTTAATGGAACTTGCAACGGCTGGGAAACCTTTCGCTCGCTGTGGAAAAAATCGATCGAAAGCGGCGATCTGACAATTGTCTTGCAAGCGCTGCCCAAACCGCATGCGGATCTGCCCAAAGTTCCGCTGGTTATCGATTACGCCAAGACCGAGGAGGCGCGCCGGTTGATCCAATTAGGTATTCACGACGTCAGCGCAATCGCGAGGCCGTTTGTGCTCCCGCCGGGAACTGCCAAGGACCGAGTCCAACTTTTCCGGCAGGCTTTTTGGGCGACCATGAGCGATGCCGGTTTTCTGGCCGACGCGGAAAAATCAAATCTCGATATCAGTCCGCTGAGTGGCGAGGAATTAGAGAGAACTGTTCATGGCCTAGTGAAAACGAATCCCGCCTTATTGTCGAAACTCAAACAGATTCTTACCCCGCAATAATGTCGGTATAGTGCCGATGCCACAATCAAACACAATCTAGCCGGCCACGACGCGCCACCGCCGGCGCATCCCGTCATTAGCAGAGAATCGCTCGGCGATAGCCAAAGAGCAGCGTAACCTCTGCTCGGATATAAACGCGACACGGTTGGCGCATTTTTCGGCCACGGACGTCAGTCATGGCTTTACTTCGCGCCTGTCTCTTCATTAAGCCATAGCAACTTCGGCTACAATGTGTACCCAAAGTTGCGCTTTCGATCCCCGGTCAACCTGCAAGGTTACGCAAGTTTAGAACTCTTGCCGCAATTTCGGCACTCGTTAGTCTGAAAGTTCTCCCCCCCAGCTTGGCATTCACGTTGCTCTCGGAGGTAATCGCGTTGGCGCCATTTTGACCACTGAGGTCGGCGCATGATTGAGAGACATCGTCGAATGAAGGCTAAAATAATCCCGCTCTATGGTGTCGCAAAAAGCAAGACGTCGTGTTCCCCGCCGAACAAGCACCAGCATCGTTGCCCATTGTGCCGGAGAATGACAATGGAAACCGATGAAGTCTGCGGCTTATCGATTGATCATGTATTTGCGTGCGTGCCATGCCTAAAAGAGTATCGTTCCGGTCTGGAATCAGATAGCGATGTCGCTGGTGGTGACGTTGATCTTGAGTAACGAACTTGTCTTTGCCGGCTATTCGCGAAACCAACTCTTGAATATTATTTTAAGCGAACCTAAACTTAGCGATCATGTTTTTCGGACTTGCGCTGAGTGACTAGCCCGCCTGAAACCTTCGAAAGCGAACGGCTGCAACTGCGAAAACCGGTATTGGCGGATGCTGAGGAGATCTTTCGCCAATATGCCCAGGATGCTGAAGTCACCAAATATTTAACCTGGCTGCCCTACGGCAAAGTCGACGAGACTCGCGCCTTCATTCGGACTTGCCTGGCGACTTGGCAGGAAGGCAATTCCTATCATTGGACCCTGGTACGCAAAGAAGACGGTCAGCTCCTGGGTATGATCAACGCCAGAGTCGACGGTCACAAGTGGGAACTCGGTTATGTCCTGGCCCGGAGATATTGGGGCAGAGGATACATGACCGAGGCGGTCAAGTCGCTCATCGATACCGCCTTCAAAGACCCTGCGGTTTACCGCGTCTGGGCCGTGTGTGATATCAATAACGTGGCGTCGGCCCGGGTAATGGAAAAGGCCGGCATGCAACGAGAAGGACTCCTGCGCCGCTGGTCAGTTCATCCGACCATCGGCGCCGAGCCGCGCGATTCTTTTTGCTACTCCATCACCAAGTAAATCCCTACGAATCACAAGGGTGAAAGCGGAAATCTGAAAGCGGAATCCAATTTTCAGCTTTCATCTTTCATAATTGATCTTTCCAGCAGCCTGTAAGCAGAGTTTTCTTCAGACTTAAGGTAGTCGCGAGGTTAGAGGATTCCTTGTTATTGTAAAAACCGTCGATTAGGATGGCGTGCGAAGCGGCACGACGGCGCTTGCAATCAGAGATGTCAATTTACTGGATTCTTTTGAGGTGAAGTTCATGTTCAGAGCCGTTGTCTCTATAGCATTTACTTTTTCGTTGGTCGTCACCCATCCGTTTCTCGCCTCGGCCCAGGAACGGGTGCGGGTCGGCTGGGCGGCGATGACGGCTTCGCACACGCCGCTTTGGGTGGCGCAGGAAAAGGGATTTTCAGTCAAGCAGGGTCTTGCGGTCGAGTCGATCTTTTTCGGCGCCGGTCCACCGGCGATGCAGGCGCTGGTCGCGGGCGATCTCGATATCGTCATCACGTCGGCGCCTAACGTAGTTAATCCCCGGCTCGGCGGCGCCGATACCGTGATGATACTGTCGATCATCCCGACTTTCATCGACCATATAATCAGCGCACCGAATATTACCACCCCTGAGCAGTTGCGCGGAAAGATCGGCTCGGTCAATCGCTTCGGCAGTATTTCGGACATGGGGCTGCGGCTTTCACTCCGGCGCCTGGGCATCGATCCGGAGAAGGACGTAAGGATTGTCCCCGCCGGCGGCAATCCCGAGCGGCTCGCGGCTATTTCAAAGAACATCTCGCAATTCACCATCATGAACGAGCCTTTCATAAAGGAAGCCGAACGCCTCGGCTATCGCGATTTAGTTAACATGGCAACGTTGAAGATCCCGCTGCACGGCAACGGCATCGTGACTACGGAGGCGATCATCAAGAGCAAGCGACCGATGGTGACGAAGTTTGTCCGCGCGATAACCGAAGCCATCCATTACGTCAAGAACGATAAAGAAGGGACCAAGGCGGTCATAGGCAAGTACACCAAGCTGACTGATCCCGAAGGCCTGGAGCGGACCTACAAAAATTACACTTCAGTTCTGCTGGAAGTGCCGTATGCCGACCCCACAGGTATAAAAACCTTGCTCGACGATATGGCGCCGCGCAATCCCAAAGCCGCATCGGCCGATCCCAAGGCGTTCGTTGATCCCACCTTTGTGCAGGAAATGGAATCCTCGGGGTTCATCAAGCAGCTCTACCGGCGCTAGCGTGACCCGGCTGCGCTGAGGGCGCCGATGCTGCTTCTCTTTAGAGTTTGAAAACTCGATACCGGTAGTATTTAACCTCGGCTTTCGCCCATTCTTTCTTCTAAGCGGCGTATTCGCAGTCATCTTGATGGCTCTATGGATCCCCGCCTTCAGAGGCCGACGCGCCTTGAGCATTTACTACGGACAGATTGGTCGGCATAGCCATAAAATGATCTTCGGCTATACCGCCGGGGTCATCGCCGGCTTTTTGCTGACTGCCGTGCGCAACTGGACCGAAGACCGACAACAACTGGCGTTCTTTAGCCGCTCCGGTTTTCTCAGCTGGTTGTCCTAAGTGGCATGGTCTGGATTGCGGCCCTCCTGATGTTCGCGATCGTCTATGCGCCGATTTTTACCCGGCCCAGGACTGACGGGAAGCCCGGTTAAAATCCTGGGCAAAGGGTTATTACCTGTAGTAGAAGAGTCCCGAATATAGTGCTCCGGTCCGGATGCGGACGACCGTTTGACGGTGCGGCGGCGCTCGTATGCGAACGCGTGCAGCAAAGGTCGAAAATCACGCGCTTCTACATCAATATTCTTGCGACCTGCTTCCGCAAAGGAGTTTGAAAATGACACTTCGTGCTTTGCTAACAGATGTTCGTCTCATGATCGTAGTTTTAAGCGTTGGCACTTCCTTTTCTGCTTCTGGTAATGCCGCCGAGAAACTCGTTGGTCTTCAGTCCGCGCCGAGCATGGCCATGGCGCTGCCCTGGGTAGCCGAGGAAGCGCGGCTTTACTCGAAATACGACCTCGACTTTCAACTGGTCTATATCGCCTCATCCGGCATCGTCACCGCGGCCATGAGCAGCGGCAGCGGCGCCGTGGCTATCGTTGGCGGTGAAGGACCGATTCGCGCTTTTCTGGGCGGCAATACCGATTTTGTCTTCATTGGCTCGGTGAAAAATGTCTTGACCCACAGCATCATGGGCAAGCCCGACATCAAAAAACCGGATGATTTAAAGGGTAGGCGAATCGGCGTCGGACGGATCGGCGGCAACTCGCACTACTTCGCCCAGTACGGCTTTCGCCAGAAGGGTTTGGATCTAACTCGCGACGCCAACTTTATACAGACCGGCGGCGCGCCTGAAACGTTCCAGGCCTTAGCCTCGGGCGCGGTCGATGCCGCTTCGCTGACGACGCCGCAAGACACGCGAGCCGCCTTCATGGGTTACAATTACGTGATCGACGGGCGCGAATTAAGACCTCCGTACGTGGCCACCGGATTCGTGACGTTGCGATCGGTCATTGCCAAACGACCGAAGGTCGTCAGTAGTTTCATGCACGCTATGGCAGAATCGCTCAAGCTCATGATGACCGATCGCGAACTGGCTTATCGGTTGATGGCAAGGAAAATTGGTCTCACCGATCGCAAGGTCTTCGACGCCGCTTATACCGCCGAAATGAAAGTTCTAGAGCCACGGCTAGATATCAAGGCCATCGCCATCCAGGCAACCCTCGATGAAATCGCCAAAACAGACCCGCGCGCCAAGCAAGTGAATGCAGCGCAGCTGATCGACCGCCGCTTTCTCGATGAGATGGAAAAGGACGGGACGTTCGGACGGTGAAAGAGATTCAAGTCTCAATCGGCTAGAGGGCAGTAGATAAAAGGGCTGAGGTGGGATGATCGGAGTGGATTTGCCCAATCTACACTTAAAGCACCTTTTATCGATGTCCCTCATATCGTTCAGCTTTCAATCTCTATGTCGGTGCGAGACACAAGCCAGATGATTCAACATTGTCACGCCGCTTGCGTGTCAGAGACGACGGAACTGGCAAAGGCAGGGAAATCGACAGCACATTTGCAGAATTCGAGACGGAGGACGCGATCATTCTACTTGGCGATCCGGGAATGGGCAAGACAACGTTCTTTAAGGATGCTTGCCAACAGGAGATTATACGTACCGTCCGAAATTTTCTGATTGATCCTCATGTCTGTTGCTGGGCAAGGCACTTTTCCTGGATGCTCTCGATGAATACAGAACGTATTGCAAGCGGGCAAGATGCGAGCAGCCGAAGCTTGCGAAAGAACTGTGCTGCCTTGAAAAAGCCGAAATTTCGGTTGTCGTGCAGAGCGGCAGACTGGTTCGGCTCGCCGGATCAAGAAGCTCTCAGGGTGGCAAGCGCATCCGGACGCATCATGGTTCTCGAACTGTGTCCACTCTACACGTGATGAAATTCTGAAAGCTGTAGCAGGAGATAGTTCCAGACCCCTTCTATTTCTGGATGAAGCGGAATCAGCGGGGCTCGGAAACTTCTTGGCTAACCCGCAAACTCTTGAACTCGTCGCGCGGGCGTGGGGAACCAAGAAGAAGCCTCGGAACAAGTTCGAGGCATACGAGATAGGTGTTTCTGAACTGCTGAAGGAGATGAATCCTCAGCACGATTCGCGCGCGGCGTGCCCAGTCATCAATCTCGCTGATTTGCGGAAAGCCGCAGGCGCAGCCGCCTCCACCTTACTCCTTTCAAACTCGGTTGGTATCTCGCGCGCAGAGCCGGCGGACGGCGCTGGCTAAGTTAGGCTTCCAGTAGTGCCGTATTCGAAGAGAATCGACCTTGATGCCGTCTTAAGGCGACGGCTGTTTATTTCGTCCGAGGGGATCGGTTCGAGCCATCCACCGCAGATTGCAGAGTTTTGGCGGCAGAGGATCTAGCTGCGCGCATCGCGAACGGCCTTCCGATTGATCGAGTAATGGCACTGATATGTGCGGTTGATGGAAGACCAGTTCATCGCTCCGAGGCTTTTCGCCTGGTTGATGTGCAAGCTTGGACATCTCGCCGAGAATTACGTCGAGCGTGACCCCTATGGAGTTGCGACGTACGGCGACGCCAGCGTGCTACCACCAAACGCACAATGCGCTATCTGGGCTGGCCTTCGGGAGCTTCGCGATCCATGGTTTCTCACGAACGAGGACGATCGCGGCTCGTTCCGTGATCTCGCCAATCTCAATACAGTCAACATCATACGCGAAATTCTCCAAGACCCGACGACCGGAGTCATCTGAAAATCACCGCCTCGAAGCAATCGCAAACAGCACAGAGAATATTCGGACTGAAGCGATTATACGTAGACATGGTGTTGGAAAAGCACGACAAACACGTGGCTAAGATCAACAGCTTTGAAGGGCCTTCGCCACATCAGTCCGGAAGCGATTGGAGGCGATGCTTGGAGGCTCTCGATCGTGAACTGGCCCAAGCAACCGATGATCCTCGCCGCTCCCGAAGTGCGAGTGGATCTTCTCCGCCTGACACAAGCATGCGGCAGACTGCCGGCCTGCGGTTGCTCTCGATCCATGGAACAGGCGGCTTCTGCCAAGGAGGAACGACGCGTTTTCGGCCGCTTCTATTCACTAAGTCGCTCTGCCGTCGGATGCCGATTTGGACGTAATTCTCGACGGGGCATCTCGGGTGTTAATAACGGAGAGCAGGGATCGTTTCGAGCTTTCAGTCGCTCTTTGATGAGTGGTTAAAGCGGCGTCTTGAGAACCCTGCACCGATTACGCCCGTGCAGCTCGCCGGTTGGCTTCGGAAGCATATCGAGGCGGCAGGGAGCGCAGCCGGAGAAGAATCTGGCTCCTCTTGAAAGTCACGATTCGAACAGGATCCAGCGCTCTTTGAAGAGTGTGTTCAAATGGCTCGCTCATGCCATGGTTAAACGAGTACGGTCATTTTCGTTTTTCCTTGGCGTGGAGCTTTGGCAACTACTGCCAGCGACGGTGTGGCCCGTTCCCCAGTGTGAATTCTTCTTGGCGTACGCCGAGCAAGGAGAACGATCCGGAACGTGGGCAGACTTCTTCCGAATGTATTTGGCTTGGTTCCCGAGCGAGAGGAGCGTCCTGTCGCGCTGGCCGACGCCGGTTTTGAGCTGTTGGACCGCCGACCTGATGTTGCAAAATTGGGAATTGGAACGGTGCAAGATCGAAAAATGGCGAAAGGAGCAGTCAAGAGGCGAGAAAAGGAGAGCCGTAAACTAGCGGCGAACCGCGCGCAGAATATTACCTATTTGACGCCGCGCCTGACGACAATCCGAGCAGGAGGCGAGGAAGCCGCGCTTGCGTGGGCGGCACGTATCTATCTAGGAGTCTTCTACGATAATGAGAACGTTTCCGGCGCCACGGAGCGTTTGGTCACGTTGACAAATGAGGAGATCGCCGAGGCACTTGTTGAAGGGTTCATCCGGTACGTGGAACATGCGGACGATGCCGACATAAAGAAGCGGTGTTCAATAGCTGGCGCGAACGTAATATTCTTTCCACGCACACGTTATTGAGTTTGTCGGTCTTTTTGCGACTCAATGCGGGCATGAGCGTGCCCGAGGAAGCGCTGCCGGCTTGTATTGCGGCGGTAGTTACAGTTCTGAATATCGGGGACAACGTGCCGGGCTAGTATGAAACATTGTCGGGATGGGTGATTGAGGAAGCACGCACAGAATCCCTCAGTCGTCCGATCTGGGTCTACGCGAACTGTGGGTTACTAGCGCAACAAGATGGGATGGAAGCCTGCCGGGATTTTATGAGCTCAGCCACGATCGCGGCTCTCATGCACTTTCTTGCGTCAGTTGTCGGCTGAGGTTCTCAAGACCGGGATCAATGAGGATCTACGACACAGTTGGCGAACTCGTATCAGTTCTTCTGCTCCATGATCGGCGAGCCGCCCTGGGAATCGGCGAGAACGAACTTGCGCGAAACGACATTATCGGCGGAAGTGCGGGCCATCTGGAACACGGCTCTTTTCATGATCGACCCGAATGAATATTTGGAGTGTTGGCGAACTTCATGTCCGGACGATGCGGCTCTACGGGAAGCCATTGAAGTCATCGCTCACAGAAGAAGGGTGTCAGTCTCACATCGCGCAACGACGGAATCGTTTCATCGGAAAATGATATCCGAATATGTGAATCCGATTGGCAGTCCGAAGGTGAGCCTAATTGGACGGGCGGAATTTGTCGACCAACCAGATCAAGCTACTAGCCGCTGATGATTCACTGGACGTGAGCCCACTGAACGATTGGAGAATGACGACGGCTGGCAAGCTACCGCGATCTATCAGACATTAAAGGGCGCAGCACGAAAGCGGCAGCGTGAATCTAGCTTCACGTTTGCATCGGCTGAGCAAGTCGCAGAGGCTATTGGAAATCGCGCTCCTGCTACCCCAAGAGACCTTTTGGCCTTTATAGTTGATCACCTTGATGCTCTCTCGCGCGAATTGGCACGGACACAAAGAGAGAGATACCGCGCCTACTGGAACGAGAGTGGGCGGAAGCTCGTCAAGCCGAAACATGAAGAAGTTTGCTCGGGATTGTTGGCCGATGATCTACAGAACAGAGTGCAAGGCTCAAAGCCTTATCGTGACGGTGGAACACCACATGATTGCAGACAAGGAATGCGATCTCATGGTTTTGCAGGGGATCGAGCGGCTTTTGCCGATCGAGGTCAAGCACCACTACCACGCTGAGTTTTGGAGAGCATGGCGCACCCAACTTGATCGTCTTTACACGCGGGACGCAAAGGCAGGTGGACTCGGCATCTATCTCGTACTCTGGTCGGGTGAGGCAAAGGGCCGCATGATGCCTAAGCTTCCGACTGGAATTGAAACGTCCTATTAGCGCGGCCGAGCTTAGGAGTGCACTTGAATCACTCATCCCGGAAGGAGATCGCCACCGGCTTCGCATTGTTGTCGTAGATATTTCGGGCCTTGATGTCCACCGCACTCGTTCGTGCTTAGATTTTAAACCTCTCCGTGTCTTCCTCCGATAATCTTGCCCGTCACATGAGCGCTTTTAGGAGTTTGTGGCCGCTGAGTAGGCGACTGTCGGCCGATTGGCCCAACGCACCGCGCTGTACGTCGGCGCCGAGCTTGTACTTGAAAAATCTCTACTTCGATAGACTGGTTTAGGATGTCGAAACTCTCGAGTTTCTGGGAACGGAAGTTGGCGCTGATCATTTACTGCTCGGCACTGACTTTCCCTACGCGCCGGGGTATTGGATGTTCGTCGATAAGCCGAAGGGTTGCCTGGATCGGAAACGGAAAAGTAATTGATACTCGAAGGAAATGTGAGAAAGTTACTAAAAATCTCAGCTATCTGAACCAAAGGGAGCCCTAACGTTGCTTCACTGTTGATACATAAGGTAATCCAGTCCGAGCATTTCATTATGTGCTTTGTAGCAGCATTCGTTCAGGACCATTCGCAATCCCATTTAGTAGCTTGCTCGTCTCAAACTTGAAACATCGGGCTTTAGTAACATCGGCCAACCGTGACGACTCCTGATGATGAGTTACTTAGCTGTGATATGAGCGTCTCTCCGTGACATCTCGTGTCCTGTCCTGGCGTGCCGCTATGACTCGCTGGAAAGCAGGCATTCTTAATGCACTCTCCAGTGACTGTATGGATCGAAACTCTGATATCTCCGGGTCTTTTCGAACTGGGAGTGATCGCCACTGGTTACGCGGCAGGCGCGTTTTGTCTGAGGATGCTTTATGAACGCAGAAATTATCCTGAAGGACGAGGAAAAAGATTATCTCCTGCAGAGAGCTCCCGAAGGTTCACCGGTGCGCGCGATTCTAACCGGGGCTCGACCCGACGACAATCAACCGGCGTTAGTAATTTTCAGCTGTGATGAGCAGGCGGCGTATGCGCTGCTCGAAGTAGCAGAACACCACTGTGGCTGTGCCTGGAGAGTGATG
Organism: uncultured delta proteobacterium; assembly: GCA_963728565.1. GTDB lineage: Bacteria > Desulfobacterota > Binatia > UBA9968 > UBA9968 > WHTF01. Next base: position 88,859 of record CAVSLC010000006.1, read on the forward strand.
CATTATCAGATGAGCAGACTCGGTCTTCTCCAACATTAATCGGAACAACGTATGCGGCCGGTAAATTACAAAGAACATGCAATAACGGTTCACGCGCAGTGGGATGCGCTCGGCAAATGTTGGTCATGCGATGCCACAGTTTGTGTGATGGAAGCAGGTCGCAGAACAAGCTCTACTGTCTTCGACACGTTTCGCAGGCATAAAATTAAGGCCAGGGCAGTGACCGCTATCCTAAATGTCACCCGTCAGTGGATTGATGAGGGTAAACGCGATGACATTGCCGAGCAGTGAGATGCCAGGGTCATCATCAACCCTTCGGTATTTGTATGGTCGCGCCGGAGGGAGAGCCGAGTACGGGCACGAATCGGCCCATAGAATGTCATCAGCTTTGTCGGCACAGCTCGAAAGTTAAACCTAAAATGGTTTTCAAGCTAATGAGCCAAAGATGAGAAGATCGATCTTTCTGCTTACGATGTTGGTGTTTGTGGGCTGCGCGAAGGTTTTAGCCGTCCGCAAAATTCCCGAGGTTATTTTCGGTGACGCAGCTTTTTTTCGCACGATCCAAGCCCATACCGGCGCACCCATAGTGGGCGGAAATCGCGTTGAAGTTCTACTTAATGGCGATGAAACTTTTCCGAGAATGCTGCGCGATATCAAGAGCGCAAAATCCACAATCACATTCGCTCAGTATCTCTACGAAGATGGTTCTATCGCCCATGAACTTGCGCAGGCTTTTGCCGAACGCTGCCGAGTAGGTGTCAAAGCAGACATTCTTCTGGACCGCCATGGATCGGGTAAAGTCCCGGCCGACATCATTCGCACAATGAAGGAGGCTGGCTGTCACGTCGAATACTTTCGTCAGATTGAAGCGGACGGAATCATCTTTCCCTGGCGGTTGTTGCGCTACAATTACAGGAGCCACCGCCGAGTTTTAGTGATCGACGGTCGAATCGGATTTACCGGCGGCTATGGAGTTAGTGACGCATGGACGGGTAATGGGCGTATGCCGAAGCACTGGCGCGATACCAACGTGCGAATCGAAGGTCCGGTAGTTAGCTTTCTGCAAACCGCTTTCGCCGAGAGCTGGCTCGAAACGACAGGCATCGCTATTGGAGGGGACGACTATTTTCCCCGCCTTGATCACGCCGGCAGCACGCAAGCGCAAATCGTCAAGAGTTCGCCGCTGGGCGGCAGCTTTCAAAATTACATGCTCTTTCTCCTCTCGATCAACTCCGCTAAAAAGTCCATCTTCATTACCAATCCATACTTCATTCCAGATAGAGTCATGACCGATGCTCTCGTGAAAGCTGCCGGTCGGGGCGTACACGTAATTATTCTGACACCTGGTACCATCGACAATCGATTCACGTATACGGCGAGTCGTAGTCATTATGGCCCTTTACTCTTGGGCGGCGTGGAAGTGTTTGAATACAAAGCCGCGTTCATGCATGCCAAGACTATCGTCGTCGACGGCGTATGGGCGACTATCGGCAGTACAAATATCGATAACCGCTCTTTTGCCTTGAATCAGGAAATCAATCTGACCGTTCATGACAGCACAGTGGCGCGCTATCTCGAAGAAATCTTTCGCGAGGATTTAAAGTATTCCGAGCCAGTGACTTACGAACAGTGGCAGTCGCGAGGTGTTTTTGAACGGCTCTTTGAATTCTTTTCTTTTCCAATCAAGGAGCAGCTATGATTCCTAAAATTCCCGACCGACAACGCAATCTTCGGTGTGGCTGCGTCTCCGCCGGCTTGCGCCAAATCACAACTACTTACTAGCAAAATCCTACGGAGAAACGCCAAGCCGGTGACCCTTGTCACGGGTATATCGTTAGGAATTAGCGGGCTAGCTCTCGTAGGAACTTAACACGGACATTTACGGGACAGCTTTTCTTAACCTGTGTACATGAAGGTACTAGCCTATCGCGGATCAGCGGTAGTCATGGAGCAGTTGGACAAAGCTGTTGTTGATCCGCAGGATTGAACTGAAGCGTCGTTCCGTTCAATCCTGCGGGGAATGTCACTGCAGGTAGATTGGCGATATACAGATCAGGTATATTGAATTGGAATCAACGCTGACGAAAATTGATTGGCAACTCGTTGACAGGACATAGGAGGAGTGATGGCTCTGCAGCATCCAAACATGACAGTAGCGCATCGGCAGTTGACCGCCAAGGAGCGTCAGATTCTCGAGAAGCAGGTACTCGTTCACGCTGGCATCGTTTTGCCAGACGGGACACCTCACGTATCGGCGATGTGGGTGGATCTGGACGGTGAGGATATCATTCTCAACACAGCGGAGGGACGGACCAAGGCCAACGTTCTGCGCGTGGGGAGCCCCGTCGCGCTCAGTGTCCTTGATCCTGAGAACCCCTACCGCAACCTCGGCCTGCGCGGCCGCGTCGTCGAGGTCATTAGTGAAGAGCGGGGGGCCGGCGCAGGGATCAACCGCCTTGCCAAGAAGTATCTCGGAGTCGAGGAATACCCGTATCGCGCCCCGGGAGAACGACGGGTGCAGTTCCGGGTGCGGCCCGAGGTCGTTAGCGGTTGGGGCAAAGACTAAGCTGAGCGGTTTTGCTGGCAACTCCGGCGGAACAATACTAAATGAACCGCGTCGATGGTCATTGCAGCGGTCCGAACTGAAGTTCAGTTTCAACGCTTGAGCATGTCGCGTGTATGTCGATGGAATAGACCTGTTATTCCGTGGGTACATTGCGCAATCGGTCGCAGAAAGGGGCTTTCAGCTTGTCGTCAGGTATCTCTCTGCTAAGAGACTGAAGGTTCTTGGTAAGAGCCGCGCTTTGAATGATCGGGCCAAAAATGATCATATTTCTGTGTAGCGTGCGGTAACTGCCCGGAATCTGGATAACGTCTCTCCCCATGTATGTCTTGATCCCTCCAACAAATTTTCTTATTTTTTGGATTCCACAGTGGCTTTGAGGCAGGTCTTCCCGGAGCGGTTGGAAGGCGAGCGCTTTGGCTGCCCAGGTTTACGGGACGGCAACAAACTACTACCACGAAAGAAAGGAACCCGAGATGGATAAAGATCTGGCGGCGCAAAATTTAAAGGTTGTGGAGAACCATTTTCATAGCGAAGCGCTCAATGAAGTCGAAGCGGCGCTGGAGACTTTTACCGACGACATCGTTTGGGAGGCGCCGGCGCCAAACGGCCTGAATCGCTCTTTCTCCGGAAAAGAAGCTGTCGCCAAAAATTATCGGGAGTTATTTGCGTCCATGCGCGATGTGAAATTTCAGTTTCTTCAGCGTTTTGCCACCGAGGATCGTGTGGTGGATGATAGCATGGTCACGTTCGAGGTTGTGCGAGATGGATACTGGCACTTTCCTCTCGGCAGCAAAGTTGAAATGCGGCTGACTCATATCTTCGAGATGCGCGACGGGAAGATTTCACGGGAGATCGTCTTTGATATGGGGCGCGCTGTTTAGTCTTCAGTTCAATCCGGCAGCCGGGGGAATATTCGAGAACGAGGAACGTTTAAACCACGTGCCCAGGAGCTGCTAACCCGAGGCTGCTTCTGATTGGCATTTTGTCTCCTGATTGCCGGCCAATTGTTTCTGTTGACATCGGCGTTCGGCTTTTTTAGATTCGGCCATGATAAAGCTAATCGATCAGATGAAGGATTTGATCAACAACGCCCTGGAGAATGGCTGTCCTTGTGTTCTCGCCACGGCTGCACCGGACGGTGAGCCCGATATCGGTTTCAAAGGCAGCATGATGGTCTTTGATGACGAATCCCTGGCATACTGGGAGCGCACCAAGCGGCAGCACTTAAAGAACATCACGGCGAATCCTAAAGTAGTCGTGTTGTTTCGCGACGGCAAGTCAAAAGCCGCCTGGCGCTTTCACGGACTAGCTGAGGTTCACGAAGCCGGAGCTATTAGAGATCAAGTCATGGCTCGGACTGTCCCGGCGGAGTTGGAGAAGGACCCTGAGCGCAAAGGCGCAGCGGTGGTCATCAAGCTCGACAAGGTCACTAATATGGCCGGACAGGTTCTACAAAGCCGCTAATTCCGGGGACGTTTCTAGGTTCGTCAGCACTCGGCTGTCTCGACGAATCGCTCCGTAAGACAGGCACCAGCCACTTGCTCTGCCGGTTCTTTGTTCACGCCGCAGGCAGCTCGCCTGGGAATGCATCCGAACCTTCCATTTAAGCAACCCGTGCCACGGATCGACTGCTGTCCCATACCTGCATCCTTCAGCGAGGAATAAACTATCTGCCAATTGCGCGAGAGCGCCGGTGTTAACATTCAGATGCCCTGATCGTCGAAATATCGAGTGGCACAGTCTTGCGCGCTCGGATCAGGAGGAAAATCATGAATCGGTTAATAGCAAAAAGAGTCTCTGCTCTCGGGCTTTTGACGATGTTGGTAACTGGCGCGGCGGCGTGTGATTACAATAGAGATCGTTACAGCGATTATTACCGAGATCGGGACCGCTATGATCGTTACTCAGACCGGGACCGCGATGGGCGCTATGATCGGGAGCGAAATTGGGATTGGCGAAATCGCGATCGCCGCGATTGGGACCGGAATAGATGATACATCAAACGGCACCTTTGGGGCGTTCGGTGTGCGCTGGTTCTTAACTTTGAATCCTCAACGTCAACTGCATTGGCGCTCGGCTCAATCGAGCGCCAACCCCACCACCTTCGCCGGATTCTTGGTGCATACCGTATAGAGTTCGTCTTGGTTCAAGCCGAAAGCTTCCATATAGCCGCGCACCAGCCGCATCGCTTCCACCGAATCAGGAAAGAGAGGTTCCCCGGCATCGCTGGATAGCGTGAAATGCTCCGGGCCGATTTCGCGGATGGTGTTGTACATGATCTGCGGGTCGACGCCAAGCAGCGGCGATAGCTCATCCCATGTGAAGTTGAAGAGAATCCCGGTCTTGGAAAGCTCTTTCATCATCTCCGGTGAGACATTGAGAAACGGGCTGTACGGATGATCGATGACGGCGCGCGCGAGACCGACTTTATCGACTTCTTCCGCGAGTTTATAGATTTCCTTGTGCGTTGCATGGCCAAAGAAAAGCGCCACGTTGCGATCGGCGCAAATGCGAACGATATCTCTGACGGCGGGCTTCAGTTCGCCTTTCTCATCTAGATTGTAGTGACCGATGGCCACTGCTTTGTCCCACGGAACGGGTCCGTGCCAACCGGCTGCGTTATTGCCGTCGATGAAACGTTGGTAGGTCCCAACGGTGCTCAAGGTGATGGCATGGGTGAACACGGGCAGCCAGATCGCGCTGACGCCCCGATCGATCATTTCACTGACGATGGCGGAAGTAACCGGCGCCATCTGCCGGCCGCACACGTAGGCGGACCAGCATTGAACCGGCTCGACTCCTTCCTTTTCCGCCCATCGCTTGACGTCTTCTTGCACATCACGAACAGCTTTAGCCGGATCATCGCCCGGAATGCTCTTGAACAAAATCCCCTTCATCTCCGCCAGCGATGCGCGCCGGGCCAGGTCATAGGGATTCTGCTGGCCTTCGTGCGCATGGCAATGAATGTCGATGGCATCTTTGACTTTTATATGCGGCGGCCGAACTTCGCCGGGTTTGTATTGCGTACGCGCCGCGTAAGAGGTCACGCAGCGTTCATGAGTGGGAGTCGAGACGGTATGTGTGCTCATATGTCCTCCTCGAAAGGGCCGTGCATGCGTTGTATCAATGACCGGTTGGTTTGCAAAGCGAAAATTCATCACCGACATAGGATCTGCTTGACCGTGGACCTGCGTCTAGCTATTTTCGCGCAATCAAACGCAACGTCTGAAGAGATGGGCGCAGGAGGATAAAACATGAAGTTGCGATCGCTCGCGTTAGTCTATGCAATGTTTGCCGCTGTCGTGATAGAGGGCTCAAATGCGCTTGCCGCGGACAAGCTGCCGTTCATCTATACGGCCAGGGTCATGTCCCAAGCCTATCCCTGGATTGCGCAAGAAGCCGGATTGTTCAAAAAGTACGATCTGGAAGTGCCGCTTATCTTCGTTACGGCCGGCGCTCCGGCAGTGGCAACGATACTGGCCGGCGATAGTGAGGTGACGCAGCAAGGAGCGGCGGCTTTGAGCCGCGCCTTCGTTCAGGGCAATCGAGATGTCGTCTTCATCGGCGGCATTAAAAGCATACTCACTCATAGTATTATCGCCAAGCCCGACATCAAGAGGCCGGCGGATCTGAAGGGTAAAAGAATCGGTGTGTCACGGATTGGCAGCAACCCGCATTATTTTGCGGTTCAGGCGTTGCGCCAGTTCGGCTTGGAGAGCCGGGACGTCAGTTACATTCAGGCCGGCGGCGCGCCCGAGACATTGGCCGCGCTGCTTGCACAGGGAATCGACGCCGCGGTCTTAACCGTGCCCACCGATGCTCAAGCGCTCAAACTCGGTTATCATTATGTGGTATACGGTCCCGATCTGAATATCGCCTATGCCGCCACTACCTTCAACACGCGCCGTTCTATCATGGCCAAGCGGGGAACGGTGATCGGGCGTTTCATGCGCGCCATGGCTGAGGCTGCCAAGATCATGCACACCGACAAAGAGTTCACTTACAAAATCATGGAAAAATATTTGTTCGTGAATGATAGAAAATTACTCGAAGCCAGCTACAACATCGAGATTAAAGCGCTAGAGCCGCGGCTTGCGCTCAAGCTTGAAGGATTTCAATCGACTCTGGATGAAATCGCGCCCACCGATCCACGGGCCAAAACCGTGAAGCCGCAAGAGATGGTCGATACGCGTTATCTCGATGAAATGGAAAAGAGCGGATTCTTCGATCAGATCTGGGCCGGCAAGCGATAGCCATCGGTTCAGCAGCCCAGTGTCTAGCGCAAAAAAACAGCGACCAGGACGTAGTCCGTGGTCGCTGTGACAGCTGTTATTTGGATCTGTTTATTTGTGAATGCTAGGCCTGCTGTACGGCCGTCAGTTTCCAAGCATTCGGACCGACGGGGCGGCTGAATGTCCAGTACTCTTCGAATTGGATCGGCTCGGCGTCACTGCCGGAAACAACCGCACCGCTTCGATCGACGGTGTAATCGAGAAGATTAGCATTGAGCCGAACCGTGATGAAATCTTGACCCGATTCGGTCCACGCCTCGGTAATCTCACTGGAGCTGAGCGCAATGTTTTCCATGCGGTTCTGTTGGCCGCGCGCGTTTAGCCGGCTCAACTCTTCTTGCCAGCTCTGCATCAGCTCGTTACCGCAGAGTCTGTTCAGGGTGGCGGTGTCCTGCTTGTTCCAGGCGCCCTGAACCTTGAAAAAAGTATCCTGCGCGGTTTTGAGGAACTGATTCGGATCAAAGCTGCGGTCCATCATGGTCAGCGATCTGTAATCAACCTCATTGCCGGCCGGTGTTTCTGGCAGAGTCGCGGTCTCGGGCGCTCGATAGCCATAGCCCGGCTGGTAGCTCGTTTCTGGTTGAGAGTTGGAATTTTGGTATTGCATCGTCCCATAACCGGTTGCGGCTGCTGCCGGCCTGCGAAACTTACGGTAGAGGAAATAGCCGATACCGGCTATCAACAAGATTTCGAACAAGCCGAAGCCGCTGCCGCCCAAGCCGCCAATACCCCCGAAGCCGCCGGCGTTAGCCAGACCTGAAAAGAGCATCGAGCCGAGAAACCCTCCGAGGACTGCGGTGCCAAGCCCGCGCATAAAGCCGCCGGGTTGAGGCGCGAACTGTCCAGGTTGTTGTGGTGGTGGGGTGGCATCTCTTCGCTGCTGAGCCGGTTGCGAAGGCCGCGATGGAGCCTGGTAACTTCTGGAGCCGCGAAATCCACCACTTCGCCCGCCGCCGGCGCGCGCGTCAGCATCCATTTCCAAAGCGATCTGCGAAATCCCAATAACGGCGAAAAGGCCAAGGGCCATCAAAGTCATTTTCTTCGAGATCTTCATCATCTATTCTCCTCACGGGAATGATCGGATCACCAGGAGTCTAGTCGAAAGCCGCATTACAATCAATGCACCATCTCGTAAAGTCCAACGCCGGGTTGCAACTCGGGATCATCACGCCCGAAAGTTCGTGACGAAGCAGAGCCGCGCCTAGAGCATATCTCCCTCCGGTAACCTTGACGGAATGAATCCCGGGAAGTAATCTCCCGGTACTTTGTAGACTTCAGGCGCAGGCGCGTGCTGCCCTAGATTGCTCTGGATTCTGGAATATACGATGGGAGGTCCTTGCATGCGACGCACGACTAAGTTTTTTTCGGTCATCACACTTCCGTTGGGAATTGCTTTGTTGTCGTTCTTTTCCGACCTGGTTTATTCTCAGGCGCCGTACTATCAAGGTAAGACGATCACGATCCTGCGGGGCGGCGAGCCTGGCGGTTCCGGAGATATGCAGGCGCGCGCGTTGATTCCGTTTCTTAAAAAATACATCCCTGGGAACCCGACGATTATCGTCGAAAATGTACCCGGCGCCGCAGGCATGAAGGCGGTCAATCAGGTTTATTCAATCGCCAAGCCGGATGGGCTCACGATTGCCGCAGTCGGCTCCGGTCTCGCTTCCGGCGCCATTCTAGGTCTACCGGGCGCTCGGTACGACATCGACAAACTTATTTATTTAGGATCGACGGAACATGGCGATCCCTATATTTTCCTCAGCCGTAAAGAGGCCGGATTCGACACTTTGGATAAGCTCCGCGCAGCGCCGTCGGTGCGTATCGGAGCCCAGACCGTGGGCCATGCAATCTACGTCAGCGGGCGCATCTTTGCCTATGTGCTGGGTCTCAAAGACCCTAGACTCGTAGTTGGTTTCGGAGGTCCTGAACTCGACACCGCCTTAGTCCGCGGTGAGATTGATGCCAGGGCAAACAGCGCCGATACAGTAGTGCGCCGAAACGCCGAAGCTCTCGCCAAAGGCGAATACAATGTTCATGCGACCCTGACGATTCCGAAAGGCAATCTCCATCCGCGTTTTGCCAATGTTCCTGATGCCGACTCGCTTGCAAAGAGTGATAAAGAGCGGCAGTTGGTGAATCTATTCCGCGCCTTTATGTATCCGCGCTGGCCCTATGTGCTGCCTCCGGGAACACCTGAAGCCACCGTGAAGATTTTACGCGCCGCGATGGCTAGCGCCTTCAAGGATCCAGGTTTCAGCGGCGAGTTTAAAAAGCTCATGGGCGGCGAACCGTCGCCGTTGACCGGAGAGGAAGTCGAGACCTCAATTCGAGAATTGCCGCGCGATCCTGAGGTGATCGGCCTGTATAAAAAGATGGCCGAACACGGTCCGCTGCCGCCGCGGTGAAGCTCGAGGATCGAGTAGCGCGCTAACCTAGTCAAAGCTTAGCGACTCATGCATCCGATAATCCAAAGCAAGGCGACTGACGACGTCTCGGCGTTTTTCGCGGCTTCCCCGATGAGGAGCACTGCGCCTAGCGCCGGTATGTTTAGAACAGCAATCCTCTGCCAGTTCAATGTTGAGCTAATGCGAGTCAAGGCACATCCGCTTTTTACGTGAATTTTGCTTTTTGAAAGGGCAATCGATGGCGCATCTAACACATAATGTCCCGTCATAGGAGTTGTTCCACCGAACCTCCCATTGGGGGCCATAATCGCGCCTACTTGCAGGCCATTGTATGTTCCTAGCTGGAAGCATTCTGCAGAATAGCCTTTAGGTTTCAGGAAGACGAAGAAAGTGATTCGCAGAGTCGGATTTATCGGTCTTGGCACTATGGGAAAGCCGATGGCAATCCATATCGCCAATGCTGGTTTCGATTTGATGGTTTATGACGTTCGTGAGGAACCGCTTCGGGAGCTGAGTAGATTTGGGGCGAAGATTGCTCGGTCGGCGAAAGAAGCCGCCGAGCACGGCGAGCTCGTAGAAATAGCCGTGCTCGATGATGCGCAAGTTGAAGCCGTGTGCTTTGGCGAAGCGGGCGTTCTTACGGGCGCCAAGCCAGGGACGATGGTCGCCGTTCATAGCACCCTCTTGCCGAAAACGCTTCGTTCGCTGGCGGAGAGCGCCTCGGTCAAAAACCTTATCATCGTCGACGCGCCGATCAGCGGCGGAGAAGCCGGCGCTTATGGAAAAAAACTCTGTTACATGGTCGGCGGCTCGAAGGATTGCTTTGACAGATGCCGCGAAGTATTTGCCAGCTCGGGAGCAGAGATTCTTCATTTGGGCGATGTTGGTGCCGGCACTACGGCGAAGATCATCAATCAGATTCTTGTCTGTATCAACATGGTGGCGATGTTCGAAGGGATTTCCATAGCCGAAAAAACCGGTTTAGATCTCAAATTGTTGCAACAGGCGATTCATCACAGCGCCGGGCAGAGCTACATGGCAGATCATTGGTTTGAGCGCATTGAGCGGGTGTCCCGGTCTCCGGAGGCGCTGCGTCATCAGTGGGAGGGCTTTTATAAAACATTGTCAGTGGCGCTCGAGTGCGCCAACGATCTTGGTGTTTCTCTTCCGGGCACGGCTCTGACGCAACAGTTTTAGCGAAAGTCGTCGGTTACAAGAAGTAAAGTACTCACAAGCAAAAGAACCCAAAAAGGAATGCCAAAAAAGGAATGGCTGATGGGCAGTGAAAATTCTGTAGATCTTTACCGCACCGAGCCCGGCAGTCTCGCCGGACGTTATCTACGCTCGTTCTGGCAACCCGTCTATCGAGCCAAGGATTTGCCGGCCGGCGAAGCCGTGCCGCTGCGGATCATGAGCGAAGATTTCACCCTTTACCGGGGCCGATCTGGCGCGCCGCACGTGATCGCGTTTCGCTGCGCGCACGTGGCACGCAGCTCTCGGCGGGCTGGGTAGAGGATGATTGTATTCGTTGTTTCTATCATGGCTGGAAATATGACTCGTCGGGCCAGTGCGTCGAACAACCCGGGGAAGACCCGTCCTTCAAATCGAAGATCAAGATTCGCAGCTATCCAACGGAAGAGTATCTAGGGCTTATCTTCGCGTTTCTTGGCGACGGCGCCGTTCCCTCATTGCCTCGCTATTCTGATCTTGATGCAGGCGGCATTATCGACGTGCTGTTGAGCGAAGAATGGCCGTGCAATTACTTCAACCGGCTCGACAACCTGGGCGATCCGGTTCACGTGCCGTTTACGCACCGTGAATCGCGGAGCAGAATCGGCATCGACGTCGTCGTTCCCGATCAGTTGATCGCGGAGGAAAACGATGTCGGCATCAAATTGACGCGGAAGTTAGCCGCAGGCAAAAGCGAAGCGCGTTACATTCTCATGCCGAACATGAATCATCTGAGACATCCGCTGCGCATCAAAGGAGCCGATCGCAAAAGAACTAAAGGAAGGTTCGGTCGATCGGTTTTTATGGCGCGTCCCCATCGACAACGACCGCTGTTTGGGCCTGGGGGTCGACATCGTCCATCTCGAAGGCGAAGATGCGAAGAAGAAATTTCGGGAATTCTCGTCGGAGACAGAGCCGGATCGGCCGAGCCATGTCGAACTGGGTAAAAGAGTTCTCCAGGGCAAAGCGAAGATCAAGAATTTGTCCGGCGCGGATAACTACGAGCTCACCAGGATCGAAGACTATGTTGCGCAAGTGGGGCAGGGGGCGATCGCGGATCAAAGCAACTTTCATCTGGGCCGCAACGACGTGGTGGTGATACTTTTCCGAAAAATCTGGGAACGAGAGCTGCGGGCATTATCTGAGGGGCGGCCGACGAAACAGTGGAAAACGCTTTCGGGCGCGGACTTCGATGGCCAGGAATAATTCTCGCGACCAGGTACAAGACCATCGGTGAAGGAGTTTCGACGCCTGCAATTTCGATTACAGATTTTTTATCTAAACCTTGCTGGTGAGGACGAAAACAGTGGTAGTTAATTTTCTTGCGATCTTCTTTTGGATCTGCCTAGGGTCACTCCGGCCGCGACGGCGCGAGACGGCAAAGGTGCACCGTACCGGCATCGGCAGTCCGAATGCTTTCCTCTTCGTGGCGGGAATCGACAAAGGATTTTACAAAGAAAACGGTCTCGATACGTTGACGATCATGGCGCAGCCCCAGATCGGTGTGCAGGGCTTGATCGGCGGGAGCTTCGACTTTAGCCAGATTCTCGGCGCGACTACGACTGCGATCATGCGGGGTGTCGGGCTTAAGATCATGATGGTCTTCGACAGCAAGCCGCAGTTCTGGCTGTATGGCGCGCCGGAAATCAAGACTCTTCAAGACGTCAAAGGAAAAACCGTCGCAATCCAGACTATCGGCGGCGCCAGCGGTCACATGACCCGGGAGCTGCTTAGCAAAAGCGGAATCGATCCCCAGCGCGACGTGACCATTCAAGTCATACCTTTAGAAGGCCGGCTTGCCGCCTTGGGCAGTGGCGCGGTCGCCGCCACTGTAGTCAATGCGCCGGAGCGAACCCGCGCCAACAAAATGGGCTTCAATGAGCTGGCATCCTATGGTGACCATTTTGAATATGCGAGCGGCGGTGTCGCAGTGACGGAAAAAATGCTCGCGGAACGGCCCGAGTTTGTGCGGCGGTTTCTTGCCGGCACCCTGAAAACATTACAGTGGTACCGAAGGAATGAAAAAGAGGCGGTAAAGATGTTTGCCCGGTTCAGCAAAGTCCCCGAGGAGGACGCGCTCGCGGTCTATCGCGCGTCGGTGAAAGCCTATACGGAAGACGGCATTTTGTCGCCCGCCGCACAGGATCGAATCATCAGCTTTCACAAGAACGAGGTGAAGATAGACAAAGACATCCCGGCACAGCGTGTTTTCAATTTCACTCTGTTGGAGTCAGTGCTGAGTGAGAAGGTTAAAGAAAAGTGAAGGCTACAACGAAGCGCACGACCGACACGAAGATTGGTTAGATCGCCGACCGGAGAGCCTTCTTGTTGTCCTTGTGACTGAATCGGGAAAGCTCAAACAGAATTCTTGTACGTTCGCAATGAAATGATGGCAATGGTCATCCTCAGACACTTAGAGGGCGCTATCGTTCGCGATCCCTGCCTTCTAGCATTCGAGAATGAAGAAGATAAGCCTCCATCACCGCTCCAACCTCGGCAGTCGGCGTTGCAGCGGCACACCGTCGCTAATCAGAATCCATATTTTTCAAACGTCGTCATGGCCTTGTTGAACGCTGGTTTCAGCTCTCCCCGGGTGCTGACGTCGCGATAAGCATCTCGCACGGCGTCATCTTTGAATACCTCCTGGACAGGGATGGGACGCTCCAGCCTGCCTCTCTTGACCATCTCCTGAATGATCCGTTCGAGCGCATGACGCTCGATGCCGCCGTCCATCGGCAGCGCCCAACTGTCAACCCGATCCGGCGCCGAAGCGATAAACAGTCCCTGTTCGTCTTCGTTATGAGTGAGCTTTCTTAACCGCGCTTCGAGATCGTGCAGATACTGAAAATTATTTACGTCGCGCATGAACCAGAATGTCCGGGTAATGGCTCGGAAGTATGCCTTCAGCTCGTCGCTGCGCTGCTCGATAGTTCTTCGCGGAGCCACGGTGACTTTGCCAGGTCGCCGGGGAAAGACCACGTTGGGATCCAGGATGACCGGGTAACCTTCTTTCTCCAGTTCATCTGAGAAGGGTGGTGATGACGTGATGGCGTTTACTTTTCCAGAGCGGAGCATATCGATATGAGCCGGGTTGTTGCGGTAGCCGAAGACGGGGTCCTGTACCATCTCTACTTCGGTTGCCGGGTCTACGCCGGCCTCTTTCAGGGCCTCCTCGATGAAAAACTCGACCAGGCCGCCGCCGTCCGCTGAATTTTCGCGCACGCCGATTTTGCCGCCGCGAAGCTTGCTCATGTCGGTGATATGTTTCGAGCCATACCATTTGAGAAACGGCGTGTAGCGCCAGCCGCCGACGATGTAGACGTCAGCTCCTTGTACGCGCTGGAGGATCGCCGATTCGGTGTCCACCGCGGTAGCGATATCGACTCCGTGTTCCTTGATCGCCAATCCCAGAGTTTGGCTTTCCGAAGGGCCGGGCAGGAGGCCGCTGCGTTCGTACTCATAGCGTGAGAGACCTTCCTGTTTGAAGAACCCCTGCTCTTCGGCGACATAGATAGCGACCCAGTGGCCGACGTGATAGTTGACATTGGCGATTAGAAGCGGCTGATCCAGAGTGCTCATGACGATTCTCCTTTTCCTAATTCCTTGTTTCCGGTACGGACAAAGCTGAAGTCATAGACGCTCTCCGGCGGGATGTCTTTTTCTACGTTCAAAACTTTTCGCTGGAGCGAAACCATTCTTTCCTGAAGGTTTCGCGGGATGGCTCCGTCCTGAGAAAAAAGTTTCACTCCCGTTCTGTAGAGCTCCAGGCCGTCGGCCTCGGAAGATTTAGTCGCTTTGGCCAGCCTGGCGGCGACTTCCTTCTCGTTGGCTTTAAGCCAGTAAAACGTTTTGAGGGCGCCGCGGATGAAACGCCGAACGAAATCAGGTCTTTGAGAAATGTTTCTTTCGGTCGCCACCACGCCGGCCGAGACAAACTCGATGTGATCGCCGAAGAACAATAATTCCTTGAAGCCCTGCCTGCGCGCGATGATCGTTTCAGGGTGGGTCAACACCGCCCCGTCAACCACGCCGCTTAACAGCGCAGCCAGTCTGTTGGGCGGCGGCTCGATGGCCCGCAGAGTGACGTCACGCATGGGTTCCATACCGAATCGCGGCAGCAGCTCGCGCGTCATCTGATCCAGCGCCGCGCCGAAGCTGGATACCGCCAACTGTTTGCCCTTCAGATCCTGAATCCCCTTCATGTTTTTCGTCCCTAGAAGGAACCACGATGGACGCGTGTCGAAGGCCATGATGATCTTGAGCGGCGCGCCCCTCATGATGGCGCCTCCACCTTGCCCGAGCATCTGGCTATAGTCGAAGCTGCCGCCGATCAACCCCTGAATCCCCTGGAGCATCCCGGCCATGATCGGTTGCAGCTCAATACCTTCTTCTCTATAAAAGCCTTTTTCTTTGCCGACGTGATAGACGAAGCTGGTGATGTTCGGCGTTCCAGCTACGTGGATCTTTGCTTCATCCAGAGCTAACGAGATGGGGGCGGGAGCCAAGCCAATGGTCAAAAACAAAAGAAAGATACTTCGAGAGTATCTTGGGCTTGGACTAAGCTTCATCAAGTTCTCCGTGGTTGCAAATTACTGGAGTCACCTTTTTGTTGGACGACTCAATCGCTGTTGGATGACATGGGCCGGCATCGGCAATAATGTTTACTGCTTAGCTCAACGGCCGTCAAACTGTTTGGCGAGTTTTACATACGTTTCGAATTGCGAGACAGCCGGCAGCATCGAATATGAGCGATTGTTTGACCTGGTGCATGCGCCGACTATATAAGAACAGAAAACAACAGCGGGAGTGTGTATGTTATCTGTTTTGATCTTCGTGCTTTTGATCTTTAGCAGCGCGTCGGAGGGGATTTCGGCCGAGAGTCAAAAACTTGATCGAGTTCGCATCGGCTATTCATCGATTTCCAGCAGTCGCATTGCGCTTTGGGTGGCGAGCGAAATGGGCTTCTTTAAGAAAAATGGCCTCGCGGCCGAGGCCATCGTCACGCCGGGCGTGCAGGGTACCCAGGCGCTGATCGCCGGCGAACTTCAGTTTTATCTCGGCGGCGTCGATTCAGCCGCGCTGGCGGCGGCGCGAGGATCCGACCTGGTGGTCCTGGCCACCGCAGAACCCATCGAGTACAAGCTGATTACTCAGCCAAACGTCAAAACTGTTAAAGAGGTAAGAGGCAAAAAGATCGTTGTCGATCGAGTGGGCGGCACGAGCTACTACATTTCGCTCCAGATCCTGGAAAAGGTCGGACTGAAGACCGGTGACGTTGAACTGGTGCAAGTGGGCGGCGGTGGAAATCAACGAGTGGCGGCGTTCAAGTCCGGGTTGGTCGCGGGTGTTGTTACATCTCCGGATCGATTCGAACAATTGAAAATTCCTTATCACGTTTTAGCGGATGCGATGGAGCTGGGAATCAAAGTGATGGGGAACTCGTATCTCACCACTCGGAGTTTTCGCGATCAAAACAAGGACGTGGTGCTGCGTACTACGAGAGCGCTGGTGCAAGGCAGGCGCTGGGCCAAGGACCCGGAAAACCGTCAAGAGGTTCTCAGGATTTATAATCGCTATCTGCCCAGTCCGGACGCTTCGTTCATGGATCATCTGTACCGAAAGAATGTCGAATCAATGCCGCTCTACCCCTATACGAATATTGAAGATCTGCGCATTTTTCTGTCTTACTTGACCGACGCCAATCCAACTCTACGAAACTTAAAGTTGGCGGAATTCATCGATAACAGCTATCTCAAGCGGGTCGAGCAGGAAACCGGCAGCTGATTCGCGGCGCACGGCCCCGGAACAGAAAACAACTCGTCACATAATATGACATGATTTGCGGCAATGAGTCGGTGCTGCTTTATCCAGATGCGAACTAAGTATTCACCACGATGTGTGTCATGAGTTTACATTCCCCCCATACAGAATCAAAATTCTTCAGGCCCTAATTCTCGGACGAGCTGTCATTCCGCATGCTTGTAGCGGGAATCCATGATGAATTCGGACTGGACCCCCGACTAAAACATTCGGGGGTGACGATCGTGGGGGGTCGCATCTCTTCACCTCAGCCGCAATTTTCGAAGGAGCGCACGAAGGACAAGGAGAGATGAAGCTCGCGACGTTATTTCATCTGCCTCGGACCATTCGACGGAGCTCAGAACGGCTCCCTCAACAGCATGCGTTCGAGGAACCGGGGAAATCAGCTTATGAGGCTTTACCAACTTGCTACCCGATATCCGGTTGCCAGGTTGCAAGCGTCGCGGCCGTCGACCAGTCCTTGCCGCAAATGTAATCGGTGAAAGAAGGTTTCAGATTGCCGAGCACGCCCTGAAGCGTGATCCAGATCAGAATTTCGTTGGCCACTCCCGCGCGTTCGAGTGTTTCCGGCGTGGCTTTGTTGACCATCTCCTGAGACTTGGCGTCCTTTACCAAGTCGAGGAACTCCAAATCCAGGGCGGTGTCGATGGATCCCATCTTGGGTCCGCCGATGTCTCCGGAAAAGCTGCCGCTGGCCAGCACAGCGACCTTGCTGTTGTAGTGATTACGAATGTATTCGCCGATCTGCTGGCCGAGCCGAAAACATCGGGCGGCGGTGGGTCTGGGCGGCAGCATGCCATTGATGTGCAAGGGCACGATCGGCAGATCCATGCGTGGCGTCAGCAGACTTAACGGCACCATGAAGGCGTGGTCGAGAATCATCTCTTGCGAATAACTGAAGTCGATGCCGTTTTCTATGCCGTAGCTAAGCAGCCCCTTGGCCATTGTCGTATCTACTTTCAAAGTGGCGCGCGGAATGCGCAGTTCCGCCATTTCCTTGGGCGCGGGTCCGGTGCAGGTGTCCGATACGCCGAGACAGAACATCGGCGCGTTATTATAAAAAAAGTTGGTGACGTGATCGCTGGTCAAAATCAGCAGGCAGTCCGGAGAAGCTTCCGACAAGCCTTTTTTCAAATGGCCGAAGGCAGCGTCGAGTTTGCCCTGGACATCGGGGGACATCTTGTCGGGGCGAGAGGTAATATTGGGATTGTGCGGCGCGGCAAGCCCTAGGACGATCTTACCCATGATAACTATTCTCCTCGTACTTGTTTAAAGTAGATAGCCGGCTTCAGATCCATCAGCCGGGAAAACTGCCAGAGCAGAAAACTATGCGCTCCCATCCGGTAAAGTTCCCCGGCATTGACTTCCTGAAGCGCTTTAACCTCGAAATCCTCCAAGTCGTAACGTTTGAGAACCTCGTTGGGGTTCTGCTTGTATTTTCCTTGCAGCTCCAAATCGTTGAACAGCGCGAACAGGAGTTTATCGACCTGATAAAGGCTCATTTGTTCTTCCTCATCTCTTCGTTAAGCGACCTTACGATCGACAAGTCATAAACACTTTCGGGAGCGACGTCGCGCTCGACCTTGAGCGATTTCCTCTGAAAGGCGATCATTTTTTCCTGAAGGCTGCGAGGAATCGTGCCGTCGACGGACATGACCCGCAACCAGGCTCTATAAACGTCGGTGGCTTCAGCTTCGGAGACTTTCATGATCGGCACCATGCGGGCCACTACTTCCTTCTCATTGTTCTTCAGCCAGTGAAATCCCCTCAGTGTGCCCCGGAGGAATTTATGAACGAGGTCGGGTCTCTGGGCCAACGTTCTTTCGGTGGTCACAGCGCCGGCGGTGACAAATTCCAGGTCGTCGCCGTAAAAGAGCAATTCGTTGAAACCGTTCTTTTTGGCGATGATGCGATCCATCTGATTGACCACCGCCGCATCAACGGCGCCGCTCATGAGCGCTGCGAGCCGGTTCGGCGTAGGTTCGACTGCGCGGAGAACCACATCCTTTTGCGGATTGATGCCGTGTTTGGGCAGCAGGTCGCGGGTCATCTGATCCAATGCCGCACCGAAGCTCGACACAGCGATCTGTTTTCCGCCTTTCAACTCCTGCAGCGACTTGATCTCTTTGCGGGCGTACAGCCAGTTGAGCGGGCGGGTATCGAAAACCATGACGATCTTGAGCGGCACGCCTCTGAGAATAGCGCCCGCGCCTTGGCCGAGAATCTGGCTGAAATCGAAGCTGCCGCCGACCAGTCCTTGAATCCCCGGCAGCATTCCCGCTTGAATCGGCAAAACCTCGAGGCCCTCCTCACGGTAAAAGCCTTTTTCCTTGGTGAACTTGTACAGAAGCGCATTACCGCTCACGCCGGCTGAGATGTGAAGATTGACTTCATCCAGTGCGAAAGAAGGTCGCGCCAAACCCAGAGTCCAAGCCAGACATGAAATCAACAGCAGGTTACTTGCTGGGTTGCGCAAGATTGATTTTGCTCTCGTGGTCATGTGTGGTCCCTCTAGCCTAGCAGGGTGCGAAAAAAGCACCTGCAGGCTGCTCAATCGAGATGCGAGGCGCGCAAAAATCGACGAGCTAAGACATACTTCCAGTATGTTGCAGCGAGGCGATTGAGCGGCAACGAAGCATATGGGTCTTTTGGAGCAGCCTGCAGCTTAGAATCCATATTTGTCTTGAGCTGCGACCGCTATGCCGAGCGCAGTTTTCAGCTCGGCGCGGCTGCTGACTTCTTCAAAAGCTTGCTTGACGGCATCGTCCCGGACGATGTCTTTAACCGACATGGGCCGCGAAAGTTTACCGGACTTCACCATTTCGTCGGCGATTCTTTGAACCGACTCGGGCGTAATCCCGCCATCGATCGGGATAGCCCAGCTTTCGACCCGATCCGGCGCGGTGACAATGGCCACGACGCCACGCTCGTCTTCATTGTGGGTATTGGTTCTTCTAAGCCTTTTCTCGAGGTCCCGGAGATATTCGAAATTGTTTACGTCGCGCATAAACCAGAAGGCGCGGATGATTGCGCGAAAATAGGCGCGCAGCTCGTCCCCGCGCTTGTCGATCGTCTGGCCGGTCGCGACGGTGAGTTTGCCGGGCCGCCGAGGAAAGACAGTATTGGGATCGAGAATCATCGGATAGCCTTCGCTCTCGAGCTGGTCGGAAAAGGGCGGCTGCGAGGTGATCGCATCGATCTTTCCCGAGCGCAGCATTTCCATATGAGCTGGGTTATTTCGATAGCCAAAGACAGGATCGTAGACCCACTCAACTTCTCTTTCCGGATCCACACCCGCTGCCTCGAGCGCATTGGTGATAAAGACCTGCACCAAGCCTTCCTTCTCGCGCATGCCGATGCGGCCGCCCCGCAGCTTGCTCATGTCCGCGACGTGCTTCGCGCCGTACCATCTGAGAAAGGGCGTGTAGCGCCAGCCGCCGGCGATATAGACATCGGCGCCCAGGGAACGCTGGTAGATCGCCGCCTCGACATCGACCGCGGTGGCGATATCCACTCCATGGTTGGTGATCGCCATTGCCAGCCCATCGCGCTCGAGCGGCCCGGGAATCAAACCGCGCGCATCGTATTCGTATTGTTTGAGACCTTCCTGATTGAAAAAACCCTGCTCTTCGGCGACGAAGATCGCGACCTGATGGCCGACGTGATAGTTGCTGTTGGCGATCAAAATGGGTTGATCTAACGTGCTCATTTGAGTCCTTTAAGTCCTTTCGTTGATGTGTCGCGAAGATGCCGCAATGGAGTGCCGCTCGCCAGCGATAATTCAGTACTCCAATTCTTCATTACTCCAGCAGTGTCATGTGCCAGCCGCGAAAATCTCGTTGATGTCGAGGCGGCGTTCCGTAAGCCGCTGTTCAAACGCATAGTCGAGCAAGGTCTCCAGTACGACTTGGTTTTCTTTCACAGAGTAGGGCCATGGGTCCGAACCGAGCAGCGCGCGTTCCTCTTCCTGCTCGGCGCCGAACCACGCCAGAGACGAGCGGCGATGGTCGGCCCAGTATTTATAGGCCTGCTGCTTGGCGTCCTCAAAAGCGCGCACGAGCCGTGAAGCCACCTCGCCATCACGCTCGAGCACTTCATCCTTGACGACGACCAAGTGACGGATCGGAAAAATGCCGGTGCGGCGATAGTAGTCCACTTCGACTTCGCGATAGTTGGGCCACAGCCGTCGCACCACTTTGTTGATGTTAGACACGTCGGCTCCACTGTCTGACAGTATTTGCGCGTCCAACTCGCCTGCTTTGAGTAAATCTTGCATCTTTCGACCGGCCGGCGCGCGCTCGATGCGCAGCCAGGAGGGCGCAGACCAGCCCGGCACATCCTCCGAGCCATCGGCGACCCAGTGGATCTCGCTCGGCGGCAGGTTAAAGTCATGTTGCAGCAGACCGCGGATCCAGAGGGCGATTGGATTGAAATGCCCATGCACGCCGACACGGCGGCCGCGCAACTCCTCTGGGCGGAGAATGTTTGAGTCGATGCGCACCATGACGCAACTGTGATTGAACCGGCGGTGCGGAAACACCGGGATCGCGGTGATCGGTGCTCCTCGGCTTTTGAGTCCGAGATACTGCGCAATCTGCAACTCGCAGACGTCGAATTCGAGATTGCGCACAAACCGGGTGTGACGCTCGGCGGAGGAGAGCGGGATCACGGTTAAATCCAGTCCGGGTGTAGCGACAGTGCGGTCGATCAGGGGACGTGTACGGTCGTAGTCACCGCATGACAGTGTCAGGCGAGTGTCGGCCATCGTATGTCCTTACTATCTTCGTTGGCGCGAGTGTGTGATTCTCGTGGGTTCATCGATGAACTGAAGAATTGACTTTTCCTACCGTGAAATACCGCTTTCGCTCTGCTTGACAAACGAAGTATCGATGATTTCATTGGCATCCACCGCTTTTGCTTGCGGAAACTGCACCGACATCATATCGAGAGCCGTCAGCACCGCATCGGCGGATGGATAGGGCGTCCTCTGAATTTTGGCGCTGAAATAATTATAGGTTTCCGCGAGGATATCATCGTTTGCGCCGCGCAGATACTTTCGCATCACCGCCATGCTGGTTTCTTTGTTGGTTTTGAATATCTGAATCCCCTCCATTAGGGTCCTGACCAGTCTCACGGTGATTTCCGGATTTTTTTTGACATTTACTTTCAAAGTCGACACGCCGACATACGGGTAGGGAATTCCCATTTCGTCAAAATCGAGCATCTCGCGAAATCCCATGCGACTGGCCAATAACCGGGTCGGTGTCGTGAGCACCGCGGCATCGACGACCCCTTTCTCCAGCGCCGGCAGTATGCTCGGCCCATCGCCGAGAGGAACTATTTTGACGTCGCGCGCGGGGTCGAGATTCAATTTCTTCTTCAGAATGTAGTGCAGCATCACATCCGTAATCGCGCCTGGACGCCCCGAGCCCACCACTTTCCCGCGCAGGTCCGCCGGTTTACTGATTTGTGGCTTGGAGAACAGCGACGTGCCCGTGACATTTAGAAACGTTGCAATGATCACCAGATCCTTTTGCCCGACGGCGTAAGAGGACACGACGCCGGTGCCGGTCGAAATGACGTATTGGGCATCGCCGCTCAGCAACAACTGGTGCGGCCGTGCTCTTCCCGCGTAAACCGCTTCGAGATCCAAGCCGTATTTTCTTCCCAAACGTTCATCGACGGCGATCCACAGAGGAGTGTACCCGCCGGTGAACGAAGAGTAGATGATCTTCAGTCGCTGCGTCTCACCGGCAGCCAATGAGGCCGAAACGGAGACGAACAATTGCATGGATAAAATCAATCCAACGAGCCGATTAATGCGCTTCACTCGGTTACTCCTATGCTGTGTGTAGTTCTTGTCGCCTGATTCGCGCGTCTTTACAACCAGTATCATCTTGTCGAGAGGCCGGCACACCCGCGGCGGATCAACATTGCAGCTTGTATCGGAGAGACGACTAAGCGTCGCACCCTTGTCTATGGAACAACTTCAACATGCTTCTGAAGATTAATCCGTCCGAAGTTAGTCTCGCCCAGCGGGCTGATTTGAAGTCTCAGCAGAGAAGCGATCAGCGGCATCAGAGCCGGCATCACTGGTCTAAACTTGCCACGGCCTTTTTGTAAAAGCGCTCCTCGATGTACTTTTCGGGCTTCGGCAGTGGCGGTTTCATCAGCCCGGCGATCTCTCGAATTGGAGAACCGATTGGATCCCCTCTATGTCGATCTGGCTTCTTTGGCTGAAGCCGAATCGAGGACTGGTGCTTTCTTCGTACATCGCTTCAGCACGAACCTTGTTGTTGCGGTTCTCAGGCATAAGCATCGCAATAACTTCATCCTCGGTGATTCGGCTCAGTGACCCAATCAGTGGCGCGGATCATGGCGCGGATGAAGCGGACCAGCAGGTCTTCGTTTTTGTTGGCCCAGTCGCGCCGGGTCGCGCCGAGTCCTCTGGCATAGTGCTGGACGTAATCTTCGGCTTTAGCCAGGACTTTAAAGCCGCGCTTTTGAATTTCGTCATCGGCGAGACTCATCATCGCGGCCGACGCCTCGCCGCGGCTCATCGCCTCCGCGCGCTTGGTGGTATTACCGAAGGCTTTGAACGTGTAGTCCTTGTTCAACTCCAAGCCCTGCTTCTTGAGTATGTGGACGCCGACAATCGCATAGCCGGTGGTGGGCGCGTCTACGGCAAAGACTGTGCCCTTGAGATCGCCGTAATCATGGATCGCCGGTCCGACGATCAGCTTCTGATTAACGCCGCGGTTACCGCCCAGAAAAATTATGAAATCATTCTTCTGAGGGTCTTCCCCTTGGCCTTCCGCCCAGGCAATCACGTTATCGGCGTTATTCATGATGAGGTCGTACTTGCCGCTGATGAGATTACGCAGCAGAGTAGGGGAATCGGTGACCGTATCGATTTGGATACGGATATTCTCTTTTTTGAAAAAGCCTTTGGCGTCGGCTGCGATGATTGCGGGGTCCTTGTTGAACAATCCAATCTGGATGACATCTTCAGCCATAACTATGTCCGGCAGGAGCCATAAGAAAGCCCCTGTCATACCTCCTTGTATTTTATTTCTTTTCCATAGAAGTCAGTTTTGTGTTTCGATCGATTAATACAGTTTTCGTTCCGTGTCAACGATCTGCGTAGCATCAAGAGGTGTCTCAGAAAATTGTGTCGGCGCAGTGATTTACCGCGCAGGCGGCGAGAGCGGCAGAGAAGGCGATCGCCGTGTGCTCCACATAAGAGAGATGCGATACTCTAGCTGAGGAACCACTCCGGGTCACCGTCGCAACACAATGAAGAGATTCAAACCCCGCACGATCCGGCTCATGGGCCGATTTCATGCAAATGTCTGGAGATTAACCCGCGGCAGGTTTGTCGATGCTATTGGAGCGGCGCCGTTTCTTTTGCTGACTACCAAGGGCCGCAAAACCGGACGGTTGCGAACGACTCCGGTGCTTTACCTCGAGGATGGAAGCGATCTAATCGTGGTGGCTTCATTCGGTGGAAATGACATGCATCCCGATTGGTATCTCAATCTCAAAGACTGTCCGGAAGCTGAAGTCGTGATCAGAGGCGAGCGCCGGCGGGTGATCGCGCGCGAGATAACCATCGAGGAGAAAAAAATCATCTGGCCCCGATTGGTGAAGTCGTATCGGCAGTTCGACGTGTATCAGCAACGCACCAGCCGAGAAATCCCGCTGGTGAGGTTGACGGCGAAAACTTAGGCTTGAACTGGCGAGACGGTGAGCTTTAGGACTTCTCGATTCCTCTCGGGCCAGCATCAGATAAATATTGGGACAACTCTTAGCTATGTCCTGCCGATCTCAAATGGCCTGATCCTCACGAAGCCGACTTGAAATCGACTTCCTGCAGAAGATCTAAATGCTGATTCTTCAGTTCTTCAAAGGCGACAAGAAGCAAGCCGAGATAGTAGGGGGAGCTGTTCAAGATTCGGAGGACTTAAAGCCACAGCCCAAACCGGTACCGCAAGACCGCGTTGATAGATTTTGCCCGGTAATAATCGCTCACGAGACCGGAAACAATCCTAAGTCATTGCCCATGAGATTGAATAGCCCCAGAGCATTTCGCGTCAGCATCGGGCCGAAGCCCGCCGGTGTCAACAGGACCTTCGCAGCGCCAGCGTATCGGATCGGAGTTCCACGCTGAGGCCCGCCCAACGCGTGTCATGAGCGGGTGAAAAACACCCTGGGCCTTCCCCCCTCGAAATCCGGTGTGTCCGGACGCCGCCCCCGGTGTGGGTCCTACCACGTGCCCGCCCTGCCCGAGCACCCTATTCGTCTAATGGCTTCCCGCTACCCACCCAGGCCTCGAAGCCGCCGGCGATGTTGCTGACGTTCGAATACCCCATCCGTTGCAGGGTCTCCGCCGCCAGCGCCGAACGCGCCCCGCTCCGACAGTAGACGAGCACGGGGACCGAGGGGTCCGCCAGCTCGCGGCAGCTCCCGATGCGGAACTCCAGGAGGCCGCGCGGGATGTGGATGGCCCCGGGCAACCGGCCTGCCTCGAGCTCCGCGGGCTCGCGCACGTCGATCACCACGGTCCGCGGCTCGCCGAGGTGTTGTTCGGCGGTGTCCGGATCGATCTCGCGGATGTGTTTCTTGGCCTCCTGGACGAGGTCTTGTACGGTCATGGCCATGGTCCTTTCACCTCCGGCGCAGAGGATGCCACAGCGCGTTCATGCCTGGCAAATCATTCGTACCTGAGGCACTGGCGGCCGGGCCGGCTCACATGGAGACGCGCTTCAAGGCCTTGGCGGCGCCGGCCATGGCCTTGCGTTCCGCAGCCGGCATGGGGATCAGGCCCTTGGCCACGAGATAGCCCTTGTCGCCCCAGGCCCGATCGTGGGTGAACTCGGCGATATATTGGGCCAGACCGGGCACCTTCTCGACGCGGTCGCCCTTGACGTAGAAGTACAGCGTCCGGCTGACGGGGTATTGCAGCGACGTGACGCTGTCGGCACTCGGGGCGACCCCCTCGATCGACACCGCGTCGAGCGTCTTGGAATGAGTGAAGAACTGGTTGTAGGCCATGATCGCGATGGCCCGGGGCGGGCCGATAGCTTGTCCGCCAGCTTGTCCGGGTTCTCCCGCACATAGGCGCCATCCTCGCGGATCGTACGACAGAGCGTGTCGAACCGGGCGGCGTCGCGGTCCTTCATGGCGGCGGCCGCCGGAAAACCCACGCACCCACCTTCCATCACCAGCTCGGAGAAGACTTCACGGGTTGCGGAGCCCTCGGGCGGCCCGAGCACCTCGATCTCGACATCGGGCAGGACCGGATCGACCTCCTTCCACGTCTTGAAGGGATTGCGCACGAATGTCTCGCAGCCCGCGCAGGCCGGATCCGGTATCTCCTTGGCGAGGGCCAGGTACAGGGCCTTGCGCGTGAGCCGCAGCGGCTCCTGTTTTTTCAGGCGCGCCAAGGTGACCGCACCATAGCCGATCTTGACCTCGACGAGGTTTTTGACGCCCGTCGAGCGGCAGAAGTCGAATTCGCGCCGTTCCATACGACGCGACGCATTGACGATGTCCGGGGCATCCGCGCCCGTACCCTCGCAAAACAACTTGATCCCGCCGCGGCTCCCGGTCGACTCCACCCAGGGCCGTTTCACCTTCTTGGACTTGGCGAGCTTGTCGGCGACGGCATCGGCAAACGGCCGGATCGAATGCGATCCGACGATGTGCAGATACCCGCGCAGATCTGCCGCTTGTACTGGCTGCAGCACGACGGCAGCGACCACGACGGCGACCGAGAAGTGAACACGATAGCTCATGATATGTCTCACGGATCCTGGCCTCAGAAAAAAAGAACCCGCTCTGGCGAGCGGGTTCCGTAACGGGTAGCTGGTGAGTGGGCCGGGGACCGTCCGGTTGGTCCCCGGTTGCCGAGACTCACTCACCCATCCAGATCAACTCGACACGCCGGTTCTTCTGGCGGCCTTCCTCGGTGCTGTTGTCCGCGATCGGATAGTCC
Organism: uncultured delta proteobacterium; assembly: GCA_963728565.1. Lineage (GTDB taxonomy): Bacteria > Desulfobacterota > Binatia > UBA9968 > UBA9968 > WHTF01. The sequence goes on from CAVSLC010000006.1 coordinate 115,169, forward strand.
TCGCCATACCCCTTCGCGTACAGGGTATTCGTCACGCCGCGTTCCTTGAGGTAGTCGGCCACCGACTGTGAGCGCCGTTCGGACAGGGCCATGTTGTACTGACTCGATCCTTCGCTGCTGGCATGTCCCTGGACCTCGATGTCCTTCTTCTCATCAGGAAATGCGACCAGTTGATCGGCCACACCGTCCAGGATCGACTTCGCCGTCGCGGTCAGCTCGGCCGAGTCGTACTCGAAGTTGACCCCGTGCAGCTCGATGCGGATCAAGCAGCCGGTGTCGTCGACCTTGGCCCCCGTGAGCGTGCCCGGGCATTTATCCAGGCAGTCATTCACGCCGTCGCCGTCCGAGTCCCGGGTCGAGCAATCGTCCACCGGCGCCGTGCCTCCGCGACCGGTTGCGGTTTCGGACCCAGGGGAACATAGATCCCCAGGTTCACGACCATCTCGTGCAACTGATTGGCGGGGGCAGTCTCGCTGTCGGCATTGTAGCGATAACGCACATCGGTCCGAAGCGATGTGCCGTGCTCGTCCAGCTCGTACTGAAGGCCGCCGCCGGCTTCACCGGTGAAGTGCAACTCGGCCCCGCGCCGATCGCTGTCGGTGTTCAGGCCCATGGCGCTGACGACCGCATAGGGCGATAGCTGGCCGCGCCACGGGAACACCAGGGCATCCACACCCCCGCCATACTCATCCACGTCGCCGCTGCCGCCGACCCCGTCGCTCTGGAAGTTGTCATAGACCCCTTTCAGCTCGAGGTTCAGATACCGGTTGATGATCTTACCGATCGCAAGCCCCCCGCCCCAGCCCTCGGAGACGTCGCGATCACCATCGGGTATGATGAAGGTCCCGAACGGCACCAGATAGAACCGGTTGTCCAGGAACTCCTCGTGCTCCGCACCGACCGCCGGGCCTGCCATCACTACCGCGAGCAGGCCGAAGGTCACTAGCCATTTGTTGCGCGCCATGTGTGTCTCCTCTTTACGACATAAGACGATGTACTATACTACACACTAGAACCAGAACTTGATTCTTACAAATATAGGATAGCAAAACAACAGTTCCAGCGACAGTATCGGCACCGGGCAGCGCCCTTGAGGCCTCCAAAACCCTCGATCAGAGTGCCTGGAACATCGCCTCCGGGCTAGCCGGTCCATCCCAGGCCCGCGGCGATGCAGTTGATCGAGAGCAGCAAGGGGACGAGCCCGCGCTGCCGGGCCTCCGCCGGTGCCTCGCGGAAGCGCCGGATCAACCGCACCTGCTCCCGACCGACCTGGTTGATGATGGTCAGGCGCCGCGCGAGGCGGCGCTGGAACCTCGGGAAGCGCGTGCAGAGCGCCGTCGCGCCGCTCAAACCGAGCACCCGCTCGACCGTGCGCCGGTATTCCTCCGCGACCATGCCGTAGATCTCGTCGCGTACGCTCGCGCTCGGCACCAGCGCGGCGTACTCGCGCGCGATGGCGAGGTCCACTTGCGCGAGGCACTTCTCGACCTCGTCGATGATGAGCCGGAAGAGCCGCGAGCGCTCGAACAGGCGTTTCAGCAACTGTTCGCCGGCCTCGCCCCGGACCTCGATGAAGCGCGCGATCCCGCTGCCCACGCCATACCAGCCCGGTACCATGTGGCGGTTCTGGGTCCAGGCGAAGACCCAGGGGATGGCGCGCAAATCGGCCAGCGACTTGGCGCCGAAGCGCCGGGCCGGTCGCGATCCGATGTTCAGCAGGGCGAGCTCCTCGACCGGGCTCGCCGCCTGGTAGTACTCGACCAGCCCCGGATGGTCGGCGAGGCGCCGATAGGCCGCATAGGCGGCGCCGGAGAGGGCCTCCATGGCCTCGTCCACCTCCGGGTCCGGCGCCAGCGCCGCCTCGGTCGTGGACTTGAGCGAGTGTTCGAGGACGCTGGACGCGAACAGCTCCAGGTGATAGCGCGCGGTCCCGCGGTTCGCGTACTTGGCCGACACCACCTCCCCCTGCTCGGTGATCCGGCAGCGCCCCCCCACCGAGCCCGCGGGTTGGGCCGCGATCGCCCGCCCGGTCGGGACGCCGCCGCGGCTCACCGATCCGCCGCGGCCGTGGAAGAAGGCGATCGGGAGCCCGGCCTCCTCCCCCACCCGCGTGAGCCGCGCCTGGCAGAGGTGCAGCTCCCAGTTGGAGGTGAAGAAGCCGCCGTCCTTGTTGGAATCGGAATAGCCAATCATGACCTCCTGCACCCCGCCCTGCTCGCGCACCGAGCGGCGCACGACGGCCGTCGCCAGGAGCTCGCGCATGATCCCGGGGGCGCGCCGCAGGTCCTCGATGGTCTCGAAGAGCGGCACGACCGGCAAGGTGCAGGCCTCGATCCCCTGGGCATCGACGAACAGGCCGCCGTACTTCGCGAGCACATAGACCCCGAGCACGTCCGCGACCGACCGGGTCATGCTCAGGATGAAGCCACCGAAGGTGTCGCGGTCCACACCCGCACGCATCTCCGCCGCGAGACGAAAGGTCGCGAGCGTCGATTCCGCCTCGGCGTCCAGTCCCTGGAGCTCCGGCAGTGCGGGCAGGGGCCGCGCCAGCTCCGTTTGCAGCCAGTGACGCGACAGGGTGGAGCCCACGGCCGTCGATGGTGGCAGCGAAGCTCGATGGAGCGCCTCCAGGGTGCGATTGATGACCGTGGTATTCTCGCGCAGGTCCAGCCGCACGGTGCGGAAACGGAACGCCTCGACCTCGCGGCGCACGGGACGCACGAGCGCCCGCCCTAGCGCCCCGCAATCGGCGTCGGCCAGCCCTTGCTCCAGGGTCTTCAGATCATCGGCGAGGGCATCGGCGCTGCGATAAGCCCAGGCCTCGGGTGGGTTCCCAAGCGCGGCTTCGAGCTTTTCCAGCATCGAGAACGCGAACTGTCGAAACACCTCGCCGGGGTTGCGGCGGGCGATCGCCTCGCCGTCGGGGAGATCCGCCAGTTGCCCGGCCAGGCTCACCGCGAAGGACGCCGGCACCGTGATGGCGTGCTCCGCGATGCTGAGTGAGCGGGCCAGGTCGAGCAGGCGGGCCCGGTAGCGCTTGAGGCTCGCCGCGCGGTTCCTGAGGACCGTGTCGCGCGTCACCGCATTGGTCACGAAGGGATTGCCGTCCCGATCGCCGCCGATCCAGGACCCGAACTGCAACAACGGGGGGAGGCGGAAGGCGTGACCGGGATAGTGGGACTCGAGCGCGGTTTCGAGCTTGGCCATGACCTCGGGGACCTGTGCGAACAGGGCCTCCTCGAAGAAGTGGAGCCCCCAGGCGACCTCCTGCGCGACGGTGGGTTTTTCGAGCCTGAGCTCCCCGGTCAGCCATAAAAGCTCGATCTCGTTGCGCAGGGCATCGATACGCGCGCGGCGTTCCCTGGGTGTCCAGCGCGGCGTCTCCAGCTCCACCAGGCGCAGATAGATGCGCCGGTGGATCTCGAGGACCGTGACGCGCTTGGCCTCGGTGGGGTGCGCGGTCAGGACCGGCCGGATGCGGGCGTCTCGCAAGAGTGCCTGGATCGCCTCGGCCGGAACGCCCGCCCGCGCCGCCTCCCAAAGCACATGGGCGAAGGTGCCCGGGACCTCCTCCGGACCGCGCTCGGCCTCGGTGTGGCGCAAGCGCCGCATGGTCGCGTTCTGCTCGGCGAGGGCGATGAGCTGGAACCAGATCCCGAAGGCCTGGAGGCAACGGAGCAAGAGGTCCTCGCGCGCCGCCGGGATAGGCGCCTCGCCGCGCAAGATCGGGCTCGATCTCCGGCTGCCGGCGCCGCACGACAGCGCACAGAAGCCCGAACAAAATGTCGAGCACCTCGCGGGCATAGCGGACCGCCTCTCGCGATTCGGGGGTTTCCGGTACAGTATTCGTCATCCCGATCCTCGCTTCGCTCATCCGGATGGCCCGGCGGGGCTGAAAAGCCCGCGGGTGGCACTATCTGTACCGAATCAAGCACTTGTGTGAAGACGATGAAAATGAAGTGTAACGCACAGGGCATAGGATTTCACCGTCTCGTCGGGCCGGGAGGCGGTGCCCGGCATGAATTCGCGGGTTCGCGACGATGACGCCCTGCTCGCCGAGGCAGGTGCGATACGTCATTACCTGGAGGAGTTGCGGACAGCATGAACGATGCACCTTTTCGTCCGGCCCACCCGAGCTTCTGGGAGGCCTTCCAGTACTGGCTGAAGCTCGGCTGCATCAGCTTCGGCGGGCCGGCGGGCCAGATCGCCATCATGCACCAGGAGCTGGTGGAGAGGCGGCGCTGGATCTCCGAGCACCGCTTCCTGCACGCCCTGAACTACTGCATGTTGCTGCCCGGCCCCGAGGCGCAGCAACTCGCCATCTACATCGGCTGGTTATTACATCGGACCTGGGGCGGCATCGTGGCGGGGACGCTGTTCGTCCTGCCCTCGCTCGTGATGCTCATCGTTCTGACCTATATCTATGTCACGTTCGGCGATGTCGTGTGGGTGCGAGGGGTGTTCTAGGGCATCAAGCCGGCGGTCGTGGCCGTGGTCCTCTACGCCGCCTGGCGCATCGGCTCGCGCGCGCTCAGGAACAAGGTCCTGTGGGGCCTCGCGGCGGCCTCGTTCCTCGCCATCTTCGCCTTGGGCGTGCCCTTTCCTTATATCGTGCTGGCGGCGGGCATCCTGGGCTACACGGGCGGCCGCCTGGCCCCGGACAAGTTCGAGCCTGGGCGGGGGAGAGGGGGCATCGGACCAGGCTTACGGCCCGGCCCTTCTCGATGACGACCTTCCCCCTCTCCCGCACGCCAAGTTCCGACCGGCGCGTCTCGCGGCCCTGATCGGGTGGTTCCTGGCCCTGTGGGGCGTGGCCATGGTCCTCGTGCCGGCCGGTACCCTGCGCGATATGGGCGCGTTCTTCACCAAGGCGGCGCTCTTCACGTTCGGCGGCGCCTACGCGGTATTGCCCTATGTCTACCAGGGCGCGGTGGAGCACTACGGCTGGCTTACCGGCAGCCAGATGATCGACGGCCTGGCGCTCGGCGAGACCACGCCCGGCCCGCTTATCATGGTGGTGGCCTTCGTGGGCTTCATCGGCGCCTCGACCCAGGAGGTCTTCGGCCCCAATCTGCCGCTGCTCGCGGGTATCGCGGGGGCCGGTGTGGCCACCTTTTTCACCTTCCTGCCATCGTTCCTGTTCATCCTCTGCGGCGCCCCACTGGTCGAGGCGACCCACGGCGACCTCAAATTCACCGCGCCGCTCACCGCCATCACCGCCGCGGTGGTGGGGGTCGTGGTCAACCTGGCGGTATTCTTCGCCTGGCACGTCCTGTGGCCGGCCGGCACCGATGCCGCGCCGTTCACGGGCGGGTTCCAGTGGTTCGCGGCGGTGGTTTCGGTGACCGCCTTCGTGGCCCTGGTGAGGTTCAAGCGCGACGTCCTCGAGGTCATGGGCGCCTGCGCGGGACTCGGGCTCTGCTACACCTTCGCTGCCGGATGATCGACGGCTTCGGGCCCTCAAAGGCGCAATCCATCCGGGCTTCCTGCCGTCTAACTTCCTCGAAAGGCACCGGAGGCTCGCGTCCGACGCATCCGGCCCTCGCCTGTCTGTGAGCTGAAGCCGCGACAGGCGCTCGAGCTCGGCCGGGATGGGCCAAAACGGGGCCTTAACCGCTACCGCGCGGGCTCTCATTCAGCGGCCGGCCCGTCTGACCCAACAGTACCTGTTGCAAAACAGCGTTGAACTTCCTATCCTTACTAGCGAACCTAGTCGCCCAAAAGCTCGATAATTCACCGACTCCGGCCTGATACCGCACCCTCGTTTGACA
>CAVSLC010000007.1:0-59322 GCA_963728565.1 uncultured delta proteobacterium
CAGCGGGTACGCCCGCGGCAAGGACGCAACCAATATAAAGAAGAATAAACGCGGCGCCGCCATGCTGCCCGTGATGTAGGGATAGCGCCATACGTTGCGCCAGGCCGAGAGCGGATCCCATAGATGCCAGAACGAAGCCTGCGGCGCCCGACCATGTTCGCCGCGATGAAGTTTTCACCCGAGTCTCCTTGAGATGATATGTTGAAATAACTGAAAGAACTAACTTGCTATGACAATTTTCGCTTCGGCGGAACCTATACCCGGACCACGAATCGGCACAGTCAGTCGTACTTTGAGACAAGGCTGGCAGGCGCGGCTTAAGCCTGTTCTGTTGTCGGCTGGTTTCTCGATATTAGAATCTCGGTAGTGCGATTCTTTATTTGAGAACCTCAGACATTCTCGCCACCGTGGCGGAATCCAGTTTGAAAAGGCCGGAAACTATTTTCTCGACTTCTTCTCCGCTCACTGGATCAACATCCAATTTGGACTTGACTGCTTCGGCTAAGAAACTTTTGTCTTTCATGGTTTGTGCAAACGCCCGCCGCAGTATCTGAACGCGATCTTTGGGGGTGCCCGGCGGCAAAGCATAAGGACGAGTAATCGCTGCCGTGTCATGGATGCCCGCCTGAATCAGCTTTCGCGCCTCTTCTGTTTTTGCGAGCTCGATGGCCACAGGAACCTTTGGCAAATCAGGCACTGCTTGGGGCACCGCCTGCAGTACGATGTTGACATCGCCAGCATCGAGGCCCTGGCGCCACATTACTTTGATTGACTCCCAGGCCCAGCAACCGCCGTCGATTTCACCGCTCTCGGCGGCCAATTTAATCGGCGCAGTGCCTTTGTAACCGGTCACCAGCTGGATCGGCAGTCCGAGAGCTGCCCTGATCAATTTAGCGCTGTCGTCGTTGGTGGTGCCTGGAGCGCTGCCGCCCAATTTGACCGGAGTCTTCGACGACATCCACGCATCGACGCTAGTGATGCCACTTGCCTTTGTCAGCGCGCAGACTACGTTGTCTTTTACCGGCACGCCGATCCATTCAAACTTTCTCGCATCGAATTCGATTCCTTGGCCGCCGAAAAGTTGCTGCGAAATGAGGTTGCCGATAAAATTTCCGATCGTCAGTCCATCCGGTTTGGCGGCCTTGTAGACCGAGTTGGCGGCAACCAGACTGCCCGCTCCGGTAACGTTATCCACTACGACTGTGGGATTGCCCGGGATATATTTACCGATATGGCGGGCGATCGTACGGGAATAGGTGTCGAAACCGCCGCCGGCCGGAAAGCCGACGAGGATGCGGATGGTCTTGCCTGTGTAGAAATCCTGCGCATAAGAACAATGCTCGAAACTGAAAAACGAGGCAAGAACAACTCCGGTAAGGCTCAAGTATAAGGTTACGCTCCTCATGCGCCGTCTCCAATAGATTAGACACCCTGCCGCGCTAACAGCAGCGTCGGTGATTGTTTCGGTTATTAGAAAACGAACTGCGCAAAATATCACCCAGCCTCATGGAAGCTGTCAAGTGTAATCCGGCTGATGGAATCTCCCTTGATTATGAAAGGATATAACTGTTTGTTATGCGTGTCGGCGTCGTTTGAAGGTAGGGTCTGACGCTTGAAGGTTAATCGTTTGTACAGCGAAACTCGACCGTCTCTGCTCATTCCCCGACTGAGCGGCGCCAGCAGCCGCGGCATTGGCGCGCGCCGAAAGCTTTACGCCCGCCGCACGACGGGCAACGGTACGAGCGGGGATCTTTCCTGGTCTTCTCCACCAACTTAAGCGGGCTCAGAGCCAAGCGTAATTCACGCACTTCTTTTTCATCCGCGCGTTCCGGGCACTCCCGACCTCGCCGCAGCCAGGGCCAGTAGAGCAAAACGTCGCCGGGTTTGGTGAGGGTTACGACCTTGAATTGCTTGATGCTGCCGCAGCCGAATTGCTTTTGCATTTCGGCGCACTTCATCAGCGCCATGCCGCTCATCTTCATAGGGCACCAGACCATTCCGGTCGGGTAACTCCACTCCTTCGCAGCAATTCGCTCGACGGAGCGGCGCCTTTTAAACAGCTGCGCTTTTTTTATCACGCCGGACATCCTGAAACTTTCTCCGTCTCAGTATGCGTAAAATCGTCGAGATCGCAAGCGCGAAACAGGCCGGAAAGCAATATCAGCATAAGCTTCTTTCGCAGCGCTCAATTGCCGGCCGCTATATCCTGTTCAGCGAAGCATAAGACGGCTCGCGAGCCACGCATGTTAGGGTGGCGGCGATCAGATAATTTGCGATGAACAATAGAAAGATAATTTGATAGCTACCGCTCATATCGAAAGCCAATCCCGCCATCAAAGCTCCGACGCCCAGCCCGCCCTTATGAAAGGGCTCAAGGACGCTGGTGATGGCGCCGAACGAGCGCCGTCCGAAATACCGGGCAAGTAGAACATGCATCAGAACAAAACCGCCACGGGCGCTCAATCCGAAGATGATTGAGAAAAAAAACGCCGCCGGCGCGCCGCGCACTTGCGTCAGCAACACCACGGCGGCAGCCGCAAGCAGCATGGTCGCTACGCCCAGAGTGCGGGGATGGAATTTTTCCGCCAGGGCTCCCCACAGGCCGCTACCGAATGCTCCTGTCAAGGCCATGACGCTCAGTGCCCCGGCGGCTAGCGCGGGCTGAATGGTCATGTCCGTAAAATAGGCCACCATGTGAAAAGCGATGCCGCCGGTGGAAAGCGAATAGAAGCTGGCGGCCGCGACCAGGAGCCAGAGCGTTCGGGTGCGCATGGCATCTTTCAACGTCCAGCTCTGCTCGGTGGCCGCAGTGGGAGGCTCGGATTGCGGGCCGGCTTGCGCCGATTTCACAGCCGGCAAGGCTCCGTCGGGCAGCACTCCCATGTCTTCCGGCTGGCGGCGTAAAAAAAACAGGCCTGGCAAAACCACAAACAGCCAGAGCGCAACGCCAAGCATCATAAATGCGCTACGCCAACCGTAGGTTGCGATCATAAACTGGTAGAGCAGAGACAACACAAAAGATCCCAGCGGCACGGAGAGCGCGACCAAGCCGATAGCGCGGGGCCGCTTTGAATAAAACCAATTAGTCACCGCGGTCATCGGCACGACACCGGTGAGCAACGTTTCAGCCAGTCCTCGCGCAGGGACAAAGGTCGCGTAAAACTGCCAGGGCTCGTAGGTCAGGCTAAGGCACATGACGAATGTGCCGACTAAGGCGGCGCCGACGGGAAGAAGGATGCGCGGTCCCAGTCTATCCGCGAGGGGACCTATCAAAGGCGCCAAAAGGCCGCCGGCCACCGATCCGATGGTGATCGCCGAGGAAGTCAGGGTGCGACTCCAGCCAAGATCCTCAGTGATGGGCTTGAGAGCCACGGCCATGGTGACGTTACTTACTCCCGAGCCCAAAAAGCCGGCGAGCATGGCGATGCCGACGATGATCCAGCCATAAAAGAAAGGTAGTGTCACGGTTCGGCTTTAGCGATTGCGAGCGGCGGGTTTACCAGCGCGATGGGAGGGTATCGATGGCGCATCGAGCATTGTCCCCGGGTACACGTAAGTGAGGCCAAGTAAATCGCGATATCAACAGCACTATGGCTCCATTGCGCGCAATGTTTGCGAGTGAACCTTCCGGCATTTAATCAGACGGATTCCCGACCAAACCGCCTGCGGGGTTGGGGCAGATCGGGCGCGAACAAGTTGGTTCTCTTATTTCATCTTTCGGCAAAGAAAAAAAGACATAATCAACTTGATGTTGTATCGATGAGAAGTCTTGGAAGCCGCCTTACATCAAGCACAGCCTTTTGTTAGTTTGGATGAAACCCAGCAAAAGATTCGCAGTCGGAATAGCTAAGGAGACCTCGTTTGATCCGTATCGGGTACGCTTGCATCAACACTAAGCTGGACGCGCCTAATCGCACCTGCCGGCTAAAGAACGCAACCCCGGAAAAAATTCTTGAGCTGGCGGCGGCCAACCTCGAAGCGCTCCAGCCCATTTTGGATTGGAATGCGGCACACGGCATCGAGCTGTTTCGCATCACGTCGGACCTGATCCCATTTGGCTCGCATCCGATCAATACGATCCCATGGTGGCGGATCCTCAAGTCACAGTTCGCGCGGCTCGGTGATTTTATCGCGCGCAAGGGTTTGCGCGTCTCGATGCACCCCGGACAATTTACCATTCTCAACTCACCCCGTCGTGAAGTGGTTGCCAACAGCGTCAAAGAACTCGAATACCATACTGCGGTACTCGACGCGCTGGGAGTCGATAACAGCCATAAAATCGTCATTCACCTTGGCGGCGTCTACGGAGACAAAGCGGAAAGTCTCAGTCGCTTCGTCGAGAATTGCAAAAAGCTCAACTCCCATATCAGGGCCCGGCTCGTAATCGAGAACGACGAGCGCTGCTACGCGGTCGATGACGTGCTCGGCGCCTCTAGAGCGATCGGCGTGCCCGTCGTATTCGATGTCTTCCATCATGTTTGGAACCCGGCGCTCGAAGGGCTGCCGGTGAGATTAGTTATCGGGCTTGCCGCCAAGACCTGGCGCAAGCGCGATGGACGGGTCAAGATCCATTACTCGAACCAGTGGCCCGGAGGACCCGCGGGCGCTCACTCGAAGTCAATCAATGTCGGGAAGTTTTTGCGGTTTTATGACACGATCCACGATCTCGATCTGGACATCATGCTTGAGGTCAAAGACAAAGAGCAGTCGGTTTTGAAGCTCTTCCGAGCGCTGAGCGCGCGGCAACCTCGTGCCGCTTGATGGTTGTGAGCCAACTGAGGCAATTCAGAACGGCGCCGTCAGCGCACCTCCAAACAAAGCCGGTGCGCTAACAGACTTGGCTGGCGCAACTCAACCATCTAATCAGCTTCTGCGAACCATCGGAACGGAGCGGAGCGACTAAACGTCTGGAACGATTTGAACAATCGCTTCAGCGATTTTCGATTGGCTCCAACCCGCTCTTGGTGATCGCGCCGGCCGCCTCAGGTGAGGCGAGGAACTTGATCAGCGCGTGAGCCGCGTCCGAATCTCCGGTACTCCGGGCGACGCCGGCCGAGAAGACAGAAACTTTCTGCACCTCGGGAGGCAACGGTGTCACGTGATCGATCCCGGGTATGGGAAGCAGTTCGCTGATCTGCTGAAAGCCGATTTCCGCCTCTCCTCGCGCGACCACCGCGCCGACTCGCTCACCGCCTTCAATGCGCCGGCACTTGCTCATCACCTGATCGGCTATTCCCAAGCGTTGAAGCAGCTCATTGGCCAAATATTCCCCGCTTACACTGGCCGAGTAGGCGATCGAGTTCGCTTGCAAAAGCGTGCGCGTCAGCGCGTCCACGGTGCTGATGTCCGGCTTGCGAGCTCCGGCGCGCACCGCCATGCCGATGGCTGAGCGTGCAACGGGAGTATAGCTTTCGGCAATTATCAGGCCTTCCTTGATGAATCCAAGTAGTACCGCATCCGCGACAATGACAACGTCTACGGGTTCACCACGTCGTAGCCGATTCGGGATGGAGGTCTCCCCGGTCCCAATGGAGGTTGCGGCGGTCACGAGCTTCTTCCTGGTGACTAGTTCGAGTCGAGGAACGAGCTCAAGATAGGCCGCGGTAAAAGCCCCTGAGGTCATGACCCGTATTTCATCTGTCATGCTATTCGTTGTATTCATGGTAGTCTCAACTTCCGACATTGGTGTATTCGTCTTGCGTAGTACCACCAGTATCGCCAAGCCAACGAGCGATCAAGCTATTTGGGAGCGAATGCAAAACCGAGGTTGGCTGTGTTGTTTGAAATGACCGGCTATCCATTTATATTAGATTTCTAAACCTTGAATTAAACCTTGTTCGGTACGCCGAAAAGAAGAAAGCCACTTAGCACGAAGAATAGGAGCCAACCCGATGCCAATGATTGATGCCGATACTCATGTCGACGAATCCGAAGACACCTGGAAGAAGTTGGAGGGTACAACCTATGCGAAGTACATTCCGGTGACGATTGCGATGCCTCCGGATGAAGCCAAACGCGCCGGCTATAACCCGACCAATAGCCGTTGCTGGGTGGTGGAAGGCCGGCTGCAGAACCGTGCGATCCGCGATGAAGTCAATCATCCGCCCCGTGTCCTGCGAGAGCTCCAGGATGTCCCCGGCCGGCTCGCGCACATGGACAAGATGGGCGTCGACGTGCAAGTTATCTTTCCGACGTTCTTCATCCGCTACAATACTAGCAACGCCGAAGCCGAATGGGCGCTGACCACGACCTACAATCGCTGGCTCGCCGATAAATGCGCGCAAACCAAGGGGCGGCTACGATGGGCGGCTGTGCTACCGCTGCTTCAGCCGGACAGGGCTGTGGAGGAGCTGCGTTGGGCCAAAGCGCACGGCGCCTGCGGCATCTTCAAGCGCGGCTTCGATCTCGACAGAAATGTCACCGACCCGCATTTTTTTCCAGTTTACGAAGAAGCGAGCGCGCTCGACCTGCCTCTGTGCATCCACACCGGCCATCCGCTTCCGGCGAGCGAGTGGGACAGGGGTTTTCCGATCATGTATTCCTTCACTCAACTGGTGAGCTCGGCTCTTGCGCAGAAGTTCCCGAAACTTCGGTTTGGCCTGATTGAGTCGGGCGCCTCGTGGATTCCCTATGCCATCTCGCAGTTGGGAGCGGTAAAACGGCAAGCGCTGCGCGGCCAACAGACTCGATTGCCGCGCCTGTTTGAACTGGAACCGGAACTGTTCCGCGCCAACCGGCTGTTCGTCACTATCGATCCGATTGACGATATCGAGTCTTTACTAAAATTTGGCACCGAAGATAATCTGATGATCGGCACCGACTACAGCCACACTGATATTTCCGCCAACCTGAGCGCGTTAGATGAAGTCCGCAGCTGGGCTGAAGAGGGCAGGATCAGCAACGCCCAGGCAAGCAAGATTCTGGAGAGCAACTCGAAGGCGTTCTACGGACTCTACGAATAAAGATGCCCTGCGGCCTGAGAGGCGGGCGGGGAAGGAAGCAGCGTGTATGCGAAATGAGGAGAGGAGCTTAAACGATGAGAATTAGAGCGATCGCCATATCCTTTCTCTTCTTTGCGGTCATTTTTGTCTCGGGCTACGTGCTGCTGATTCATGGCGCTGCGGCGACGGCCAATCCTGATCTCTTCGTTTTTCCCAAGTATCAGTATGGGCCGGCGGACAAAGTTTGGGACGAGATTATGGTCGGGATCGCCAAGGCAGAGGCTGACTACGTGCGCGCGGTGCTGCGTCGCGGCGGTGTCGCCCCGGGATACAAGGAGCAGATAATCGCGTTTCGCGATGAGGCAATTTACTGGGATTCTGTCGCCAAGGTCATGGTCTACCATTCCGATTTCGAAGCGGCCCGTCAGGCCGGGAGGAAAGCTGAAATGCTGCTCAGGCAAATGGCCGGCATCATAGCTGGAGAGAAGACTTAGCTGAGTTATGCGCGCGTCGAAATGTTACGACGTTTCCGCCAGAACTAGGCCGGCAAATCGGCAACGGCAATACCGGAATCGATGGCTTCACACTTGGCTTCTTCAGCAGCGGATTTTTGTTGCGCCAGCGCCAGCACCTCGGCGGCGCGGGCGCGCGGAATAAAGCAAACGCCGGTCTCATCGGCGAGCACGATATCCCCGGACGCCACGCGCACCCCGCCCACCGCAATCTCGCCGTTGATCTCGACGGTTTCGATGCGCCACTTGCCGGTGACCGGGGTGATCTCCGTGGCCCATACCGGATAGCCGACCCGGCGCGAGTGGCCGACGTCGCGCACACCGCCGAATACGACAGCGCCCGCCTCACCTTGGCGTTTACCGGTTTGGGCGGAGATGCCGCCCATGTTGGAAACTCCGGCCACGCCATCGATCACCACGACGTCGCCGGGTAGAGCTAAATTGTGCGCCTCGAACTCGGCCATTTTATTGACATGCCGGCGCGCGGCTTCGTAGACATGCTCGCGTTGGATGATGTTGCGAACCGTTAGGGCCGGCCCAACAATCGACTGGCCCACGATGGTCGGCTTGAGCACTGATGCGCCGATGACGCCGGTAATGCCAAGCTCATCCATCACGTCGGAGACGATGCCGCTGGCATCGCCGAGCGCCCGAAAGCCTTCGATGATTCCGTCCGGCGGGCGCGGCGTTTCCATCCTTCGAATGCGCTCGCGCGCGATCTTACCGGTAAGCTTTCGCTCAGTCATCGTCACCTCCCGGAGCATGTATCGCGGCCAAAATAGGACGGGTGGGATTTACCGTCAAGCCGGACAGAATTTTTCATCGTGCGCAGGTAGAAGCATGCTTGCGGCTGCGCGTCCAACGCCGCACCGAGCGAACGAGATCTCGGTGAGGCCGGGTCATGCCAGCTACGCGGTCGCAGGTGCATAACAACACGCGCGTTGACAGCCAATAAATCCCCGGCCTATAAACAAGCGACCAATGCGGAGGTAAACATGGGTAAGCTCAGACACATTGCGTTTATTTCCCGGGAGCCCAAGAAACTCAGCGACTTTTATCAGAAGCATTTCGGCTTCGAGGAATGTAAGGTATTTCCCAGCGGATCGCGCATGGTGATCGATCCGCTTTTTAACCTGGCATTTTTACAGAGCAGGGGTGATCAGGCGGGCCCCGTCGTTGGCACGCATCGCGCCGACGGTGCGGAGCTGGAGCGGCAGCCGGGGATTCATCATTACGGTTTTCTTGTCGATGACTTGAACGAGGCCGTCGCCAAGTTGCCGGCATCCTTGAATCGCGGCGCAAGCCCGCAGGTATCGGCTGGAGTCGGCGGTCCGGAGGGGGCGCGGCCGGCGGAAATGCGATTTGTCGATCCGTGGGGAAACAACGTCGATCTTTCGGCGCGCGGTTTTCTCGGCAGGGAAGAGAAAAGGATCCCCGGCGTGCGACTGCTCGCGGTGCAAGTTCCCGATCTGGCCGCGGCGTGCGAATTTTATCAACGGCAGTTTGACCTTGAAATCGTTGGGTGGACCGATGATGGGACGGTGCGCCTGAGCGATGGAACCGTGACCTTGCTGTTGACCAAAACACAGGTGCGCCCCAAGAGCGGCGTGCAATACTTCGGTATCCAGGTAAGCGACGTGGCGACACTCAAGAGGAGCTTACAAGACAGCGGGGTGGCGGTTTCAGAGGACGGACCCGGGCAGATTCACTTCATTGATCCGGAAGGGAACCGGGTGGCGGTGTCGCAGACCGGCTGGACAAACCAGCCTGGTGATTCGTAAGGCTGCTATCACAGTCCGAGCTCCTTGTGAACGTCGCGTAAAATGGTGGTCGGCAACTTCGCCGATCGGAATGTCACGCTGATTAACGCCTCTCCTGGCCTGCTCGATTGAAAGCTTAAGTCCATCTTCAGGAATGCCGCCATCGTGGCTGATGACTTTCACGGTGGAGTCGTAAGCGGCGTAGGCATGTTCCGGTTTGGCTTTCCCCACGCTATCAAATTTTTCACGGCTTCTTGCCAATTGTCTCGAATGAAACGCCTCGCTCTGATCAAGACTGCCGCGTGTGATTCAACGTACCCAGGGAGATGGCGAGGAGGAGCACGAACATCAGTGTTGACATAGCCAGGCTCCAACGCTGGTTACTGATTCTGAACTCTCGGTACCGTCGGTTGAGCAGGCTCTCAATGCTACAACCGAGCATTCTTCATCAATCGGCGATGCCGACCTCGAGAGTGCTGCCGGTTTTCTTTGCGATAGCGCGGAACGTGAAGGCCTTGATGATGAATTTGACGGCTGCTGGTAAGCTGATCCGAAATTCAGCTACCATTCGCTTGACGCCTTCCGCGCGGGCGGTGTAGTTGTGACGAAAAAGACGGGAGTCATTAGCATGATCGATCTCTACTATTGGACGACGCCGAACGGACACAAAATCACCATCTTCCTGGAAGAAGCCGGACTGCCGTACTCGATCAAGCCAGTTGATATTTCTAAAGGTGAGCAATTCACGCCGGAGTTTCTGAAAATCTCGCCAAACAATCGCATACCGGCGATGGTCGACAACGATCCAGGGGACGGCAAAGGACCGCTCAGCGTTTTTGAGTCCGGCGCGATCCTGCAGTACCTGGCCGAGAAGACCGGTAAATTCTTGCCTGCCGATGCGCGCGGGCGGACCGAGGTGATGCAGTGGCTCTTCTGGCAGATGGGCGGGCTCGGTCCGATGGCGGGGCAGAACGGCCATTTCAACAACTACGCGCCGGAGAAAATACCTTACGCGATCGAACGCTACGTCAAAGAGACCGAACGGCTTTACGGCGTGCTCGACGAGCGGCTCGAAGGCCGCGACTTTATCGCCGGCGATTATTCGATCGCCGACATGGCGTGCTATCCCTGGATCGTGCCGCATGAACGGCACAAGCAGAAGCTCGATGAGTTCGCCAATCTGAAACGCTGGTTCTCGGCGATTGGAGAGCGACCCGCTGTGCGGCGAGCTTACGAGCTGGCAAAAAAGATCAACACTCAACCGACGGTAAATCAGGATTCCAAGTCGATCCTATTCGGCCAGGGCCGGCGTAGAGCGTAGATCGAGATAACCGATGAGTCACATCGACGTGATTTCGGATCGGAAGCGGCTGCGGAATTCATAGACCGACGAGCAGACGCTTGCTCGCGTGAGCCTTGGTGCGTCAGAGTCGTACCCGCCGGGAGTTTCCAAATATACGAAGGGAATACCCTAATCCGACAATAGTGAGCATCGTCAATAGCGCGCGAGGCCGCCGAGCCCTACAGCCGTGGGCAATGGGATAGTGCCTTGAAGGCCACCCCACATTCCCCTAAGCGTGATGTTTCGTACGTCCGGGCCTAGAGCGAACTGGGCGCTCGGTGCCCACGGCTTCCGGTCTCGCCGTCCTCGCGCGCTGTCGGATTGGGGAATAGAAGCGTGAGAGAGACCTACGTCGGTGTCGCTTGTTTAGAGGCCATTGCTCTTTCTTTGCCAAACGTTTATCACCGAGAATCTTATTCCATCAATTTCGCGGCAACCCAAACAGCGGCCGCGTCGAACAAAGGAGACCCGTTGGATGTTGTGCGCACTGTTTCTCGGCTGTCTGTTGTTATCGAGCGCGGTTCAGGTGTGGGCCGATGATGCGGTAAAAACCGATCCTGACAAATACAAAGTTGTGCTCGAGAATGAGCGGGTCCGAGTTCTCGAATATCGGGACAAGCCGGGGCAAAAAACCAAAATGCATACACATCCCGACTTCGTCCTGCAGGCTATGGCGCCGTTCAAGCGAAAATTAACCTTATCCAATGGAAAGACTATGACTCGCGAGTTCAAAGCGGGAGAGATTGTCTGGATGAATGCTCAGAGTCATATGGGTGAGAATATCGGCGAGACCGACACTCACGTATTGATCACCGAGTTAAAAGAGACTGCCGCAAAAAAGCCCGCCGCCCCTTGATTTCGAGAGCAGCTCAAGGGTTCTAGGCCGATAGCATACAATGCCTGCCAAAACGGAAAAAGGTTGCCCGAAATCCTCAGGTATCACTCTTTATACAAGGCTTGGATGAATCCGCTTTCTTCGAGCTCCTTGATGAACCGCATATCGACAAAGTCCGTCGGGCGCGCGTCTTTGCTTCTGTCGCCAAGCGAATCCAAGACCGCCTTGATGCCCTCCAAGGAAGGATATTGGTTGCGCGGCAGTTTATCGTCCGTAACCGACACGTTGTAGCTTTTCTCGAGCACCGCAGTGTCCTTGAAGCCGCCCATCAGCTGCACGAAAATTCTCATGGCCGATTTCCTGTCGCGCTTCATGACATGCACCGCTTCTACTTGAGACTTAACATAGCGGCGCACGACATCCGGGTTCTCCTTGATGAATCGTCTAGTTGTCACGGGCGCTACGTTTTGAAAGGGCAAAGCGCTCACGTCCGCTAAAATTCTGAAGCCTTCTTTTTCCGCGGCAAAAATCGTCGGCGGGTTGAGAGATGTGGCTTGAACTCGTCCTGTGCGCAAAGCCGCCAAGCGCTCCGGGGTCCCGCCGACCGCGATGATCGAAACGTCTTTGGCGGGATTGAGTCCGAGCTTTCTAACGGCCAATTGGGTTGCAGTGTACGAACCCCCTGAAAGCCCCGCAGTTCCGATAATCGCTCCTTTAAGCTGTTCGGCTGACGTTATACTTGGATGACCCACTAGCCAGTAATCGAGACCGGTATAACCGCCGGCGACATAAACAGCTCCTGAGCCGCCGAGATTGCTCTGCAGAACGGCGGGCGCTGCAGCTTGAATAAATCCCACTTCACCGGAAATAAGTGCCATCGTTGACACAGCGGCTTGAGCTCGAACAACTGTAACATCGAGACCGTTTCTGGCAAAAATTCCGGTCTCCTTCGCCAAAACAACCGGCAGATTGACCGGTCCAACGCCGGTATAACTCACGGTCAGCTTCACCGGCTGCGCCCCGGTTTCCGAAAGATACCCCGTGACGCTGAAGCATACGCAAAACGGCGCCAACATCAGACGTATCATTTTCAAAATGCTCTGTGAGGTATCAGTCACCATTCTTTGCCAGCCCTTGTTCTCGAATCTTTCGCGTTGACCGAACGTACCTGCGAGTTTATTCCAGAATACCGGAAGTAGCGCAAGCAAAGTATAACACCAAGAGCGGCTGTTGCCGCGCACAAGGGTGCTCTTTCACGCACCGGTTATGATCCAGATCCACAGCCTGTCGGGTTAGCTCGCTCCACAGAGTGTTACGAAGCGATCTGTATAACAGGACGCCGCTCGCCACTAACTCGGCCTGATCATTTCCTGCGCCAATTTCGTTGACGAAGGTGTGGGAGGGCAGTCCTTTCTCGGCGGTTTCTGCCGAGCTTTCTCGGGTCATCACAGCGATCGATTGTACTGGCCGTGCCGAATTTGCGTGACTTGCAGCCCGGGCCCATACGGCTGTAGATTGCCACGATGATGAACACAGTTGCATACGAAGTAGTCCTGCGGGATGTCGAGTATCAGCGCCAGGGCGGCAAGCCGTGGCTGGCTCGGATCTATCAGCCTCAAGGCGCCGGACCATTTCCGACCCTTGTCGATGTCCATGGGGGCGCATGGCATAACGGCGATCGGACCAACAATGCCGGCATCGACAGTTCGCTGGCGGCTAAGGGCATCCTGGTGGCCGCCGTCGATTTCCGCCAACCGCCGGAGGCTGGCTATCCCGCTTCTATCTGCGACGTGAACTTGGCGGTTCGCTGGCTCAAGGCGCACGCGCCTGAGTTCAACGGAACGACTGGTGTGGGAGCGTTCGGCAATTCCAGCGGCGGCCATCAAGTTGTGCTCAGTGCGCTGCGGCCGCGGCACCCGGCGTATTCGGCGCTGCCGCTGCCCAAGCATCCTGAGCTTGATGCCAGGCTGGACTATGTGATCGCCGGCTGGCCGGTGATCGATCCACTCTACCGCTTCCGCTTTGCCAAAGAGTTCAACCGCGAAGAACACATCAAGGCTCATATCGCATATTGGATCACGGAAGATGCGATGGCCGAAGGCAGTCCGCAGACGATTGTCGAGCAGAATGAGCAGGCCGATCTACCGCCGATACTCATGTTGCTGAAGGCCAATGATCGCAATCATCCAGTGCAGATGCAGGAGCGTTTCATCGCGTCCTATCGCAAACGAGGCGGAGAGATCGAGGTGCACACGTTCGATGGTCTGCCGGAGCACCGGGTCGTTCCGTCGCCGAGCCAGCCGGACACGATGCGTTTGATCGACACCATGACGGAGTTTATCTCTCGCAAGGCGCGATGATGCTGTTTGAGGTAGACACCCGTCTGTTATTCAGCCGCTGCTGATGACAGCAGAAGCTACGCATCAGCTAGCGGCAAAGCTTCGATGATACCTGGCGCCTTAAGCTCGAAGCCGCTCCTATGACGGCACCGAGCGTTGACGAAATAGACCGGATCACCCGGCTCGGCGATCCTATCCTGCGCAATCTGCAGATTACCCAGTGCTACTACGAAATCTCTCAGTCTGTCGCCGGCTTTACCGGCGACTCCGCCAACTGGTGCACATTTGCGACATGGGCCTCCAAGCAAGCCGGACAAACCATTCGCCAGGAGGATTTGATCCGAAACTTCGAGGAACGCTTTTATCTCTCCGACGAAATTTCGGCCGCTCTCGAGGCCATAGCGAGTACCCTCAGGCGCGTCGGTGCCAGGTTGCACACTGAAGTGCCGCGCAAGGCGATGCTTCGGGCGATCAATCCGGGCGCAGCATTCGCGCGCGCTGGCGATGCCGTAGCGCGCGGCAACAAGAAAGTGTTCGAGGAAATCGGTCGCGAGTTCGCTCGGTTTCTCGCGATCTTTGGCGAACAGACCCATCTTGAGCCGGAGCAGACGGCGCGGTTCTACGCCGGGTTGCGTGCCGGAGAGCCGCCCGAGGGACAGCGACTCCTGAGCCAGGCGTTCACGAGCTACTGCGAGGCGCGGTTTCAAAATGGGCAAGAGAAAGCCGAATTGATGTTGCTCGCCAATCTTTCGGCTGGTTTTCACGAGCAGGTGCGGCTTCAACCCGAAATTGTCCAGGCACTCAATGCAGCAATCGATAATGCCGCCGAGTTGAAACGAAATCTTATGACCGTCCTGCTGCCCGATCTTTATGTTCGTGTCCGTGAGAAACTGCTGCGGGGTCAGATGACCTACGTGAACGCCGCGTTTGCCCGGCTAATCGCAGAGGTGAACCGTCTGATTCGACAAGTCATCACCGATCATTTGATGACGCTTCATTTGGCCGGTACCGAGGTGCTTCGATTGGGACGCGATCTGCAAGGAGCATTCCCTCAGGAGCTGGGGGAGATCCGCAATGCCAAATTGAGAGAAATGCTCGAGCGGGTCGACACAACCCTGAATAGCCTGGACCAAAGCGGCGCCCAGGATTGGGCGGACTTCACCGATCGCATGCACTTCATCGCCGATTTCTTCCGCGTGTACCAGGACCGGCAGCAACTGTTTGAAGCGCCATTCACGACCGAGCAAGTCGCGTTGTTAAAGCGCGGCGTGAAACCCTACGGACGGCTGTAACGAATGTCCGCATATTAGCGGGTTGATGAAATGCGGATTGCTGGCTGGTCAAAAAGAGTTAGAGCCGGGGCGCGCGAATTACAAGGATGAAGGCGGAAATCCGAAAGCGGAATTCAGTTTTCAGCGTTAATAGTTGATCTTTTCGAAGCCATCATGAGTCTTTATCAGCAGCCTGCGAGAAATCTATCCGGCATACTCGCGATACAGGTTATCGACTTCCTGCTTTATCTGGCTGATTTTCTTGGACAGGTGGTTCATCTGAGCGAGATTGTTGCGATTGGCTTCGATTACCAGTTGCTCGTGATACTCCTTTAATGCGTTTTCACTTTTCATAATCTGGGTTTCGAGCCTGGCAATTCTTGCCTTTTCTCTGCGTTCGGCTTTTTCGCGCTCTTTTTTCTCGTTGTAATTGTTTCGCGAGGTTGGCTTCTTCTGTGCGCCTCTGCCATCGCTTTCGCCTTCCCATCCGATCTTTTCGAGAAACTCGTCATAGCCCGCGTTAAAGACGTCAACCCTGCCGCGGTGAAAGACGACCAATCTCGTGGCCAGGGCGCGAAGGATCCGTTCGTTATGAGTGACGATCAATAAAGCGCCCGAGAAGTTTTGTAAGCTTTCGATCAAGGCGTCAATGGATTCCATGTCGAGATGGTTGTTCGGTTCATCGAGCAAAAGCAGATTCGAAGGATGCGCCAGGATCTTGCCGAGTAAGGTGCGGCTCTTTTCGCCGCCGGACAACACCGAGATCTTCTTCAATGCCAGATCGCCGCCGAACATCATCGTGCCGCAAATGTTGCGGACCTGCGTGCGGGTCAGCTTTGGGTTGCTGTGCTCAATCTCCTGTTCGATGGTCAATTTGGGATTGAGCCGCGAAATATTGGTTTGGCCGAAGTACCCGAGTTTCAAATCCGGATGGGCCTTGAGCTCGCCGGTCAGCGGCTGAAGGCCGCCTGACAAAACGTTTAACAAGGTCGACTTGCCTTTGCCGTTGTTGCCGATGACAGCGATTCGGTCGCGCCGGTTGACGCTCAGATTGAGGTTTTGAAACAGAGGATTGCCTGGCGTGTAACCAAAGGAAATATCGCGCGCTTCGAGCAAGGTTTTGGCCGCAAACGGCGCCTGCCTAAATTCGAAATCCAAAGACTCGATCTCGGCTAGCTCGTCGAGCTTGGGTAGTTTCTCCAGCATCTTCATGCGCGACTGCACCATTTTGGCTTTGGAAGCCTGGGCGCGAAATCGGTTGATAAAAGCCTCGGCATGAGCCCGCTTGCGGTCTTCGTTGGCCCGGGTCTTTTCGTGGATTTCGTCCTCCAGGATGATTTGCGCGTAAGCCTTGGCGGTGCCGCCGTCGAACTTGCGAATTTTCTGGCGATGGATCACCGCGGTATGCGTCGTGACGCTGTCCATAAAATCCCGATCGTGGGAAATCACAATCAGCTCGCCGTTGAAGCTGGCGAGAAATCTGCCGATCCACCGAACCGAGGTGATGTCGAGGTAATTTGTCGGCTCATCAAGCAACAGCAGGTTGGGCTGGGAAACCAGGAGCTTGGCCAGGTTGATGCGGATTTGAAAGCCGCCGGAAAAATCGCCAGGCGCTTTTTCAAGATCGGCGGCGGAAAATCCCAATCCAGACAAGATCGCTTCCGCTTTATACAGCGAATGCGATTCATCTTCGGGTAGTCCTAGAGCCGCCTCCGCCAAGATCGTTGCCTCGGTAAAATGCAGGTGTTGTTCGAGATGGCCGATGCGATAATTACGCGGAATCGTGATCTCGCCCGAGTCCGGCTCTTCCTGGCCCAAGATTAATTTAAACAACGTCGATTTCCCGTGACCGTTTCGCCCCACCAGACCCAGACGATCGCCGGCATTCATCTGTAAACTAACGTCGCTGAAGAGTTCCCGAGCGAAATACGATTTAGATAGTTGGTTGATCCTAATCATGATGAAAAAACCCGAGTAGAGGAAACGTGCGCCTGTCAAATATTAGAATCGCTTAGTTTAGCTGTGATCGCGCGCCTTTTCCAGCACGACAACCGAATTGGCCGCTGCACCTTCCAGCTCTGCAAAACCAGCTTCCAAGCAAGACTAAGTCGCAAGCCTCTACACCGCGCGCGAAAACCCCTACTGCCTTGTTCCTTGACCTTACAGATGGTCGAGGTATAGCGTTCTTTCATGGTTTCCGGCGCAAGATATCTACTGACCCTGCGGCGGGCCGCAGCTCAACAGCAAGGAGTCCCTATGATCAGCATCACACGCTTTGCGCTCTCAATTCTCTCCTTGGCGTTAGCGATTATCTCGAGCACTTCCGTTCACGCCCAATTAACCAAGATCAATGTCGGCTACAGCGCCATCAGCGGCGATGCACTGCCGGCTTGGATTGCGAAAGATGCCGGTATCTTTGAAAAGAACGGGCTGGATGTTCAGCTGGTGTTTTTTTCCGGCGGCACTACCGCGGTCATGGCGTTGATTGCCGCTGACACGCCGATCGCCCAATTGGCGGGACCTGCCGTGGTCCATTCGGCTATGGCCGGCTCAGACGCTACTCTGATCGTCGGCGGCGTTACCTCGCTTAATTACTATCTGATGGGTCGACCGGAAATAAAAACACCGGAGCAGCTCAAAGGCGGATCCGTCGCGATCAGCCGCTTCGGCTCCTCCTCGGATTTCATCGCGCGCTACGCTTTGTCGAAAGTGGGCTTGACGCCGGGTAAGGACGTGACAATCGTTCAGATCGGCAGCACCACCGCGCGGGTCGACGCCGCCCTTTCAGGCAGAGTGCAAGCGACCGTGGTCCAGCCGCCTGCCAGCATCATTGCTCAGAAGAAGGGCATGACTATCCTTGCCGATCTGCCCAAGCTCGGTCTGGTTTACCAGCATACCAGCGCCGCAACCACCAGAAGATATATTCGCGAGCATTCAGACATCGTCAGGCGCTATGTCAAATCCCAGGTGGACGCGGTCCATCGAATCTACACCGATAAAGAAGCTTCCATCAAAGCGCTGGCGAAGTATATCGGCCGTAATGTCGATCGCGATGTCCTCGAGAAAACCTGGGAAAATCTGCTCAGCGAACCGGTTCTGCCGAAGAAACAGTATCCTTCCCTCGAAGGCATCAAGACAATCTTAAACGCCGAGCTCAAAGGCAAGCCGGCTAATCCGGAGGACTTTGCCGATTTGAGCTTCATCAGGGAGCTCGATAAGAGCGGCTACATCGACGCCCTTTATAAAAAGAAGTAGTGACGTCTGCGCTGCTTTTAGCTTCTGATCCCGAGTTCGGATCGAAACCGGGCGAGCTCAGTCCTATCCCGACTCTACGCCCGCGGCTTGCCAGGAGGGATCCGCTTGGCGACCTGCGCATGGGCGAGCACCACTGCCGGATCGCGCTGCAAAGCTGCCAGATAACGCGCGCTGAAATCGCCTTCGCCTTTCGCCGGGACCAGCAGAAAGACCGAATCCATGATCACCGCGTCGATAGTATCGTTGGTTAACGGTTCCCGCGCGTCAAGAACTTCGTCGATCACAACGATCAGTTGCGATATCGGGCGCAGCCAGGCAAACCAGGGGTCGTTGGTTAGAAGCTGAAAAAAATGATGCGGCGATTGCACCGGTCCAACATCAACTTCGTAAACCGAGCGTTCGGAATCGATTAAAGCCTTGTGCAAATCGAGCAAGGCATGGCGAAACTCCAGCAAAGGTTGGCGAATCGCTGAATCTTGCAGGTTTTGTTGATTCCGCCTTAAGGTTTTCATATCTGAATCATAACACGGCCTTTGCATGAGTCGAATTCCTGCTCGGCGCAGAGGGTACTCGGTGCCAAAGTAGAGCACCGTATCCGGTTCTTTGCGTCCGGAGCTTTCCTGAAACAAATAGCAATTGAAAGTTTCCATCGTTAGTTCACGAAGGAACCGGGTCCGGTCATTGAACTGCTGCCCGCGGAATGTTACAGCGTAGAGCCAGTTATTTCTCTCTCGGCGTAGCTTGGCTCGAAGTTCAGTCATCACGCGGGCCCGGTTAGCTCAGCCGGCTGGGCTGGTTGCGTTTTACGTGTCTCAATCGGCGCTTGCAACTTGAAGGAAAACGATCGACTAAGCGCATGTCTACGGAACCGCAAGACTCCCCTGAGTTATACCGCCGCTTGGTAGAGAGTGTGTCCGATTACGCGATCTTCGCGCTGGATGCCAAAGGTTATGTTTCAAGCTGGAACCCCGGCGCGCAGTACATCAAGGGATACACCGCAAATGAGATCATAGGCCGACATTTTTCTTCCTTCTACCCACCGGAGGACACTGCTTGGGGAAAACCGGCTTGGGAACTGGAAGTCGCCGCTCGCGAAGGACGCATCGAAGACGAGGGATGGCGGGTGCGCAAGGACGGATCACGATTCTGGGCCAACGTCGTGATCAGCGCGGTCCGGAACAAGCAGGGAGAGGTGATCGGATTTGCCAAAGTAACCCGAGATCTGACTGAGCGCCGTAAGGCCGAAGAGGCGCTACGGCATAGCGAGGAACGCTTCCGCCTACTGGTCCAAAGCGTCAAGGATTACGCTATCCTGATGCTCGACGCCGAAGGCAATGTCGCAAGCTGGAATGTAGGGGCGGAGCACATCAAGGGATATAGCGCCGATGAGATTCTCGGCCGTTCCTTCACCTTGTTCTACCCGCCTGAGGCAGTGGCGGAAGGTTTTCCACAGCATGAATTGGACGTGGCCGCGCGCGAAGGGCGTTTCGAGGACGAAGGGTGGCGGGTGCGCAAAGATGGTTCGCGCTTCTGGGCCAATGTGGTGATTAGCGCTTTGCGCAACAGCGATGGGCGGCTGGTTGGATTCGCGAAAGTCACCCGTGATCTCACCGTCCGCCGCGAGGCTGAGGCGCAGGCGCGCCGGCTCGCTGCCGAACAGGCGGCCCATGCTGAAGCCGAGCGCCGGAGCGTTGAGCTCGCCGAACTCAATCAGCGGCTTCAAGAACAGGCGGTCGAGCTCGAAACCCAGGCGGAGGAATTGCGCGTTTTAGCCGAGACGCTGCACCACAAAAACGACGAGCTCCATGCAGCGCTTGCCGATGCCAAGATAGCGGGAGAGACGGCGGAGCGCTCCGCCGCCGCCGCCATCGATGCCTACCGTGAGCTCGATCAGTTCGCGTATGTGGCATCGCACGATCTAAAAGCTCCGTTGCGCGGCATTGCTAACCTGGCGCAATGGATTCAGGACGATACCGGCGAGCAGCTTGGCGCCGAGTCCACCGAGCACATGCGCCTGCTGCAAGGGCGTGTGCACCGCATGGAGGCGCTGATCGACGGCATTCTCACCTACTCGCGCGCGGGCCGCATGTTGAGTTCGCCCGAACGGGTTGACACCGGCGCGCTGGTGCGCGAGGTGATCGAGCTGCTGGCGCCGCCCGCCGAGGTGACTATCGAGGTGCCGTCGCAGATGCCGGAGGTGAACGCCGAGCGCGTGCCGCTGCAGCAGGTGTTCTTGAACCTTATCGGCAACGCGGTGAAACACAGCAGGATCGAGCGCTCTGACGTATCTGTCCGCATCAATTGGCGGGATCTGGGGAATGCGTTCGAGTTCTCGGTGAGCGACAATGGCCCCGGCATCGATCCGGAGTATCACGAGCGGATTTGGGGTATCTTCCAGACGCTGGCGCCGCGCGACAAGGTTGAAGGCACCGGCATCGGGCTGTCGGTGGTTCGAAAAATCGTCGAGACGCGGGGTGGCTCTACATCTGTGGAGTCCTCTCCGAAACGGGGCGCGACATTTCGCTTTATCTGGCCTAAGACTATTGGACACGAGGCGCTCGCATGAGCAATGCATCTCTCAACATCTTGCTGGTCGAGGACGATGAGGTCGATGTGATGAACGTGAGGCGCGCGTTCGACAAGAACCACATCACCAACCCGCTGTTCGTGGCCGGAGATGGTCTTGAAGCTCTGGAGAAGCTGCGCAGCGGCGAGGTCCCGCACGGCCGGCGCATCGTTCTTCTCGATCTCAACATGCCGAAAATGAACGGCATCGAATTTCTCCGCGAGTTGCGCAGCGATCCGGCGCTCGCCCCGACGCCTGTCGTGGTGCTCACCACGTCTAATAATGACCGCGACAAAATTGACGCCTTCAATCTCAATGTGGCCGGGTATCTGGTGAAGCCGGTTACGTTCGCCGAATTTTCCGAGCTGATGGTGACACTCAACAAATATTGGACGCTTGTCGAAATGCCGTGAGCGACGAGGCCGCCAAAAATCACGGCGCACAGGCGCCGACAAATCGCGAGCCTTCGGCGATCGGCGCTCCGCTGCGCATTCTCCTGGTCGAGGACGACGAATTGGATCGCCGCGCGGTGCGGCGATATTTGCAACAGTGCGGTATCCCGGTGACCGCCGAGGATGTGACTTCGGCGGAGGAGACGCTGCAACGAATTGCTTCGGTGCGTTACGATTGCATTCTTCTTGATTATTACATTCCCGGCGTCAAGGGGCTGGCGCTCTTCCAGAAAATCCGAGATGTGGCGGCAAATATGCCGGTGGTGATTTTCACCGGGCGCGGCGATGAAGATATCGCGGTCGAATTGATGAAGGCGGGCGCGGCGGATTATCTGCCCAAGGCGTCCCTCACGGCGGAGCGGCTGGCAGCGAGCCTGCGTCACATCATCGAACTCTCCGGCGCGGCTGCGGCTCGGCAGCGCGCCGAAGAGGAGCTGCGAGCGCAAGAGGCGCGCTTTCGCACGTTGGTCAATGCCATCCCGCAGCTCGCCTGGATGACTGACGGGAGCGGCGCGCGTTATTGGTTCAACGATCGATGGTACGATTACACCGGCACCAGCTTCGAAGAGGTCCGGGGCTGGGGTTGGCAGAAGTTACATCATCCGGATCACTCGGAACGGGTCCTCCAGACGATGCGGCGCAGCTTCGATACCGGTGAGCCCTGGGAAGACACCCACCCGCTGCGCGGCAAGGATGGAACCTACCGTTGGTTCCTGTCGCGGGCTCTGCCGATCCGCGGCGAAGATGGCAGCATTACCAACTGGCTCGGCACAAACACGGACATCACCGAGCAGAAAAACGCCGAGTCCGAGCGCGAGCGCGCGCTTGCTTTGGAGCAACAGGTGCGCAGCGAGGCAGAGCGCGCCACCCGAGCGCGAGATGAGGTTATGGCGATTGTGGCGCACGATCTGCGCAATCCCATGAACACCATTGTCACGTCGGCAACAATCATCGGCGATTCGCTTGAGGAACGGGCGGAGAAAGGTGTCGATATCTCCAATCCACCGTTGTCGGCGGATCTCAAGACCTGCGTTGAGGCGATCCAGAGTTCGGTGAAGACCATGGACCGGCTGATCTGTGATTTGCTGGACGTCTCGCGCATGGAAGCCGGCAGTTTTTCGATACAGCGTTCGCAGGTCGATATCGGCGCCTTGCTGAAGGAAAATCTCAAACTATGCGAATCGCAGGCCCGGGCAAAAAAAATCAAGGTGAGCAGCGAGATCCCCTCCGGCCTGCCGCCGGTCAGCGGAGATCGCAATCGCTTGGATCAGGTGCTCTCCAACCTGTTGGCCAATGCGTTTAAGTTCACTCCTGAAGGCGGCCAAGTTGTGGTCCGGGCGCGCAAGGTCGATGCCTCAGTTGAGATCACGGTTGAAGACTCCGGCCCGGGAATTCCCGCTGCGGACCTGCCGCGCATCTTCGAGCGCTATTGGCGAGGTGACCGCGCCTCACGAGACGGCGCGGGGCTTGGACTGGCGATCTGCAAAGGGATTGTCGATGCCCATGGCGGAAAGATCTGGGTCGAGAGCACGCCGGGCCGCGGGACTACGTTCCGGTTTACGGTGCCCTGCGCCGCCGATTAGTTTCTGGGCTATTCAGAATTTTCCACCGTCATACGCTAATTGAAACTCGACCTGTGATCGTCTCCTCTGCGATCCTGGTCGTCGACAGAACATGCCCGCTTAATGTGACGGAACTAAAATGGCGCCGAGCAACTATTTCTTTCGTAATCAGTTGGTCTATATTCAGTGACATGAACCACACGATTGATCCCGATGGCCTGCGGCTGCCGATTAAACTCGATACGACTTCCAACGGTGAGTTCATGCCGGTGCCGCTGTCGCCGGTGGACCGGGCCGCCAACCGGCTGGCGCACCAGGCGGCGAGCCAAAACGCCAAGCGCTTGGGTGTTAGTCGCCGCGACTTTTTGATTTCGGCCTGTGGCGCGGCGAGCACGTTGCTCGCCTTTAACGCCGCGAGCGCGGCTGTGGGAAAGCGCGGCGGCTTTTTCGAGCTCGAGGCAGAAGCCGCTCTCGAGCCGCAGCTGGCGCAGGCGCGCGTCGGCAGCAAGGGTGAGTTCATCTTCGATGTGCAGGGCCACTTCGTTGATCCGACCGGGGCGTGGGTGAAGACAGCGCCCGTCGATGCTTTCAAGTGGTCGCCAAAAGCGAGCTGCGGCCTGGCTGCCAAGCCTGGGGCGCGCAGTCATCTCAACTGCCTCGGTCCCGAGGAGTTCGTCAAAGACGTGTTTCTCGACAGCGATACCGACATGATGGTGCTCTCGTTCGTGCCGTCGCGCCGTGATTCGGAGCCGCTGACGATTCAGGCCGCCGATGCGGTGCGCCGCACGATTGACCGGATGGAAGGCTCGCATCGGCTGTTGCTCCATGGACGGGTCAATCCGAATCAACCCGGCGATCTTGAGGCGATGGATGAACTTAAAGAGCGCTGGAAAGTCAGCGCGTGGAAGACCTATACCCAGTGGGGTGTGGACGGCAAAGGATTTTTCCTATCCGATGACATCGGCACCCGCTTCATCGAGAAGGCGCGCGCCCTTGGCGTAAAGGTGATCTGCGTGCACAAGGGGCTGCCGTTCGGCAAGCGATCCTACGAGCACAGCCAGTGCAGCGACATCGGCGTGGTCGCCAAGCGTTTTCCGGATGTAAGTTTTCTCATTTACCACTCGGGTTTTGTTACCGGAGTTCCCGAGCGCGCCTTCAATGGTCGCGGCGCCAACGACGGTATCGACACCCTCATCCGCTCGCTGATCGAAAACGAGGTCAAACCCAACAGCAACGTTTACGCCGAGCTCGGCAGCACATGGCGCTTTCTCATGCGCGACCGGGACGGCGCGGCGCATGCGTTGGGCAAGCTGGTCAGGTATTGCGGCGAGAACAACGTCTTGTGGGGCACCGATTCGATTTGGTACGGCTCGCCCCAGGATCAGATCGAGGCGTTTCGCACTTTTCAGATTGCGCCGGAATTGCGCGACAAGCACGGCTACGCCGAGATCACACCGGCGTTGCGCGCCAAGATTTTCGGGCTAAACGCGAGTCGGATCTATGCAATCAGCACGGATGAGGTGAAGAAGCACACCCGCGCCGACACCATCGGCAAGGAACGCCTGGCGTACCGCGAGCATCCCGAGCCGCACTATCTCACCTATGGGCCCAAGACCCGGCGCGAGTTTTTGAACTTGCTCCGCTGGAACGGCGGCTCGCGCGCTTAGCAGGCTGCTCAAAACGTCCATAGTTCGGTGCAATCCAAATCACGCAGTTCAAAGTGACACAGCGCTCAAGGGACGAACCCTCCGGAGCGAAGGCAATAGGTCTCTGGTTGATAGCGGCCTGCAAGCTCCAGTGTTTTAGCGGACGCTTGAAAATTTGTCGGCCCACGGCCAAGCACCATAGACGGCATTGAAATTGTTCGCTTCTGTGCCTTCACTCCTCCAGGCTCGCCCCTCGATCACTATACAATGATCTATCTCTACTGCGGAATCTGGGCTCAATCGCCTCGTCTCTCGATCTTCTTTGAACAGTCTGGAAGCAGCGTTTTCAGCAATCGCTCGGCGAAATAGCGCGAAATAGAAGGACAGCTCTGTATTTCTATTTTACCCATGCGTCAGTTACGGGTGATCTCCTGCAGCAGCTGCAGCCAACCGTCGGCGCGCTTCTCATATTCCTCGGTCGTCAAACCCTTTTCCGGATACCAGCGCTCGAATCCCGAAACCTTCGCGGCGCTGCCGTAGAAAAGTTGCTCCGAGTACATCTTCTGTCCATCCGGCCCGAGCAAGAAATCAACAAATAACAAAGCCGCATGAGGATTGGGCGCATTGGCGATGACCGCGGCGCTGCCCGCGTTCACGGCCACCACTTCCATTGGCACCCAGACGACCGGCGCGCCTTTGGTGGCGGCGGGCTGCGTGAGATTGGTTTGCACCATGGTGAACGACAGCGGCGCCTCGCCGGAGATGATCAGGTCGGTCAGCCCCGCGGCAGTGGTTGTATGGGGCCGGATATCCTGTGATTTCAACTTTCTAACAAAGCCCTCGCCCTTGGCCTTGAGCATGGCGCCGATCGCCCGCGCGCCGGTTTCATTGTTTGCCGTTGACATCTTACCTTTCAGCGCCGGATTGAGCAGGTCGTCGAATTTCTTCGGCACCAGGGCCGCTGGTATAACGTTGGTGTTGTAGCCGACGCCGATTAAAGATTCCCGGTCGGTTGCCCAGAAAACTAGATCGCCCGACGCTGATTCCTTAGCGACGTCAGGATAGTTCGCCAGGTGTGGCGACAAGAACGGTTGAAGAGCCTGGGCGTCGCGCAAGAGCATGAGCTGCGGCGGGGTCGATTCAATCGCATCGGCCAGGTAACGTTTGGCGCGGCGTTCTTCCAACAGTCGGGTAGCCAGCGTGTTGCCGGCGGCGCGGTAAACGTCGACGGCGACGCCGGGGTATTTAGCTTGAAATACCTTGGCGATGTGCTTGTTCGGCACCAGCGAAGTATACCAAAGCAATTTGCCCTCTTTCTTGGCGCCTTCATAAAGAATCCGCTCGCGGTCCGCGCCGTTGTATTTCGCCAGTTCGGCAAGCGTGCTCGGTTTGCCGCCCTGCGCCCATGCGTTTGCCGCCAGGGCTAAGATAAAACTAACGACCATAATAGAAAATCTCATTGCTCTTTTGCTCCTTTGTCTGCTTTCGTAACACGGCCCAGCCGATGATCAACAAGATCGGTCTGAGATCATGTGTGGCCGTTGGCGTCGCTCGATTGCATTTCCGAATCTGAAAGCGTTGCCCGAATAACTATTTTTCGTTTAGTTGCATCACGCCCGATGTCGGTCTGAGTTTTTTCTGGACAAACTGCTCCAGGCCGGGCCGGCCGCCATGGTCGCGTATGGTTCGCTGCGAGATCAAGTTGGAAATTTCGTAGGCAACATCCGGCGCTGCATAGGAACTGTAGTACCACGCCTCTTTGACGGCTTTTAAGCCCAGCGGGCTTTTTTCCCGGAGAGATAAAGCGAGCTCGGCAACCTCTCGGTCCAATTCCGACTTGGGAACGGCCTTCGAGATGAGCCCAATCCGTTCGGCCTCTTGGGCGGTCATCATCTTGCCCGTGAGCGCGTAGTAGAGCCCGTGCTTGGGCTTAAGATGCTCGGTCATCACCGAGGTCGTATCTCCGGCAGGGAAATGGCCGAAATTGACTTCGGGTAAACCGAACCGAGCATCTTCGGCGGCCAGCGCAATATCGCAGCCGGCCACCACGGTGAGCGCTCCACCCAGGCACCAGCCGGTGATGCGCGCGATGACCGGCTGCGGTAGCGTGCGCAGCATTTCGTTGCGCCAGCGGCGAACTTTTTCCCGGACTTGGTCGCGCACCTGCTCCGGCTGGCTCTCCATCTCCAGGGAATATTGCTTCAAGTCCTGGCCGGCGCAGAAGTTGTCACCGGCCCCCGTGAGCACCACCACACGGGTCTCCTTGTCGTAGCGAATCTCCGTCAGCAGGTCGAACATTTCACGATGCAACTGAGGACTCATCGCGTTGCGCTTCTCCGGACGGTTAAAGGTAATCGTCGTGATGCCGTTCTCCTTTGATACCAGCAGGGTTTCATATGTGCATTTCTCTTTCTCCTTTGGTGGTAAGTTCCGTCGAATGTATCGGGCCGTGATCGCCAGCGCCACCTCTTGCTCACAGCTTGTGGCTCGATGTTACAGCGCGATAAATGGATTTAATGAACGCCGGGCGACATAAAGCTCAGGTCTCTTGCTGCCGGGGCGGCCGAGATGATCGCTGGCAATCCAGCAGCCAGGTCGACGCCCAGGATTGCTAACAGCTGCTCAAAAAAATCCAGAGGCGAGCAAATTACAAGGATGGAATCGAAAATCTGAAAGCGGAATTCAGTTTTCAGCTTTCATAATTCATCTTTTCCAAGGCGGCATATCGGTGTTTTTCAGCAGCCTGTTAAGGATCGATGCGAAAGATCGCGACGTTCCCCGGCGTCAGGCGAATGTCTGTGAGTATATGGCCGTCGAATCCGGTATGCTTTGCGGAGCTCCCATCCAATTCATATTTCACGGCGGTTCTTCCCCGGGTCTTCAAGGTTGCGCTGACCGTCGGGCTTGCCGATTTGTCATAGATGAACAAGACCTGGCTGCCATCCGGCCTCTTGAAAAGATGCCGGTACAACTCTTTGGCTTCACCTCCCGACACCGTCACCGTCTACTTCGCCTGGGGCGGTCGTAAGACTGCCGACGTCTAACAGATCGGTCAGCAGATCGACGGTGTAGAAGGCGAGCTTTTTGCCGCGATCGGCTCGGGTGATTCCCAGGTAATGATTTTTCTGGTCGCCGATGGTTTCTTTGCCGAGAGGCAAATCTTTGATCTCATAGACGCCGATGTGTTCTATGTGAGGATCGGCAAGAAAGGTGCTGACGGCCCGCGCCCACCAGTTGGCTTGTTCCCGTTCGCTTTTATCCGGCGTAACGGAAAAACCCATCTCGTTTATCCAGATCGGTTCTGCCTCGCCGAGAGTTTTATTGTCGACCACGAAAGAGTCGCGGTAGTGGCGATCCAAGTAATTTTCGACGACCACGTCACTGTCGGTCCAGGTTTCGGGATAAGCATGGAACGGAGTTATGTCGTAGTAACGAGCGTAACCGTCGCCGGCGATTGACTGAAGCCACTCGACATCGGGAAACACAAACCCGCCCAGAATGACTTGCGCTGCGGGGTTGGCGGCCCGGACTGCCAGCGCCCCCTGGCGCAGCGTCTCTTTATATTCTTCGATGGAGCCATCCCACCACATCGGCGAGTTTTGCTCGTTGTAGATTTCGTACGAAAGGACGTTGGGAAATTCGCGTAATGCGGAGGCAAGATTGTAAACAAAATCGTGCCAGGCTTGGTAATCGGCGGGAGGATTGTTCCAGTCGGCGCCATCGGCGCTGCCGGCCGTGCCCGCCCATCGCGGCGTGTAGCCGATGTAAGGCCGGAGCTTGATGCCATGCTGCGCCGCCAGCTTTACGAATTCTTTCAACCAGAGGAAATCATACTGGCCGCGGACCGGCTCATAATCGTCCCAGCCGAAGCTGCATCGCAGCGTGTCGATTTCCAACTCGCGCATGAGTTGAAAATCTTTGGCGACCTCGGCGAGATCTTCGCCTTTGTCGTAATCTTCCAAAATAGCGAAAGAGACCTTTTTGCTGACGCTCTGCGCCGATCCCTGGTCGAGTCGCAGCGCGGGACTACAGGACGAGATCCAGAGGAGAAACACAAGCAGGGTACAGTGAGCGAGCCTCCGATAGTCGCGGTCCGATGTCCTGCGAATTGTCACAGAGCTAAACGTCATAGCTGCTGTTGGTTCGTTTCCTTAGACGGCCTGAGCATCGCGGGGCAGGTTCGACTTGGCGAGTGGCGGTGGACAATTTACCCGATACGTTTTCCGGCGCTGCTTTTGGAATCGCAAGCCAAGTTTCCCCAGCCGACTGTTCGTTGGTCCGGGAAGTTAATTCAGGATGTCTTTAGATTGAACAAGCCCGCCGCGGTTTTGCCGAGAATCGCAGTCTTCTCCGTTGTCGAACAGGGAGCCTGGCGGATCATGTCCAAGGACTCGATGATATTTGCCGCGCTTTTGCACTCCAGCGGGTAATCGCTGCCAAACATGATGCGATCGGCGCTGGTGGTATTGAGCGCGGCAGCCATGGCCGGCAGCCACGCGCCGGTGCCGGCGGTGTCGAAATAAAGCGACTGAAAGAGTTTTTCGAAACGTTCGGTGATACCGAATTTTTTCTGCTCGTTTTGGGTTTTCAGATAGCCTCTCATATCGGCTGGAATATCGGCGTCGTCGGTTTCAAAGAAAGCCATCATCCGTCCTTTGAGCGAGGAGGTGGCGCCGCCCAGGTGAGGCATGATGAAACGCAGCTCAGGATAGCGCGGCAGCACGCTGCACATGACCCGCACGATGGCTTGCGTCGTCTCCAGCGGGCGAAACACGCAGCGATCGAGATTGTAGGTCGTTTCCGAGCCGGTCGGCTTGGACTGCGGGTGAATGATG
The DNA here is from genome assembly GCA_963728565.1 of uncultured delta proteobacterium. Taxonomy (GTDB): domain Bacteria; phylum Desulfobacterota; class Binatia; order UBA9968; family UBA9968; genus WHTF01. The sequence continues at coordinate 29,317 of CAVSLC010000007.1, forward strand.
ATCGGCAGATTATTTTTCTGAATGACCTCGAAGAGCGGGTTCATGATCGGATTGTCGAGCTGAATGTCGAGATGGCAGGCGAGCAGCGCCACCGCGCGAAGTCCCAGCTCGTTGATGCCGCGCTCGAGCTCGCGCTTGGCCGCTTCGGGCTCATGAATCGGCAGATGGATCGCGCCGCGGAAGCGACTCGGGTGTTTGGTCGCGACCTCGGCGATGCCGTCGTTCAGAGCCCTGGCCACCTCCGCGCCCATGACTTGCACCTGATCGGTCAGGATGGACACGGTCACGCCGGAGTCGTCCATGGTTTTAAGATGGGCTTCGAGGTCCTTGCGCGAAGGATTGAGGGTTAGACTAATCTCGTTCGTGACAATCCGTTTGCCGCCGGCTTGCGCCGCCAGGCGGTCAAACAGCACAGCCGGCATGAAATGGTGGTGCACATCGACGATAAATTCTGCTACAGCCATCTCGGATTCACTCCTTTGCGGTTGTTTATAGAATGACCAAGCGTACGTCACCGCCCCGTTCGGTTCAAGCGATCTACGGGGCTGGACTGTTAGTTCTGAGGAAACGTTTCGGCGTATTTTTGTGTCGCTTCGGCGCTGCCGCAAATGTACAAGGCGTCATCGTCTTGAAAGCGGAACCCTTGACCAAACTCCACCAGCAGGTCATTGCCGCGCTCGACCGCTATCGCTGAGCAATCGGTTTTTTCTCGAATAGCCAGCTCATCCGGATGGCGGCCTGCCATGCCGCGCACCGAAACCTTGACCACCCGTAGATCGGCGTCGATGTCGACGGTCTCCTTGCCGAGCAGACGCCAAGCCAACAATTGCCCTGAAACCTGGCTGATGGAAAGCGCGAAATCCGCGCCCGCCGCATAAATCCGCTCCACGTTTTCCGCGCGATTGACGCGCGCGATGACGGGTACGTCAGGCGCGAGGTCTTTGATGATCACGGTTGTGAAAAGAGTCGTGGTATCGGCGCTCAAGGCAACAATGACGGCTTGGGCGTCTTGTATATTCGCCTGTTTAAGAATTTGCGTATCGAGTACGTTACCGAGGATGTCGACGCCGGGCCTTGGCTGATTGTCGATGAGAAGAGTCTCTTCGCCGGCGTCGGTCAACAACTCGACTACTTTTCTACCCACCTCCCCGCCGCCGGCGACAAGAAACCGGCCATGACGACGCAATTCTTTGGTGCCGGCGCAAACCTTCATGAATTTCCCCAAGCTCTCGGGAGCGCCAACGAGAACCAGGATTCCGCCGGCTTCGAGCCTCATGCCGGGCATCGGCGGAGTGATCAGTTTTCCTCCGACCCACTGCCCGATAACGGTGACTCCCGAATGTTGGCGCAGGCCCGCTTCGCTCAAGGTCTTGCCCGCCAGGACACTTTCGCGGGTGATGCGTACTTCAGTGACCTGAAGTTTATGCCCGAGGTGCTGGATACCGGCAACCGTTGGGCTTACTTTTTGGCTAGCGCGTGCCGCCAACGCGGCACCCAATATGTGCCGAGGCGTATAGGCGGCGGTGGCGCCGGCAAGAATGATCGGCTGGCGGTGATAGGGATCTTCGACCAGCGCGAGGATTTCTCCGGTATAGCCGAGTTGGCGCGCCGCCAAAATGGTTGCCGCGTTGCGGTCGTCGGTGCTGTTGACAATGAGCGCTCGCGCTTTGTCGAGATGGGTGCGCGCTAATACGCCTTCATCGAGATTGCCGTAGAGAACGCGATGGCCTTGCTCGATCAGACGGCGGGCCTCGGCTTGTTCTTCTTCGACGATTAGGGTCTTTATTTTTGCCCGCTTGAGCTCGTCCAGCACGGTTGCCACGGTTGCGCTGTGGTGAAAGATGATCACGTGGTCGCTCAGCTTTGGCGCGTCCTTGGGCAACCGTGTTTCGAATCGCTCTTCCAGAAATGGGATCAAGTAAATCGGGATTACCAAGAAAACCAAAAACACCCCGATGAATTGCACCAGCACCACGTACACGATCATCAGCGGATGCTGCCACGAGGAGTCCGCCCCGTAACCGGTGGTAGACAGGCTTTCTCCAGCCCATTCAAACGCGCGCCAAAAACCGCGCGGCTGTCCTTCGAGATAGGTCATGCCGAGCATATATAACAAGGCGGTAACGATCAGTAGCGAGACGAGGGTACTCAGCAACAGGAGCAGACGTTTACGAGATCGCAGCATGGGAGTCTATGATTTCAAAAGTGCGGCTTGGGATCGGCCGAGGAGCTTTTGCCATTGATCACTCATGTTGCGGTTTATTGGACTCATGTTCAATGTAGCGTTGCTTAACATGCTCTACGCTTGGCCATCAACAAGTTACGATCCGGTCTCTGGGTATTCATAACGAGCCGCCGGCGAGCTTCTTGGTTGACGCGTCGCAAGACGGCACACAATTCAGGTGAGTTGGCTTTTCTCAGAGACTGGAAGACATCGGCGCATTGAAAGTCAGTCAAAGGTGGCAGGGAACGCATTTTTCTCAATCCAAAGCTCTTGAACCTGCTGCGTGGGCAGGAAACGTGATCTGTCCAAATAGTCCGTATTTTTGGACACGTTTTTGCGATATGTCCAAGCCGTTTACATATCGGCTCTTTTCGCTGTCTGAAATCATCATCGCGCCATTACGACGCTTGATGGTCGAACCGCCGGGCAGGAATAAACCAGCGGGGCTGAAAAATCTTGGCATTGCATCCCGTTTCTAATAGAATCGCGCTCGCCGACAACGTTTGCAGCCCGAGCCTGACCCTTCCGGATCTCCGAGCGCAAATTCCCGGCTATCCTAAAAACAAATCCAGCGAACACCATCATGCTGACTAACGAAATTCGTAATCAAATAGATCAAATCTGGAATGCGTTCTGGTCCCGTGGAATTTCCAATCCGCTGGAAGTGATCGAGCAGATAACCTATCTACTGTTCATCAAGCGGCTGGACGAGCTTCAGACACTCGAAGAATTGAAAGCTACTCGCCTGAAAAAGCCCATCGAGCGGCGGTTGTTTCCCGAGGGCAAGGACGACCACTCCCGATCTCCGAGGTCATACGAGGACTACCGCTGGTCGCGTTTTCGAAGATTTCCACCTGCCGATATGTACAACGTGGTCGCCGAGCATGTGTTCCCGTTCCTTCGAACATTGGGCGGCGATGAGTCCACGTACGCGCATCACATGAAAGACGCGCGCTTCACGATTCCTACGCCGGGACTGCTGGCGAAAGTCGTCGATATGATCGACCAGTGCCGATGGAGGAGCGCGACACCAAGGGTGATCTTTACGAGTACATGCTGGCGAAGATTGCGAGCGCCGGTCAAAACGGCCAGTTCCGCACGCCGCGCCACATCATCCGTTTGATGGTCGAGATGGTCGCGCCCAAGCCGGCCGACGTCCTCTGCGATCCGGCATGCGGCACGGCTGGTTTTCTCGTCGCGGCAGGCGAATATCTGCGCGAGCGACATCCAGAGATATTTCGCGACGCCAAACTCTCACGTCATTTCCATCATGAGTTTTTCCATGGCTTTGATTTTGACAACACGATGCTGCGCATCGGCAGCATGAACATGCTGTTGCACGGCGTGGAAAACCCGGATATCCGCTACCGCGACTCTCTGGCTAATGACCACGCAGGGGAGGAGGAGAAATATACGCATCGTCCTCGCCAATCCGCCCTTTGCCGGGTCGCTCGATTACGAGAACACCGCGAAGGATCTGCTGCAGATCGTCAAGACGAAGAAGACCGAACTGCTTTTTCTCGCGCTCTTCCTCCGCTTGCTCAAGCCCGGCGGACGCGCCGCAGTCATCGTGCCCGAAGGCGTGCTGTTCGGTTCTTCCAAAGCGCACAAGGATCTTCGTAAAATTCTCGTCGAGCAACAGAAGCTCGACGCCGTCATCTCGCTCCCAGGCGGTGTGTTCAAGCCTTACGCCGGTGTCTCGACAGCGATACTCGTTTTTACCAAGACCAACTCCGGCGGCACTGACTACGTCTGGTTTTACGACGTGGACGCCGACGGCATGTCGCTCGACGACAAGCGAACGGAACTCTTGTCTCCAGAAAAACTCGGTCCCATCCCCGGATCGCGCTCACTGCCGACGAACACGCGAAGAACAATCTGCCCGACATCCTCACCCGCTGGCGCACTTTGCATTCACTCGCTGGCCCGGTTGCGGGAGAAGCAGATAAGGGCAACGGCAAGCAAGCGGCTCCGCTAGCTGCTGAAGACGCTGCCCGCTACGGCGGCGAATTCGCTCGCAAACGCACCGATCAGTCTTTCCTAGTACCCAAAGCCGACATTGCCGCGCAGGGCTACGACCTCTCCATTAACCTCTACAAGGAAGTTGTCCACGCCGACGTCGCACAGCGACCGCCAGCAGAAATCCTCGCCAGCCTCAGCGAGTTAGAGGTGGAGATTCAGCAGGGTATTAAAGAGCTGGAGGAGATGCTGCGGTGAATGGATGGAAGACCTTAGAGTGCTACTACAGGGGTCAAATCTTTTGTTGACAATTATACAGGAGTTTTGTTAGGGATCTAACCATGTCACGGCCGTTACGCATTCAATTTCCGGGTGCGGTATATCACGTCATGAACCGCGGTGCTGCCAGACAGGTCACGTTTGTTAACGACGAAGATTACGAGGCGCTACTCAACACTCTAGCCCAAGCGCACCAGCTGTGGGGTATCGAGGTGTTTTCGTATGCTCTGATGAAAAACCACTATCATCTATGCTTAAGGACACCCAACGGGAATCTATCGCGCGTGATGCGCCATGTCGACGGGCTCTACACCCAGCGATTTAACCGCAATCACAATCGTGACGGTGCGCTGTTTCGGGGCCGTTATAAGGCGATTTTGGTCGATGTCGACGAATACTTAGCTCAAGTGGTACGCTACATTCATTTAAACTCGCTGGAAACAGGAATGGTAAAACAGCCTGAGGAGTACCGCTGGAGCAGCCATCGACAATATTTACAAGCCAAAGCAGCGCCTGATTGGCTTAATACCGAAGAGGTACTGGAGCAGATGGGCGGAAAAAAAACTTTTCATGAGTTCGTGCTGTCCGGGAATGAAGCAGCCTTGGAAAAGTTCTACAAGGCTAGACATCAGAGTCCGGTGCTCGGAAGTGCAGAGTTTGTCGACAAAGTGAGGAGGCCAGAGGTGAAGCTGGACAAGGAAATACCGCGCTACCAAAGGCGAGGAGTACAGGCCACTGCGGAGCAGGTGATCGGCCGGGTTGCTGGAATGTACGCGATAGGTAAAGAGGCGGTGCTAAAGGGCGTCAGAGGTAAAGAGAACGAAGCGCGAAAGGTGGCGATGTATCTAGTCAGGCGGTGTTGCGACCAGACGTTGAGTGAGACGGCAAGAGTGTTTGGATTAGGCAGTTATGGGGCAGTGGGATGGGGGTGCAATGCGATTCAAACAAGAATGGAAAAAGAGCGAAAGTTTAGAGTTAAGATGGAAAGTCTGGTCGCCAATATCTGTCAACAAAAGATTTGACCCCTTTCGAGGCTAATTCGTCAAACGCGACTCCTCACATGCTCTATGATTTTAGCCACTCCGTTCTTCAGCCACGTCATCGTATACGCCGTGCCCGCGGCATGAGCGTGTAGATGGCGGTCATCGCCAGCGTGCCGGTTACGCCGAGCACGGCGGTCGCCCAGCGCGCGCCGATGAAGGTAGCCAGGCTGCCGATGAACATCGCGCCGACGACCAAAAGCACCTGCGTCATGTGGAAGATCGACATTGTCCGTCCGCGAAACTCCGGAGGAGAATAGAATTGGACGACGATCTGGATCAGCGCATGGGAGGTCACGTGGCACAGACCGACAAAGAACATTAACGCCATCGACACCACAAAAGAAGAAGACGCGGCAAACATCACGAGCAATATGCCGTAAAGAGCGACGCCGCCGATCATGACGAGCCCGCGCGGCATGCGGTCGCCGAGAAACGCCACCAGCAGCGAACTGAACAAAGCGCCGCCGCCCATGCAGGTGAGCAAGATCCCTTGTCCTCGGGCGCCGACCTGGAGGATATCGCGCGCAAATACCGGCAGCAAGGTAGTGAACGGAATCAGCAGAAACATGGCCGCGGATACGACCAGAAGACCGACCCGCACTTCATAGTTTCTCCAGCTGAACCTCCAGCCTTCGAGAATGTTTTGCCGGAAAGATTCCGGATGTTCGGCAGGATTGTTTGCCACCCTTGATAAGCGCTGCTTCGGGCGGAGCATGATCGTCCAAACGGTCGCCAGCAGAAAGAAAAGCGCTTGAATCGAGTACGAGCCGGCGGTGCCGTACAAGGCGATGAGCACGCCCGCGAGCGCCGGCCCAGCGCTGCGCGCCGAATTAAAAACCACCGCATTGAGCCCCATGGCGTTGGTCAGGCAACTCGGTGGCACGGCATCGGCAACCATTGCCGCCCTCGACGGCAGTTGGAACGCCTGTACGGTCGCGAGGCCAAGCGAAGTCAAATATACGTGCCATGGTTGAATGTCGCCGGTGATGATCATCACGGCCACCCAGGCGTAGAGCAAGCCGTCGACCACTTGCGCGATCAGGATCTGCGTTTTGCGTGAGTAGAGATCGGCGGTGCTGCCGGCGATCGGCGATAACAATAATGTCGGAATTGCCTGGACGCCGCGCACCAGTCCGAGCTGAAAAGATGAGTTGGTCAGCTCGTAGATCAGCCAGCCGCGCGCGATGGAGTCCATCCAGGTGGCCATTGCGGTGAACACCTGGCCGTACCAGAGAAGGCGAAACTCTCGGTAGTTGAGCGACTCGAGCGCGCGCCATTTGAGTGGAGAAATCGCCTTAATCCGGCGCGGCCACGTCATATGCGGGCGGATCTGCTATGGTGGAGCCGACAAAGATCCGCGCCGCAGTCCGCTTTCGCTAATTTGATCTGTCTGACGACGGCAAGCTCGCCGATATGGAATGTTCCGGCAGCGATCGCTATCTGGAGTTGCCGAGAGAATGCGTTGCATCCTCTCGCGTGGTTTAGAATCATGGGTGAGCCCGCCATTGTCACTTCCTTGGAACTGTAGTTCTCCAGCGCTGCATCTACTGCGGCCATCGCTAGAAATCAATACTCCCAGTCTTAAAAGAAGTGTTCACAATGGATATTCGCCAGGTTTATTCCTTCGCGTAAAAACACCCAGCGCGCCTTTACGCGGCGCGTCGACTGTGAACCTTACACTGCGAATTTCACAGACGAATTGAGGTACATCGGCGGCAGAATCGCCGTCGCCGCGGAACTCGCGCAAGCAAAGGTGTGAGAGGGTCGTGGCCGTGTCCCTCGGTGTCGTTGAAAATCGATTCTTCGGTATTGATGCCTGAAAATATTTCTTCCACAGTGCCTTATAACGAATGATCTCCAATCAGGCTAGCGTGAGCGTCCCCTTAGGCGGCCTTTAGCAACGAAACTTCTTTAAGGATTTGCCACCCATCGATACGGCGCATGGCGGTATTGCAACGGCGAAACATTCGTCAGGAAGCACGAAGTGATCGACCGTGAGAGCGAACTCCACTATAGAAGCTCCGCTCAGACCGGGATATAACCGCCGCTGAGGGAAAGATATCAAAAGTAAGAGTTCCGTGGAGGATTTATGTCGAAGCACCGTGCGAAACTGCAGATTCTAGTTGCCGCTTGCGTCTGGTTCTTTCTACTTTGTACAACTCCGCTGAACTCGCATGCCGCGGCCCCGCCCAATCAACTGATGATCACGTTCGGCAGCCTCAGCGAAAGGGAAACTGCGCTTTTCGTTGCTCGTGATTATGGAATATTTGCCAAGCATGGCCTGGACGTGAAATTGGTTCATGTGCGCAACGGCGCCGTCGCGCTTTCGGCCTTGGCCAGCGGAGATGCGCAATTCTATCTGGGCGCCGCCACCGGTTCCACTCTGGGCGCCATTGCCGGCGGTTTGGACGCGGTGTTCGTTACCAGCTTGATCCATAAATTGGAAGGCACGTTCGTCGTCAACCCGTCCATCAAATCCCCCGCCGAGTTAAGAGGCAAAACCGTCGGTGTCACGAGCCTTGGCGGCGGCGTATGGATGCGCTCGATGCTGACCTTCGAGCATTGGGGCCTGGAGCCGCAGAAGGACAAAATAAATTTGCGGGTAGTGGGGGACGAATCACTTCTGGCCCAGGCGATGCCGAACGGCATCATCGACGGCTCCTATTTCAACTACACCTTTGCTTCCGTCCTCGAGCGCCAGGGCTTCCGCGTGCTCGCCGATCTCGCCAAGCTCAACATTCCGTATCAGAACACGGCGCTCTTGGCGCAGCGGCGCTATCTCAACGCTGCCCCTGAGACCACCGAGAGATTGCTGCGAGCTGTGTCCGATGCGGTGATCTTCGTCCTGAACCCCAAAAACAAAGAGCTGGTGCTTAAGAGTCTGTCCAAGGGACTGCGTCTCCCCCGCCCGGAGGACGCGCTTGGCGGTTACGACCGCCTCGCCAATTTGTACGAGCGGCGCATCTATCCCAACGTCGATGGGATTCGTTCGACAATCCGGTTCCTCGGACCCGGCAATGAAAAGATCCGAGCTCTCAAGGCGGAAAACCTGGTGGACGATAGATTCGTAAAGAAGTTGGAACAGGAAGGCCGTTTCTGAGTCGGTCTAACTAACTCGATCGGCTAGAAAAATTCATTCAGGTTCTTCTTTCGGTACGACGGATCTGATGGAATAGAACTATGGCTGACCGAATTTCAAAGCTGCCCCGCGGTAAAAAAATCCCTCCCATCGATGTTGTCCGCGCCAGATTGCGCGATCACGTCGAGGTTGTCCTGGCGTCCAATAACGAGGCGCTAATCCGGATGGTTGAGCGGTTTTTTGCCGAAACGATCGACCGCCTGATCCAGGAGCGTCCGAAAGCCAAGGTCGTTCCGATTAAGCAAGAGAGTCCGAAGAGTGATAAGTAAGTGCAACGGTGTCAGGCGCTACACCCGCTGGCGCTGGATTACCCACAGAATCGGGTGCTGTCGGTGTACGTTGGACAAAGACGATTCACAATGAGTCCGCCTCATAAACTCAGCGAATAACCAAAGACTACCGAGGTCAAAGACACCGTTTGTCTCCGGCTGACTTTACCGCTTAAGCAAAACCGCTAACAACCGCTATTCATCCGCAAATTGATGATTGTGCCCGCCAACGTTGCGAGGTCGTCTCGTCCGTTGTTATATAGGGTGACTCAGTATGATTAGGAAACCTCAATGAAGATGATTTCACCCGTCAGCGAGTCGGCTTACTCCAAAGCTGTAGTGGCAGAGTACGGAACTCTCTTGTTTATCTCGGGACAGGAGTCCGTCGATCACGACGGAAGACTGATTGCGCCGGGGGATTTTAACGGACAGATCCAGCAGGTCTGGAACAACATGCGAGCCATCCTCGAGAAGGCCGGCGGCGAGCTCGACAAGATTGCCACGATGACGGTCTACACCACCGAACGACGCTGGGGCCGGCAGTTTACCGGTGGCAGAAAAGAAATTTTTAAAAAAGGTTTTCCGGCCAGTGCATTCGTCGAAGCTAGAAAACTCCGGACTCCCGGAGCGCTGCTACAGATTCCGGCCATCGCCGTTTTGGATGAAAGGAAAAGACATATGAGCGAGTCGCCTGAGAAATTATTCATCGATCCGTTACCCGAACTTGGGCAGTCGAGGGCCGTCAAGGTGCATGGAGGCAGTATGGTCTTTCTTGCCGGTCATACGGCCGGGGAAATGCCCGACGGCAGCGAAGCCTTCAATTTTACGCTACAGGCCAAGCGTACGTTTGATAGGATAAGAACCTCTATAGAATCAGCCGGCGGCCGGCTATCCGACATCGTCAGCATGTCGGTTTTCATGACCGACATGCGGCACGTGTCCGAGTTTCAGAACGTGCTCAGAGATCTTTTCGCTGATAATTTGCCGGCGAGCTCGTACGTGGAGGTAACCCATTTGGCGCGGCCTGAGCTTTTGCTGGAGATTCAACCCATCGCCGTCGTGGCCTAACAGGCTGCTGAAAAAGACCCATATGCTTCGTTACGCTCAAATCGCCTCGCTGCAACGTACTGTGAGTACGTCTTAGCTCGTCGATTTTTCGCGCGCCTCGGGTCTGAATCTTTTGAGCAGCCCGCAACCAGAGTTTCTCAGCAACCCACTCGGAGAACGGATGCGACTACTCTTTCTGTTGCTTGCAACTTTTCTGTTGGCATTTCCTTTCAGCAGCGCCTATGCGCAATCCGAGGATGAGCTCATCGCCGGAGCCAAGAAGGAAGCAAAAGTCACCTTCTGGAGCGGCATGGCGCTGGACGATTCGCGCCTCGTGGCCGCCGGGTTCGAGAAGAGATATCCCTTCATCAAGGTCGATATTTTCCGCGCCGGAGGCGAGCAGATCGTAAACCGCGCGATCGCTGAGACCGGCGCCGGGCAAAACACCGCCGACGTGCTCAATGCTTTCGCTTTGAAGGTGCTGCAAGAAAGAAATTTTCTGCAACCGTACGCCGCCCCTGAAGCGGCCGCTTATCCGGCGGCCTACAAGGATCCCAAAAATTTTTGGGTATCGTTGAAGAACAATTACAATGTCATCGGTTACAACTCGAGGCTGGTCAGTTCTCAGGAAGCTCCCAAAAACTGGGAAGATCTCCTGCATCCGCGTTGGAAAGACAAGCTTGGCATGGACGACGAAGAGTACTTCTGGTACGCCGGGATGCTCAAGCACTGGGGCGAAGCCAAAGGCAAAAAATACATGGAAGCCTTGGCCAAGCAGGGCATTCAGTGGCGCAACGGACACAATCTGCTGGTGGAATTAATGGGCGCCGGCGAGTATCCCGTTTCAGTCGTTATCTATCCTGAACGCGCCGAACAGCTGAAGGCCAAAGGGCAAACGGTCGAATGGGTGAAGACCACCGATCCGATTCTGGTCAATATGGACATCATGGGCATCGCGGCCAAAGCGCCGCGTCCTAACGCGGCAAAGCTGTTTTTTAACTATGTGCTTTCCAAGGAAGCGCAGATGATTCTCCACAGCCGCCATCGCATCTCGGCGCGCACGGACATCCCGCCGCTGGTGGCAAGCATGGAACCCAAGAAACTTCCATTGGTGCCGCTCGATCCGGCAATTCCGACGAATGCGAGCATCGTTCGCGAGTTCCGATCTGTCTTTGGATTGAAGTAACCGGCGATCTTACGCGTACAGCGCAAACAGCTCATTCAACCATTCGCATGTGCGACGTTCACTAGCAGGAAATCGTCTAGCGGTGATACGTTGCGCGCAGTTAGCCGACCGAAAGGAGAGGACGTGACGATGGAAATCACAAGTGACAAGTTCCTCCTGTTCACCCAACCTGGTTGAAGCAGTTGCCTTAGAACGAAAGAGTTTCTTTCGAAAAAAGGCATTGAATTTTCGAGTATCGACGTTCTGAACGACCCCGCCGGGCGAGAGCAGTTGCTCAGCCTGGGGGCGCAGAGCGTGCCGGTTCTGTCAAAGGATGGGCAGTTCATCTTCTGCCAGAATATGGAAGACGTCGCTGAATTCGTCGGCCTGCAAGGCAGCGGAGACAGTCCGCTTCCTCCCGAAGCATTGTTCGAGAAATGGATCACCGTGCTGCGCGCATCGCAACGTTACGTTCGCCAGATTCCCAACCCGCGACTCACCGGAGCGAGCTATCGAAAATCGCGACCGCTCGATCCGGCTTCTAAGCCATCACATTTTTCGCATCGGCGAAGCTTTCCTCGATACCGCCTTGGATGATGTGGAATACCGCACCAACAATGCCAACGTGCCGCCCGCCGACGGCAGCTGCTTGACCGGTGTCGAGATTGCCGCTTATGGTGACGGCATTATCGAAAGGATTAAGAACTGGTGGACCCAGCTCGAAGACAAAGCCTGCCGGCAAAAGGTCAGAACATTTTATGGCATGCCGCCCATGCACCAACTGTTGGAGCGCTCAACTTGGCACTCAGCGCAGCATGCGCGCCAGTTGATCGCCGTGCTCGAGCGCCTGCGCATCGAACCCGACAATCGGTTAACCGCTGAGGATCTTGCCGGACTACCTCTCCCCGAAGGGATTTGGGAGTAGTAGAGCATCAACGATGTTTCACGATGAGGTTTCAAAGATCTCACGTGATCCTCGGGTGCAGATCCGGTCAAACCCTAGCAGGGTGCTGAAAAAAGCCTCTTGCAGGCTGCTCAAAAAGATCCAGATGCAAGGCGCGCGAAAAATCGACGAGCGGAGGCGTACTTACAGTACGTTGCAGCGAGGCGATTGAGCGGCAACGAAGCATATGGGTCTTTTTCAGCAGCCTGCTAGGCAGTACCTCGCCGAAACGTTAGTTGTTGATCCACCAGACTTTGCCGATCTCGCCTCCTGCTGATTTGCATAGCCTTGCGAGATTGGCTACTGTCGAAAGTTCCACAGTCAGCCGCAAACCCGCGTTTATTTCTGGAGGAAAATTGCCCAAGCACGCCGAAAGCGTAGCCGCGCAGAGTGGAGCCGCACCAGCTAAACCGGTGGCTTTCGCTGCGCTGCGCCATCGTGATTTTCGTATTTTCTTCCCGGCCACCATGCTCGCCATGATGGCGGACAACATCGAGCACGTGATCAGTTATTGGCTGTTGTTCGAGAAGTTTCAGTCGCCTGTGCTTGCGGGTTTCGCCGTGATCAGTCACTGGACGCCGTTTCTCTTGCTCTCTGTTTACTTCGGCGGCCTGGCCGATCGCTACGATTGCCGCAAACTGATTCAGATTGCTCAGCTGATGTATATGGCCGTTTCCATCGCTTGGGCAATTCTCTTTTTCACGGACAGTCTCGAGGTTTGGCACGCCTGCGTGCTGCTCGTGATTCACGGCATCGCCGGCGTCTTCTGGACGCCTGCCGAGCAACTGCTGATTCATGACATTGTCGGCCCCGAAGATCTGCCGAGCGCGGTGCGGCTCAACTCGACAAGCCGGCAGTTGGGGATTTTGCTCGGTCCGGCGGTGGGCGGGGCCATGATGCTGTGGCTCGGCGCGCCGGCCGGCTTGCTCATCAACGCGATCATTTATCTGCCGCTGACTATCTGGCTGATGATCGTTCCTTACACCGGCCATCTCCGCGACGATGCGCCGCCGCGGCGCGCGATGGCTTGGAAGGATGCCATCGTCACGCTGCGGCAGATTATGGAGCACCGGCCGATTGTGACCATGATCGCGTTGGGTGGCGCTGCTTCGCTATTTGTCGGCAATGCGTTTCACGCCCAGATGCCGGAGTTTGCCCATGACCTCGGCACGGAAAAAGCAGATCTCACGTACAGCGCTTTGCTTGCCGCCAATGCCGCGGGGGCGGTAGTGGGCGGGTTCGTGCTCGATGGCAAGGACTGGGTTCCGCCGACGGTGAGGTCGGCAATCCTCTGCGCAATCCTGTGGTGCGTGGTGATGGCGGCTTTCGCTTTTTCCTACAGCTACCCGGTGTCGGTGGCGCTGTTGTTTTGCGCCGGGGCTTTGAATCTCGCTTTCTACTCCACGGCGCAGACCATCGTTCAGCTGCAGGCGCCGATCGATTTGCGCGGCCGGCTGATCGGCTTGTTTACGATGTCGGCCTATGGTCTGCGCGCCTTCAGCGGCGTTACCGTCGGCGTAGTCGGCGGCTTGATCGGCATCCACTGGTCTCTGGCGCTGAGCTCGATGATTCTTCTTGGCATTACTCTGGCATTATTCGCTTTTGCGCTGCCGGCGCAAAAGTGACTGGGGTATGCCTTTAGCATTATTTCGCTTCAGCACTGTCAAGCGAAGCGTTGTCTGAAGCAGCGACGGCCGATCGTTTTTCAAGCCGCAACGAAAAATCCTTCCTCTGAATGAAGATTTGCTTGGTATCTTTGCGTTGCGCCAATGAGCTGATCAACGTCATCAGAGGCGTCGCCGTGCTCCTGTAATCCTTTGCCGGGGCCGCCGCCTTCATACTTGCAACATAATCTTCTCCGGCAAAATAACGGAGAATTTTCTCATCGTCCGAGACGCCGTCGCCGCCAAATTTCGCTCTAAACTCTTTGACTGAAATCTCCGGCAGCGTCCATTTGGCCAGCTCCTTGGCGCGCGCGCCGGCTGAGAATCATATCTCTGACATTGGCATCGATGGAGCGCGCTTCCTCTTCGCCCCAGTGGCCGAGCGCGTATTGAATCATCTCATCGGTAACCTCTTTGTAACGTTCTCCGACCATGACGTTGATCGCCGCTTGCACGCCGACAAATTGTGAATAGGGGGTCACCATGATCGGATAGCCAAACTCCGCCCTGACCCGAACCACCTCCTCGAGCACCGCGTCCAGTTGATCGAGTTTGCCGAGGTTTGCCAGTTGGAAGCGGAAGTTTGAAATCATGCCGCCGGGCACCTGATGAATTGGATGAAAGGCGTCATACTCGACCGGCCTGCCGATGGGAAGATTTTCTTGTTTGGCGACCGCGGTGAAATGCTCGCTCACTGGCTTGAGAGCCTCTTCGTCGATTGCGGTGGAGTAACCCAGCGCCCGCGCGTTCATCGCGACATTGAAGATCGACGGGTTAGAGGAAGCCTCCGCTAGAGGAGGGATCGCTGTGTTGATCGAGCGGATTCCCGCCTTGATCGCCTCCAGGCAGGACGGCGCACCGAGACCGGTGGTGCAGTGCGTGTGAAACTCGACCGGTTTACCGTTGGCATTCTCGAGGATCAATGGAACCAGCGCGCGGGTTCGCTGCGGCGTGAGCAAGCCTCCCGGATCTTTGAAGCAGATGCGCGCCACGTCGAGTTTGGCGGCTTCGCGAATTCTCCGAAGAAAATAATCGTCGGTGTGTTTCGGCGATATCGAATAGATAATGTTGAGGATCGTTTTGAGCCCCAGACGATTGGCGCCGGCCACCGACTCCGCCCAGTATGACGGAGTATTGGAAGGATCCGAGGTGCGCAGCTCGGAGATCCCGTTAGCGGCTAATCGCTCGAGCCAGAGCTCGGCGATGGCGGGTGGGGTGATCTGAAACGCCAGCATGGAGCGGCTGCGGATGGCGCGGAGCGGCGTTTTCTTAGCGCGTTGCGCCACCAATCGCGTACGTTCCCAGAGATCTTCTTTCAGGTCGCGAACCGCCTTCTTAAAAAATGCCGAGGAAATCAGCTCGAACGCTTCAAAGCCGGCCGCATCGATGTGATCAATAACCGGCAGCATCATACGTGTGGTCATATTAGAGGCCCACAGACTCAACTGCCCATCGCGCAAGGTGGTGTCGACGAAACGAATTTTATCGGTTTGTTTCATGTCATTCATAGGCAATGATTTGATAACCAGGATTCCGCACTTCAAACGGTAAACCGATCTCGATCAAGCGGCAAGCCTTCCGGAGCGAAGACCGTAGTTCTTTGTGCAGGCCGGGATCATCCAGCCTTTGACGAAACCATGACTCTGTGTTGCCCGAGGAGTGAGCCTCGGAGCGAGCGGAAACAGGAACGTAAAAGCACCGCCGCTTATTGAGTTGGCAATAACCTTCGTTTTCTCCCGCTGTGCACTCCACCACTGAGGTCGCAGGCTTTCTCAAGGCATAGGCCCATTGCCCGCGACCGGAGAGGCTCGCTCCTCGGGCACTCTCGGAATCGGAATGAACAAGCGCTGTCATAATTCACAAACCGGTGGTGCTGGCCGGCGGCCGGCGGTGGCGCGTCGCCTGCTCGTAGGCATAGGCAAGCTGGATCATCTTGCCGTCCTCGTAGGGCCGCCCCAGAAAGGTTATTCCCGCCGGTAGATTGTCGCGCGTGTAGCCGGCGGGAACCACGATGGAAGGAACGAAGATCAAGAACGTATTGATATGCGGCGCGCCTTTCTGGTCGACGTACGGCGGATTGATCCCGTCCTTGATCAAGGTCGGTTGGTGCTCCACCGCCTTGTGGACGATTGCGTCCAGGCGATTATCGGCCATGACCTTCAACACGTTGGTCATCAGTTGCTCGCGCGCCTTGAGGTATTCGTAATGCGCAGTCGGTTCGCCGGTCCTGCTCCATCTTTCGCGCGAGCCTTTGACGACTTTGGCGAAGTCCGGCGACTTCATCGCGTCCTCGCGGGTTTTGTACGGCGCGCCGGAATTTCTGCCGAAGTAAATATTGAATGATTCTTCTTCGATGGCCCGGCTGCCGGAGCGCTTGGCGAGCAACGCTTTTAAATTGGGAATGACGATCGGATCGACAATCTCCGCTCCCATGCTTTTCAACTCGTCAACAGCCTTGTCGAAAACTTCCTCGATCTTGTGGAAGTCCTCGGAGTTGGGTTCGGTCGCGTAACCCATGGCTTCGCGCAAAATCCCGATGCGCGCGCCTTTGAGGCCGTTCTTATCGAGAAAGCTTGTATAGCTTTCCGGAATCTGCCCAACACCCCTGGCGGTTAGAGGATCTTCCGGGTCATAGCCGACCATGACATCGAGCAGCTTGGCGAGGTCTTCAATCGAACGGGTCATCGGTCCCAGGGATCCGACCGGTGATGGCCATCCGGCGTAGACTCCGCTGCGACTGACCAAGCCGGCGGTGGGGCGCATGCCGCACACCGAATTCCACGTCGACGGCCGCCGAATCGATGCAAAGCCCTCCTGGCCGATGGCGACCGTGCAATAATTGGCGGCAACACTTGCTCCCGAGCCTCCTGAAGATCCGCCCGCGGTGCGATCCAGGTCATACGGATTGCGCGTCGAGCCGAAAAGAGAACCGTGGGTATCGCCGCCGCCTAACTCGCCGAGCGTGGCCTTCCCAAGGATCACGGCGCCCGCCCGCTTAAGTTTTTCCACCGCAAAGGCGTCGCGCTGCGGGTAATAATCCTTGAACAACACCGAGCCCAGGGTGGTCGGCATTCCCTTGGCATCGCCTTGATCCTTCATGATCACCGGGATCCCGTGTAGCGGACCGACAAAGCCGGACGTTTTAAAAGCGGCGTCAAGGCGTTCAGCTTCGCCTAGCGCCAGTGGATTGGTAGAGATGATGGCATTAATTTCCGGGCCTTTCTTGTCGAAAGCCTCGATGCGATCGAAATACATTTGTACAAGCCGCTGGGCCGTGAGCTCGCCGGATCGGTAAGCGCTGTGAATGCTCTCGATGGTGGCTTCGATGATGTTGAAGGGCTGGTTGGCTTCAGTCATATATTTCTCCTTCGGATGGATCAGGATTTAACCTTGGGCGGCGGTTCGCCTACAGAAGCGGTTTAACCGATGGGCGCCCCTTCATCTTCTGCAGCCAGCCATTGAGCCGCGGCAAAGAAGGATCCGGCAGGGCGCCATAGTCTTCGAATCGGAAAAAGCGCGCCAGCAGATCGATGTCAGTCAGGCTTAGGTCGCCGAGAAAATACGCCTTGTCGCCCAGCGCGTCTTCGAGATACCGCATGAGTTCTCGTAAATTCCCGCGCGTCGCGCCGATGATGATTTGATCGCGCTCGCTTTCCTGCTTCAACATCTCGCCGCGCAATGCCCAGTAAGGCTCATGCATGTATCTCAAACCGTAGTCGACCAAAACGCGGCCGCGCGCGCGCCGATACGGATCTTTCGGCATCAGCGGAGGCTGCGGATACTGCTCGTCCAGGTACTCATTGATGATGCAGGATTCAAAAAGCACTTTGCCGTTGTCATTGATCACCGGCACCTTGCCGTACGGATTGAGCTTTAAGAAGTCAGGTTGCTTCTGTTCTTTTTTCGCAAGGTCGAGGGTCACCCGTTGGTAGGCGAGTCCTTTCTCATGGAGAACGATTTTTACCCGATCGCTGTTAGCCGAGGGCGACGCATCGTACAACGTTATGGCCATAGGTTCCTCCCGCAAGGTAAAATCGCCGGAACGGCGCATTGCAGATCATAGGAATCTTATATTTAGAAGTCGCGGCGATTTGCAATCCGTTGCGGCATTTCTATTGTTGAATTGCAGACGGCTATTGTTTGGGCGCGCTGACCAGCACCACCGAGCCTATAATCAGACTCGCGGCAAACAACGTGCGCCCGGTCATCGGCTCGTTCGCGAGAAAGTAACCGAGCAAAACCGCGACCAGGGGGTTAACGTAAGCGTAAGTCGATACCAGCGGTGTCGGCGCCACACGCAGGAGCCAGACATAAGCAACGAAAGCCGCCGAACCCACCGCAGTCAGGTACGCCAGCGCGAGCGCCGAGCGTGATGAAACCGCGCCGATATCCAGGTGGTTCCATTCGCCGGCAATGGTTGCGGTCGCCAGCAGCGCGACACCGCCGGCAAACATTTCCATGCCGGTTGCCAGTAGCGGTGATCCGGTGAGTTTTGCGGTTCTCGCGTACAAAGAGCCGATGGCCCATGATAGCGACGCAAACAGCACGGCCGTGGTGCCGAACAGGTTGAAGACCAGGGCGTCGCTGGCGGCGAACCGGATCAGCAGAACGACCCCACCGAAGCCGATGAGAATGCCGACGATGGCGGCAGCGCTCGGTCTTTCTTTGCCCGGCCGGGCCGAGTCGATGGCGACCATCCACAACGGTACCGTCGCGACCAGCAGCGCGGCGAGACTGGATGGAATGAACTGCGAAGCCCAGACGACGCCGCCGTTGCCGCCGAGTAAAAGAAAAACTCCGACGGTGGCGGCGCTGCGCCATTCCACGGCCGTGGGTTTGGCATCGCCGGCGAAACGACGCCAAGTGTATAAACACGCTCCGGAGACGATGAAGCGAAAGGCCGCAGAGATAAACGGCGGAGTTGTTTCGACCGTGAAACGTATCGCCAGATAGGTAGATCCCCAGATCAGGTAAACCGCCAGCAAGGCCGACCAGATCGCCAGCGCAGAGGCTCGGTATTCCTGCGATGCCGGTGTTAATTGCCTCACCGACAAACTCTTTCCAAGCGCTCCGGCTCATCGAATGAATCGCCGAAGCCCGGCCGACGGTGATTTCGAAGCTGATGAACCGGCGGGATTAAACTGACGATGCCCCAAGCCGGCTCAAGACCGCTGAACCACCGACGGTGCCGAGATAATCGGGTGACAGCCGCCAGGTTGCCAAACGGTTTCGCGATTGCGTGTATGCCACTCACGCCGGGACTAGCTCTGGATCTACCGGATAGCGCGACAAAATTTCCGCTCCCGAATCGGTTACGCGCAGCAAGTGCTCGAGCTTGACCGGATAATGATTGATCTCGAGGGCGACAATCATATTCTCCTCTAGACTCACCACGTACTCCGGTGGATCGCCGCCGCGCAGCCAGGGCGCTTCATAGATGCACAAACCGACGCCATGAAAACCGTCCAGTCCAGCCATTCTCGAGGAGCTATGTTTGCCGAACCGGCTGAAAAGCTCGCTGCAAGGTCCGGGTTTAATCAGCGGCAGCGCCTCCTGCAAGCTTTGGTAAGCTTCTCGATAACGGTTCCGGCTCTGCGCCGTCGGCGTGCCGCGACTAAAGGTACGGGCGAAGTCGCTGTAGTAACCTCCCGGTCCGGCGACTGTGGCATCGCAGATTACCAGATCACCGTCCACCACCACCAGGTCCGTGCCCATGGGCTCGTTGTGCGTTCGCGCCTTGGACGATTCATAGATGGAAACAAATTCACTGCCCGCTTCGAATCCCTGATCCAGCAAAGAATCCAACATGATCCGGCTCAAGCGTTCTTCGGGCAGATCCGATTCATGCAGCGCCGCGCGAACCAGATCATAGCCTTTCTCTTTGGCCCGGGTGGTCCAGCGAATCAGTTGGAGCTCATCGATAGTTTTTACCGCGCGCGCCTGATTGATTGCGCGAGAGCCGTCGACGAGTTCAATGCCGGCGTCTCTCAATGCTTCGACTGCTTCAAGGTTCAGGCAATCGACGCCGACCCGCTCGGTGGTAATGCCCAATTCGCGCAGATTCGCTTTCGTTTGCGCGGCGAAGTCCCTGGTCGCAACCGCCGGCCGCATGCCGAACATGAATGCATCGAAGCGGCGAAACGGGCCTCGAGCCCTTGTCGATAGCTCGCGCTGGCAAATCAATGGAGCTCCGCTCTGAGGCACCAAGACAAAACGCTGAATCGCGGTGGCGCGCAGATTGATCATGAAAACCGAGTTGGTCGCATACCGAATGTTGAGCCAGTCGGTGAGCATGAGCGCCGTCAGATCGTGTTCTTTCATGGCTTGCTGCAGGCGCGACAAACGCTGCGCTTTGAGCCGGTCGTTATCGACGCCGAAAACACTCAGGTCGGGGTAATACATGAACTCTCCTTTGGATTTCGCTACAGAAACTCTGATTACAGGCTGCTCAAAAGGGTCCAGAGGCAAGGCGCGCGAAGTTCGATGAGCTGAGGCGTACGCTTCAGTATCTTGAAGCGAATCGATCGAGCGGAACGAAGCATATGGATCGTTTTCAGCAGCCTGCTAGCTGATGATATATCGCTTGCATTAAATAGGCGTCAAGAATGAATCAGCATTCTTAGCGACCGGGAAGCTGTGAGCTAGCGCGGCACTCCGAATGCAAAACTGTTGACTCTGAAAATCATTCAGAATAGCTCTGAGGTTTTCAACAAACTAAAGGAGAATATTTAGTGGCTTACGATGATCGCAGTGTAAAACCCATGAGCGCCAGCCTGATGCGCGCCCGGATTGCTACAAAAATTCTTTCCGGACTCTATGAGGATGCTCCGACGCTGTTGACCAGCGCCATTCGATTGATGGTCGAATTGCCCGGCGGTTCGGCGCACGCGGGCCCGCCTTATCCTTTTACCATCGGCGTTAGTCCGGCATGGTGCAGCGGGCTTAACGGCGCCAAACTCGTCGCCAGCGGCAAGCTCGATCTGGTCTGGCTCAATCCCTCGATCATCCCGTCCATGGCGGTCCGAGGAGTGGGGCCGTTTCGGCGCAAGTATCCGCTGCGCGCTCTGGCGGTGTTTCCGTCCTGGGATCGGTTAGTGATCGCGGTCTCGCCGCAGTTGGGCGTGCGCACGATGGAAGAGCTCATCGACAAAAAACCCAAAATGAATGTGTCGATAGCTGTCAACGATTGCGTCGATTTCGCGATCAAGACGCTGCTCAAGGCGCACGGTATTTCACAGCAGGACTTCATCGAGTGGGGCGGTACCGTCGATGAGGTGGTGCGCCCGAGCAATCCGCACCGCCGGGAAGGAATCGTTTCAGGAACGCTCGATATGGTGATTGACGAAGGCATGGATTCGTGGGGCGACGTTGCGGTGGAGCATGGGATGAGATTTCTTTCCTTTTCCGAGCCGGTGCTGAAGAAGTTGGAAAATTACGGGTTTCTGAGGGCCAGGCTTGATCACGGCCGTATAGACGGCATCAACGATCCGACTACAGTGGTCGACTTTAGCGGCTGGCCGATAGTCGTGCACGAGAAATTTCCCGACGAACTGGCCTATCACATCGCCGGCGTGCTGGATAAAATTCGCGAGGAGATTCCTTACGATGCAGCCGAGACGCCGTCAATGAAGCAGTTGTGCACCAACACGGAAGCCGGCCCGCTGGATTTTCCGCTGCATCCGGGAGCGGAGCGGTACTATCGAGAGAAGGGGTACCTGTGAGGCACGAGCCTTGTTCGTGATTGTCGGACTGTGCGTGTCAATCTCGGAGCCGGAAAAAAGCGTGGCGCCCAAGAAGCGAAAGCGCCGAATGCACACGATGCTAAACCGCTAGCGCCGCCATTACGGCGCCATTCCCGGGGGCCACTCCTGGTATTGTGGCAGTGCATCGACGATTTCGTACCAGGGGGCTTTGGAACCGACGAAGATGTGTTCGCCGGGACGCACACCCGGATCACCGTCGACCGATCCCAACACCACCTCGGTGATTTGTCCGGAGTCACTAAGAACAAGCGGGGAGCCGCACTTCCTGCAAAAGCACCTCTCTTTTGCGGGGGAGGATTCGTACCGCGCGACAAATTCGACGCCCGATGTCCAGCGAAACTGGTCCGGGTTGACGTGCGCCCACGTCGCAAATGCCGCTCCGTGAGACTTCCTGCACATTGAACAATGGCAATGTCCGGCCGCTTTGAACGAGCCGGTGATTTCGTAGCTCACAGTTCCACATAGACAGCTCCCCGTTATCGCCATTTTTGCCTCTCTCTGTAAATTGTTGTTGTCCCGGACTATGGCCCGTCTCACATGCGCGTCTCCAGCGATCATTTCTTCATCTCCATATCAAGCGCCGAGAAGCCGCCGAAGGCGCCGGCCCATGCGCGATCGGAAGACGAAATACGACTCTAAATCGAGAATGCGATGCAAACTCCTCCATGTATGTCCTTCAGTTTGGGCTCCAGCCTCGCTTTGTCTAAAAGAAGTACATCGCTTTCTTACAGCAAGATAGATAGATACTCGCGCTTGACCGGTTTAATTTTGGTGTGATAGTTGACCCAGAAATGTTCGATATCGTACCGAGCGAACGGGCCGAACGGCACAGCGGATCTCAGAGGGTCCTTTTTGCGTTAGACGTTTTAGAAATTCTTTCTTGGCAGGGCATAACTGGCATAACCGAAATCGCTAAAACTCTGCACTCTGACAACAGCCGTGTGGTCAGAGCGTTAATATCGCCACGTTTATCCAACATCTTCGGCAAGTCCGAAAGCGCGGCGATGGCTTTAGTGACGAGGCAAATTGCCATAGAGGTGCGAGCATTGGCAGTCCCCGTACGAAATTCGACCGGCCATGTCGTCGCGACTATACTTTAGCTCGGTTAGTAAAATCGAATGTGGTTGATAGCGCGATTAGTGGGAAGCAGTCGCCTGTCTGGATAGCGAAAGACCCCGGAATCTTCACAAAGAACGGTTTGGACATCCAGTTGATTTACTTCACCGTACGCCAATGGGGATGAGGTGCTTATGAGAGCGATTGTCCGATCCAGTGTAGTGTTACTGCTTTTCACGCTGCTGTTTGGAGCTACGACGGTCCAAAGCTGGGCTGCCGCGGCCAAAGTCAGCTTTGACGAGAAAGCAGTTGCGGAGTTTTACAAGGGTAAGACGGTGCGCATCATTGTCGGCTTTTCGGCCGGGGGCGGTTACGATGCCTATTCGCGCGTGATCGGCCGCCACCTTCACAAGCATATTCCTGGAACCCCGACCGTTGTCGTCGACAATATGGCAGGAGCGGGAAGCATTCTGGCGGCAAACCACATCAACAACGTTGCTCCCAAAGACGGCACGATCATCGGCAATTTCAGCGGGCAGATTATTCTGGAACAGCTTTTTGCCAACCCGGCGGTTCAGTACGACATGGCGAAGTTTCGGATTCTCGGAGTGCCGATCGGCGAAACTTATTTGCTCGTGGTTACGCAGAAACCGGGAGTTACGAAGTACGAAGAGGTGCTCGGTCCTAACAGCAAACAAATCGTCATGGGAGGAATTCCCGGATCTACCGTGGAGCAAGCGCCAATCATCATGCGCGACGCGTTGGGCGCCAACATCAAAGTGGTGAGCGGCTATAAGGGCACTTCCGACATCCGGCTGGCAATCGATAGCGGGGAAGTGGATGGTCTCTTTAACAGCTGGACGTCGCTCAAGATTACCTCTCTGGACAAGATAAAAAGCGGCGAATGGCTCGTGCTTGCGCAGATCGGTGAAGAGCCGATCCGCGATCTCCCTAACAGCATCAATATTCCGACAATACCGTTGCTAGCCAAGACATCGGAGCAACGGGAACTGTTACGGTTCGGCATCGCGGCGCCCAATCAGTTTGGAAAGATCTATGTGCTCCCTCCCGGCGCGCCGCAAGATCGTACGTCGGCGCTGCAGGCGGCGTTCACGAAAACTTTCGAAGACAAAGAGTTTCTCGCCGAAGCCGCCAAAGGCCGACTTGAGATCGATCCGGTCGGCGCGCAGCAGGCACACGGACTGATCACTGATTTGATGGGAATGTCGCCGGCCGTGAAAGCGCAGCTGCAGAAGATGCTCAGGACGCCTAAATGAGTCGTAAGAATACCGATCGTTGGCAGATATCCAATGGGTCGGGCGGTAGCGCAAAGAGTTGCCGATTGACTTGACCCGACTCTAAAGGGACGGACTCCGGACTGCTCTGTGAGCCGAGAATCGAAATTACGTTGAACACTAGGTCGGGCTATGGGCGGACGACTGCCTGATGAAATAGAAGCTCGCCTTATTAAGGCGCCGCTGTGGATGGTTATTGGGCCTGAGGCCATAAGGGAAGTGCCAAGGAAGGATAGCAACCGTGCCCTAAACCGTAAAGGGATGAAGTATTTCATGGGAGATGTTCGGAAGATAAGAAATCAATTCAACTGAGGAGGAATAGATGGCAACTTCAAACTTTACGGTAGCCGGCAAGTGTCGCTGTTCTAACGATCCGGTTCATTTTGAATACAGCAAGGAGCCCTACGAAGTTCACTACTGCCTCTGCACCGACTGCACTGATACTTGCGGTGGAGCGATGGCTATCATTGCGGTCGTGGAGAAGAATGCATTCAAGATTCTCCAGGGCGATGACAAGATTCAAAACTTCGATACAAAACCGACCTGCCATCGTAAATTCTGCAAGGTATGTGGATGTCATATGTTTCTATACGTCGATGGCTTTCCAGACTTCGTACTGATCCATGTCCCGACCCTCGATCGTGCGCAGGATATCGGCAAGAGACCCGATCGATGGGTATTTGTAAACTCCAAACATCCGTTGGTTGTTCTTCCTGAGGATGGACTTCCGCGGCATCCAGGCTGGGCGCCGGCTGCGAGTGCCTAGCAGCCTAGATATTTTCTGATCTCAAGGAATCCTTCGACCGTGATGCACGCGAGCGAGACGGTCCGGAGCATGGTCCTCCATTGATCAGGTGATCAGATCCAGAAAACCTTTGCTGCGGAAAGGAGCTGTAATGTTGAGGAAGCTGAGTTGGGTATTGGTGCTATTTGTGCTCGAAGTAGCATCGTCGAACGGAGTCTTCGCGCAAGAACCGTTTTACAAAGGTAAAACTGTGCGCATCATCGTAGGTTTCTCAGCAGGCGGAGGATTCGACACGTATGCACGAGTGATAGCGAGGCATATGGGAAAGCATATTCCGGGCGGGCCGGCAATTATAGTTGAGAATATGCCTGGTGCGGGAAGTTTGATTGCGGCTAATCATGGTTATAACACCGCCAAGCCGGACGGACTGACCATTAACAACTGGATTGGCGGGTTGGTGCTCCAGGCGGTCTTGGGTGGCAAAGGTATCCAATTTCACGCGCCGAAATTCGAATGGGTAGGAGCGCTTCAAGATAGTCAGAGCTGCGGGCTCACCAAAGCAAGCGGAGTTTCAAACGTCCAAGAATGGCTCGCGGCAAAGAATCCGATCAAGCTCGGGGGAACCGCATCCGGAAGCACGGATGTCGACATACCCAAGATCTTAAAAGCTACCGTGGGGCTTCCGATCCAACTTGTCGAGGGATATAAAGGAACTGCTGACATCCGGATCGCAGCCGATTCCGGAGAAGTTTCCGGTTACTGCGGTACCTGGGCAGGCATGAAATCCACTTGGAGCCAAGCGTTAGAGGCAGGCAATGCTCACATCGTGCTCCAGATCAATTCAAAGAAACACCCTGACCTCATCCACGTGCCCAACGCTGTGGATTTGGCGAAGACCGATGAGACACGCGAGCTTATAAAAATGGGAATTCATTACCAAGCCGACATTTCTCGAAACTATTCCCTGCCGCCGGCCACTCCGAAAGCGCGGGTAGCGATCCTTCAAGGCGCTTTTTTGCAAACCATGAAGGACAAAGAGTTTCTTGCAGATGCACAAAAGGCAAAGCTCACCGTGGAGAGCATATCCGGCGACGATGTTTCCAGAATCGTGTCCGATTACTCCACCATGAAGCCGGAACTAATAAATCGATTAAAAGAAATCATGCTGCCAAACTAGGTTCATAAAGGTAGGAGACGGATTGCCCACATAAAAAGGGGGAGCGAAATGGATTTGTCCGATGAAGTGAAAAAAACACTGACCGAAATTCTCGCCAGATATGCCGCCGGCAATGCTGAAATTGTGCGAGCCTATTTCAGCCGCCCAAGATCTAGAGAGCAAGATATCGCCTGGTTGAAGTGTCAGGCGGCACGGGAGCTCACGACGGCTTGGAAGTTCCTGGATAATCTGAAAGATCTCCAGCCTAAGTTCGAAAAGGAGCTCAAGCGCAAGGATTATGAGAACCTCGCGCGAGCATTTTCCGAAGAACTGGAACACTATCGTCTGTTTGTGGCGATTCTCGAAGAACAGTTCGGCGAAAAGATCGATGTAGATGAATTGCTCACACTCGGCGTGTGGAGTGATAACGAGCGTTTCCCTGAAAATACAAAAAAAGCTCGCTATGAGAAGGAACTGCGCGCTTCAGGTGATGAGATGGCTAAGATCGCCCTTGGCATCGGCGAGGGCGGCGGTTCCGGCTGGCTTATCGGCTTGAGCCGTATTACCGGAGGCGAGCTGGAACAACGGATGGCGCATGCCGCAAGAGAGATCTCCCATGATGAAATGTTTCACGGCCCGATTCACATCGCCGCTGCCGCCCGACGCATCAAAACACCCGAACAACTCGAAAGAGCGAAAAACGTCTTAGCGCGATACCTACAGCATCACTTGCGGATGAAAAACGAACAGTTCGGAAATCCTCTTTCGAAGGAGCGTCTCGAAGAAATCGATCAAGGCAAGGTCCAGCCGTTGGAGGGAGTTGATTTTTCGCCGATTGGACGAGAGCGCGAAGATCTTGCCGCATACGCATTGTAACTTCTCTCTATCGTATTGTAGACCCGAGAGAAAATTATCGGAAGACTCGAGAGGACTTGGTGCGAAACCTCTCAACGGCGACGATCGCAGTCGGCCTTAAAAAATCCCTCCTCACGTCGGACATTACGATGTTGAACCTGCTCAGCTTGCTGCTGATAGGTGTTTACGGTCATAATCTTGGCTAGCTCCTTCATGATTGAGTGGCAATCATAAATAGCATCCAAACAATTCAAGGCAAGTTGCGCTAGGAGGGAGTATGGCTAAACACTTGGCGAGTGTCATAACACTAACTCTTGCTATAACTCTAAACTTTTCGACATCCGCGTTTTCACAAGAATCGTTCTATAAAGACAAGGTCATCAGGATCGTTGTCGCCACTGCAGCGGGCGGCGGCTATGATCTCTACACCCGGACCATGGCCCGGCACTTGCGCAAGTATATTCCGGGAGAGCCGACGATTGTTGTTGAGAACATGCCTGGAGCAGGCCACCTGATCGGCGCAAACTATGTATACAAGGTCGCTAAGCCCGACGGTCTGACGATCGGTCATTTTATCGGTTCATTGTTTCTGCAGCAGCTTCTCGGTAAGCCAGGCGTCGAATTTGACGCCCTGAAATTCAATTTCATCGGAGTTCCCGCTCAGGACAGCTACATGATCGGTTTGTCAAAGACGACCGGCATTACCAGTATGGAACAGTGGCTGGCGTCAAAGAGAATCCTTAAAATTGGCGGCATAGGCGCTGGCTCTGCGACGGACGATATTCCGAAAGTACTCGCGGCCACTATCGGTCTCCCTCTCCAAGTCGTGGCTGGTTACAAGGGTACGTCGGAAGTTCGACTGGCCTTCAATTCGGGAGAGATCGAGGGAATCTGCAACGCATGGGAATCCTTTAAATCGACATGGCGCAAGGAGATGGATGCAAACGAAGTGGCGCTGGTTCTTCAGGCTATTCCAACCCGTCATCCGGATGTTCCGAACGTGCCTTTGGCTATCGATTATGCCAAGACAGACGAAGCGAAAAGGATGATTCGATCGGTCATCCATACAATCGCCCCGACAGTACGGCCTTATGTCTTGCCTCCCGGTACACCAAAGGACCGCGTTGAAATGTTGCGTCGGGCTTTTATGAGCACGATGAAGGATCAGGAGTTCCTTGCCGAGGCGGCTAAAGCGAAGCTCGATATAAATCCACTAGATGGGGCAACACTGGAGACTAATGTTAGAGAGGTCTTCAATCTCGATGCTGCGCTGATACCTCGATTGAAGGAAATTCTGAAATAACAGTCTTTGACCGTTTGGTGAATGAACGAGGATCCAGCATGAGGGAATCTACAAGGGGTTCCCGCGCGCCTAAGGTCGGTGAGTGAATTGATACTGCAGCAGCTATTGGCATCCGGTGGCGACGAGCAGTGAACTTCGCAATGCTCCGCTTGCCGCTTCTTTACTTGATGAGCAAATCGTCGTTTGGCGGACGAAAGAAAAGGTAGCGGCGTTCCGGGACTTATGCATTCACCGAGGAACTGCTCTGTCGCTGGGCTGGATTCAAGACGATAATTTAGTCTGTCCTTATCATGGCTGGACCTATGCCCCCGATGGCAATTGCGTGCGGATTCCTTCGTTACCCGCGGGACACACAATTCCTGCCAAGGCTCGCGCAACCGCGTATTTCAACGTACGTGAACGTTACGGCTTAGTCTGGGTGTGTCTAGCAGAACCGAAAGCACCTATTCCCGAGATTCCAGAACTCAAAGATCCGAATTATCACACGTTTTTTCATTCGACTGAAATGTGGGAAACCGGCGCAGCGCGAATGATCGAAAACTCTATTGACACTTCCCACTTTCCTTATGTTCATCCCGGTATCAATGCTACTCCCGATGATCCGGTGATTCCTGAGTTCGAGGTGAAGCAGAACGGTTTCGAGCTAAGTTTTGAGACCAAGTTTACTGCTCCCCCAAGCGGGGCATTTCGAGGGCCTTCCGCGTTAGCGTCTTACAGTGCATTTACCGAGGGAAGGCGTCAGTACAGGGTCGTCCTACCATTCACGGCCCAGGCTATTCGTCCAATGGAGGGAGGCCAGCGTCAGCTGGTATCGATCATCGCCTCGCCTATTTCGGCAAAGCGCATGCGTTACTACACCTTCTCTTCCCGCAACTTTGCATTGGACCAACCGGATGATGCGTTTCGAGAACTCATACAAGTTATTTTTGCGCAGGATCGAAAAATCGTCGAGAGCCAGCGCCCTGAAGAGTTGCCTTTGGACTTAACCGAGGAACTACATCTCAAGGACCGGATGCTGGAACTCTTAAGTACCGACGAATGCTAAGGGATTTGCTGTAGAGAAGCGTTTTTACTTAGCGCTTTTTCGACAGACCTTCAAGGTGTGGAGGATGATGTCATACCGTCGATCTCGACATGATGGTTTTATCAACATACACGGTGGTCCGAGGCTGTGAGTGGTGGGATGTTCTTGGAACGTCGTCAGTTGCGTGGGATAGCAGCAGGTAGACCTCCCATTTCTCTAGTCGACCTTCTGACGGAAAATAAATTGGCTCGCGATACAGCTTCTCGAGGCGGTCTTCGGGACTTGCAGCGTTCGATATATGTCGGATTTATTTGCTCCTTCTTCAGATTGTCAAGCTCCTCTCGCGTCACCTACAATTGCTGGATTGAACCATTAACGTTAGTAGCACCGCGAGGAGCGCAAACAAACTGCTAATTGGATTTGTGAATCCGCCAATGAAGTCTCCAACGGCCCCCAATCTGCGGCACGCGGCTTATTGCCCCCCAAAATAAATCCAGTAGACAGAAAAGGAACCAAGGAGCACGGCCATTGCTATGGCCAAAATAGCGAGATCCACCGCGATACGCTACTGGCTCTCAGATGGTCGAGCTCCTTATCGAGGCTTACACGCATAGTTACCACCCAACTATTAACAATAACCGAGGCTCAAAACGACAATTACTGCTCGGCCGATCCCGGCGGTGGGTCGCACACGAAATTTCGAATCGCTGCAATATCCATCGGCTAAACGGAAGTTTGTCAACATCACGTATTCCGCTAAAAGCCGATCGCACCGCGGCTTTATCTCCCTAACAATCGGCGGCTTATTCCGGCAACTTCTGCTTGACCGGCCATGCGCTCTTCAATTAGCGTCAGGATAACGGATTCTCTTAAGAGACCTGGGGCAAAGGAGAACGACATTACAATCTTTTGCTGAAAGGCGGCAGAGTTTGATGCATAGATCGTGTGACATTCTTTGAGGAGCTATTAGTGATCGGTCGTTCTATCAAAGCAAACTGGAGGAAGTACAATATGCAAAAAATTAAATATCTGGCCGTGGTCGCATTCCTCAGCCTGTTCATCGGCTCCGCGCACAGG
>CAVSLC010000008.1:0-35895 GCA_963728565.1 uncultured delta proteobacterium
GTTCCGGCAAAAGCTGGGTGAAGGTGCGAATCGCCACCAACGGATTACGAATCTCATGAGCCAACCCGGCTGTGAGTAATCCCAAGGATGACAGCCGATCGGCACGCCGAAGCGTATCCTGCGACTGCTTCAGATTTTGGTAAAGCCGCGCATTTTCGATGGCAACCGCCGCCTGATTAGCTAGGGTGGAGAGCAGTTTGATGTCATCGTTGGAGTACACTTCCATATTCTCTTTGTGTCCAAGATTAAGCATCCCGATAATACTTCCTTGGGAAATGATCGGAAGGCTGATCTCCGCGTCAATTTTCCGCATTGTTGCAACGATCTCTGGAGTATTTTCCAGCGCAACGGACATTTCCACTTCTTCTCTTATGATACCCTGGGGGCTTCTACTAATTGCTTTAACAAACGGATCATTGCGGGTGAGGTAATTGCCCGGAACTTTATCGGCGTCCACTCCTACTATTGCTTTAATGCGAAAAATGCCTTTAACGTCGTCGACTAAGTAGAGCGACGCATTCTTTACAGCGAAAGCTCTACTAATTGTTCTAACTAGGTTGTTTGACAAGTCCTCTAAATCAATGATGGATACCATGTCCTTGCTGGAACGTAATAACGTATCCCGGTAATTTACCCTTTGAAAGAGAACTCTTTCTAATGCATCTTCGGTTAAGAAACGAACCTTTGGGAATAAAAAGCCAACAGCGATGAACAACAAAAGCGTTATTAGCGAAAAGTTATAGTTCACAAGACCGAAAGCCAGCTTCTGTCCCCATATTACGATGGCATAACAAGGCAGTAATAAACCAAGTAGAAGCAGCGCGTAAATAAGGCTTTTCTTTATTGCAACCTCGATATCCATCAGCCGATAGCGAGCCACCGCATAGGTAATTGGGAATGTATAAAAATAAACCATCGGCGCGGCGAACGGCGGAATCGTCACGCTAATGAAAGGAAGAAACGAGGTGGATCCCAAAGCAAAGCCTATGGCACTTGAATAAAGAACATATTTGAATTGATTTTTCCGCAGGACTGCATCCGTCCGGAAATATGACGAGCCAAGCTTGACAATCGCCAATGCTGGTAGGATGACCCAAGAAGCAAAAAACACGACGTACATAGTAGATGGAGTCTCGTAAAATCGCCCATGCGGGTAGTATCTGACGCCGTCCACAAGGAAGCCACTGAACAGAAGCAAGAGCTGCACAATTTCAATAGCATAAGACTTTAGGAATATATTTAGATGCCCTTTGTCCTCATCCAAAAGTGAAAGAATAAAACGAAGATAGTTGGTTGGAATAAAGATAGCGCCAAGGTAAATCACCTGAGCTGCAGCCGATGCAAAAACTTCTGATTCAGTAAGCTCCATTGTCAAGCGCCCTATATGCCAGACGCTTATCGCGACACAAAGATAGCACCATGTACGTCGTGTGGATGCTCGTGCTTCACCACGATAAAATACAAAGAGACCTGCTATTAACGAGCATACGGCTCCAACAGCGTAGTTAATTGTATACCAGGACAAGGCTTTCTACTCTTGCGGCGTTCCAATTACACATGCAGCGTTGTAACCGCCAAATCCAGCGGAGAGGGAGAGCACTCGGTTCAAAGATTGGGCACGACCTATGTTTGGAACAAAGTCTAGATCACACTCCGGATCCGGACTGACCAAATTTATTGTCGGGTGAACAAACTGCCGTTCTAGCATAAGAGCACACGCTACCATTTCGAGAGCACCACAAGCGCCTAGAGTGTGGCCCGTCATTGATTTAGTCGAACTCGCCGACAGCTCGTAAGCATGATGCCCGAAGACTTTTTTTATCGCCAGTGTCTCAGCCTTGTCGTTAAGGATGGATGCGGTTCCGTGAGGATTGATATAATCGACCTGCTCTGGTTTCAAGCAAGCATCGGCCAATGCGTTCGAAATCGCTTTTGCACAATACTCGGCAGACGGTAAGGGGTGGTGAGTATGATAGCCATCGAAAGTCTCGCCATATCCCAGCACCTCGCCATAAATCGTCGCGCGCCGCGCTATAGCATGCTGGTATTCCTCCAAAATAAGAATTGCGGCCCCTTCGGCTAGCACAATGCCGGTCCTATCTCTACTGAACGGGCGGCAAGCCTTCGTTGGATCACCATTTTGGGAAGCCAGTAGCCCTACAGCTGAGAACGAAGCCATGACCAGAGGCGTTATCGGAGCTTCAGAGGCTCCCGCAATCGCCAAGTTGAAGCGTCCCTCTCGGATCAACCTAAAGGCCTCGCCAATTGCGACAGTTCCCGAAGCACAAGCGGCGATAGTCGTTGATACAGAGCCGTGAACTCCGCAAAGTATTCCTATTTGTGAAGCAAGTGAGCTAGGTAAGACTAAGCTGCTGAAGAAAGGGTGAATCCGTTTCAAACCCTTTTCCATGAACACTGAATGAACTTCCTCGGCTTGGCTCAATGCACCGATTACCGTCCCCATCCGAATACAGGTTCTCTCGGCGTCAGCTTCAGCGAAACGGAGCGGTAGATTTGCATCGTCGAGCGCCAGCTTCGTAGCTGCGATACCCATCAATGCAAACCGGTCCAAACGACGTGTAAACTCTTTGGGGAAAAAAATGTGCGGGTCGAAATCGATGATTTCCCCAGCTATGCGCACGGGAAATGTCTCAGCATTGAATGAAGTAATGGGCTTGATTCCCGATCGTCCATTCTTTATTGTCTCCCAGAACGATTCCTTGCCAATGCCTGCAGACGAGAGAATTCCAAGACCAGTGATGACCACTCTTCTCCCGCCTTTGTCTCTCATGCGAACCTTCTATTTTTTTGCCTGAGTGCTTTGTAAGATTGAATCGACCGCGAATTCTGACGCACGCGAAAGGTCTAAGCAGCTAACCAGAATCTGAATAGGACAGATTAGAATTTTTGAGCAGCCATGCATCAATCATTTCTCTATTAAATCTCCATTGGTTGCCAACCTTAAAGGCTGGAATGTTCTTCTGAGTTACCAACCTATAAACAGTGAACTTGTCCACCTTCAGATACTCGGCAACTTGGGCCGTGGTCAGCAAATTATCTTGCATCTTACGCGTCCTTATGGCACCCTTTGGCGTCTTTTGGCATGGATATATAAGACTCGTAAAACTTAGTCAACGCCAAACTGGAGATGAAATGAGAAGAAGGCCATCCGGAACCTCCGTGTTTCTGTTGTTTCTTGCGTTTTCATCGTTAACTCGTGATGCGTTTTCGGGTGGCTACATGATCCCGCATCAAACAGCCCGGGGTCTCGGCCTCTCAAATGCGATGACTGCTGGAGTGAATGATCCGTCGGCGGTCTACTATAACCCCGCTGCTCTTGGTGAGGTCGACGGAAATAATTTGCTGCTGAGCGGCACTTACGTAAACGTACAAAGTTCGGTCGAAAATAGTGGACGACGCGCCCGTAACAAACACGACGACAACTTTCTCGCGACGCTATTTGCCAATTACCACCTTCCAAATACCGACTTTAGTTTTGGAGTAGGTGCGTATTCTCCTTTCGGCCTGGCAACAACCTACGAAAGTGATTTCACTCGGTTTGCCGCTGAACGAACCGAGCTGAAAACCATTTACATAACACCCGCGGCGGCTTGGCACCCTTCCAAATATTTTTCCGTCGGAGCCGGTGCGAGCTTTGTCCATGCCTCTGGCCTATTTTCGAGAGGGCTCTGCCTTGATCCTATAACCAGTTGTACATCGCCCATCGGCCTGGAAGGTCGACTCCGTCTAACAGATACCGCGAACGCTTTCGCCTACAATATAGGAGCGCTGATCAAACCTATAGACAGTGTTAAAATTGGATTTAGCTACAGGTCTCGGGTGGATCTGCGTTTCGACGACGCAGACGTGAAATTACGTGGGTCCTTCTCTACAGCCACTACGAAAGCAGACATTAGGCCGATTCCTCTCCCGCCGGTTATTAACACCGGCGTCTTCTGGCAAGTGAGGCCAAACTGGGGAGCCGAGTTAGTCTATGAATACACCCGATGGAGCGAGTTCAAGAACTTCAATGCAACGTTTTCACCAAGCCCGACCTTCTTGCCTTTGGGGTTCCCCATCTCGGGATTTAGTTTTCCTGAGGACTGGAAAAATACCAGTACCCTAAGATTCGGCAGCTACTATGTGCTGAACAAGAACTGGGAATTGCGCGGAGGGCTTGCGGTAGAAGAATCACCCATACCAAATCATACACTGAATCCAGCTATCCCTGGTGCTGATTTGTTAACGTTGAATGCTGGTTTGGGCTATAAGTGGGAGAACATTTCGCTCGATGTCGGCTATATGGCGGTGTTTTACAAAAATCGAAGAGTAACCAACAGTGAGTTAGAGGGGCTTCCGGCCACCAGTCCTTTGGGCTTTGCAGGCGCTCCGGGCAACGACAAATATGAAACTTTCAATAACTTCGTCACAGTATCATTAGGGTATCGCTTTTAGCGTCGCCCGCAGTTTAAGTGTCCGATAAATCCGCCAGGCATTCCGCAGACACCTTCGCAACCTAGTTAGATCTTTTCGTCGCCTTCTGAAGGTTCGCCCAAGAATCCCGCAGGGTTACCGTCCGATTGAACACCGGCTTACGTTTCGTCGAATCTACCGAATCAACGCAAAAATAGCCTAGTCTTTCGAACTGATAGAGCTCTCCTATTTGCGCATTCGCAAGAAGCGGCTCTACTCGGCAGTCCGTCAGCACCTCCAGCGATTTTGGATTAACGTTGGTTAACCAGTCAACGCCGTCGGGGACGGCATCGGGGTCTTCCTTACTGAACAGATAATCATAGAGGCGGACCTCAGCTTCCTTAGCATGGTCGGCCGACACCCAGTGAATGGTGGCTTTTACTTTGCGGTTGCTCTGAGAAGAACCACTTTTGGTTTCTGGGTCGTAGGTACAACGCAGTTCGCGGATTTCGCCGGTCTCCGGGTCTTTGACAACGTCGGTGCATTTGATGATGTATGCGTAACGCAGCCGAACCTCACGCCCCGGCGATAACCGGAAAAATCCTTTGGGCGGTTCTTCGCGGAAATCATCTTGCTCGATGTAGACGACTTCAGAGAACGGAACAAGCCGCGTGCCGCTACTGACATCTTCCGGGTTATTGAC
Organism: uncultured delta proteobacterium; assembly: GCA_963728565.1. GTDB lineage: Bacteria > Desulfobacterota > Binatia > UBA9968 > UBA9968 > WHTF01. The sequence continues at coordinate 5,117 of CAVSLC010000008.1, forward strand.
TGCCTCCAAGTGTTCGACCTGTCCAGCGGGATAATTTTCGATGACGACCTTGATGGGCCTTAACACCGCCATCACTCGCGCCGCGCGCTTGTTGAGGTCCTCACGCAGACAGTGTTCCAACATGGCGATATCGACCGTGCTGTTCCGCTTGGCCACGCCAATGCGCTCGCAAAAAGTTCGGATTGCTTCGGCCGTATAACCGCGACGCCGGAAACCCGCCAAGGTCGGCATTCGTGGATCATCCCAGCCGGAGACATGATTTTGTTGAACGAGTTGCAGAAGCTTTCTCTTGCTGAGTACGGTGTGGCTTAGATTGAGCCTCGCAAACTCAATTTGCTGCGGATGATGGATACCCAACTGACTGAGAAACCAGTCGTATAGAGGCCTGTGATCCTCGAACTCCAATGTACAGATCGAGTGAGTGATTCCTTCAATTGAATCTGACTGCCCATGGGCGAAATCATAAGTCGGATAGATGCACCACCGATCCCCGGTCCGATGATGCGCCGCATGAAGAATACGGTACATCACCGGATCCCGCAGGTTTAAATTAGGCGATGCCATATCTATCTTAGCCCGCAGAGTGCGCGCGCCGTCCGGAAACTCACCCGCTTTCATGCGCTCAAACAGATCTAGATTCTGATCAATTGGACGATCCCGGAACGGGCTATTCCGGCCCGGTTCGGTAAGCGTGCCACGGTACTGGCGCATCTGATCACTGTTCAGATCGCAAACATAGGCCTTTCCGTCTTCGATAATTTGCACAGCAAACTGATACAGGCGATCGAAATAATCTGAAGCGTAATACTCCCGATCACCCCAGTCGAAACCCAGCCAGCGAACATCTTCTCGAATGGATTCGACGTATTCGATATCTTCTTTGCTTGGATTGGTATCGTCCAAGCGAAGATTGCAGAGCCCGCCGAATTCTGCCGCAAGACCGAAGTTCAAACAGATAGATTTCGCATGGCCAATGTGAAGATAGCCGTTGGGCTCCGGTGGAAATCGCGTGTGAACGCGCCCCTGATGCTTGCCTGTTTCAACATCGTCAGCAACGATATTCCGGATAAAATTAGACGACGCCGCATCGGTAGATGCCACGGCGTCCTTCACATCTGATACTTCACTATTCACAACGTTCTCCTCGGTCGTCTATACTATCATGATCATCGCTGTTTTAAACGCGGTCGCCGTTGACCCTATTTTGGCTCCCTGTTAGGTTGACGGCGATGATTCAAATCCGCACTCGCTTTGCGCCTAGCCCCACAGGCTATCTGCATATCGGCGGCGCCCGCACGGCTCTTTTTAATTACCTGTTCGCGGGTCATCACGGCGGCAAGTTCATTCTGCGCATCGAAGATACCGATCGCGAGCGATCAACACGCGAAGCAATCGAGGCTATTCTCGAAGCGATGAAATGGCTGAAGCTTGACTACGATGAAGGTCCCTTTTTTCAGACAGAGCGCTTTGCACTCTACAAGGATAAGATTCAGCAGCTATTGGCCGCTGGCAAAGCCTATCCGTGCGTCTGCACACCTCAGGATCTCGATGCCAAACGCCAGCTCGCGCAAAAGGAAAAGCGCAAGTCGTCTTATGATGGGACTTGTCGCCCGCCCGAAGGCGTCATTCCTCGTTTGCCGGAAGGCAAGCCTTATACCATCCGATTCCGCTCGCTTCAGCTTGGAACCACGGTTGTCAATGATCTTGTTAAAGGCAATATCATTTTCGAGAATCGCGAGCTCGATGACTTGATCATCGCGCGATCTGACGGAACTCCAACGTACAATTTTTGCGTGGTCGTGGACGATATCGAGATGAAGATCAGCCATATTATCCGCGGCGACGATCATCTGGCCAACACGCCACGACAGATTCAATTGTACCAGGCTATGGGACAGGCATTGCCGCAATTTGCCCATGTACCATTGATTCTTGGCACGGACAAAGCGCGCCTCAGCAAGCGCCATGGCGCAACTTCCGTAACGGCTTATCGCGACATGGGTTATCTTCCAGAGGCGGTCGTCAACTACCTGGTTCGACTAGGATGGTCGCACGGCGACGAAGAAATTTTTTCCCGCGACGAACTCATCGAGAAGTTCTCTCTGGACAGCATCGGTAAATCTGCCGGTATCTTTAATCCCGAGAAATTTCTTTGGTTGAATTCCCACTACATCAAGTCGCGCCCGCCGGGGGAGTTAGCTAGAGACATCATTCCGTTCATAGAGGCAAAGGGATACCCGGCGCCCAAAGATTTGGACTGGCTTGAGAAGATGACTGCAACACTCAAGGACCGAGCCAAGACTTTGGTCGAACTTGTCGAGCAAGCGCATTACTACCTGTCGGATGATATTTCGATCGATGAAAAAGCCGCAAAAAAGTTCTTGGTCCCTGAAATCAGAGAGCCGCTTAACAGGCTGGTTCAAAAGCTTAGTGATCTTACCAATTTTAGCGATGGCGCTGTTCAGCAGGCTTTTGCGGAAGTCCTGGAGCAAACCGGTCTGTCAATGGGGAAATTGGCCCAACCTGTACGTGTCGCACTGACCGGCTCAACCATCAGTCCAGGCATTCATGAGGTCATTGCGGTTCTCGGCAAAGAGCGAACGTTGAAACGATTAAACGCTGCGATGCAAAGCTTGGATTCCCCAACCCAATGACGCTCTAATCTGCCTTGATTTCACCGCTTGATTCTTTTAATTTGAAGCCTCTGAGAACTTGAGGAGTCGGCTAATTGGTAAGCCACCTGACTCTGGATCAGGCGATTGAAGGTTCGAGTCCTTCCTCCTCAGCCAACGGTCCCATCGTCTAGCGGTTAGGACACCGGCCTCTCACGTCGGTAACACGGGTTCGATTCCCGTTGGGACCACCACTTTCAAAGCGTAGCGGTTGATCCGAAATTGCGGCGAACCTTTGGGGTGCTCCTTAGGTTCGTGTTCGTCTCACAACTGTGGAGTTAACACCACATCTGGCTTCTTCCCAGTACCCAATTAAAAGATGACCTGGGCCTTTGCCTTAACCACCTTCGATCCTCTGTTGTCCGCCAAAGCTGAAGACTCTCTCGACTGCCTATCCGCAAATCGAATTTACACAGAGATCCCTACCTCACCCTACTCTGAACCGTCCTTGACAAGATTTCGTTGAATGATCGATATTGCCAGAAAAGATGACGGGAGCTGTCCCACTCAGCAGGCAAGTCCATGCGGTAATATTTGCTAGGTCCAAAAAGCCGATTTTGAGACTCAGCTACCCGGAGGTCGACTATGAATGCAGCGACTGTCGCTTCGTACGAAGGGATATAATTTTCTGCAAACGTTGACTCGGAGGTATCCATGCCTACCAGTACGGAGTTTATTCCCTTAGCCGAATACGTACGACGTTTGAAGCCACTTCTGCCTGCGGAAGCTTTCGATGCCTGTCCGAGCAAGTTGCTCGTTCCCTTCATTCATTTTCTCCTTCTTACCGGCGCTTATGCCGTTATCCGTTTGAACGACCATTGGTTTGTGTGGCTTATGTGTTCTTTCCTGATAGGTCATTGTCTTGCGTGCATTGGCTTTTTCGCACACGAATTAAGCCATAATGCTATTTGTAAACGTCGCCGAATACGTTATGCATTGGAGATTGTTTGTTGGGGATTAAACCTGGTATCACCTACGATCTGGCGGCGCGTTCACAATCAGACTCATCATCTCTACAGTAATAACTTTGGAGATCCTGATCGGCAGTTCCTAACATCCGAGGCTTCCCAGGTAAGGCTATGGTATTCGCGAATCTTTTACCCCAATCGGAAATCATCTAAGTGGAATTTTGTGGTTCGTTTCCACTTCGTTGCATATATAGTTCGCAACACAATCGCCGCCTACTATCCCGATCGAACTAAGCCGACCTTAGTTCCAGCAAAGCCTGATTACACGAGGGCGGACCGAATAATTATATCCCTAGAATTAATCACGATCCTTGTTCTTCAAGTCGCAATTTTCCAAGTCGTCAATTTCAATTTTTCACGTTTCATTTTCGCATCCCTGATTCCAGTCCTGATAACATCCACTATTGTTATGTCGTATATCTTCACCAATCACTTTCTAAATCCTCTGAGCAAGACCACCGACGCTCTCGCGAACACCACGTCGGTAATAGTTCATCCAATTTTTGACCGGTTGCATCTCAATTTCTCATATCATACGGAGCACCACATATTTCCGGCAATGAACTCAGACTTCTATCCGATATTGAGTAATCTCCTAAAGGACTTTTACGGCGATAGTTATCAGCGCATGCATTTTGCAGCTGCCTGGAATTGTTTATGGAAGAATCAGATCTACGCATCAGACGATAATCTCCCGATGAGAGTCGATGCGGCCTTTCGTTGACGTTCAGAAGGCTCCGGACTTTTTGCTCTATAGGAAGATCCTTTTGTTCTGGTCGCAACCGGATTGGCGCTTCTTACAAAGTGATAACTTGTGGATTCGACAAATAACCTCCCTCGCAATGGCTATCTTTTACTGTCGCAAGGACAAAATCGCTACGACGATGCCCTTTAGACCGGCGGTAGCGGACGCAATCATTATTCCCATCTTCCGTGAAGCCGAAGATATATAGCCGACGCCTGCCCTCGTAACAGAAACGATACGATTTCTTGATGATCTATCCACCGAGCCCGACCCGTGCCTCCAGCATAGCCAAGGACAATCTCGAGTAAGAAGAGGACGCTATGCGCCAAAGCTTTTGATGCATGTAATCGCTAGCGCAGTTTCTACCGGCGTTCCTCGCGAGGATGAGCTCTCAACGCGTCCTTGCGGGCGTCAAAAAGCGCCTCGGCTTCTCCGGAACAGGCCGGACGTCAGATAATATGTTCTTGAGCTCGGCAAAGTCTAACGGCTTGACAAGATGATAATCAAACCCCGCGTCGAGTGAGCGGCGTCGGTCTTCTTCCTGGCCATAACCTGTGACGGCGATCAGGAGAATGTTTTTGCCCCCGGGTTGCTCACGGATGCGCCGGGCCGTTTCATGACCGTTCATTTCAGGCAAGCCGATATCCATGAGTATTACATCGGGGCGAAATGTGCGCGCGAGTTCTATTCCTTCAATACCGTCGCATGCTGTGGCCAGATCATGCCCCATCAAGCCTAAGGCTATCGCGGTGCTCTGAGCACTGAGCCGATTATCATCCACCACCAGAATGCGGTACTTAGGCAGCGGCGACGTTTTCTGTCGATCAGCTTCTTCTGCTTGGGATTTCGACAGAGGATCCGTCTTGGCTTGCGGCAGTCGCACTATCAGCTCGCTCCCGCGCCCGGGCCCACCACTGCGCGCTTCAATCGTTCCACCGTGCATTTCTACCAGGCCTCTGACCAGCGATAGCCCGATGCCCAATCCACCTTGCGACCTGTCGGAGGCGGTTTCCACCTGCGCAAAGAGCTGAAAGATGCGTGGCAGGTGATCGGCGGAAATCCCAATTCCCCGATCCGTGACACACACAATAACCTCATCTCCCACCGGCTCACCGGATAACGTGATGTGTCCGCCCCGGTCGCTGTATTTGGCGGCGTTGTTCAGCAGATTTGAGAACACCTGGGCCAACCGGGTTGGATCGGCATCCAACAGAATCGGCTTGGGTGGCAGGCGGACACTCAGATGATGACCCTGCTCGTCAATCAGCGGGCGAGTCGTCTCTACCGCGCTCTGAACCACCGCCGCCAATTCGACCCGCTCCTTACGAAGCTTTAGCTTACCTGTGGTGATCCGGCTGACATCGAGCAGATCATCCACCAGGCGGACCAGCTGATTTAAGGCTTGATCCATAATCGAGCGCGCATTCTCGGCTATGGTCCGGTCATTGCCGGCTAGATTGAGGATTTGCAGCCCGTTCCGGATCGGCACCAGCGGGTTACGAAGCTCGTGCGCCAAGATCGCCAGGAAATGATCCTTTTTTTGGTCTGCTTCCTTCAGAGCCTTTTCCGCCCGGCGCCGTTGCGTCACATCGTGAAAAACCATGACCGCGCCGGAGATTGTACCCGTAGCATCTCTGATCGGAGCAGCACTGTCTTCGATGCTTCTTTCGGTACCGTCTCTGCCGATCAAAGCGGTGTGGTTGGCCAGCCCGACAACTCTTCCGTCCCGCAAAACTATATCCACCGGATTCTTCGCCGGCTTGCGAGTGTCTTCACTGATGATGCTGAAAACTTTATCCAGAGGCTGGCCCGATGCCTCGGCGGTTTTCCATCCGGTCATCATTTCGGCCACCGGATTTAGAAACGTGACTTTGCCTTCGGTATCCGTGGTGATCACGGCATCACCGATGCTGGAGAGCGTGACCTCAAACCACTCGCGCTGTTGCCGCAACTCTTGTTCGGCTCTTTTCCGTTCAGTGATATCGCGGAAGCTCCAGACCCGGCCCACATCACGTTCCTCGATGAACTGGATCCTTGAGAATCGCTCAAAAAGTCTTCCATCGGCCAGCTCCAGAAGATCAAACGTCTCCGGCGGCGAGAATGCATAGATTTCCTGGATCCTGGTAAGGAATTTCTCGGGTTCTTTGAGTTGCCGGCTAGTAATCTCAAGCAGCTGACGGTGATCCTTGGTCTCCATGAGCTCGGCGCTCACGCGCCACATTGCGCTGTAGTTCTGGTTAAACTCTGTGACCGCGCCGGTTGCGTTGGTCACCAGAATTCCATCGGTTGTAGACTCCAACGTGGCGCGCATCATTGCCAGAGATTGCACGAGTTCCGCGGTCTTCCGCTCCAGCGCTTCCTTGGCGTCGATCAGTTCGCGTTCCGCGCGTTGTCGCGCGCGGTGGATGCTTCTGGCGTTCTTTAGCGCAACTGAGCGCAGCAGCTTCTCTTCGTTATCCTCTACGGCCATCAACGCTCCAGTATCTTCGACGCGAGTGCCGTGCCGAGCACCCGCGCTCGGATCTTCGCAAAGGCCGTGTCACGGCTGGTGGATGTGTCGTCACTAAAGGGGGAAAAACCACAGTCATCGGTGGTGCCCAGCTGCTCGATTGGAATATACTGCGCTGCTTCAAGGATCCGGTCGCAAACCTCTTCCGGAGTCTCGATGCGCGGATCTATGGTCCCAATCACGCCGATAAAAATGCGCTGATCCGGTTTCATGTAATCGCGAATGATCTTCAAAACATGGACGCGGTCCTTCTCGCCCGCTAAGGCGATGTAAAAATTTCCCGCCTGCAGCTCGAACAGGCTGGGCAGCAGCTCGGCGTAGTCAACGTCGGCGCTGTGAGTCGAGTCGCAGTCCGCGCCAGGGCAGGTATGCACGCCGATGCGCTTACGGTCCTCTGCGGAGAATCGCGCCAGTGCCAGATTATTTAGATCGATAAAGCTTTGCAGGAGGTTGCCCGAAGGATCGATCTTGATCGCCAGCCGCCCTTCGGTGAAGTCTATCTGCACCTTGTGCGCGCCCCTTTCCAGGCAGCGGCGAATCTCGCTCTCATGCTCGCGCAGCAGATCACTGATAAACTCCTCTCGCGAATAACCGGGGATTCCCTGGTCCGGATACATAAGGCTCAAGGCGGAGCACGAAATGACCGCCTGCTTCACCGGCACTCTTGCGTAACGAGTGGCGACGTCGAGATATTGGTCGGCATACCTCTTGTAACGAAAGGGTCCCGATGTGAGTCGGTGCATCCGGCGGGTATGGCCGGTGGCGAAAGGGATCTTGAAGCCATCGGGTGCGATATTGGCAAGCCCCTGAACGGAGTACGTCCAGAAATTGTGATATTTTCTCTGCTCACCGTCGCTGATTACCGGCGAGCCTGTGGCCTCGAAGCGTTCGATGGTATCCCGAATTGCCGCTTCATAAAGCGCATCCAACTCCGGGTCTTCGTCGTTGCCTGATGCCGACACCGCCTCAATCAGTCCAAGTGGCCTTGGAATACTGCCAATTGGCTCGGTTGGAATCGTCATGAATGTTACTCCCGTTTCGGTGTCGTCGATCGTGTCTGATATCAGACTAAGGGTTGCCGACGCGATCGGCATCATATCAACCGGCTTGACGCAATCAACTCTCAAATATCCGCTGACCAAAATGCCGCCACCGGAAACAAGTTACTTGGACTAAGATAAGGTGAGGCAAGTGCCGGTTTGGTTGTTCAGCATGACCAGAATACATTACGAGTTTACCAGGTACATTAAGGTCGCCGCCGAGGGTATAAAACTCTTAGCCTAACCTTTTTTGAATCCTTGTTCAGCCGGCGACCAGGACGAGCTCGTCTTAACGCTTTACGGGCTCATAGCCCAAGATCGGGGAAAGCCAACGCTCCACTTCCGCAACCTTCATTCCTTTGCGCGCCGCATAGGATTCCACTTGATCCTTACCGATGGAGCTGACGGCGAAATAGCGTGATTCCGGATGGGCGAAATAGAGGCCGCACACCGAGGCGGCAGGAAACATGGCAAAGCTCTCGGTCAGCGCGATGCCAGTGGCATCGCTGACTCCAAGCAAGTCGAAGATGATCGGTTTTTCGGTGTGATCCGGTTGCGCCGGATACCCCGGCGCCGGACGGATGCCGCGATATTTTTCTGCAACGAGATCCTCGGTGCTCAGCTTTTCGTCTCTGCCAAAACTCCATTCCGCGCGCGCGCGTTTATGTAGATATTCCGCAAACGCTTCAGCCAATCGGTCCGCAAGCGCCTTGGCCATGATCGAGTTATATTGATCGTGGTCCTTTTCAAAACGCTCGACCAATTCTTCGGTTCCATGGCCCGCGGTTACGGCAAAGGCGCCGATGTAATCGAGCCGGCCGCTGTCGCGCGGCGCGATGAAGTCGGCGAGCGCCAGCTGCGGCTTGCCGCGCTGGCTTTCTTTCTGCTGGCGCAATGTGTGAAGCCGCTTCAGCTCCTGTTTACACGTCGTATCTGTGTAAAGGACGATGTCGTCGCCTTCGCTGTTGGCGGGATAAAAACCGTAAATGGCGCGAGCCGACAACAGCTTGTGGTCGACGATTTCCGACAACAATTCCTGGGCATTATCGAACAATTCCTGCGCCGCCGGGCCGCGCACCGGATCTTTCAACAAATCAGGATAACGGCCGCGCATTTCCCAGGTATGGAAAAACGGCGACCAATCGATAAAAGGCACCAGCTCTGACAGAGAAAAATCCCTCAATGCGCGGGCACCGGTAAATTCCGGCACCGAGATAGTCTGCTTATCCCATTCGGTAATGAGCCGGCGTCGGCGCGCTTCTTCATAGGTCAGCAACTGCGTGCCGACGCGATTTTCGAATTGGGTGCGGATTTCCTGTTGCTCGAGGCGGTTCTTTTCTCTTAAAGCCTGCCGCGCCTCGGGGCTGATCAAGGCGCCCACCACCGGCACCGCGCGAGAGGCGTCGACCACGTGAATCGTTTCATGCTTGTACGACGGCGCGATCTTGACTGCCGTATGTCGCTTGCTGGTGGTCGCTCCGCCGATAAGCAGCGGTATGGCGAGACCGCGCCGATCCATCTCGGCGGCGACGTGGACCATTTCGTCCAGCGACGGCGTGATCAAGCCGCTCAGGCCGATGATGTCAGCCTTTTCTTCTATCGCGGTATCGATGATCCTGTCGGCTGGGACCATGACGCCCAAATCGATGACGTCGTAGTTATTGCAGTTGAGCACAACGCCAACGATGTTTTTTCCGATGTCGTGAACGTCTCCTTTTACCGTTGCGAAAACTAGCTTGGTTCGTTTCTCGACTTCTTTAGCTGCTTTCTTTTCTTCTTCCAGAAACGGGGTAAGATGGGCAACCGCCTTCTTCATAACCCTAGCGCTCTTTACCACCTGCGGTAAAAACATCTTGCCCGACCCGAACAGATCGCCGACCACGTTCATGCCGTCCATGAGCGGTCCCTCGATCACCGACAGCGGTTTACCGTATTTGCGCCGCGCTTCTTCCACGTCCTGATCGATGAAGTCGGTGAGACCTTTCACCAACGCATGCGACAAACGCTCTTCTACGCTGCCGGCGCGCCAGCCATCATCTTTGACCGCGGTTTTGCCCGCCTGTTTGTAGGTTTCGGCAAAGGTAACCAATCGTTCAGTGGCATCGGCGCGACGATTGAGCAATACATCTTCCACCAATTCAAGCAGTTCTTTGGGTATTTCTTCATAGACCGCCAGCATGCCCGGATTGACGATTCCCATATCCATTCCAGCCTTGATGGCGTGATACAAGAATGCCGAATGCATGGCTTCACGCACTGGATTGTTGCCTCTGAAAGAGAAGGAGATATTGCTCACTCCGCCGCTAACTTTGGCCAAAGGCAGGTTCTGCTTGATCCATCGGGTCGCTTCAATGAAATTGACCGCGTAGCTGTTGTGCTCTTCAATGCCGGTGCCCACTGTCAATATGTTCGGATCGAAAATGATGTCCTGAGGCGGGAATCCAACCTGCTCGGTTAGAATTTTGTACGAGCGCGCGCAAACTTCGATCTTGCGCTCATAGGTATCGGCCTGCCCCCGTTCGTCGAAGGCCATGACTATCAGCGCCGCGCCATAGCGACGAACCCGCCTGGCCTGCGCGATGAACTTTTCTTCGCCTTCTTTCATGCTGAGAGAATTGACGATGCCTTTGCCCTGTAGACACTTAAGCCCGGCCTCAATTACCTCCCATCTCGAGCTGTCGACCATAACCGGCACCCGGGAGATTTCCGATTCCCCGGCAATCAGCCGGAGAAACTTCTCCATGGCCGCCTTGGAATCGAGCATGCCCTCGTCCATATTGACGTCGATAATTTGCGCGCCGCCCTCCACCTGTTGCCGCGCAACGCTCACCGCCTTCTCGTAGTCGCCGGCCAATATCAATTTGGCAAACACCGGCGATCCGGTGACGTTGGTCCGTTCGCCGATATTGACGAAGTTGGACTCTGGCCGGACGGTGACGCTCTCGAGACCGCTCAGGCGGAGATACGGCTCGGCTGCAGGCGGGAGGCGCGGCGGCAATCCCCGCACGGCTTCGGCGATGCTCGCGATGTGCTCCGGCGTAGTTCCGCAGCAACCACCGACGATGTTGAGCCAGCCGTTCTCCGCCCATTCGCGCAACTGCGGCGCAAGGCTCTGCGGCGTCTCGGGAAAACCCGTCGGCAACAGCGGATCGGGTAAACCGGCATTGGGATGGCTGCTGATGTATACGGGCGCAATCCGAGATAATTCTTCGATCAGTGGGCGCATCTCTTTCGGCCCTAGAGCGCAGTTCATGCCTACGCTCAACAGCGGTACGTGGGAGATAGAGTTCCAAAAAGCTTCGACCGTTTGTCCCGTGACACCGCGGTTGCTGCCGGGCTGAATAAAAGTGACAGAAGCCATCAACGGCAACTCGAGCTGGCGCTCATCGAGCAAAGTTGCTATCGCAAAGAACGCGGCCTTGGCATTGAGGGTATCGAAAATGGTTTCGACAAGCAGGATGTCGGCGCCGCCGTCGATCAGCCCGCGGGCTTGATCATAGTAAGCTTGCACCAACTCCTCATACGTCACCCCGCGCGTCGCCGCGCTGTGCACATCCGTCGAGATTGAACAGGTGCGATTGGTCGGGCCGATCGCGCCCGCGACAAAGCGCGGCCGGGAAGAATCTTTAGCGAGCATCGCTTCGACCGCCTTCCTAGCCGCCCGGGCTCCCGCGACGTTGATGTCGTAAACATCGGCTTGCAGGTTGTAATCCGCCATGGAAATTGAAGTCGAGTTGAAGGTATTGGTTTCGACGATGTCAGCGCCGGCCTGCAAATACTGTAAATGAATTTCGGCAATCAAATCGCTCTGAGTAAGACAGAGCACGTCATTACAACCTCCTAGATCGCGACAGTGACGTGAGAAGCGGCGCCCGCGAAATGCCGCTTCGTCGAGCTTGTGGGACTGGATCATGGTCCCCATGGCGCCGTCCAGAACCAGAATTCTCCGGGTTAGCAGTTCGCGCAAAGTTCTTTCTGTCTCCGTCATTTCTTCGCCTTCCTTGGGGCTGATATCTTCTTTAAGCTTACGCGGGCGACGAAAATTTCGACCGGCTGATTACCGTTACGAACCATCTTTTCACCGGCATACGAACCGGTGAGCTCATAATCGACCGCTTCCGCAGCACGAAACAAATCTTCAATGGTTTTGTGATCAAAGCCAAGCCACCGATGCGCCATCTCCCGGCGCATCCATTCTTGCTTATGTTGCACCAAATCGACCAGCACAATGGATCCACCTGGCCGCACGATCCGGCAAAGCTCCGCAGTGGCTTTCTGTGGATCCGCCAGAAAGTGCAGCACCATGACGCAGAAGGCCGCATCCACGCTATGGGTCGGCATCGGCAGCCTCAACGCATCGCCAAGACGCAGGTCGACGTTCGCTAGTTTTTTTTCCTTGGCCAGTTCACCGGCGCGGCGTAACATCTCCTGCGAGAGATCGACACCGATGACTTTTCTCGCAAATCGCGCCAGTTCAAACGTGAGACTGCCGGTGCCGCAGCCGACATCGGCCAACACCAGGTTTCGCGGCAGCAGCTTTTCAATGGCCAGGGAGGCGACCCGATCATCGAAATAGCTTTTACGAATTCTCTCCCAATCGCCGGCCACAGTTTCGAAATAATCGCGCGAGCGGTTCAACTTCCGGCGGCGGCAGTTTTCAAGCCGAGCGCGATCGCCTTTGGCTTCCGGCAGATCTTTAATCCGCTCGCGCAATGATTTGAACAGTTCCTGGGCCGGCGCCGGCATATCGCGGCGCGCTGAGAAATAAACGTTGGTGCCTTCCTTACGGTCCTGGATGAAACCCGCCTCGCGCAGAATCGCCAGATTGCGCGATACGGACGACTGCACTGAGCCGACGATTTCTTGCACTTCCCCGACGGTCAACTCTTCTTGAGAAACCGCGGCGAGAACGCGCAAGCGCAACGGATCACCCAATGCTTTGATAGTGCGGACAATATCCATACCGGCAGCTCGGCTATATATCGCAATATATAGATTATTAGATATTTGCGCAAGACGATGGGAATTCTTCAGCCCGCGCAATGCAGAGCCGATCCACCGCATAGGCGCTCGGTCGGGATTTGGAGAGCGTCAAAATATGGCTTATCGAATCTTCTGAGTAAAAATACCGGCGCGAAATGCCGCCGCTCCGCTGTCGGTGTACTTGCCTTCGCGATAGCAGAGAACTCGGAAGCTACGGAAGTGATCCAACAGTTCGTTGTGATTCAACAAGTAGGCGGGATTTTTCGGATGGCCGATCGTCTGTTGATCGATCAGGTAGGTTTCGAAAATGACGTGACCCTGGGGCTTGAGCGCTCTCTGGATCTGAGGAAACAATGAGCGCTGCAGATAGTTGAAATTCACAATCAGGTCGTAGGCGGCACTGGGGAATTCAATTTGCTCCAGGTCCGCCTGGTGCCATGTTATCTCAAGCGACTTTTCCTCTGCGCGCCGACGCCCCTCTTCAAGAGCGATTGTTGAAATGTCGATCCCAACCACCCTAAAGCCCATTTCCGCCAGGAAAATTGCATTACGACCTTTTCCCGCCGCGACATCCAGAGCTAGTCCGCGGGAGATGTGCCAGGCATCACTCTCGAGAATCTGCCGTAGATAACTCGTCGGCTGATCGGCGCCAACCGATGACGAATGTTGACGGTCCCATATTGTTTGATCATCAGAAGCCATAAATAGATTTGAAGCTGTCCAGTGGTTCCAAACGTCCCAATGTTTCAAAGGGTCAAGTACCCAAGGCCAGGAAGCGGATCATTTTTGCTCCTGGTATCCCGGCGACTGGAAACGTCTCGATCCCTGGAACGACTGGAACAGTTTTTCATTATCAATACACTGCGCGCGCGAGAGTAAGCACAAAAACCGCCCGCGCCCCGCCCTGTTTCAACACACGGCTGCACTCGTTCACCGTGGCGCCTGAAGTATACACGTCATCGACCAGGAGCAAGCATTTACCCTTCACTGCGGTTTTTCTCGACAGGGCAAACGCGCCGCGCATGTTTTTGCGTCGGTCTTCTTCCGGCAATTGCGTTTGCGGCGGCGTGTCCAGCTTGCGGAGGAGCGTAAAGCAATCTAGCGGAAGATTGTAGGCGCGACCAATCTGGCGCGCCAGCAACACGGATTGATTGAAGCCGCGCCAGCGCAGTCGCCTGGGATGCAACGGCACCGGGATAATCGTTTCCGCCTTACATGTTACAAGGAATTCTTTACAGCCGCGCGCCATCAGCCGTCCCAAAGGCTTGCCCAGAGCGACCTTGCGGCCATACTTGAATTTTTGAATCACTTGCCGGAGCGGATGCTCTGTCGCTTCTTCTCGTGGATAGCAGGCCCAGGAATGGGCCCGGGCATACTGTGGATTGCGCGCAAGGCAAACTCCGCAGACATGATCATCTCCGCTCGAATCTGGAAATGGCCGGCCACAAATCGTACAGAACGGATGCGCAACAAGCTGAATTTGCGGCCAACAGGTGGAACAGAAGTATTCGCGGTCACGCCCCTGGATCGACCCGCTGCACGCGCGGCAGCGCGGCGGATAAAGCCAATCCACCAGCGACTCCAAGCGCTCGGCAAAAGATGGATGGCATTGAGGTTTCATGACCCGCCAATCTTACAAAACGATCTCGCGTTCAGGCAAGACCGTCGTGAAAGCAGCGGTTAAAATCCCTGTTAAGTATCAATGATCAGCGAATGACCGGTCATTTCTAAAGGTTGGGGCAATTCAAGAAGCTGCAACACTGTAGGCGCTACGTCGATCGCCGTTCCTTCCTTGAGACGGCTTCGCTTGCGTTCCTCATCGACCAGGATAACCGGCACCCGGTTGATCGTGTGGGCGGTGTGCGGCATTCCCGTGTCGTAATCGATTAGCTGCTCGATGTTGCCGTGATCTGCGGTGATAACGACTCTCCCCTTCTGGCTCAGCGCCGCATCTACTACTTTACCGAGGCACTCGTCGATGACCTCGCAGGCTTTTACCGAAGCCTCGAAATTACCGGTGTGTCCGACCATATCGGCATTGGCGAAATTAGCAATCACTAGATTGATATGTTCCTCGGAAAACTTCTTCACCAGAGCATCAGTAACCTGACGGGCACTCATCTCTGGTTTAAACTCATACGTCGGGACATCTTTCGGCGAGGGAATCAGAATGCGTTGTTCCCCGGGGAATTCTTTTTCTTCGCCGCCATTGAAGAAGTACGTGACGTGGGCGTATTTCTCTGTTTCGGCGATCCGTAACTGCTTGAGCCCATGCTGGCTGGCAACCTCGCCGAGAATCTTTCGCAATTCCCGGGGTGGATAGGCTACCGGCACCCTGAACGTCTCGTCGTACTGGGTCATGGTTGTGTACGTAGCGAGTTCCAGACGGCGCGTGCGGGGGAATTCCTTGAAATCAGCATTGATCAGCACCCGGGTGAGCTCACGTGCGCGATCGGCGCGGAAATTGAAGAAGATGACCCCGTCGCCGTCCCTGATCAGTCCTTCGGGAGCCGCGTTCCGGATCACCGTGGGTAGAACGAACTCATCGGTCACGCCCTCTTTGTAGCTGTCACGAATAGCTTCCAGCGGTGAATCGGCGAGCTTGCCGGCCCCTTCGGTAAGACAGAGATAAGCCTTTTCTACCCGGTCCCAACGTTTATCCCGGTCCATCGCGTAATAACGGCCAATGAGGGTGGCGATCTTTACATCCGGCCATGCTTTCACCTTCTCATTCAGATGAAGAATGAACTGCTCGGCGCTGTTGGGCGGTGTGTCGCGTCCGTCAAGAAACAGATGCAGATACACGGGTGCGACCTTTTCGCGTTGGGCCATCTCGATTAACGCTTCCATATGGCGTTGGTGGCTGTGAACGCCGCCGTCGCCGAGAAGCCCCATCAGGTGGAGCCGGCCACCTCCGGCTTTGGTCGTTCTCAAGGCATTCAAAATAATCGGATTCCTGCCGAAATTGCCTTCGTCGATATCCTTGTGAATTAGCGTAAGGTCCTGATAAACGATCCGGCCCGCGCCGAGAATCATGTGACCCACTTCGGAATTGCCCATCTGGCCGTCGGGCAGCCCCACGTCTAAGCCGGACATTGACAAGCTCGAGGTTGGATAGATGCGTAACAACGAGTCCATGTTGGGCATCGACGCAGCGGCGATTGCGTTTCCTTCTTTTCTTGGATTGAGGCCAAAGCCGTCGAGCACGACGAGAATAACGGGCTGATTGGTCGCCACGATTGTTTCCTTTCATCTAACCTGCTACTGCTCGCGATCGCGACTTCCAGGCAGGGGGCGAGCTTGGAAGAGTTATGGATGCTGCTCGGCAGCGATTTGAAATTGCTGAACCAGAGTTGAGTACGGCTCGGGCAACGGAACCTTCGGCGCGTCGGCCCAGAGTCCGTCCAGGTCATAGAACTCGCGCACCGGCTGATAGAAAACATGAACGATCACGTCGGCGAAATCCATTAACACCCAATGGCCTCGGCTTGTACCCTCGATCGAAATGACGCCAATCTCGGCTTCACGCGCGGCCTCTTGAATTCCCTGGGCAATGCTTTGGACCTGCCTGTCGGATCGGCCTGAACAAATAATGAAATAATCTGCGATCGAAGTGAAGTCTCGGACCTCCAACAGGACAAGTTGCGATGCCTTCTTATCCAATGCCGCGCCAACCAGCGTCAGAGCTCTTTCAATGGCGCTTTTCTCGGCCGGTTTGTTCATTTTTTTCTTTGGTAGAGCCCGTGATTTTTGATGTAAGCCTCGACGCTGGAAGGCACCAGATAGCGGATCGATTTGCGGCGCCGTACCCGATCCCGAATATCCGATGCTGAAACGGCAAAGTCAGTGAGTTTTAAAAAATGCAGCGACGTACCACACCTATGAGTGTAGATCTTCCTCTTGAAATCATAACAAAACAGCCTGCGCACGGCAATGGAAGTTCCCCGTAGCGGACTGGCATAACCGTTGCCGGGTCGCGACGTTACAATGAAATTACAGAGAGGAAAAATCTGCGCGAAATTCTTCCAGGTGCCGATCTCGGCAAATGCATCCAGACCGATAATAAAATAGAGCGAGGCACCCTTGCATTGATTTTCCGCGAAATGACGAATCGTGTCGATCGAGTACGAAACGCCCGGTCTTGCAATCTCGACGGTCGAAACCGTGAAGCGGGGATTTTTGGCCACGCCCAAACGGACCATCTCGAGCCGATCACGCGCTGGAGTCCGGGTTTGCCCTCTCTTGTGCGGTGGAATCGAAGCAGGAATAAAATAGACGCGGTCGAGATCGAAGGCTTCTCTGACCTCCTCCGCGCTGCGCAGATGGCCCCAATGGATCGGATCGAAGGTGCCGCCGAAGAGGCCGATCCTCATGGAATTTTGCTATCGCCTTTCCCGGAACCGACCGACGAAAGGCTCTCTACAAACCGCGGAAGGATTTGGCAACCAAAGGCGTATCGGTGAGCGGCTTCCAGGATTCCATTTGGCGCCGAATTAGGCAAGTGGGTGATTTTCATTCGCGAATCTGCCCGTCGCCGAATACAATGAACTTGGTTGTTGTCAGTTCCTCTAAACCCATCGGACCGAACGCATGAATCTTGCTCGTACTGATGCCAATCTCAGCACCGAGTCCAAGCTCTCCGCCATCATTGAAACGCGTCGAAGCATTGACCATCACGGCCGAAGAGTTGACCCGCTCGATAAACTCTTTAGATCTTCGATAATCCGTCGTAATAATGGATTCGGTGTGTTCCGAGCCGTACTGTTCGATATGAGCAATCGCCTGGTCGATGTCTTTGACCACTCGGACCGCAAGAATTAGATCGAGGTACTCAGTCGTCCAATCCTCCTCGTTAGCCTTTTTGATGCCGGGAACCAGCGCACAGGTTCTGTCACAGCCGCGAATCTCTACCCCCGCGTCCCGGTATTTGGCGATAAGAGGCGGCAGAAACTCTGACGCGATTGCTTCGTGCACCAGTAGGGTCTCCATGGCGTTACAAACTGACGGCCTTTGAATCTTGGCGTTCAGGCAAATCCGTTCGGCCATTTCGATCTCGGCATCGACATCAACATAGACGTGACAAACGCCTTTGTAATGTTTGATGACCGGCACCTTGGAGTTGGCCACAACCGCGCGAATCAGCTCCTCGCCACCACGCGGGATAATCAGATCGATGTAAGATTCCAATTGCAAAATCTCGTGAACCAACGCACGATCTGTCGATTGGACAATCTGGATCGCATGTTGCGGCACCGTCGTTTCGGCGCATGCGGCTTGCAGCACCTTGCCAATTGCCTGGTTTGAATGGTGCGCCTCGCTGCCACCTCTCAGGATTACCGCGTTGCCAGACTTCAAACACAGCGCCGCTGCGTCGGCGGTTACGTTGGGGCGGGCCTCGTAGATGATCCCGATGACGCCCAAAGGAATGCGCATCTTTCCGACTTGCAAGCCGTTGGGGCGACGCGACATCTTAACTATTTCGCGCACCGGATCCGGCAACGCCGCAATTTCGCGCAAACCTTTGGCCATCGATTGTACGCGGCTCGAAGTCAGCGCAATTCGATCCAGAACCGCGCCGGAGATCCCTGCTTTCTTTGCAGCATTTAGATCATTCTGATTCTCATCAATTAAAAATGCGCTTTGAGCCTCGAGCCGGTCGGCCATGAGTTGCAGGGCCTGATTTTTATCCTCGGAAGAAAGCAGCGCGAGGCGGCGCGCCGCAGCCTTGGCTTGCTTGCCCAGCTGAATCGCTTGTTCGGTGAATGGTGCGTTCGCCAATTTGTCTAGGTTCACAGCAACACCAAATCGTCGCGGTGGATAATCTCGTCGAATGGCTTGTAGCCAAGAGCTTGTTCAATCCTGCTTGTATGCAATCCTTTGATTTGATTCAACTCCAGCGCGCTGTAGTTGATCAAACCGCGGGCAAACTCCCGCCCATCCACATCCAAGCAGCGTACGCACTCACCGACCCCAAAAGAGCCGCGCACCTCTCTAACTCCGGAAGGCAGCAGACTGGTTTTCTTTCGCACCAGAGCTTCGTGAGCTCCAGAATCCACGACCACCTCACCTGCGGGCTTTAGGTTGAAAGCGATCCAGTGTTTGCGATTGGTCAACCGGTTGCTATCCGGAAGTATTAGGGTTCCGACTTCCTCATTGCGATCGAACACGCGCGGAATCGTACCCGCCATCAGCCCGCTGGTTATCACCGTGGGGATGCCGGCCGCAGCTGCTTCTTCGGCGGCGGCGATTTTGGTCGCCATGCCGCCGGTACCAAAGGCACTTCGGCTAGAGCCGATCACTTTTAATCTAGTTTCTTTGATGTCTTGAATCAGCGGAACGATAACCGCATTAGGGTCTAGCCGCGGATCGCGGTCGTAGACGCCGGCGACATCGCTTAAAATCAGCAACAGATCGGCTTCCAGCAGAGTCGCCACCAGCGCCGAGAGATGGTCATTGTCGCCAAACTTCATTTCCTCGATGGCAACGGTATCGTTTTCATTGACGATCGAGATGATTGACGATGCGAGCAACATCTGAAACGTATGTTTGGCGTTAAGATAACGTTGGCGGTTGGCGAGATCTTCGTGGGTGAGCAGAACCTGGGCGACGTTCTTGCTGAACTTGGCAAAGGCGCGCTCGTATAGCGCCATCAATCTGATCTGGCCGACAGCGGCAAGCGCCTGTTTCTCGGGAATGCTCTGCGGCCGCTCTCTACGACCGAGTCGAGTCATGCCGGCTGCCACCGCGCCGGAACTGACCACGACGATTTCTTTGCCTTGATCGTGCAGCGCCGCGAGCTCAAATACCAGGGCCTCAAGCCGGCCTTCCTCTATGCCGGTTGAGGAAGAAAGGATCTGGCTGCCGATCTTGATCACAACCCGGCGCGCCCGGCGCAAAATTGATTTCTTATGATCCCGCTGCGTCACCGGCTTCTTCTTCCTTAACGCGTTTGGCTCGCTCCAGCTGCATGCCAACCTTTTGCACCAGCGTCCGAACCCCCTCACCAGTCACCGCGGAGATCAAGTGCAGTGGCCGATAAGAGTCCGGCAAGTTTTTCTCGAGAGCCATTGCGTTCTCCCGTGCCTCGGGAATATCTATCTTGTTTGCAACGACGATTTGCGGCTTTGTGCCCAACTCCTCATCGAAAAGCGCCAATTCCCGATTGATGGTGGACCAGTCGGCCAGCGAATCCTTCGGATCGATCCTCGAAGCATCGAGCAGATGAATGAGCACACTCGTGCGTGTTACATGCCTCAAAAATTTGTCTCCCAAGCCATGTCCCTGATGCGCGCCTTCAATCAACCCTGGAATATCGGCCACTACGAAGCTTTTTCCCTCGTCGTAGCTGACTACTCCAAGATTAGGGACCAGGGTCGTAAACGGGTAGTCCGCAATTTTCGGCCGCACTGCGGAAATAACCGAGATCAAAGTCGACTTACCGGCGTTGGGGACGCCGATAATTGCAACGTCGGCCAAGAGACGCAATTCAATTTCCAACTCGCGATCTTCACCAGGTTCACCCGGCTGAGCAAACCTCGGGCTACGGTTGGTCGATGAAACGAAGTGCGCATTGCCTTTGCCGCCTCGCCCGCCGGCGGCGAGCACAACACGGTCGCCGGCCTTATCCAGGTCGCCGATGGTCTCGCCGGTCCTGGCATCGCGAACGATTGTTCCCACCGGAACTCTAACAATGAAGTCCTCGCCGCGACGCCCATGACAATCGCTTCCCATCCCGTGCTGGCCGCGACCGGCCTTGCACTCTTTGTGATAGCGGAGATCCAGCAAGGTTGTGAGCTGTGGATCCGCAACCGCGATAACATCGCCACCGGCTCCGCCATTGCCACCGTCGGGTCCGCCGCGGCTGATGAACTTCTCGCGATGAAAGCTGACGCAACCGCGTCCACCATCGCCGCCAATGACCCGTATCTTTGTCTCATCGATGAATTTCATGACCTGAATATATACGTGAACTGCAAGCGCCGACCAGGCGCGGCATAGAGGATCGAATAGGTAGATTACTGGATCACGTATGTTTTTCGAATACTTTACCCATTCTCAAGGCGCTGCGCCACGCTGATTGTATCGGCAAAAAAAAAGCCCCTTTCGGGGCTTTAGAGTCAAGGCACGCAAATGCCTACTGAACAGGCAGCACGTTTACACGCTTGCGCGACCGATCCAGCCGGTCGAAATTCACCACGCCGTCGATTAATGCAAAGAGAGTGAAGTCACGACCCATGCCCACGTTTCGGCCGGGGTGAATACGCGTCCCGAGTTGGCGGATGATAATATTACCTGCACGCACAGTTTCACCGCCAAATACTTTTACGCCGCGCCGCTGTCCCTTACTGTCGCGCCCGTTACGGGAGCTCCCTCCAGCTTTTTTGTGTGCCATATCCGTTCCTATTTTCTAACCATCAATTCCGGTGATCTTGAGAGTAGTCTGATGTTGCCGATGACCTCGTTGACGACTATAGCTCTTGCGTCTTTTCTTCTTAAACACCAGCACCTTCTTCGCTTTGGCCTGGCTGACAATTTCGCCGGTTACAGAGGCGTTCTCCACCAATGGCGAGCCGATTTTCGCTTCGCCATTGCCGCCGATGAACAAAACCTCAGCCAGGGTTATCTTTTCCCCGACCTCGCCGGTAAGCTTCTCGATCTTTACGAGATCCCCTTCAGAGACCCGGTACTGCTTCCCGCCCGTTTTAATTACTGCATATTTCATGGTTTTTCCCGAATCGTTTTTCTAACGGAGATTCCGGTCAAAGTCAACAATATCGGGCCACGAAGACACTTCCTAGCTCCTTGAGACAACGAGTGCCAAAATATTTTAAGACGTAGTTGACAAAGGCTCGACAATTGATATACATCGCAATACGATAATATCGTGGTACGATATTATTTGATGATGGTGACCCGGTGCCCGACTTCAAAGCAATGGCGGAACTACGTTACCAAATACGTAAGTTCCTAAGGTTTAGCGAAAATGCCGCGCGGCAAGCGGGCATAGAGCCGCAGCAACACCAGTTGCTCTTGGCTATTAGGGGATTACCCGACGGTACAAGTCCGACAATCGGAGTGCTAGCCGAAAGAATGCAGCTGCAGCACCATAGCACGGTCGAGCTCGTCGACCGGCTGGTAGACCGAAACTTCTTGTGTCGATTGCGCTCGACCAACGACCGGCGCCAGGTGTTGGTCAAGCTAACCCATGATGGAGAAGAGTTTCTGGAGAAGCTTTCGCTGCATCACTTGGAAGAACTTCAGTCAGCCGGACCAACCTTCGTGAAGGTCCTCAACAGCCTGATCGGCGCCAGCCACACTGACAAACCCGACTCCGCTTCTGAAGTAGTCAAGGAAACCGTGACCCATAAACCACGAAAGGATAGAAACCATGGCTGATCAATCGGCTGAAGAACTATTACTTGACGTAAGGGTTGCCGAAGCGTCGAAACTCTACAAGTTCTATTTAAATAACGAGCAAAAAATCCTTGGCACGGCAGGTGTGGTGACCTTCTTAGTGGCCTGGGAACTCGTTGGAAATGTTTTTCAATTGATCAATCCCATGTTCATGAGCGCGCCTTCGCTGATCTTCAAGGCTGCTATCGACATGTTTTCCTCTGGCGAGATATACAACGATCTCTATGTCAGCGGTATCGAGCTCTTCTGGGGATATCTTCTCTCGGCTCTGGTCGCCGTCCCATTTGGTATCATGGTCGGCTGGTATAAGAGGGCGAGCTACATCTTCGACCCTTTCATCAACGCCATGAACGCGACGCCCCGCGTGGCGCTCTTGCCTCTGGTGATTATCTGGTTAGGCATCGGCATACTTTCGAAGGTCGGCATCATCTTTCTCGGCGCCGTTTTCCCGATCTTGATAAACACCCGCGATGGAGTCAAAACCACGCCGTATAACCTTCTCACCGCGGCGCGGAGCTTTGGCGCATCGGAGTGGCTGCTCTTTAAAACCGTGGTGCTGCCTTCGACAATCCCTTTTATACTTACCGGCATGCGACTTGGGCTGGGTCGGGCCATCGTCGGGGTCATGGTCGGGGAGCTTTACGCGGCTACCGCAGGCATTGGTTTCATGATTACCGTAGCCGGCGCTACTTTCCAGACCGATAAGGTCTTTGTCGGTGTTCTAATCTTCGCTTTGACCGGTATGATCGGTATGGAGGTACTTACCCGGATTGAGCGGCGCTTCGACAAGTGGCGCCCCAAAGTGGGTGCGCAGGAGATCTAGATCGAACCTCTAGGTAGCTTGTTCGCGCACTTTAAAGGGCCCCTCTGACGAGGGGCCCTTTTTTTACATTCTTTTACTCCGGTCCGCCAGCCTCTTGATGCCCCTCCTGCCGTTTGCCATTGTGAAATCTGGATTTCTGACTCACGAAAGGACCTCAAATGCGCATTCATACACCAGGCTGGTACTTTCTTCGCCCGTATATGGTCGTTCTAATACTCACCGCGAGCGGGTGCGGTTATAACACTCTCCAGAGCCTGGATGAGGAAGTGAAAGGCGCCTGGGGAGAAGTTCAGAATCAGTACCAGCGTCGTGCCGATCTCGTTCCTAACTTGGTCGCGACGGTTAAAGGAGCGGCGAAGTTTGAACAGGAAACCCTGACACAGGTGATCGAAGCCCGCAGTAACGCAACGGCAACCAAGATCGATCCCGAATCGCTCAACAATCCTGAAGCATTTAAAAAGTTTGAGCAGGCGCAAAGCCAGCTCTCCAGCGCTTTATCCCGTTTGCTGGTGGTGGTGGAACGATATCCGGAGCTGAAGGCGAATCAAAATTTCCAAAACTTGCAAGCACAGCTGGAAGGCACCGAAAACCGGATTGCAGTAGCTCGCAAGCGCTATGTCGAACGAGTGGCTCAGTACAACACTACTGTGCGCTCATTTCCAACTAATCTCACGGCAAAGTTTTTGGGGTTAGCAGTTCGGCCATCGTTCAGCGCCGATGAAGCCGCGCAGAAGCCGCCACAGGTAAAATTCTAGGCCGTTAGGGCGATCAATACCTTGCGCGATTCTCGTCACGCCCGGCTTGCGCTGCGCCGTCATTTATCGGTGCAGCATGGTCTTGCTTTTTGCCTCTTCCTGCTTTGCCTGCTGTCGGGTCCGGCTTATCCTCTGGATGTGCCGCCGCTGCGCGGGCGCGTGAACGATTACGCCAAAGTTATTACACCGGATCAAACTCGCAAGTTGGAGGATCAACTTGCGCAATTTGACCGGGACACGGGTCACCAGGTGGCGATTTTAACAGTGCCCTCGTTAGAGGGTGACTCGCTCGAGGACTTCAGTATCCGCGTTGCCGAGAGTTGGAAAATCGGCAAGAAAGGCTTCGACAACGGTGTCATTCTGATAGTCGTGCCGAAGGATCGGCGTTTGCGCCTCGAGGTCGGATACGGCCTGGAAGGCATTTTGCCCGATGCCGTAGCGAACCAAATCATCAGTCAGTACATCATTCCACGTTTCCGCGCTGGTGATTTCTCGAGCGGCATCGTCGCAGGTATCGACGCTGTGTTGAGAGTGATCAAGAGGGAACCGCTTCCGGAAACCGCCCGCCAGAAACCCGCCACCCGTCGGGATCAGGGTTCGGTTCACTCACTGGCCTGGTACTGCTCTTGGGGCTTTTAGCCGTCATGTCGATCTCCTCTAATTCAAACCGCCGAAGAAAAGGCATATGGGCGACCCGCGGCAGGCACTCTCCGCCGATTTTCTGGGGTGGTGGTGGTTTCGGTGGGGGTGGATTCGGCGGCGGAGGAGGTTTTGGTGGCGGCGGTTTCAGTGGCGGCGGCGGCGGCTTTGGCGGTGGCGGAGCTTCCGGTAGCTGGTGACGGATGCGCCCAGAGAAATTTCTTACTGAAGCGGAGCAAGAACGTATTCACCAGGCGGTGATCGCGGCGGAGTCCAAGACTTCCGGCGAGATTGTGCCGATGATTGTGACGTCCAGCGCGCGTTACACCGAAATCGAACTATCTGGCGTAGTCACCGGGCTTTTTCTTGGGATGCTTTTAGGCTGGCTCTGGCATGATCCATGGGGATCCAATGGTCTCAATTTGTGGCCGGTAGTCGGCGCCACTGTCGGCTTTTTGATCGCCCGCATTCCTGCAGTCAAGCGCCGGCTAGCCTCGAGGAGTCGCGTCGAGGAAGCTGTAAACGATCGTTGTATGGCTGCATTCACCGAGCATGGCCTCCATTACACACGCGACCATACCGGCATTTTCATCCTGGTGTCGTTATTGGAGCATCGGGTCGAAGTTCTGGCCGACCGCGGAATCAACGAAAAAGTTCCGCCCGGGACTTGGAATGAGATCGTCGAGCTTCTCACCGCGGGTTTGAAGTCACGACACGCCGGCGACGCTTTCTGCAAAGCAGTGGAGCGGTGCGGCGACATCCTAGCAACTCACTTTCCGCGCCAGGCGGACGACCGCGACGAACTTCCCAATAAACTGGTTAGAGATTGAGGATCTTACTTGCGGACCAAGCGCACGTCCACCGCGGCTACGCCGTGACCCTGGGCCCGCACCATCAAAGGATTAATTTCTAGATCCGTTAGATGATTGCGATGCGCGGCAAAAATATCCGACAAGCCGACCATCGCTTTAACCAGCGCGTCAGCATCCCGCGGGCCTTGCCCGCGAACACCCTGGAGCACTTTGAAGCCGCGAAGCTCTTGCAACATCCGGCGTGCTTCTCCTTCATCGACCGGCAGCAGGCGAATCGCGACATCTTTCAGCACTTCGACGAGAATGCCGCCGAGCCCGACCATCAAAAACGGACCGTATTGCGGATCCGTCGCGCTCCCAGCAGCACCTCCGTGCCCTGCAGCATTTCCTGAATGAGCAGATGGCCTTTGCCTAGCGTTTTGGATAGAAGCTTCTGTCCCTCAGCGACCACTTCCTCGGCAGTCTTCAGACCCAATACCACCGCACCGGATTCGGTCTTATGGACGATCTCCGCCGCGACCAACTTCAACGCCACCGGAAAGCCAATCTCTTTTGACTTCAATCCCGCTTCGGCCGCCGTCCCTACGAGAAACTGCTTCGGCAAGCCGATGCCGCAGCTCTGCAACAGGGCATTGAATTTGTCGCCCTCCAGGTCTTCGGGTTTGCCGTTGGCGTCCGGCAGAGTCGGCACACCGAGCCGTTTGCGTTCGCCGTATAAACCCAAGCCCGCGAGCGCTCGCAGTGTCGGCTTGATCGCTTGCAGAAATGGTATCCCAGCTTGCTCCTGAAAAGTTCGGCTCTCGTCGGTACAACTGTAGGTCGAGCGCGCAAAAGCGAGGATCGGTTTATCAGTCGCGGCGGCAAGATTTTTGAACAAGGTCGCTTCCCTTTTTCTGGAAAGCGCGGCAACTCGCCGTGAATCGCAAGTAAATCGACACCGTCATCCTCGGCATGCAGCTTCACGATATTGATGAAGCCCTGCTCATCGCCAAAACCGGCAACGCCGCATTCCACGGATTTCGACCGCCAGCTCCGGCGGGATCAGCGGGCGCACCGCCTCTTTGGTCTTTCACTCAGTTGGCTAAATTGGTGTTCAGTTCTTCGGCGTGATCGCAGATCAGGCCTTTCATCCCCCCAAGTTGACAACGATCGCGGCGCAACTGCCGCTCGGATAACGGCCGGCCATGAAGGCTAAGGTCATTTCCGTAAGATCTTCCAAAGTCCGGCACCGTATCAGGGCAAGCGGTTGCACACCGCGTCAAATACTTCATCAGCTCCAGCCAAAGCTCCCGTATGCGAAATCGCTTGCCGTTTGCCCATTTCCGAGCGCCCAAGCTTGACCAGAAAATCGGCTTGTTCTTGTTGAGAGCCTCACGCGCAACAGCCATGAATTCATTAAGGCGGCGGATTCCCTCCGCCATCAGCAGGATAACATCGGTCACCGGGTCGTCCACCATAAACGAAAATAATCCACAAGGTCGAGGCTGATTTCATTACCGCGAGAAACCGCGTAGCTAAAACCAATGCCGCGCTCGGTCGCGCCCTTAATCCAATTCCCCAATGAATCGCCACTCTGAAAAATCAGAACCACAGGACCTTTCTTTAGCAATGGCGTCGAAGTAGGAAACGTCCGAGGCCTTCGCATAGAGAGTACCAGCCCATGCAATTTGGCCCGCAAATGACAAAACCGGTGCGCTCACACAAATCCTTCATCGCCTGGGCGCGTTCCTTACCCATAGGATCGTCGCCTTCGCCAAATCCTGCAGTAAGACCGTGGCTGATTTGGTGCCGAGTTTCGTCGCCTCTTCCAAAGTGCCCAACACGGCTCGGGTCGGAATCAAAATCAGCAGTTCCTCGGGGACGTCGGGCAGCGCAGCGAGATTCGGATAACAAGGATAGTTTTCAATCTCCTGATAATTAGGATTGATCAAAGAGATTTTCCCCTTGTAGGCTTTCTTTAGATTGCGCAAAATTTCCATCGGCCAACGCCCTTTTGGTGATGCCCCGACAATGGCTACTGATTTGGCAGAGAACATTTTTGACCGGTCTGCGCTGGAATAAGTCATACAAATTCCTTGTTAGGTTAAATTAGATTTTCCTATCTCATGTTCTAAACGTTGCTGCAACACAGGTGAAATGATGGCGCTGTGTCAACCGCGCATCAGCGGAAGGAAAGCACTGCGATCTGGACGCCTAGTTGGTAAAAGCCTGGTTTTTCAAAAACGCGTCGGCATCATTCGCGCTAAAAAAAACTAGTCGAACTTCATCGATCGAAGCATTAGATCCGAGAAATTTTTCAATCGTCTCGGATGACACTTTGGCTGCTTCACTGAGCGGATAACCATAGATACCGGTGGACACCACGGGGAAGGCGATTGTCTTGAGTCCGTGCTCTACGGCTAGGCGGAGACAATTTCGGTAACATGACGCCAGCAATTCTGCCTTGTCACCGCCTCCTCTTCCGTAAACCGGACCTACCGTATGAATGACATGCTTGGCAGGCATTCTGCCGGCCGTGGTAATGACAGCCTCTCCGGTGGGCAGCCCTTCGGAAATTGTTTCTTTCGGATTTCTTTACATTGTTTCAGGATCTCTGGACCGCCCGCTCGGTGAATTGCGCCATCGACGCCGCCGCCACCCATCAAAGTGCCATTGGCGGCATTGACGATCGCGTTTACCTGTTCTTTGGTGATGTCGCCGATCTTCACCGCAACTGGAGCGTTGAGAAAAGTTTGCAAAATCTCCATCAATTTTGATCCGGCCATCGACGAGCAGCTAAACGAAACTTTTCCCGGTGCGAGAATCGCGAAAAAAGCGCTTTACGCAGCCGGCGAGTTGTCCATCAGCGGAGCGAATAATCAATCCCGTGGCGGCGGGGTGTTGCGCAATACTTGTCCGGGATAGGCGCCTGTGGCCGCGCCGTTCTCGATCACCACTTCTCCATTGACCACCGTGTGATGCACTCCGGTTGCGCGTTGGATCATTCGCCTCTCGTTGCCTGGTAGATCTTGGACGTACTCAGGGGCGACTGTGTTGACGGTCTTGGGGTCGAACACCGCGATGTCGGCTGCGAGTCCCGATCTCAACAGACCCCGGTCGCGCAAACCGAATATCGACGCCACATGAAAGGTCAGCTTCGAGACCGCTTCCTCCAAGCTCATAATCCCGTTGTCGCGCACCCAGCGACCCAAAAAGGTCGTGCAGTAGCCGAACCTGGCATCATAGCCCATGTGCGCGCCGGCGTCGGATTGACCGACGATGACAAACGGATTTTTGAGGATCTCACAGACCGCTTTGGGATCTCCTTGCGTGGTCACGTGCGAGAAACGGGTTTCGAGATTCTCTTCCAATGCGAGATCCAGGAACACATCCATGGGGTCTTTTCCCTTGCTCCGCGCAATCTCCTCGAGAGTTCGGCCCTGCAGAGTCTTATTCTTCGGCAGTTTCGCTTCATCGACATAGATGACGTCCCAACGCTTGGGGAAAACCGATGGCTCCGGCGAATTTACCTCGGCGCGCATTTTTTGCCGCGCTTCGGGGTCGGCAAAAATCTTCTGCCTCTGCTCCACCGGCATAAACATCGCGGCGCGCCAAGTAGGAAACTCATCGAAGCATTGCGCATCGAGCAGGGTATAGCGGTTCTCGAACGGTTTGGCCTGAGTCATCGCAAAGATCGGCAATCCCTCGTCACGGAAAACTCTGGCAGTGGATTCAAGCATGCCTTTCCAATGATCGGGCCGCGTCCAACTATGGCTGATGCTCTGCCACAACACCGGCCGGCCGGTGGCGCGCGCCAGCTCGGATGCATAGGCAATTCGTCCACGCGCGTCCACACCGCCCCCGCTCAACTGAATCACGCCGGTATTCATATCCCCAAGAACTTCGAGCAAGGCCAAGAGCTCTTGATTGGAGGCTACCCGGCTAGCTACAGGCTTGCCGTCTTCCCGCATGTGGCGGGGGTTCTGATTGGTTGAAAAGCCGACGGCGCCCGCGATCATGCCGTTGCGCACCAACTGCTGCATCTGGGCGATTTCTTCCGGTCTCGCTTCACGCTCAACCGCGTCTTCTCCCATCACGTAGTGACGCACAGCGATGTGGCCGATCAGCGCCGCGACATTGATACCCAGACGGGTGCCAAGCACATCCAGGTATTCGCCGGTGGATACCCACTTCCAGTCGATTCCCTCTTCGAGAACTCTGCGGCTAATAGCTTCGACCCGAACAAAACTTTTGATCACCGCCTCGCGGCCCTCCGGCTTGCATGGCGCCAGGCTCAGACCGCAATTTCCCACCACCGACGAGGTCACGCCATGAAAACACGACGAAGTGCCTAAAGGATCCCAGAGCAACTGCGCGTCGAGATGCGTATGCGGATCGATGAATCCAGGCGTCACCGCCAGGCCTTCGACATTCAAGGTACGTTTGGCCGTCCCATTGAGACGGCCGATTGCGGCGATCTTTCCTCCCGCCACCGCGACATCGCCGGTGAAGCTGGGCATGCCGGAACCGTCATAAATTCTTCCACCCTTGAGCAAAAGATCGAACATGCTGTCTCCTTGAATGGATCGTTAGCGACTAAATAGGTGATCGATTTAGCTCAAAACTTGGTTTATCGATCTCAGTATCGATGCTATGCCTCAGGCAAAAGTCCGTTTTCTTTCAATACCGGCATTAATTCATCATGGCTGTGAATCAGAATCTTCGGTCTAGCAGCCATCAAGGTCTCTTCATCGTTGTAGGAGTATCCATTGGAGAGCGCAATCGTGACGACTTCGAGATGATTGCCCGCGACTTTACACCCACCCACATTGTTCCCCGCGCGAATATAGGATGCAGTTCCAGTGAGTAAGACAAGTCTTAAGCTCGGCAGCTTGTGCTCTCTGAACAGATAGTACAGCCCCTGTTCTTTCGCATAGTAGGTCTCGTCGCGATCAACGATTTCAGCGAAGTATTTGCCAATGCCGAAAGTCTCCATCGCGTGATGTTGATATCTTCGTCCACCCGTGGTCAATAGCACATTGCGCAGCCCGGCGCCCTGAGTGCTTTTCAGCGATTCCTCGATTCCAGGAACGAAATTCGGAGGTTTGGTGTCGAAGCTGTGTTTCCGGGCGATCTCCAGCGCCTGGGTGCGTATCTCCAGGCGTTTTTTTCATTGAAGATTATGTTGGCGTCCGCTTTGTACTCATCGGCGAAAACCAAAGGGATCAAAAATAAATCGAAAGGGCCGTCGGCAATCTTACGCAGCCTTTCAAACGGCAGCGGATGAAGTCCATACTTGGGCAGAATCTCCGTGGTGATTGTGAGAACCCTTTGAATGTCGGTCTCCACCGTATCGGACATTGTCCTAACCAAAAATGTCACGGTTCCCATGGGATGCCTCCAGACAAGCGATACTATTCGAAGCCAAATGAGCTGGCAA
>CAVSLC010000009.1:0-135110 GCA_963728565.1 uncultured delta proteobacterium
GGTTGGACGCTGCCGTTTTCGATGGCATGCGGCGAGAAGGACTTCAAAGCTCCGATCAAAGATTTCAACGGCGACAAAGGCCCAGGCTCGGAAGAGCGATTGCTTTTTCGCTTCTGTTTTTTTCATTTTCTCTTCGGCTTGCGCCAGCCGGATCTCTGCCGGCTTTTGCGGAAGCCCCGCCGGTCTACAACGAGCCGGGAGTTAGCCCATCAATACCACTGAAAAACGCGGACGAAGATTTCGTTCGCGCTTCTGTGGCGAAATACGGTAGCCGCATAAGCGCCAGCAAAGCATTTGCGGCGCAGGGCTGGAAGCTCGTGAGGAACAACCAGCGCGAGTTGGCGCTCCAGGATTTCATACGAGCTTGGCAACTCGATGAAAATAATTATCAAGCGTTCTGGGGGTTCGGCGCGATCTTGAGCGACCAAGGAAAAATCAAGGAAGCCATCGAACAGTTGGAGATTGCGCGGGAACTAAACGACGAGTTATCTCAACGAGTGCAGTTGCTCACGGATCTCGGGATCTTGCATTCCGAATACGCGACGCGGATGCCGCCGCCCGACCAACTTGGTCGGGCGCACCGTTTCGTTCTTGCAAATAACCGCTTTGCCGAAAGCATCGAGATCGATCGAAACGATGCAGCGAGTTGGCGCGCCTGGGCTATTTCGCTCTATGCTCAGGAGCGGTACTCGGAGGCTTGGATCAAAGCGAAACGGGCATTGGATCTTAAAGCCGAGCCGTTTCCGAGCGGGTTTTTAGAGCGTCTGCGCGAGAAGATGCCGGAAGCTGATTAGAGTCGGGCGTAAGTCAGAAGTGCCGAACCTAAACCAAAGGAATAACAGGTAATATGTACCGCGAGTGCACACGGCTTCTGAGTTCGGCTCTGCTGGCGCTCACAGGCTGGTTGCAAGCCGAAGCCTTTGCGCAAAGCGTGGTCGAAGCTGAACGTCTGCTGACGCTTACGACCGGTAACCTGCCGCTCGTTCTGGTCGCGCCTCATGGCGGCCGTGAGGCAATCCCGGGGATAGGCATGCGCCAGGGCAATGGCGTGCCGCAGTTCAAAACCGACCGCGATCATAATACAGCAGAATTAGCCGAAGCCATTGCGCTGAAACTTGGCCAAATGTCCGGAGCCAAGCCGTTTTTGGTCATTGCCCGCTTCGACCGCAAATACATCGATGCCAATCGCCCGTCCATTGAAGCTTATGAAGCTCTTGAAGCGCAGCCCTATTATGCCGCTTTTCACAGCGCAGTTGATGAGGCGTGCAAACAGATACGTCAGGTCTGGGGCCGCGGCTTGCTGCTCGATATTCATGGACAAGCGGCGGAGGCAAACGTTATCTTTCGCGGCACCAGGCATGGTAGGAGTGTGACGGACCTGGTTCGGAGATTTGGCCGGCAAGCACTGACTGGACCTCATAGCATACTCGGCCAGTTAGCTTTAAGAGGTTACAAAATTATGCCCGACGCCAGTGTTGATGATCGCGAGTCGCGTTATAGCGGCGGCCATACCGCGCAAACCTACGGCAGTCACCGCGCTGCCGGCATTGATGCCATCCAATTGGAGTTTGGAACCCGGCTGCGCGCGCGCGATAACGTCGCTCGAACCGCCGCCGATGTCGCCGCTGCAATCCGAGTTTTTGCCCAAGAATACTTGCCGGTCAAATTAGAAGGCATGGAGCGAAGCATCTTAACGCAACCTTGATTGTACTTAGCGATTGCGTTTACTCTCAACTCCGGGTTTTGGCGCGAGGATTGTTGCTCACTCCCTGCTCGCTATTCTCACATAGCGAAGGACGGAAGTAACCGAGAGCACTCGAACGCGTTCGCCAAATAACTCGTAATCTAGATAGAGGGGCGCCCATGACTACCGATCCTCCAACAAATTCGTTTAGCCAAGCAAAGGCTGACGATTTCGCCAACCGTCTCCTGACTATGCTGAATCAAAGCTCGCTTTGCGTGATGATTTCCATCGGCCACCGCACCGGGCTCTTCGATACGATGAGCAATCTTCAGCCGTCTTCGTCGCGCTGAGATTGCTTCTAAGGCCGGTCTTAACGAGCGCTACGTTCGCGAATGGCTTGGCGCCATGGTAACCGGGGGTGTCGTCGAATTGGATCCGAATACCTACAAGTTTTCCTTGCCGCTAGAAAATGCAGCAGCGCTTACTCGAGCAGCCGGTGCTAATAACATGTCGGTCTTCGCGCAGTACATCGGTGTCATGGGCAGTGTCGAAGATGAAATCGTCGAGTGCTTTTACAAAGGCGGCGGCGTTCCATATTCCAGGTTCCCGCGCTTCCATGAGGTTATGGCCGAGGACAGCGGCCAATCCGTTCTTTCTTCTCTAGAAAGTCATATTCTGCCGCTCGTTCCCGGCTTATCGGATCAGCTGGCAGACGGGATTCAAATGCTCGATGTCGGCTGCGGCCGAGGACTGACGATGATTCGGCTAGCTGAACTGTTTCCCAATAGCAGATTTACCGGGATGGATCTCTCAAGCGAAGCGGTCATGTTCGCTTGGAAAACCGCAGCGGAGAAAAAACTCAGGAACGTAGAATTTATCGTTGCCGATCTGAGTCATTTCGATCAAACCGCAGAGGTCGAAGCTTTCGATCTAATAACCACCTTCGACGCGGTTCACGATCAAAAATTTCCGTTGAACGTTCTCAAAGGCGTCCATCGCGCTCTGCGCCCGAACGGAGTCTACCTGATGCAGGATATCAAAGGCTCCAGCCAACTTCACAAGAATATCGATCATCCGATCGGCCCGTTTTTGTATACAGTGTCATGCATGCACTGCATGACGGTTTCCCTGGCCCAGGGCGGTGAAGGGGTCGGGGCGATGTGGGGCGAAGAGATGACCCGGGATTATCTTCAAAAAGCCGGGTTTAGATCGGTGCAGAAACATGAGTTGGCGCACGATATACAGAACAATTGGTACGTCGTCCGAAAATAATTCCAGGCTGGTGAAAAAGGTTCATCTGCTTCGTTGCGCTAGTCCGACTTGCTCGACGTACTCCAGAGTACGCCTCCGCTCGTCGACCGTCGCACGCCTCGCATCTAAACCTTTTTGACCAGCCTCCAGGAATTTCATTCGTTCAGGATGGTGGAGGTGTGCAGCGAACTCACCACTCCATGACTCCAATGCTGCGGCTTATGCGTCGATGGTTTGACCGCCGTCGATGACCAGCGCGTGACCGGTTACGAAGGAAGCTTCATCGGAGACCAGAAAAAGCACGCCATAGGCAATCTCTTCCGGACGACCCATGCGCAGCAGAGCCTTATTGCTGGAGCCCATCGTTTTGCGCTGTTCTTCGGTAATGCCGCTCAAGGTCGGCTTAGGCGGAAATCCTCTGAAGCGCGGAGTCTCGATGGCGCCGGGGCAAACACAGTTTACTCTGATCCCGAGCGGGCCATAGTCCAACGCCATCTCGCGGGTGAGATTGACGATCGCCGCTTTAGTGGCGCAGTAACCCGGATACTCCGCTGAAGCTAAAAGGCCGAATGTGGAAGCGGTGGTGACGATGTTCCCGCTTCCTTTTTTAATAAAATGCGGCAGCACCGCGCGGGCGCCTCGAAACATTGCGTTCAAATTAGTGTTGAGAACGAAATTCCATTCGTCATCGGTGTGCTCATGGAGCTTCTTGCGGATACCGGCGCCGGCGTTGTTATAGAGAATATCCAAATCGCCAAACGCTTCTATGGCGGCGCTGAGCAGGCGTTCGCAATCGTCCTGCTTGGTCACGTCGATCTTAGTAAAAACCGCCTGCCCGCCTTCCCGTTTGATCACCTCGTCGATTCGCGGCGTGATCGTCTCCTGAATATCGCAGCAAACAACCTTAGCGCCTTCGCGCCCGAAGAGCCGAGCGGTGGCCCGACCGATTCCACTGTTTGCTCCGGTGATCACCGCAACCTTGCCACGCAGCCGGCCCATCCCTTGGCGCATTAGTGGATGTTCGTCTGCAAGTACTTCTGGTTGTGCTGCCATGATTTAACCTCCGTGGTTTATTTCTTATAAAGCTGCTTGATCAAACCAGAGGCCTCCACCTCTTTGACCAGACTCATATCGACGAATGCCTTGGGATCGGCCGCAGCGGCTTTCGGATTGCGCGGCGCGAGATCGTCGAGCATGGTCTTAACGCCCTCAGGATGAGGATACGGAATCTCGGGAAATACACTGGAGTAATCTTGATAGGCTCTTTCCAAACCTTCAGGATCTGCAACGCCTAGATTCTTTTTGAATAGACCTTTGGCATACTCCTTCTCTGTCTTGATAATGTGGATGGCTTCCACCATGGCTCGGGTGAGCTTGAGCAGAAGCGGCCGATTCTTCTTGACGATCGCTTCTCGGCTGAGAATGCCGTTCCACCAGAAGGGTATTTTGAGATCGGTTACATTATAAAGGTTGCGGAAGCCGAGCTTCTCTGCCTGGGTTAAGAACGGCTCCGGCATAATAGTAAACTGAACCAGTCCTTTGCTGAGCGCCGCGAATCGCTCGGGATTGCCTCCTGCAGGGATGATCTTCACGTCTTTCTCCGGATCGACGCCGAGTTTCCTCAAGGCAAGACGAAGACCGAGATCGGAAGTGCTGCCTAAACGATTGACCGCGCCGGTTTTACCTTTTAGTTGCTCCACCTTGGTGATATTGGAGAGTGAAACAATATGGTCAACAAAAGTGGGGACCACGCCGACGACCATCACTGTGTCGGCGCCCTGAAGGCGTGAGCTGGTCAAGGTGGTAACGGAAATGCTGGCGGCATCGATCTCATTTGCCAGAAGCGCTTGGAGGACCGTCGGGCTGGCGCTGATCGCGATGATCTCCGGCTCGACACCCATCTTCTGTAAAAGCTTCCTGTCTTCGATGACCCAGATGGGGCTATTGGTCGGGCTGAAACCCGCCCAGGCAAGCCTGAGCTTTTCTTGTGCGTTGACGGCCGAAACCGTGACCACGAATGAAAGCAATCCGGCTAAAACCAAAACCATTTTGGAGACCATGATTGAACCCTCCTGCAAACCCGCCGCATAACTATCATTTTGCTATTGATGAAATCAAGCAAACACTCAGCTTTCTCCATCCAAAGTCTTAGGAGATGCGGGGCAGATAAACGGCTCGTGTCTCTTTTAAGTTACTAAAACTGCTACCAAAGACGTTAAAATTGACGAAAACGACTACGTTGACTCGATGAGCCGTTTGAGATAGTAGAGGCAGTTCCTGGAGGAGCCAAAATGGCTAAGGGAATTCTTGTCACCGGTGGTTCGGGCCTGGTCGGAGCCTATGCGGTGGGCATGTTGTTGGAGCGAGGGGAACGGCCGGTGGTTTTCGATGTGGCGATCAATGAGCGGCTGCTGGCGGCAGTCGGCGTTGACACCGACCGAGTCACTTTGGTGCGCGGCGACATGGCGGACCTGCCGGCTTTGATCTCCACGCTGCGCGACCATGACTGTGACCGCATTATTCATCTGGCGGCGTTTCTAGGCGAGGAAGTTCAGCGGCGACCGTATAGCGGCGTGCGTCTGAATTTCATGGGAACGGTCAATGTCTTGGAAGCGGCGCGTCTGGAAAAGGTTTCCCGCATCATCTTTCCAAGTTCCGGAACAGTCTACCTAGGATCCATCGGCGAAGGTTTAGCGAAAATAGATGAATCCATTCCGATAAACCCGCCCTCGATCTATGCCGCGACCAAAGCCAGCTGCGAGTTCATGGGCCGGGCTTACGCCAGACGATACGGTTTTGAATTCATCTGCCTTCGTTACGTCGGCGGTCTTTATGGTCCGTCGCCAGTGGCGCTCAAAGCAACCAGAGAAGTCGCGATCCAGCAAATGATCCGCGCCGCTCTTAAAGGTGAAGCGGCGAAAATCAAATGGCCTTATGGCGCTGCCGAAATCTTATACGGCAAGGATGCCGCTAAGGGAACAGTGCTCGCTGTAATGCAGGGAAAATTCAAGGACGATCTATTTCACATCGGCAATGGCCAGATGGTCGGCGGTGAGGAGATCGTCGCGGCCATTCAAAAAAATTTTCCCGACTCGAAGATCGAGTTGATCAAAGGCGATAATCCAATGCCTTACCCCGAATCTCGTCTTGCGAGCGATTTCTCGAGATCTAAAGAACAGCTCGGGTATCAACCGGACTATCCGATCGATAAAGCGGTTGCTGATTACGCCGCGACGCTTAAAAGGCTTGAGCACCTGTAGCGGTTGTGGAGCCACATCAGGTGTTACAGAGGAGCCTTGGGTTATGATTGGCGCGGCAGGCAAGGAGATTTGGCTTCAAAGTACCCTTCTTGAAGGCCGGTCGATTAACAAAAGAAAGAGCTCAGCTAAGCCAAAGCTGAAGCTCGGATCTGCCATTGTCGTCTAATCACTGAAGAAACAAATCATTTAACGGTTGAAAGAAGAAGGAGGCTGAAGAAATTGCCATGAGTTTCGCCAAAGTTTTTGTGCTGCTGTTTCTTGCGCTGTGGATTTCATCTAATTCCGCTATGGCTGCTCAGCCGGGCGCTAAGCCAAGCTATGATGAAAAGGCCGTTGCCGATTTTTACCGAGGCAAGACGGTGCGGATCATCGTCGGGTTTTCCGCCGGCGGCGGCTACGATCAGTACTCCAGGCTGATTGCCCGCCACATGTCCAAATACATTCCCGGGAATCCCGCCGTAATCGTCGATAATATGCCCGGCGCCGGGAGCATCATCGCGGCGAATCATACTTTCAACGCAGCGCCCAAAGACGGCACCGTCATCGGCAACATTTCGGGACCGATTGTTCTCGAGCAACTCTTCGGCAGTCCTTCTATCCAGTTCGATATGGCCAAATTTCGCTATCTTGCGGTGCCGGTGAGCGAAACCTACTTGTTTATCGTCACGAAGAAAATCAGGCGTCACTAAATTCGATGATCTGATCGGTGCCAAAAGCAAGCAGGTAAGTATTGGCGCGATTCCGGGATCGACCGTGGAACATGCGCCGATACTGGCGCGTGACGTGTTAGGCGCGAATCTCAAAGTCGTTTCCGGGTACAAGGGAACCGCCGACGTAAGATTAGCCATTGACAGCGGCGAGGTGGATGGCTTCTTCAACACCTGGACTTCCTCGAAGGTAACTTCATTCGACAAGGTCAAGAGCGGCGAGTGGCTGGTGCTGGCGCAGTTATCCGAAAAACCGATCAAGGATCTAATCATCCCCAACGTGCCGACGATTTCACAGATCGGCAAAACCAATGAACAACGTCTGATTATGAAATATGGCACGAGCACACCGAATGATTTCGGCAAGGTTTATGTTCTTCCGCCAGGAACCCCCGCCGATCGTGCCCATGCTCTGGAAAATGCCTTTGCGAAAGTTTTCACGGACAAAGAACTCATGGCTGATGCGGAAAAAGGCAAACTCGAAATCGATCCGATGCTCGGCGATGAGATATACAAACTGGTTCAGGAGTTTCTTGGTATGAGCCCTGATTTGAAAATCAAACTCCAAACCGCAATGAAGGGCGGTAAGAAGTAGTACACGGCGATATTCCACTACCGTTAGAAATAACTACGGAGGGATGCGCGATGTTTTCTAATCTCAAAAAAAATTAGCTGGTGGATAATCTTCCTGATTGTCGTCGCCTTTCCTGAGTTGGGGAAACGGACAGACCGAGAGCCTGGATGACCTCTACAAGAAGGCGCTCAAAGAAGGCGGGGATCTAAACTTTTATGGCACCTTGGCGCAAATCAATGCCGCCAAAGTCATTCCCCTATTTGAGAAGCGCTTTCCCGGATTGAAGATCAATCACGTTGACGCCACTGCCGATAGGCTGGCGGCGCGCGCTATCACGGAAGCGCGCGGCGGCAAAGTCTCCGCCGATATCTTCCAGATGACTTTGGAAAATATTTTACAACTGGCGGATCAGAAACTAGTTATTGAGAAACTTCCTCCCGAAGCGGCGGCCTATCCCGACAATCTGAAGGGTAGCTTCTGGATCGCAGCCGATTTGTTGTTTATTACGGGAGCCTGGAATACAAACCTGGTCAAGAAAGGCGAAGAGCCCAAGCAGTTCGAAGACTTCGCGGATCCGCGCTGGAAGGGGCGGCTCATCGCCGAACCGCGTGACGTCGAGGTCCTCATGGGTCTTGCCAATCACAAGTACAAAGCGACGAGAAGGCGATAGCGCTGCTCAAGAAAATCGCCGCCAATAACGTAGAGTTTCACAAAGGCCACTCCCAGCTTGCCGAGTTTCTGGTGGCCGGACAGGCGGCCGCGTGCTTTACCTGCTATGCCCATCACTATCCGCCACGCATCAAAAAAGGCGCGCCTCTAGGATATATGCTGACCGAAGGCGTCGCATCAATAAACGCGACAGCGGTGGCCAAAGACAGTCCTCATCCCAATACGGCATGGTTGTTTGCCCGCTGGTCCGCCAGCGAGGAAGGGCAAAAGGTCTACGCCATCGGCGGCCGCACGCCGCCCCATCCCAAAGTCGAGCCTATGGACAAGATCCGGCCGGCGAAAATCTATCCAATCGGCACCGACGAACTAAAGAACTGGAGCAAATACGAAAAGATCTGGAAAGATATATTCAAGCTAAGATGATCGGAATCGCATCTATAGATCACATCAGTTTCCCACAGGAATCTAAAAAGAGCAGGATGACTTCAAAGCCGACCAAAAAGGCGGCAGAGGAGGCGACATGCGATTTGGCCATTGGCACATTGATTTTATTGGCGGCGACTTTGGGCTTGGTTTCGCCGGGCTTTGCCGCGCAAAGCGAATCGATTGATGAACTCTACAAAAAAGCCCTCAAGCGAAGAAGGCGTGCTTAACTGCTACTGCTCGCTGGCGCAAATCAACGCCGAGAAAATCTATCCGGTTTTCGAGAAGCGCTTTCCCGGCATTAGGATTAACCACGTCGATGCTACCTCCGACAAGCTTTCAGCCCGCGCTATCACCGAAGCACGAGGCGGCCGAACTCTCGCCGATGTAGTTGAATTCGGGCTCGAAGACATCAATAAGATCCACGCCCAGGGTTTGATCCTGGAAAAGGCGCCGCCGGAAGCCGCAGAGTATCCGGCAAATCTGAAAGGGACATTCTGGACCGCCAACAACCTCATCTTTTTTGTCGGCGCCTGGAATACCGAAAAGGTGAAAAAGGAGGAGGAACCCAAGACCCTGGATGACTTCGCGGATCCGCGCTGGAAAGGGCGTCTGATTGCTGAACCAAGAGATTACGAAGTTTTGATCGGCTTGACGCACAAGCATAAAAGCTTCGAGAAAGCACGGGCAATTCTTACGAAAATTGCCGCTAATAACGTCGAATTTCATAAAGGGCACTCGCAGCTTGCTGAGTTTATAGTTGCCGGGCAGGCCGCTGCGTGTTTCACCTGTTACTCACATCACTACCCCTCCCGAAAAAAGAAAGGCGCGCCGGTCGATTACATGCTCTCAGAAGGCGCCGCCGGCATTATCGCGGTTGCGGTGATGAAGAATGCGCCGCACCCCAACACCGCCTGGCTGTTTAACCGCTGGGCGGCATCGGAAGAGGGACAGAAGGTCTATGCCCAGGGCGGCAGAACCCCGGCTCATCCCAAGGTCGAACCCACGGAAAAGATCCGGCCCCAGGCGATTTACGCGGTGGGAGTTGAGGATCTGAAGCAATACGCAAAATATGAGAAAGCTTGGAAGGAAGTCTTCAAGCTGCGCTAAACTTGATCATCAAGAAAGCTGTAGATCATCACTTATTGTCGGAGGCACCATGTCGAGCTACAGAAAAATTTCTTTGATCTTTTCGTGGTTGACTCTCATCGGTTGGTTGTTTATGCCAGGCGCAACGGCAACCGCTCAAGGCTTGGACGAGCTCTACAAGCAGGCGCTAAAGGAAGGCGGCACGGTAAACTTTTATGGAACGCTGGCGCAGATTAATGCCGTCAAGATTCTGCCTGTGTTTGAAAAACGCTTTCCGGGGATCAAGGTCAACCATGTTGACGCCACTGCGAATGCGCTGGCAACCAGAGCGATCACGGAGGCCCGCGGCGGCCGAACTCTCGCTGATGTCTTCCAAGGAGCGTTGGAAAATTTGTTGCAAGTCCAAGAGCAGGGATTGTTATCGGAGAAGTTGCCTCCTGAGGCGGCGGAGTATCCCGACGGCATGAAAGGCAGCTCGTGGGTCGCGACTGATATCATCTTTCTGGTTGCCGCGTGGAACACCAATCTCGTAAAGCCGGAGGATGCGCCAAAATCCTTTGAAGACTTTGCCGATCCTAAATGGAAAGGCAAGCTGATCGCGGAACCGAGGGATGTGGAATGTTCATTGGCCTGGCCCGGCGCAAATACAAGAGTGACGAGAAGGCAATAGCGTTGTTGAAAAAGATCGCTGCCAACGGCGTCGAATTCCATAAGGGGCATTCGGAATTAGCAGAATTTTTGGTGTCTGGCCAGGGCGCCGCGTGCTTCACCTGTTACTCGCATCA
Organism: uncultured delta proteobacterium; assembly: GCA_963728565.1. Classification (GTDB taxonomy): domain Bacteria; phylum Desulfobacterota; class Binatia; order UBA9968; family UBA9968; genus WHTF01. Next base: position 10,443 of record CAVSLC010000009.1, read on the forward strand.
CTTCCCGCCGCGCATCAAGAAAGGCGCTCCGGTTAACTACCTGCTGGCCGAAGGCATCGGCACGATTTCGGGGACCGCTGTTTTCAAAAATGCTCCCCATCCCAACACGGCCTTGTTATTTGCGAGATGGGCAATGAGCCAGGAGGGACAGAGAGCCTACAGTCAAGGCGGCCGCACGCCAGCTCATCCGAAAGTCGAACCGGTGGAAAAGACCCGACCCGAAGCGATCTACGCCATCGGCGCGGAGGAAATAAAAGAATGGCCGAAGATACGAAAAAATTTGGAAGGAGATTTTTAAACTCCGTTGACAATTGTTTGACTTGACTCCGCATTTTAACCTGATATCAACCATGCGAAAATTCACGTTTGTATAGGATTGCAAGGAGGTCGATTAGATGAAGAGGTTTTTTAGGCAGCGAGCTAGAACTCACGCGCTGTTTGCCGTATTGGCGGTGTTATTCTCAACCACCGGGATCGCACAGTCACAAACTCTCGATGAGCTTCATAAAAGCGCATTGAAAGAAGGCGGCACGCTCAATTTCTATGCCACGTTGGCGCAAATCAATGCCGCCAGAATTCTTCCGGTTTTTGAAAAACGGTTTCCGGGAATCAAAGTCAATCATGTCGATGCAACTTCCGATAAATTGGTTGCTCGGGCGGTCACCGAGGCGCGCGGCGGCAAGACTCTAGGGGATGTCTTACAGGTGCCGCTGGAGAATGTCAGTCAGGCTCAGGATCAGAAGCTGTTGCTGGAAACAACGCTTCCAGAATCCGCAGACTACGTCGCCGGAATGAAGGGAACGTTCTGGGTCGCTTCGGATCTTCAGTTCATTATTGCGGCATGGAACACCAATCTAGTAAAGAAAGAAGAAGAGCCCAAGCAGTACGAGGATTTTGCCGATCCGCGCTGGAAAAACCGGCTGATCGCCGAGCCCCGGGACCTGGAAATGCTTCTGGGATTTGCCAAGTACAAGTTTAAAGACGATGAGAAAGCCATCAATTTGTGGAAAAAGATCGCCGCTAACAACGTCGAGTTTCATTCCGGTCATTCCCAATTGGCGGAGTTACTCGTCGCCGGGCAAGCAGCCGTTTGTCTGACTTGTTATTCTCATCATTATCCAAGCAGGATTAAAAAGGGAGCGCCGCTCAACTACATGCTGAGTGAAGGCGTTGCTTCGATCAATGCCACGGCAATTTTTAAGGACGCGCCTCATCCCAACACGGCGCTGTTATTTGCCCGCTGGATGGCCAGTATCGACGGACAGAAAGCTATGGCCCAAGGCGGCCGAACTCCCGCGCACCCGAAAGTAGAACCGGTGGACAAAACCCGGACTGAGAAGATCTACCCCATCAGCGTCGAGGACCTCAAGGAATTTCCAAAATACGAGAAGATATGGAAACAGATTTTCCGACTCCGCTAACAAGTCTAAGCGTAGGAACCTGAAGCCGGAGGTTTGATTAATCATGGCGACAGAGGTTTTGCCAAGAACCGAGACCACGGGGTTCCGACTGCTGCGCGAGCCGGCGCTGGTGATTCCCATCATCGGCGCCGCCGTGCTGATCTATCTGGCGGTGTTGCCGTTGTTCATGCTGGTTTACGGCAGCTTCGAGAAGGAAATTGCGCCGAGAGAATTTGTTGTTACTCTGGAAAATTATTACGCTGCCTACGCCAGCCCGTATACCTATTCAACCTTCGTAAATTCCATCATTTTCGCCTCGGGATCGGCGACATTGACATTTCTGCTGGGGACGATGCTGGCGTGGCTCACCGAAAGGACCAATACACCTCTACGAAGTCTTTTCGTGCCGATTGCGGTCGTGCCGCTGATCCTGCCGGGAGTGCTCGAGTCGATCGCCTGGATATTTCTTCTGAGCCCCAAGTTCGGTTATCTCAACGTCTGGCTACAATGGCTCTTCGGGTTGCAATCAGCTCCTTTCAATGTGTTTTCTCTCCCCGGCATGATTTGGGTTCACTCGGTCGGGCAGGTGCCGCTGGCATTCCTGCTTATGGTCGCGGCGTTCAAATCGATGGATCCTTCGCTGGAGGAGTCGGCGATGATGTCGGGGGCGAACACATGGCAGACCTTTCGTCGTGTGACCTTTCGCTTGCTCATGCCGACCACCGCTTCGGTGCTCTTGATTCTATTCGTTCGTACATTGGAATCCTTCGAGACACCGGCACTCATCGGTATTCCGGCGCGTATTTACGTCTACACTAGTGAAATTTATTTAGCTTTTAACGAGTACCCGCCTGACTATGGAAGGGGAGCGGCGCTGGCGGTGGGCTTACTTCTGCTGAGCGCCATCGGCGTCTGGCTGTACACTCGATCGACGCGCGAGAGCAAAAAATTTCAGACCGTCACCGGCAAAGCGTTCAGACCGCGGCAGTTCGATCTCGGACCGTGGAAATGGGTCGGCTTCAGCTTTCTGATGGTCTATTTCGTGTTCGTCGTTCTGCTGCCGTTCCTGGTCCTGTTCTGGGCATCCTTCCTGCCTTTCTTTGCTACTCCGGGCTGGGATGCGGTCGAGAAACTGAGTTTGGATAACTATCGCTATCTCCTGGGATTCAGGCCTTTTTGGGATGCCCTGAAAAATAGCATTATTCTCGCGACTCTGACCGCTACGGTCGCGATGACGCTGACGTCTCTCATTGCCTGGGTCGTCTACAAGAGCCGGCTTCCCGGATCATGGCTGCTGGATTTTTTGGCTTTCATACCGATTACCGTGCCGGGCATCGTCATGGGCATGGCTTTGATCCTTCTTTATGTCGCTTTTCCCTTGCCTATCTATGGCACGATCTGGTTGCTGCTGATCGCGTATGTGACCCGCTATATGCCTTATGGCATGCGCTCGGCGTCCGGCGCCATTGTGCAGATTCATAGCGAATTGGAGGAGGCAGCCTCCGCTTCCGGAGCGTCATGGTGGCAGACCTTCAAGCGTGTGACTTTGCCGCTTCTCAGGCCCGGCATTGCCGCCGGTTGGATTTACATCTGCATCGTTTCATTTCGCGAGTTTTCGACTTCAGTGTTGCTGGCAACCGGGGACAGCCGCGTGCTATCGATTCTGTTGTTTACCATGTTTGAGCAGGGGCAGGTGACGATTGTCGCGGCCATCGGGATCTTGATGATTGTGGTTCTGCTTTCGATAGTGGCGGTTTTTTACAAGGTCTCTGGACGGTTTGGCATTCAGACATAAGGAAACCCAGTCGTGATCGAAGTAAAGTCATTGGTTAAGATCTTTGCCGACGGTAAGAACGCCGGAGTAAGGGCGGTTGACCGGGTCTCCTTCAATGTTGAAGAGGGACGATTCTATACCCTCTTGGGACCCTCGGGTTGTGGCAAGACAACGACGCTTAGATGCATCGCCGGTTTGGAAAAGGCCGATGAAGGCGAAATTATTGTTGCCGGACAGAAAGTTTTTTCAGCCTCCAGTCGCACGTTTGTCCCGGCTTATCGTCGGCCTATCGGCATGGTTTTTCAGAGCTACGCCATTTGGCCGCACATGACGGTTTTTGAGAATGTCGCCTTTCCCCTGAGGGTGGGCAAACAGAAGGTCAGCAACGAGGAGATTCGAAGGAAGGTGATGACCGCCGTTGAGCAGGTTGAGCTGGGAGGTTACGAAGACCGGATGGCGACGCAGCTTTCCGGCGGCCAGCAGCAACGTCTTGCGTTGGCTCGGGCGCTGGTCCGGGAGCCGAAAGTCCTGCTCTTGGATGAGCCACTAAGTAACCTCGATGCCAAGCTGCGCGAGCGCATGCGCGTGGAGCTTCGCGAGTTGCAGCGGCGCCTGGGCATCACTACCTTGTATGTTACGCATGATCAGATCGAAGCATTATCGATGTCCAATGTCATTGCGGTGATGAGCGCCGGGGTGACTGTTCAGGAAGGGACTCCGCGTGAGATCTATCTTCAGCCCAGGAGTAAATTTGTTGCGCAATTCATCGGCTCGACCAATCAAATCAGCGGGCAAGTCACAAACCGGGGAAGCGATGGAACCGGCATCGTGAGAACCGAGGAGGGGGAGCTCTCCTGCGGGATTTTGACTGAATTGAAAGCCGGCGACAAGGTGGTCGTTGTGGTGCGCCCGGAAAGCATTGTCCTGCATCAAAAGAAGCCCTCGCAGGGAGACAATGTCTTGGAGGGTAAGATCGGTGCTGCGATGTTTCTCGGCGAGTATGTCGATTGCACGATCGAGCTCGGCAAGCATGTTCTAGAGACTCATCAACCCCATTCGCTTCGAGTGCGCCGCGGCGACACTGTTTGGGTGGAATTGCCGGTGGGCGACTGTATGGCCCTGCCTGCCGAGCAGTGATCTTTCGTGGTTCTTTTATGGGCCCGGTCCTTGGATAGCCCACATTTCGTTGACCACCTGGCCCTTCGTCCATCGTCCCATTTTTCGTTATTGTTTCCTACGCAAGCTTGTGTGTTAGAAAAAATTTCATCGCGCATTTCGGAGGTACGATGAGGATCGTGGTAGAGCTATGGTTGGCTGTTATGTTGTTGTTGGTTCTGACGGTCGCAGTCCTTTAGCCAAGAACGTATCAAAATCGCCTACAGTTCAGCCGACGCATCGAATGTGGTGTGGTTCACCGCACTCGATGCGGAGCTGTATAGGAAACATGGACTCGATGTCGAGCTGGTTTTTATCCAAAGCTCGACCATGAGCGTCTCCACGTTGGTCTCAGGCGATATTCAGGTTGCCAACAGCTCCGGGGGCGCGGTGGCGAGTGCAGTTGTGGCCGGCGCCAACCTGATCATGACCGCATGCTATATCAATACGTTGCCCTACGAACTGGTGGTTCAGGAGTCGGTGAAATCGGTGGAAGACTTGAAAGGGAAAAGCGTCGGCATCAGCCGTGTGGGAAGTGCTTCGGACGTAGCGGCAAGGGTATTGATCAAAGGATTGGGTTTGGAGCCGGTGAAGGAAGTGCCGATCATGCAAGTGGGTGGCCCGTCGGAGCGAGCGGCGGCGTTTAGAACGGGTAAAATCGTCGGCTTTCCGTCACCGCCCGGAACCATCCACCTTGCCAAGGGTATGCCCCATCGGATTATGATCAGCACGGCGGACTTTCAAAAGCGTTTCGATTTTCCGTATATTTGCTCCACCACCACAAAGAGTTATCTGGCGAGCAACCGGGAAACTTTGAGAAAGCTCACCATGGCGCTTATTGAAGCGACCCATTTCCTTAAGACCCGTAAGCAAGACACCATGAAGTTTATCGCCAAGTACACGCGTCAGAATAATCCGCAATTCCTAGAGTCATCCTGGGCCGCCAACGCGAAGTTGCACGATCGTGTCCCATTGGTTACCCGTGAAGGAACCGAGGTGCAAATAAAAGAGGCGCTGGCGCGAAAGCCCGGCGCTACTTTGCGCGTCGAGGATATCATCGACGACAGCATCGTGCGCGAATTGGAGAAGACCGGGTTTATCGACAAAGTCTACAAGTAGGTCAACCACAAAAATACCCATGATCATCGCTGTCGTTCTTTCCGCGGGCGAGTCCAGTCGCATGGGCCGCCCCAAGGCGCTATTGCCGATCGAAGGCCAGAAGTTTATCGAACGCATTATCCGTGTGATCGGGCAGAGCAGGGTAGGTCGAACCATCGTTGTCTTGGGTCATCATGCCGATCAATTGCGCGGCCAAATCGAGCATTTGCCGGTCGAGGTGGTGATCAATCCCGATTACCGCAGCGGCCAACTATCGTCCTTGCAGGCAGCCATACGTCATATCAGTAACGATGATCGATGCGATGGCATGCTGGTCCATTTAGTGGATCATCCCTTTATCGATGTCGCGCTGGTGGACGCGCTGATCGAGAGTTTCTTCGAAACAAAAAAAATGATCGTGGTGCCGCGCTATAAAGGGAAGCGCGGTCACCCGGTTATTTTTTCGCGCGAATTATTCGGAGAGTTGCTCGATGCTCCCCTTGATCAGGGCGCCAAGGCGGTGGTGAATGCGCATCGCCAAGAAACCCTGGAGATTGAATGGCAGGATGAGGGCATTACGTTAGATATCGATACCCCTGAGCTTTATCGACAATATGTAAAAGGAGAATAGATGTCCAGATTGAAACTTGCTCTGGCTTGCGGCGATTACGATTTCTTGCGGCCATTGATCAATGGCGAAATCCAGCCGCAGGGTATTGATTTAAATGTACTCACCATGCCCTCTCCAGAGCGGCATGGCCGGATGCTCCGGCATGAAGAATTCGACGTCTGCGAGCTATCACTGATCGCCTATTTGGTGTCTCATGATCGCGGCTGCAACTACACCGCGATTCCGGTTTTCCCGCACCGCCGGTTTCGGCACTCCTACATGGTCAAGAGAACCGGCTGCGGCATCGACAAACCCTCGGACCTAAACGGCAAGAGAGTGGCTCTTGATACTTTGCAGAACTCCGCCGGCCTGTGGATGCGCGGCATCCTTCAGGACCATTACGGCGTCGACTTGAAGTCCATCGAATGGTGGTGCCAGGAGGAAGAGGACATCGCTTTCGAACCGGCAAAGTGGATGAACGTCAAGCGCGTGCCGTCGGGGAAAAACGTCGACCGAATGCTGCTCGATGGCGAGCTGGAAGCGGCGCTTTATCCGGAGACGTTGCCATCGATCAAAGCGGGCTCGCCCAAAGTTGCTCTGTTGTTTGCCGATCCGAAGAAGGCCGAAATGGAGTACTACAAAAACGGCGGCCATTTTCCGATCATGCACACCGTGGTTGTGAGGAACGCGATTCTCGAGAAAAACCCGTGGGTAGGAGTCAGCCTGGTGCGGGCGTTTCAGAGAGCGAAAGAAATTTGTTACGAACGCAATAGCGATCCGCGCAGCTTTGCGCTTGTCTGGGTCCAGGATCTTATCCGAGAACAACGCGAGATCTTTGGTCCCGACCCTTGGCCCTACAATCTGGAAGAGAACCGAAGGACGTTGGAGGCGGCGATCCGATACGAATATGAGCAAGGAATGATCAAACGAAAGCTCGAGCCGGAGGAGTTATTCTTTCCACCGAGCCTGCAGCGGATTCAACAATACCTTTAACCATCGGGGGCTTCGACTGGTCGGCTAAACTGATGTCGCGTCATCGATCCGGCGGAGGGAGGGGGCGATCACTTTCAATGTTGAGGCGGCGGCAAAGTCGCCGAGCTGAGATCAATCGGTCCCGCCAGCGCATTCTCGTCCATGACAACTGTTTGAAGGCCAACGCGATAAGCGATCCTCCGGACATCGCAAATTCGATTTAACACCGGGCTTGCTTTGCTCCCACTGCACCCGCGCCACTCTAAAAGCAGCAATACCTGATTCAGCGTCAGCACACTGACGGATGTCCTCTTGGTATAAACAAACGCCCCTCAGGATAGCCGCGGCGGCCGCGACCGTTTGGCGGCTGTTGTTCTCCGATTACGGTTCACTTCGAACCGGCCATCACTATGCGGAAAAACGAAGCACAATTACCGACCCGGTGCGGGAAAGTTGAATTCTTCTTCGGTGGCGTTGGTGGTTCCTAGACGGATCAGTGTTTCTATGTCAAGCCGGCTTTCGTCCTGTTCCACGTCAGCGAGCCGCGCCTTGGTAGCCGGATGTTTCGGAACAAAAAGCTGGCAACAATCCTGGTCTGGAATGGACGAGATCTCGTAAGTCCCGATGCGCCGCGCCTGATCGATGATTTCCTGTTTGTCCATGCCGACCAGCGGCCGAAGAATCGGCAGCTGCGCTGCTTGTTGAATCACTGCCATATTTTGCAAGGTTTGTGAGGCTACTTGAGCTAGACTTTCGCCGGTAATCAAGGCTTGGCATTTTTCGCGGCGCGCGACTTGCTCGGCAATTCGCAGCATCATTCTCCGATACAAGATGACCCGCAGCGGCCTGGCGACAGCCGCAACAATTTGGCGCTGAATCTCGCCAAACGGGATGAGGTAAAGGCGCGATTGAAACTGGCAACGTGTCAGCTCGCTGACTAGCTGGCGCACTTTCTGCTGCGACGTCTGATCGAGATATGGGGCGCTGTGAAAGTGAACGAAAATCAAACGGCAACCGCGCTGCATCATTCGATAGGCGCCGACCGGCGAATCAATGCCTCCCGAAATGAGCGCAACCACTCTGCCGCTGGCCCCGACCGGTAAGCCCCCGGGTCCGGCAATTTTATTGAAACCAAAGAAAGCGTCCCGCGGCAGGATTTCCACCGTCACCGTCAATTCCGCATTGGTCAGGTTTACACGACGCGCCTGTTCGATTTTTTACCGCGGCGCCAAGCTGCCGATTGATCTCCGGCGACTTCAAAGCGAATGTTTTATCGCCGCGTTGGGTATCGATACGGAAGGAACTAAATCGGCTGCCGTCAAGCGAATCGAGGATTCGAGCGCGAAGATTTTCGATATCTCTAGGGGTTCGTTCTACCATGGAAAAATTTGCCACGCCAAATACGCTTCGGATTCGCTCGGTTAAAACTTCGCTATCGAAGTCGGCTTTGAACGTCAGTAAAAGGCGGGCGGGTAGGCTGCGAATCTCTTTGATGCCGAGATCCTTGACCGCCGAGATGAGGTTTCGCTTTAACAGCTCGATGAAGTAGCGGCGATTGCCTTTCTTCAAGGCGATCTCGTGATAACGAATCAGTACCGAATCCATCGTTAAGCGATAGCAAATTCCGCCTGGTTTTGCATGTTTTTACCCCTATGGTAGTATCCGGTCAGCTATTCAATAGTCCAAGTCAGGAAACAAACCTATGTTCAAGAGTCTCGCCGAAGCAAAGCAGTTCGCTGCCGACAAGATGAAAAAAAATATGCTGTTTGGGACGGATCGGTTTGTCTGTGATGTTTACTGTTTCGAGCCGGGACAAACCCAGGCGCCGCACGTGCATGATGGACAGGACAAGGTTTACTACGTCGTCGAGGGACGGGGTCTATTTCAAGTCGGCAATGAAGAGAGAGAATTGGGCGCGGGAGAAATGGCGCTGGCTGCTTCAGGACAAAATCACGGCGTCAGCAATCGCAGCCAACAGCAATTGGTAGTGTTGGTGTTCATCACCCCCAACCCGTCGCATTGACTACAATGCAGGAAGAGAAACTGGAAGTCGTCAGGGCCAACGAGAGTTTCTACCGTGCTTTCGAAAGCCTTGACATCAAAGAGATGGAAAAGATTTGGGCGAGGGATTACGACATTCAATGCGGGCATCCGGGGTGGCGGATCTTGAGGGGATGGGAAGCGGTCATGGAAAGCTGGCGGCGCATTTTTGAGAACACACCCTCCATGCGTTTCATGCTGACCGACGTTACCGTGGACGTCCGTGGTAACGTGGCTTGGGTGACGCTCTATGAAAACCTGACCAGTTCTCTTGAGGGTCAGAACATTTCAGTAACGATTTTGGCAACCAATGTTTTTCTCAAGAACTCCGGCGCTTGGCGGATGATTCACCATCACGGATCATCGGTGGCGCCCTTGGGACCGCAGAGCGATCCATCAACCGTTCATTAGGAGACCTGCTGAAAAAGCCTCATTCGCAGTCATTCCAGTGAACAGCCTCGCGGGGAAAATAGCCATTGTTACCGGCGCCGGCCGCGGCATCGGCAGGGCTGTTGCTTCCAATCTGGCAGAGTGCGGCTGCAGGGTGATTTTGACTGCCCGCACATCGGCTCAGCTCGAACAAGTCCAGCAGGAAATATCGAGATCCGGCGGCGAGGCGATCGCCATCGCGGCAGACTTGACCCGTGACAATGAAATTCAACGGCTCGTCGAAGAAAGCCGGCAGCGCATGGGAGCGCCCGATATCCTGATCAACAATGCCGGTTGGGGAAAGCGCGCGCCCGTCATCAAAGTACCAAGTGAAGATCTGGATCAGACGTTGCGGCTCAATCTCCGCGGCCCAATGGTTCTTGCCCGCTGGCTTGTCCCCAGCATGATTGAAAAAGGCGAGGGAGCAGTGATCAATATCGGTTCGGTCTCAGGAAAAACCGGGGAAGCCAATGGCGCTGCCTATTCGGCGTCCAAGTTCGGCTTGATCGGATTCACCCAATCCTTGTATGAAGAAGTGCGCCAGTACGGCATCAAGGTTGCCGTAATCTTGCCGGGATTTGTCGATACTCCGCTAATTCCGCCCAACCGGCAACTCGACCGCAGCAAGATGATTCAACCGGCGGACGTGGCGCAGACGGTTCATTACATCCTGGCCTCAGCGCCGACCTGTTGTCCGGTGGAGATCACTCTACGGCCACAAAAAAGTCCCTACCGTTAATTCGTAGTCGGCGCTAAGAGCATAGGGCTTCAAGTTGAGACTGACCGATCCCTTCTAAGCTATCGATGATGCTGTCGGCCTCGTTGAGAAGTTCCGGCGGATGCGAATTGGTCACAGCCAGACATTTCATACCGGCGCGACGAGCGCCACGGATTCCTTCCTTGGAATCTTCGATGACCAGACATTCGGCCGGGCTGATGGGATGATCGTTTCTGAGAGCGGCGTTCAATTGCGCCAATGCCTTTAGAAAAATTTCCGGCTCAGGCTTTCCCCGAGTAACGTCCTCCGCGCTCACGATCGCGCGGAAATGTGCCGAGAGTCCGATGCCCGAGAGAATGATCTCGATCTCGTTTCTTAAAGCGCCCGAGGCGATGGCGAGAGGTAGTTTCTGCGCCAGCTGCGGGACTAGCGTTTGGACCCCAGGGAAGACCCTCATCTTGCTCTTGATGTCTTCCTGGTAGTAGGCGGCTTTGCGTTCAATAAGTTGGGCGAGCTTTGAATGGCTAAGTGCTCGGCCATGCTCACGATAGGCCTTCGTGAATGCGCCACGATCGTCGCAGCCAAGATAGCGAGCATAGTAGTCTGCCTCGGTTAGCTTGATGCCCTCCTCGTTGAGAACTCGTTGGAATAGCGCGAAATGGATCGGTTCGTCGTCGACGATGATCCCGTTAAAATCAAAAATGACAGCGCGAAGCATCGTTGACCGTACCCAAAGTTTTCTTTTACTTCAAGTAAATATCCGGTAAAAAGAAATCTATGACATCAGCAGATCATCAGCATCATGCGCACGGCCATATTGAATATCGATTCTGTCCTCGCTGTGGCGGTGGGCTGGAGAAGAGATCGATCAAAACGATGGAGCCAAAGCGCCTGGTATGCCGGGCTTGTTCTTTTATCTTTTATCAGGATCCGAAGGTCGTCGCCGGCACGATTTTCACATTGAACGGCCGTATCGTATTGCTCCGGCGCGGCGTCGAGCCTGCCATGGGTAAATGGGTTTTTCCCGGCGGTTATGTCGATCGCGGCGAGAGTGTTCAGGAGGCTGCCGTGCGAGAGACGCTTGAGGAGTCGCGGCTCCAAGTGGAACTGGACGGACTTATCGATGTTTATTCCTATCCGAAGTCTCCCAATGTCATCATCGTTTACCGGGCGCATATTACCGGCGGTGAGCTGGCCGCTGGAGATGAGTCGGTGGAAGCAGCCACATTCGTTGCGAGCCAGATTCCTTGGCGGGACCTCGCCTTCGACAGCACCCGCGACGCCCTCAAGGACTACGTTAAGCTTTACTTGAACGCTTAGAGCTGCTAAACCCGAGCCTACTCTACGGCTAAGGAGGTTGATATGGCGATGCCAAGCGTTGGGCACAAAGCACCCGACTTCACCTTGCCCATCTCACGCGAACATAATGTATCACTAAAGGACTACCAGGGTAGCAAGAACGTAGTGTTGGCGTTCTATCCGCTGGATTTCACCGGCGGTTGAGAGCGTGAGCTAAGCAGCTTCGAAAAAGACCGCAAGGAATTCGAAGCCCGCGACGCTCAGGTTCTGAGCGTAAGTGTCGATTCGGTTTTCTCTCACAAAGTATTTGCCGAAAGAATGGGCGGTATCAACTTCCCGATGCTGTCGGACTTCTGGCCTCATGGTGCAGTGTGCGCGCAATATGATTGTTTGCGACCGCAGGGAATGCCGAAGCGCGCGGTCTTCATTATCGACAAACACGGGACGATTCGATTCGCCCAAGAGTACGACAAGGGCGTTCCGGAAAATTCTGATCTGTTTAATGAGCTCGACAAAATCAATCAAAGCTAGGAAGGATATTTAAAAAAAGGCCCGCTCCATCAAGGATGGCAGCGGGCCTTTTTTTATCCGGGTGGTTCTTAGACGTCCACCAGCACGTCATCGCCTTCAACTTTTACTTCATATTTTTCAATCGGCAATGCCGGTAGCAATTCGTTTTCACCGGTGGTGACATTGTAGCGCCAGCCATGCCAAGGACAGATCACCGTGGTGCCATCCAGTTCGCCTTCGGCTAACGGCCCGCCGCGATGACCGCAAATGTCGTTGATCGCGTAAAACTTGCCGTCGACATTGTAGATGCCAATTGACTTACCATTGATTTCAAGGCTCTTGGCACAACCGGTTTTGATATCGTCGGCCCTGCAGACTTTGACAAAATTAGCCATTTCTCTTCAGCCTTTCTCGGGTGGGGCAAAATTTTTCGTTCAATATACGGACTCGGCGTTTGGATTCAAGTGCCGAGTGGCGTGGCCAGCCCGGTTCGAATCCCGGCGCATCCGATTAGCGCGATCACGTTAGTGTCTCGCCGGGCAGGGTCGCGGTGAACGGTAATTCCGTAACCGTGGCGTTGACAAGAAGTTCCGCGTCGTAGCGTACCAGTAGCTGTGTTCCCGGAAAACGATGATCGCGATGAACATAGCCCAGCGCGATTGGGGACTCGAGACTCGGGGAGTAGACCGAGCTTGTGATCGTGCCGATTTCCTTTTCGGTTGACGATATCTTGCTGCCTGCCGGCGGGGGTTTCTCGCTGTGGATTAGCAGTCCGGTAAGATTCTTGTTGACGTGGCCGCGGGAGCGAACCCTTTCGACGACTTCCTGACCCAGATAGCAACCCTTGTCGAAGCTCACAGCGTGAGTCAGACCGGTTTCCAGTATGAGATTGTCATCGGTAATGTCGATGCCGTAACGCGGAATACCTGCTTCGATTCGCAGGATCTCGTAAGCCTCAGCGCCAACCCATCGGGCAGCGTACGTCGAGGCGGCTTCGGTCAACTGCTGAGCCATGTTTTCAATGTCGGCGAGAGGAATCATCAGATCGAAGCCATTTTCACCCGTATGGCTCGAACGGCAGATGCGCATTTCGATCCCGCAAAATTCAGCAATCGAGTGCGCTAGACTTGTCTGCGGCTGTTGTTCCCGGGGGAGAAATTTGTCTAGCAGTGTTTGCGACTTGGGTCCCTGAATGGACAAGATGGCGCAGCGGTCGCTTAAATCCGCGATCTCCACCTCGTCGGCAACCAAATACCGGTGTAGATGATCGAGAATTTTTTGCTTAAGCGGTTCCCACAAGTCGACGATGAAACTATCGTCTGTAATCAAGACGCGGCAGTCGCCGAGAACTTTTCCCTGCTGGCTCAAGAACGCGGCATAAATTCCTTCCCCCGAGGAAGACACCCGCAAATCGTTTGAGATCAAGCCCTGCAGATAAGATAGACGATCAACGCCGGTGAACTCCAAGACGGCGCGATTTGAGAAGTCCATTAGGCCGGCCGCACGGCGTACCGATAAGTACTCCTCGTGCGGGTCGCCGAAATGACGGGGCATCGACCAGCCATCATACTCCGCTAGTATCGCTCCATTATTCTGATGAACGCTGACTAACGGCGATTGCTTTGACATTGATTAAAAATATAGCGCCAAGTTGCGCAGTTGACAACGTTCGGCCCCGGCGCATTTAATAGTGGAAATCACGGTGATCAACTTACCATGGGCAAACTAAAAGGCGATTTGGATCTACACAAACTCGAAGTCTTCTTCTGGGTAGCAGAGCTCAAGAGCTTTTCGGAAGCGGCACAACGGCTATCGTTGAAGCAACCCACAGTCAGCGCGCATATTCAGGAATTGGAAAAAACGCTTGGCGGTAAGTTGTTCTATCGGATTCCCGGGAAAGTTACTCTGACCACATTAGGCATACTGCTGCTCGATCAGGCTAAGGATCTGCTGGCGTTCAAAAGAGAAACGGTGGCTAAGATCGAGCGCTTCCACGGTAGCCTGAGCGGCGAGCTTTGGGTCGGCGGCAGCAACATTCCCGGTGAATATCTACTGCCGCAAAGGCTTGCGGCGTTCATCCAAAAGCATCCTCGGGTAAAGCCCATCCTGCGAATCGGCGACTCGGCAGGCATCGTTGACGAGGTGCTCGACGGCAAAGTCGAAGTTGGGTTCGTCGGCTTTAAGAACGCGGAGAATAGACTATCCTTCGAGAAGATCTGGCAGGACGAAATGGTACTCACGGTGCCGAGCGGACATCCATGGGCCCGCCGAAAATCCGTTGAGCTGTCAGATTTGCGGTCGGAACAGTTCATCGCGCGTGAACGCGGCTCGGGAACCTTGGATTCTTTTCGTCACCTTATTAGCAAGGGCAGACGCTCAGCCGACGACCTGCTCAGCATAGCAATGGAGCTTGGAAGCACCGCGGCGGTAAAAGAGGCCCTGATCTCGGGGTTCGGTATCTCGATTTTGTCCCGCGTTTCAGTGGAGCGTGAATTGGCCGAAGGCCTGCTAGCGGAAATCCCAGTCCGCCAATTCAAGATGATCCGCGACTTTTACGAGGTTTGCTACAAAGGCCGGCCGTTATCACCGGTTGCTCAAGCTTTCCGCGAGTTTGTAAAAGCAGGTAATTCCTCGAAGCGCTAAGGCAATGAGCGCCGTGGGATAATGTAAATATCACGAGTGCGCTTCGCCAGCTTCGCTATCCCGCCGATCATTTGGCACACAGAATTATCGCTGGTCGTATTGACCAAGCCTCTATAGATGATAGAGAAAAGGAATAGCTTATATCTTGAGTAGGAGGTTTCCATGGGTAATTTAGAAGGGCAGCAGGCGCCCGCATTTACATTGGAAGGCAGCGATGGAAAACGACATTCTCTGTCCGATTACCGCGGTAAAAGCGTCGTTCTTTATTTCTATCCGAAGGATGACACGCCGGGATGCACCAAGGAAGCCTGCGGCTTTCGTGATTCCATCGACTCGGTGACGAATTCCAACGCCGTCGTCTTGGGCGTGAGCAAAGATGGAATCGAATCGCACAATCAATTTATCGATAAATACAACTTGCCGTTTACTCTTCTTTCCGATCCCGATACCAAAGTCATGCAGGCGTACGGCGCTTGGGGTGAGAGGAAAAATATGGAGGGCAAGACCGTCGAAGGCGCTATTCGCTCGACGGTGGTGATCGGGCCTGACGGCAGGGTACTACGACAATGGGCGCCGGTTGCTAACGCCGAGGAGCATCCTCGTGAAGTGTTGCAGTTTCTGCAGAAGTGACGGCGGGTGTTGTGATGAACCGCGCATACGTACCGCGAGTCACTATCGAGAGGGCGAGGTTCGAAGGACGGTTTCGTTCGGCCTGGGCTAAAACCGATGAGCTGTTCCGTCTGATCAAAGAAGATCAGATGCTAAGCATGCCGATTGTCTGGCGCCACCCTTTTATTTTTTATGTCGGCCATCTTCCTGCGTTTACCTGGAATCAAACCTGTGGCTCGCTGGCGCACTGGCAGTCCTTCAATCCTTATTTCGACGATTTGTTTTGTCGGGGTATAGATCCGGATGTTGACACTGGCGAGTGTCACTGGCATCCGGAGATTCCGGATACCTGGCCCGATCTGGATGCAGTTCTGAAATATCGGGATCAGGTTCGCTCGGCGGTCTTGGAAGCGCTGGATAATCTGTCGCGTTTGGAATCGTCAGATATCATGGCGCAAAACGGGCGAGCCTTCGAGATGGTTCTCGAGCATGAATACATGCATCAAGAAACGCTGTTGTATATGATGCATGAGCTGCCGCTTGATAAAAAAAACCGCCCAGCCAAATCGCCACGCTATTCCTTTCAGTCCGCCGCACGGTCTCTTCCAACGGAAGTACCGGGCGGCAAGGTTTTACTCGGCGCAAAGTTCTCTGAGCTGGAGTTTGGCTGGGACAACGAGTTTTCGCAAAAGGTTGTCGATGTACCGGCTTTCAAAATGGATTCTATGCCCGTCACCAATGGCGAATATTTTGAATTCGTGGAGTCCGGCGCTTACGATGTAGAGCGTTACTGGCGACCGGAAGATTGGCCATGGAAGGTGCAAACCGCCAGGAAACACCCCAGTGTTTGGCTTCAACGGGGCAGCCTCTGGCTCTACAAAGCGATGTTCGATCTCTTTCCTCTCGCCCAGGTTTCCAGTTGGCCGGTCTACGTGACCGTTGCTGAGGCGCGTGCCTACGCTAGCTGGCGCGGCAAGCGATTGCCGAGCGAGGCGGAGTTTCAACGCGCCTGCTACGGCGGACCTGACGAAATCTCGACGCGTTATCCGTGGGGCGAATTAGCTCCGGCGCATCGTCATGGCAATTTCGATTTCAACTCGTGGTCGCCCAATCCCGTTGGTTCCCATCCAGCCGGCGTGAGCCGATGGGGTATTGGAGAATTGGTCGGTAACGGCTGGGAGCTAACCGATACGCCATTCGCGCCGTTTCCAGGCTTCACGCCCTACATGCCTCGCTATCCTGAATACTCTAAAGATTTCTTCGATGGAAAGCACTTCGTCGTCAAGGGCGGTTCCTGGGCAACTCCGGCGGAACTGCTCCGACCCACGTTCCGCAATTGGTACCAGGGTCACTATCCGTATGTGTTCGCTAAATTTCGATGCGTTTCGAGCTAAAGTTAAGATTTTACATGATCCGTTTCATGAAATGCTTGGATACCGGCATTCACTGACAGATGTACTCGCTTAAATCTCGCAACCTGGATGGCGGAAAGCATCGAGAGCTTCTGTCATGGTCTGGCGCAATACCTGGAAATGAGACTTGGGATCCCGACCCAATGTGTGGCAGGGCTCCCCTGGCAGGAGCGTGAGCGGCTTTTCGATCAGGGGGCAATTCAGTTCGGTGGCTTTGCGGATCACCTTACGTGCACAAGGCGCAATTCAAAGATTTCGCCATCGAACTTTAACCGGTTTCTATTCCGCTAGGCTCCCGCTATCGAGCTGAAGCGATCTGTTTCTCAGACGTCGTGGTGAAGCGGGAGAGTCGGTCAGGTTTTTTTGATCTCGCGGTTCCTTTTGCTTATAACGAGCCCATGTCACATTCCGGTTTTAACACGGTGCGCGCTTACCTCGCTTGGTTCGGTTACCGCCAAGGATTTTTCCGAGAGATCGTCGAACCGGGAGCACACAGGGCATCTATCGAGATGATCTTAGATTACCAAGCGGAAGCATCCGCCATCGATGCGACGGTGTTAAATTTGGTTACTGACCAGCGGCCCGAAGTTGCGGCTCAAATCCGTGTCATCGAAACGATCGGTCCAAGCCCGCTCCCTCGGTGGCGTCCACACAGCTACCGCGGCATGTGCGTCGGCTTTACGAAGAACGTTTCTTGGATGCATGAAGACAACGAGGCCTGCGCCATTCTAGCTCGGGAGCGCATAACGCGTTTTGTGGTGGCGCACGACACCGACTACGATGCCATTGGTCGCATGGCCGATGTCGCCGCAAGCGTGTCGCTGGTTTGATTCCCAAGAACGTATCGATTCGGGCAAATGTTACATTCTCGATAGAGGGAGAAAGGCTTGGCATGAAAAGTTTGGAGGGACAGAAAGCCCCGGCGTTCAGTCTGGAAGGGCACGACGGCAAGACGCACTCGCTTGAGGATTATCGCGGCCAGAAGGTGGTCTTATTCTTCTATCCCAAGGACAGTACTCCGGGCTGAACCAAGGAAGCTTGCGGGTTCCGCGAGCTAAGTACGGAAATGAAAAGGCTGGGAGCGATAGTTCTGGGTATCAGCAGAGACAGCATTGCTTCTCATAAAAAGTTTGCCGAGAAGTTCAATCTGCCGTTCGTGCTGTTGTCCGATCCTAAGGCAGACGTCATGAAAAAGTACCAGGCCTTCGGCAAGAAGATGATGTACGGAAAAACCGTGGAGGGCACGATCCGCTCAACATTGGTAATCGGCTCAACGGCCAACGTGATCAAACACTGGCCGACCGTCAAAAAAGCTGATCAGCACCCACAAGAGGTGCTGGCTTTTCTAAGGGAGCGATCGGGCAAAGATTGATCGAAACAGTACCAAAGGCTCAGAACAATCCGGTCATTATCCGGTTGTTTTTCCAGAAAAACCATTGTAGGGATTACCAATCAGATCCATCGATAAAACCAATTGGGGGAGTTCATGAACCGGAGAGCATTTTTAAAATCGAGCCTGACCGTTTCCGCGGGACTGGCGCTGGGGGCTACGCCCAGGTTGAATCATTTTGCCAGTGCTGACGATCCGACCAAGTGGCGAAGCTTCGAGGTGATTACCAAAGTCGATGTCATCAAACCCGTGGGCGCCACTCGCGTGTGGCTTCCCGTTCCACTCACCAAGCAGACGGACTATTTCAAACGTGAGGATGATAGCTGGACCGGTAACTTCAAGTCGGCTCGAATTGTTCAGTACGATCGATATGGAACAGGGATGTTATTTGCCGAATGGACGGCCGGCGAAACCGCGCCTTCATTGGAATTGAAGAGCCGCTTCATGACCCGCGACCGGCAAGTGAATCTTAAGCGCGAAACAAAATGTTGGGGTCAAAGAAGATAAGGCCGTGCTGGAGTATTTCCGTAAGCCGTCGAAGCTTATACGAACCGATGGTATAGTCGGTACCACTTCACGTGGCATTACCATGGGTATGAAGAGCGACGTCGACAAGGCGCGCGCGATTTACGACTGGATCGTCGATAATACTTTCCGGGATCCCAAGGTGAAAGGTTGTGGTATCGGCGATATCTCGACGATGCTTCAAACCGGCTACCTCGGCGGTAAGTGCGCCGACCTAAACGCGCTGTATGTGGGGTTGGCCCGCGCCGCCGGCCTGCCGGCCCGGGATGTTTACGGAATCCGCTGCGCTAACTCATCAGAGTTCAAAAGTCTCGGAAAGGCGGACGATATCACCCGCGCCCAGCATTGCCGGGCTGAGGTCTTTTTGACTGGGCAGGGCTGGGTACCCGTGGATCCAGCCGACGTGCGCAAGGTGGTTCTGGAAGAGAACCTTCCCGGGCAGCCGCTCCCGCTCGATGATCCCAAGGTCAAGAAGGCGCGAGCCAAACTGTTTGGCGCATGGGAAATGAACTGGTTGGCTTATAACTACGCTCATGACGTTAAGTTGCCCAACTCTAACGGACCTGAACTTGGCTTTCTTATGTACCCTCAGGTAGAGGAGGCCAACGGTCGGCGCGATAGCCTCGATCCGGATAATTTCAAATACACCATCACGGCTAAAGAGATTTGATTAGTAGCCGTTCCGTTGTCGGTCTATCCGAGGCCTCCACTTATGGGGGCCTCGCGATTAACTTGCTTGTCCTGTCTGCTTTATTTTCGATCCGCAGAACGTCCTTGAATTTGCAACCGATTGAGTCGTCCAAATAAGCGTATGCCAAAGCTTGGTGCAATCACCCGTGCTGCTCGGAATTTAGTATGTTATCGCGGCTAAGGCATGCATGGGGATTCAATATGTGATGCTGTATTGATTTCTGGAACGGCTGATTCGGTTTCGGGACAATTACCAGCTCTGGGCGATTGAAAGCTCTCGTGGCCGTTAACTTTTCGCATGTAATACGTACTGGTACTTTCTTTGCTGATACCGCGGCGAGGTAATCTGTGCGTTTATTTATTTCGACTCGGCCGGAAAAGGCCGGCTGGAATCCTAACCGGTTTTTTCTTGCGTTAGCCACACTGATTTAGGTATAGCGTATGACAATTTAATTTCGGAGCTACTGGATCAACGGGCTTAACGATAAGGAGGGTACGGGATCATGCAAAAAATTATCATTGCTGGACTTTTCATTGTAGTTACAGCATCAGTCTCCTCACAGGTGTTGGCTCAAGACGACTTCATTGAGAAGAGACAGAAAGCAATGAAAGCCAACAGCGCAGATGTCAAAGCGATCAAGGGCGCAGTCGAAAGCAAAGACTATGCAACGATAGAAACCAAGGCCAAAGACATCATGGGCACTGCGGATAAGATTCCCA
Organism: uncultured delta proteobacterium; assembly: GCA_963728565.1. Classification (GTDB taxonomy): domain Bacteria; phylum Desulfobacterota; class Binatia; order UBA9968; family UBA9968; genus WHTF01. Next base: position 30,437 of record CAVSLC010000009.1, read on the forward strand.
GCCTATTTCCTAAGGGTAGTGATAAAGGAAAGACCAAGGCGACGGCCGCTATCTGGGAAAAATCTGATGAATTTGCCAAACACGCCAAGAACTTGAGTAAAGCAAGCGGTGAGCTCGCCTCCGCGGCAAAGTCAAAGGATGACGCGGCGGTGGCAGCCAAATTCAAGGCTGTCGGCGAAGTCTGCTCCTCTTGCCATAAGGAATTCCGGGCCGACAAATATTCTGAATGATCGATCTTGGGTGGTGCGCGGCGGTCAGATCATGGCCGCCGCGCTATTTAGCCCAGTAGCGCTGCTTCGATCGCTCGCTGAACGTAAACATGTGTCAGGTGAGTGCGGTATTCGCTGGAACCGTTAATATCTTCAATGACGTCGATATTGCGGGTCGACTCGGCGGCTGCTTCGGCAATGATCTTTGAATCGAGTTTTTTCCCACTCAATATTTCTTCGGACCGATCCGGCCGGTAAGCTTTATCACTGATGCCGGTGATTCCCAGCGCAGCCCGTCCGCAAATTCCTGCGGCATCCATTGTCATTCGAACAGCCACGCCAACCACTGCAAAACCCGATGACCTGGGGGCGGCCTTCAGATAGGCTGTCTTGTCAGTATCGGTAACCGGAACTCTCACCGCAGAGACGATCTCATCAGGTTCGAGCATACTCATTAGAAGTCCCAGGAAAAAATCATCGGACTTGATCCAGCGCTCGCCGCTAGGTCCCACCACTTTGATCTCGGCATCCAGCGCCATGATCGCTGCAGGCATGTCGCCCGCCGGATCCGCGTGGGCAACGCTGCCACCAATCGTGCCGCGATTTCGGATCTGAATGTCGGCGATGGTTGCCGCCGTTTGTGGTAGGAGCGGACAGCGTTTCTGAAGCAGTTCGGAATGTTCAATCTGCGCATGGGTGACCAGCGCACCAAGAACAAGACTGTTGCCTTCCTCGACGATGCCGTCGAGTCCTGGAATCTTGCCGATATCCACAATGTAACCCGGCTTCGAAAGCCGCATCTTCATCAGAGGCAGTAAGCTTTGGCCGCCGGATAGAACTTTCACATCATCCCTGTGGGCCGATAGCAACTCGATTGCCTCGGGAATTGATCGCGGCGACAAAATAATCAAAAGAACCGGGGATCATGGTTAGTAAGACCTCCGCACTGAATCGGGGTTGTGGTTGGCGAGGCGCCAAACCACTTCCGGCGTGAGCGGCAGGTCAGTGATCTTGACGCCGAAAGGCGTAAGCGCATCTTCAACCGCGCTGGCAATGGCGGCAGGTGAAGGGATAGCGGCGCCTTCTCCGGCCGCCTTTTGGCCGAGCGACGTGAACGGCGATGGCGATGGTCGATGAATGACTTCGACCTTCGGAGTTTCTGCCGTGGAGCATTTGCCGTAATCCAAATAGGTTACGGTAAGCGGTTGCCCTTCCGGGCTGTAGATAAAACCTTCCCCCAGCGCTACGGCGATGCCATGCGCCGCTGAGCCGTAAACCTGCCCATTAACCACGTCGGGGTTGATCACCGTGCCGTTATCGCCAACGATGAGATAGCGCAGGACTTCAACTTTACCCGTTGCTTTATCCACTTCTATGATGGCCGCGTGAGCGCCCGCCGAAAAAGTAAACTGCGCGCGCACTAGACGGTCGGCGCCGGGAACAATGTTCGGTTTGGCGTGTGGGAACGTGTAGTAGTGGGTCGCCTGTAGTCCCGCTTCCATGTCATCGGGAATTAGATGCTGGTTGTTGTAGGCGACCCGTCCGAGTTCGGCAAAAGTCACTTTCTTGGTGGCTGAACCGGGTACCTGGACCACACCGTTTTCGATGGTCAATTCCGCGGCATCGGCGTTAAGCAGGTGCGCGGCTAACTTCACCACCTTCTCCCGCAGCTTTTTTGCCGCGCCGTGGATAGCGCCGATATCGTAGAGATGGAAATTGTTGCCGCTGTTGGCCGCCGCCACGCCCCAAGGCGACAGATCGCTATCGAAAGGAATACTCGTGCTGATCTGATCAGGAGTCGTCCCTAAGATATCCGCGGCAACTTGGGCCGTCGTCGTCTCGTGCGCCTGGCCGCAATTGGGCGAGCCCAAATGCAACGCAATGGTGCCGTTCTTTTCGAGCTTGATGGTGGCGCCGTTGACACCGCCCGATCCCGGCGGCTCTTTCATCTCAGGAAAGATCGCCATATCCCGGGCGGCGTTCCGGCCCCCGGGTTCGACGCCGACGACGATGCCGATGCCGATTAAACGGCCTTTTTCGCGCTCGCGCTTTTGCTCTTCGCGTAGCTTATCGTAATCAATTTTTTCCAGGAGAGTTGACAGCAGGCCGGGATAATCGCCGCTGTCATAGACGTTGCCGCTGATGGTCCGGTACGGCATCTCACTCGGTTGAATCAAATTTTTTCGGCGTACGTCGATGGGACTCATGTTCAAGTCCTGGGCGACGCGATCCATCATCCGCTCCCAGATGTAACACATGCCGGGTTTACCGATGCCGCGATTTGGAATCACCGGACATTTGTTAGTGACCACCGCATAGCCTTCCATGGCGATACTGGGGGTGCGGTACGTATTCGATAGATTGTTTAACTTATTGGTGAAATGAATCGTCAATGTGCTGATTGAGCCGCCGACATCGTCGTATTCCTTAAAGCGCAGCCCGAGCACGGTGCCGTCATTTTTAACGGCGGCCTCGGCCTCAAACTCCTGGGCGCACGCGTGTCCCCCAGCCATCATGTGCTCGCTGCGATCTTCCACCCACTTCACGGGCCTGCCGCTTTTCATCGATAGCAATGCGACCATGACGACGTACTTGCGGATCAAGTGAATTTTTTGTCCGAATCCGCCGCCAACATCAGGAATGATGACGCGCACGTCTTGCAGCCCGAGCGCCTCACGCAAACCATCGTAGATCACTTCCGGCACCTGTGCCGTGACCCAGACCGTCAGTCGTTTGCTGGCGGAATCGTAGGATGCGATGACCACGAACGGCTCCAGCGGCGTCGAGCTGTAACGGTGAATTTTTAAGTTTTCTTTGACAACGCGGTCGGCCGATTTAAATGCGCCATCGATGTCGCCGTATTGGAGCGAGCCATGCCAGGCCAGATTGCTGCCCAACTCCTCGAACAGTGTCGCGGAGGAAGGCTTGATCGCTTCGCGTACGTCAACCACCGGACGGATCGGCTCGTATTCCACCGAGATGAGCTCCAAAGCATCTTCCGCGGTGCCGCGGTCGCGAGCGGCGACTGCGCCGAGAGGCTCACCGACGTAACGCACTTTATCGACGGCGCCGGCATACTCATCGATAGGCCGTTTTAGGCCGGCGGCGTAGCGACCCGGCTTAAACGGTTTGGTGCTTTGCTTGATATCGTCCGGGGTAATCACTGCTATGACGTTGGGATTGGCCAAAGCTTGCGCAGGATCGACGGACAGAATTTTCGCGTGCGCGTGCGGGCTGCGCAGAATCATCGCCTGCAACATGCCGGGCAAAATGAAGTCGTCGGTATAAAGACCTCGACCGCTGACATGTCGCGGCCCTTCTTTGCTGCGCGTGCGACTGCCAATGAAATTAGACATGGCTGGATCCTTTTGCCGCGTCCTTTACGGCTTCGACGATCTGCACATAACCGGTGCACATGCACAGATTGCCGCCGAGCGCTTTGCGAATTTCGTCTTCGGTGGGCTGGGGATGATCGCGCAAAAGCGCATGGCTTGCCATCACCATCCCGGGGGTGCAGTATCCGCATTGTAAGGCGTAATGCTTAACGAACGCTTCTTGAATTACACTCAGCTGACCGTCTTTGGCCAATCCCTCGATTGTCGTCACACTGCAGCCATCCGCCTGCACCGCAAAGTGTAGACAAGATTTAATCAGCTTGTCATCGAGAAGAACCGAGCACGCGCCGCATTCGCCGACGACGCAGCCGACGTGGGTACCGGTTAAGCCGATGGTTTCGCGCAGAAAGTGCGATAGCAAAATGCGCGGCTCGACATCTTCTTCATACAAGCGTCCGTTAACAGTGACGCGTATCGTTTTCTTCATAGTGTTTAAACTAACGTTTGCCGGAAAACCGGTCAACTAAGGCGCTGGATGGCTTGTGCAGCGGCGCGACGCACAAGCACTTTGACCAGGTCACGCTTATAATCTGCCGAGCCGCGATTGTCGTCCATAGGATCGACCTCGGTCGCGGCAACTTCGCCAGCTTCTCGGAGGAGGTCGTCTGAAAGCCGCTGTCCGCGTAAGACATCCTCGGCGCGTTTGGCGCGCATGATTGTGGAAGCCACTGAGTTAAGCGCCAGCCGCACATCTTCGCAGGAGCCCGCCTTGGCGCGCAACGTCATGGCGACGCCCACGGTCGCGAAATCTTCTACGCTGCGAGGGGTGAACTTAATGTGGGACCAGCCGGGCCGTTGAGGTGGTGGAACGCGTATTTCCGTCAACAACTCGCCGGGTTCTAGCGCAGTCTGATAGTAGTCGACAAAAAAATCCTCTAACGATGCGGTTCTCTTTCCATTGCTGCTGGCCAACGTGAGTTCCGCATCCAGAGCAAGCAGGCTAGCGCCCGGATCTGTCAGTGGATCGCCACCGGCTAAGTTGCCGCCGATGGTTCCCATGTTGCGAATTCTGGGCTGCGCGACTTTGCGAAAGGTTTCGTGGAGCAGGGGATAGTACTGCTTCACCGCAGGTGAAAGCTCGATATCGCGGTGGCGCGCGCCGGCGCCGATGTGCAAGCCGTCTTGTGGGTCGAACGTAATCGTGTCGAAACCGGGAATCCGGCCGAGGCCGATTACCACCTTGGGCATCAGCAAACGTTGGCGCATCCAGATGATCAGGGAAGTGCCTCCGGCAATTACCCGGGCATTATCCCCGTGTTGTTGCAGAAGCGAAAAAGCTTCGGATAGAGTAGCCGGCTCCAAGTAGTCGAATCTGTTCATGACTTAACAGTTTCTCTGGCGCGGTTTTCCTGCAAGCCACGGAGGATTTTCTCCGGCGTGATCGGCAGCGTCCTAATGCGCACTCCGACGGCATCGAAGATGGCATTGCTGATGACCGCCGCTGTCGGATCCATATTCAATTCGCCTAATCCCTTGGCGCCAAAGGGGCCGGTCGGCTCGTAGGACTCCGCGAATGCGTGCTGGAGCGGCGGCATGTCTCGCATCGACGGAATGCGGTAATCAGAAAAATTCGGATTGACCGGTTTGCCTTCATCGATTTGCAAACCTTCGGTGAGTGCATAGCCAATTCCCTGCGATAATCCGCCTTCCACCTGCCCCTCGGCTCCGAGAGGATAGATGACCGTGCCACAGTCGGAGGCGATGACAAACTTCAATATCTCGACCTGTCCGGTTTCCGGATCGACGCGAACCTGCGCGGCCTGAACGCCGTAATTGTACGCGCCCGATTCGTTGCCGAAACGTGTGCTGTCCGGTAATACGGAGTCGGCATCGAAGCTGCCGGAGCCGACGATCGGCGCGCCATTATGGCGAAACAGCCGTGCTCGAGCGACGTCGGCTACTGACACTGACTTCCCTTGGGTGCCAGCCACGAATATGCGCCCATCGTTGGCAACGAGGTCTTCGGCATTGGCTTCGAGCATTTCAGCTGCTTGCTGGAAAAGTTGTTGCTTTACGTTGGCGGCGGCGTTTTTTACCGCGTTGCCGCTGACGTAGGTGAGCCGGCTGGCAAACGCGCCTAAACAGAACGTCGTCAAATCAGTGTCGGCCCGCGAGATCTCTACGTCTTCAACTGGCAGCCCCAGTTCTTCAGCGGCAATCTGGCACATCGCGGTATGAACTCCCTGCCCGCATTCACCTTCGCCGCTGAGGATCAACGCTTTGCCATCTTCGTTCAGCTTGATGGTCGCGGAACTGCCGTCATAGTCACCGAAGTGACGCTTGCCGCTTACGTGCACCGTGCATGCCAACCCCAAGCCGGTATTCGGCTCCCTGTTGGCGCGCCGCGTTTTCCAATCGATCATCTTCTCCGCCATATCGAGACACTGCTTCAACTCGCAACTGGTGACCCGGTTGCCGTGCGGCGAGACGTACCCGGTTTCGGCCGCATTGATGCGCGCGATTTCGATGGGATCTATGCCAAGCTCATGCGCGCCCAAATCGATCGCCTGCTCGACCGCCCATTCGGCTGACGGGTTACCGAATCCACGAAACGCGCCGGTTGGGATTTTATTGGTATAGACCAGATGAGCTTCGGTTTTGACATCCGAATACTTATAGCAGGTGTCATGGCGCATGGCCGCTACTCCGGTGATTGCCGGCGCTTTCGCGGAATAGGCGCCGTTGTCGGCGATCACCTTGATATGCTTGGCGCGAATGCGACCATCCTTTTTGAAGCCGAGCTTGACATTGATCTTCATGAAAACTCGCGGACGGCAGCCAGCCAGGAATTCTTCTTCACGCGTGTTGATAAGCTTCACGGGTTTGCCGGCTTTGCGCGATAGAACCGCGGCCACCAATGCGTTATTGTCGTCGCACGATTTGCCGCCGAAGCCGCCGCCGACCGCGCTCTGGATGATCCGCACGTCGGTCTCGGGCACGCCGAGCGCTGTGGCAATTCGGTAACGCGCGTTAAACAAAGTTTGGGTGTTCATGTAGATCGTGTATTTGCCGTTGGGCGAATATTCGGCAACGCTACCGATGGTTTCGATAGAGCAGTGCCATTGCGGCATGCTCTGGAACGTGTCTTCGACGATCACATCGGACTCAGCGAAGGCTTGGGCGATATTGCCGCGCTCGATGTCCATCGTCATTGCAATATTATTGGGCTTGTCGTCATGCACCAGCGGCGCGCCGTCTTGCATCGCTTCTTCGGCGTCGAAGACCCCGGGCAGCGGTTCCCAATCGACCTCGATCAAATCGATGGCCTCCTCGGCGATGTCGGGATCTATGGCCGCGACCGCGGCGACTTCTTCGCCAACGTAACGCGTCTTTCCGACGGAAAGGATATACTGATCGGCAAAAAACGCGCCCCACGGTCGTTTGATGGTATCTTCAGCGGTGACCACGGCGCGCACGCCGCGAAGTTTTTCCGCCTTGCGGGTATCGATGCTGCGGATCCGCGCATGGGGAAACGGGCTGCGCAGCACTTTGCCGATCAGCATATTCGGAAGAAAAACATCCGCGATGAATTTCGAATCACCAGTGACCTTGTCGAAGCCTTCGACTCGCTGAACGCGCCGGCCGACGACCGAGAACTTTTCTGCTTTTGCCATAGGTTACGATCTCTTTATAATTCGTAGAACGTCTATATGCGATCCTTGTGACCGCTTGGGCTCAAGTCAATCCTTTCACTTGGAATTGACGCGCTCAGCGCGCTCACTCACCTTTGTGTGCCTGAGGTGTCTTTGCGACCGCTTTGTATACGTCCAGGCTTTGAATTTTTGCGGTCTGCTCGCGTTTTCGAAATGCGAAATCAGGATCGATCTGGTTATTAACCACCGCCATCACGGCTTCGAGAATTTTATAGTAGCCGGTGCAGCGGCAGAGATTGCCCGACATCCATTCCTTGACCTGGTCTTCTGTTGGCGTGGGGTTTTCGTCCAAAAGAGACTTCGCAGCCATGATCTGTCCGGGAGTGCAGATGCCGCATTGAAAGCCGCCGTACTCGATGAAAGCCTGCTGCAGCGGGTGGAGCTTGCCATTCTTGGCGAGACCTTCGATGGTTTGGATCTCTTTACCGCCGCAGCCAGCCGCCAATGTCAGGCACGAGCTCACGACCCTGCCGTCGACAATGACACTGCATGCGCCGCAGACACCAATGGAGCACCCTTCCTTCGTTCCAGTCAAACCGAGCGTATCCCTGAGGACTTGAAGCAGGAGCCGGTTTGACTCTATTTCAACCTCGTGTTCCTCACCGTTGACGATAAAACAGACGTTCTTCTTCATGGCTATTCCGAGCGTCCAGTGTGGGATTTACCCCATTTGGCACGCATCGATTTCAATGTCTCGCCTTCCCCTACCTGAACTCGAGTTTGGCGCAGTTTCTCCCATACTTTTTCATGTTCGCTTTGCGCTGCCAGCTCGGCTTCCTCTTCCAGATCTTCCGGCCATAGACCCATCAAATAGCCATGCCATGGTTCTTGCGGTTCGAGTTTCGGCAGACCCAGCTCTTCCCAGATCTCTCGCGCCCGGACCATGAATTCTTTCTTTGGCAGCGATAGGGGCGGAAAGTCAGCCTTGCGGGTAGCGTCGATCAGCAACGAGGACTCGCAATTGTCATAACGGCTCGAGGAATGCGTTGCTACCATGCCTATGGGCGTGGCGCCGAACGGCCGGTCACCGACAATTTTGATGTCCTTGTGAGGTTGGGAGCGATGGGTGATGGCCCAATTGACGGCAATTGGATCTTTGACATTGATGTCCTCGTCGACCGCAACGATCATCTTTCCGACACGGTCGCCATAGTCCAGGACCGCCTGCATGACGCCCCAAGGATCTTCGTCGTTCCTTTTCTTCAAACTGACTGCGACATAAGGCCGCAGGTTCACCAAGGGCTCGATCATGTGAACCTCGCGGACGCAGTCAAAGCCTTTGCTGACGATGAAACGTTTGACCAAGGTCGACATTCCCATCGCTTTAATCTTGGAACTTTCGCTTGGAGTTACCTGGCTGATGATCGAAACCCAGATGGGATCCTTGCGGTGCGTGACGCACTTCAACTCGAACATCGTGCTCAACGTTCTGGGATCGACATAACCCATCGACTCGCCGTAAGGACCTTCTTCCTCCATATAGTTGGTCGGAATGATGCCTTCCAGGACAATTTCCGCTGTAGCCGGCACCTCCAGGTCCACGGTCTTGCATTTGACTAGCTTCACCGGCGCGCCTGTGAGGCCTCCGGCCAATGCAATTTCATCGACGTCCGGCGGTACCTTCTGGGTCGCGCAATAAGATACGGCTGGAACTGTGCCGACCACGATGGCAACCTCCAAAGGCTTTCCGAGCTTGCGGCATTTTTCCCAATGCGAGGACAAGTCCTGCGGCGTTCCCGACATAAGTCCACTCAGCGCAGGTCCTTTGATCAATCCGCGATAATTGCCGACGTTTCTCCTGCCGCTCTCCGGGTCTTTCGTGATCCAGTGGCCGGCGGTAATATAAGGACCATTGTCGAATCCCGGTGTGGACATCGGGATCGCGAACTCCAGTAAACCGCCTTGGGACAAAAGATCGTCTCCTGTGTGGACCTCCTCCTGGCACGGTCCGGAGCCGATAATGATCGGATCAATGGGATGATCCATGGCGTAGAGCCAGCGATCGGCAACCTCATCGGGCTGGCACTTCAGCCCCAGACAGTAGATCGCTTCCGAGCCGGCGAGACCGCCGACTAACACGCGGCAATTGTACTTGCGTCCTTTTCCATCCGTGACATTGTCGAAGAGAAAGCCGCGGCGCGCTTCTTCGGGTAAGCCGCGAAACTGCCAGCGTACCAACGGTTGTAATTCGCTGTCTTTATTTATTTCTCGATGAATTCGGTACAGCTTGTCGTGAGCGTCGAGTGCGGCGATAAACTCTCTTAAATCCTCATAAGGTTTAGCAAAATTCATAGATTTTTTGTCTATGCTTTTTTCCTCGCATTAGCAAGCGGGCTAGGCGAAATTGCTTGCAAATCCGGATCTGATCCGTAACATTGAGAATTCGTTCATATGTCGCTTAAAATCTTCAATACACTCAGCGGGGAAAAAGAAGATTTTGTGCCACTGATCCCGGGAGAAGTGCGGATGTACGTGTGCGGCGTGACGGTTTACGATTCCTCGCACATCGGCCATGCGCGCTCACTGTTGAGCTTCGATACCATCTATCGCTATCTGAAATTCTCCGGTTATCGCGTGCAATTCGTGCGCAATTTCACCGACGTCGACGATAAAATTATCAACAAAGCCAACGACCAGAAAATAAGTTGTAAAGCTGTTACCGACCGCTACATTGACGAATTTCACCGGGACGCCGTGTCTTTAGGATTGCTGCCGCCGAGCCTAGAGCCGCGGGCGACCGTGCATATCGCAGAGATCATCGAGCTCATACAAAAACTCGAAGAGCGGCGGCTGGCCTACCGCATCGACGGCGATGTATTTTTTTCCGTTCCGGGTTTCCCCGGATATGGCAAGCTTTCGCGCAAAAGGATCGAGGAGTTGGAGGCGGGGGCTCGCGTCGAAATCGATGAGCGCAAGAAATCCCCACTCGATTTCGCTCTTTGGAAATCGAGTAAGGCGGGCGAGCCTACTTGGGAAAGCCCCTGGGGTCCGGGCCGTCCGGGCTGGCATATCGAGTGTTCGGCGATGAGCAGCAAATATCTCGGTCAGCCGTTCGACATTCACGGCGGCGGCAGAGACTTGATGTTCCCGCATCATGAAAATGAAATTGCCCAGTCCGAGGGCGCATTTGGCTTGCCGCTTGCGCGCTACTGGATGCATAATGGGCTCTTGACCGTGAACGGCGAAAAAATGTCGAAGTCGTTAGGCAACTACTTCACGATAGAGGAGATTCTACAGGAGCACGATCCGGTTGCGCTGCGCCAGTTGTTCTTGACTAGCCATTATCGGAGTCCGGGCGATTTCTCTAAGGAAGCGCTGCAGGAAGCGGGACGGGCCGCCGAGAGAGTCTATGAAACAATTGAGCGGATTGCGTGTTCCGGAATCAATCGGCAGAACACGGTCGCAGACGCCTCATTGATGTCTAGCTTCTGCCAGGAGATGAATGATGACTTTAACACGCCGCGGGCGTTAGCTTTGATCTTTGACGAGGTACGATCTCTCAATCGCTTGCTCGATGCCAAGCAGAATGATCGCATCGCTGAACGCGCTTCGGCGCTGGAAACCATATGCGAAGCTCTTGGACTGCTGCAAGATGGTCCGGAGGCATTTTTCAGCAGGAAGAAGGCACGGTGGCTGCGACAACAAGGCTTTGCGGAAGAGGAGGTGCAGAAGGCAATTGCCGCCAGGGATCAGGCCCGAATGAACAAGAACTGGCATGAGGCGGATCGTATTCGCAATGAATTACTCGCCAAAGGAATCGTTGTGGAAGACACTCGAGGCGGCACTACTTGGAAGGTTAGATGAAGTATCCGTTGTCCGGCAAAGCCTTCGGCCTCGTTTCGATCGCGTTGTCCCCCGCAATGCTTGTTGCCGGCGTTTTCGGGCAAGAACAAATTGACAGAGCTGAATCGCAACTGACCCTGCGGAAGTTCGCCGAGACGCGCGAGTACAAAGGAGCTATGGTCGAAGGGGAAAATCGCCGGATCGGTCCCGGCGACTCGCTGTGGCGAATCCTGATTCAAGAGCGAGGACTGACCCAACGAAAATTCAGCCAGTATGTCGTTGTCGTTCAGGGCCTAAACCCTCAGATGAAAAGCGCGAGCGTGCTCAAGGTCGGCGATACTGTCTTTATCCCCATGCGGCCGGACGAAGTTCTTGTTGCGCCGTCAACGGTTGCCGCCGGTGGGAAGGCATCGAACGAGTCCCACGGCAATCGCTTGACAACTGATTATTAGGGTGAAACGGGGCAATCATCTGTATCAAATACTGCGCGAGCAGTTAAAAATTACCGACGAGAAGGAATTGGCGACGTACTACGCGCTGGTTAAAGACCTGAACCCACAGCGTAAGGAATGGGATGTCTTGCAGGAAGGGGAGGTTATCCAGCTTCCTGCGGAGAAAACCGGAGCCGTGGTGTCGCAGAACGCATCATCGTTGGCGCCGGGAACGGAAAAGTTGGCGCCAATCGTACGAGCCCATCGCACCACCCCAGAATGCAACTGCTGTGCGCGCGCCGCTGCCTTTGGATCATGCGCGGCGACTTCTTGCGCAAGAAAACCTGCCGTTATTGGCACAAGTGCTGAATACGGTTGGGATCGAAGTTGAGAGTGATGGGGACGAGGTGTTCCCTCTACCGAACGGCACGGTTCGGTTGGATAAAGCTTCTTACCCGATTGTGTTAAACCGTAAGCTGCAGCAAAGAGTAATTCTCGATACACGCGAGCGATTGCCAGCATCATTGCGCAAGAGTTTTGAGTCTCCGGATGCCGGTACATCGGTGTTCTCTCTCGCCACGGGCGCCAACCTTCAGGAGACGGTGAGTCAATTATTATCGCGCCTAGGGTACCAGGCATTGCCAAGTGATCGGCCGATCAGCATTCAGCAGGGCGATGTTGCGTTCGAAGCGATGGGAACATGGATTGCCGCTGCTCCGGAAGAGAGCGGCAAAGCTCAGGAGATATTCATCATCACGGTCACTGATCAAGCAGATGAAGTTCCCGAATACCTGCGAGACCAATTGTCGGCAAAAGGGGTTCATCTGAAGGAGGTCGTCTTGGCCTCTTCTTCTCAACCGCAAACAACCACGAAAGAGACGACGAGATTAACTGGAGAGGTTAAGATTTGGCCCCGAGAAAAGTCCGAGAAAATTGACGCTTTGCTGCTTGCTTATGGAATACCCTTTGGCGTGGCTGAGCCGCAGTCAGTAGAAATGGGAGAGGGGCTTCGATTTGAAACTCAGACCGATCGCATATTCGAATCCAAAGGGCAACGAATCGGGCTCTTCTTTCACCAAGTCCAACCTGAAATCAAGAAAGCCTTGCAACAACGACAAGGGATGAAGGTCGTTGAACTTGATTTATCCTCCATGTCAGCGAAGGAGATAATTACCCGAGTCCTCGGGGAACTGCGTGATCAGACCGTTTACCGCGAACATAAGTTTTCAGCCGATAGCGGCGCCAAAGATCGAGTTAACATAAGCACGGCAGGATTTTGGTTGCGCAACCGTTCCATATTTCTTACCGACCGTCAAATCCCACCATCGTTGCATCGCTTCTTTTTTGAAAAAGGTTTGGATTTAGTTTACTTTGATTAATCCTGACGGTTAAATGCGCCCGTAGCTCAACTGGACAGAGCATCAGACTTCGGATCTGAGGGTTGGGGGTTCAAATCCCTCCGGGCGCGCCATTGTTGTCAAAAACTACTTTCCGGAAGTCTAATCTTCTTTAGAGTTGTCTCCCTGGTGGTTCCAATCCTTTCTCTGGCGGTGCCGGTAGCGCGTCGTCCAGCGTATTGACGATTGCCGTCCTGTACCCCAAGTGCCTATGATAGCCGTCCACTGTCATGTTAGTTTAGTTGCGGTCTTCCTGATCCTTCGCATGGTTCAACCCGGATTCCGCACTTGCGATTGACAGAATCCTTTCGCAGCGAAGTCGATGGGTTTCTACCTCTGAGCAGACATCGCTCAGCGGTGCTTCGAGCGGGATGTTTAAGCCTTATAGCAAGGACGTGCGAGAGCGCAAAACCACTTTGAAACTTCACAGTCGGACGCGTTTGCTGCTCCATGATTTACCTCGCTTCCGGCATTTTAGTTCAAGGCTCGTCCGTTGTGCGCCCCAGTCGGCTGCAGAACTCGCCCTACTTCGTCTTGAATAGCTCACCGTGATTCGCGAAACCTCGATGATCGAAGCGCTGAGCCCTTCCAATAAACAGCTCCAAGCGACTCACACCGTGACATAAACATCGGGTGAGCTGCCAAACATTAGTGAGCTTGTACTGACTGGAAGTGCAAGTTTTGCGGCTTCGGTGTGACAATTAAGGTTTGACGAGCCTCCCAGAGATGTCCACGAAAATTCGAGCGGCCGCGTTCCCATTGTGTCGGGCTGCAGTCACTATAATTTGGCTATCTGGGTCTGCATAAAGCAATACCCGTTGACCTCCAAATCTTCTAGCTGGAAAAGCAGGATCTGAAATAGTCGAGGTTCCGCTTGTGACGATTGGGTAAATACCTGGGACGGAGTTCGTGTAAACTTCAAGCGACACAAAAACAGTTTGATTCTGCTGCACAAAACCGTTTACGCCGACAAACTCCACAACAAACAGCCTATCCTTAGCTATCTTCGGTAACTGAATGTCTTTTGTCTCTTCGCCGTTTGCAAGGTTTATAACTCCGCCTACGTGAAACGGCTTTCCACTCATTGTTGTTCTCTCCTAATTTATTCAGTGATGATATATGACGCGGCGTGACTCCGGCAAGCTAAGGCCGTAGAGCTGCACGCTGGGTGCTGCCCCTTGATTCACCCGTAACGGTTGTGCTAATAACCGCGCCCTCGCTGCGCAGCGACAGCGTTGCGCCCACCTTTGAGAAGCTATCAAAGGGCGCTGCGCCGGCGAGGCCCAAGGAAGGGGCATCATTGTTTGACGGACGGCTAGTTGTTTCCATCGTGATCGGAGCGGCTCTTGGAGTTTTTATCTCGCTGTCGCTGACGTGGCTCATACAGTAGCGGTTGCACGGCAGGGGCCGGGTATGTTCCTCCCACCTCCTTCCGTGCTCACCTAAGTCCATCATGCCCCCACCTGGTACTGGCGTCTTGTCGTTTGGGCTAGTGGCGATCCCCGTCCGGATTCATACCGCGACGAAAAGCGAAAACGTCTCATTTCACCTACTGCATAAGAAATGCGGCTCACGAGTCCGCAATCAGCACTATTGCCCAGTGTGTAAGATCCTTGTAGAGCGCGAGGGTCTCGTGCGCGGCTTCCAGCACGCTAAAGATCAGTACGTACCCATCACCGAAGAGGAACTCGAAAGCCTTGAGGCCGAACCCAACGAAGCATCGATCTCAAAGAGTTCATCCCGCTTGCCAGCGTTGATCCGGTCTATTTTGAAAACACCCACTATCTGGGCGCAGATAAAGGCGGCGAGAAGCCGTATCGGCTGCTTGCAGATGCAATGGCAAAGAGCGGTCGTGTCGCTGTCGCTGAGCTAGTCAGTCGTGGCAAAGAGCAGCTTGTATTAATCCGGCGATACCGCAAAGGCTTGGTGCTTCACACGATGTACTACGGTGACGAAGTGCGAGATTTCAAACAGGTGCCGAAAGGCGAGAATGTGAAGGTTTCGGAAAAGGAGCTAGAGCTTGGCGTCGACCTGATCGACCGGCTCACATCGGAAGAGTTCCAGCCGGAGAATTACAAAGACGAGTATCGCATTCGCGTGCTCGGCATGCTCGATGAGAAGAGCAAAGGTAAGGAAATCGTAATGGACAAAGCGCCAGCGCCAAAGCACGGCCAAGTGATCGACATCATGGAAGCCCTAGAGCGCAGCATGGAGAGAGTCCCGGCCAAAAAGAAACCCGCCACAACTCCGGCCGCTAAGAAGAAAACAAGAGCATAGTCCCAGCGCGTTCCAGGTGGCGCGACGTGGTTGTCAGCAGGTAATCGGTGCGAGTTCTCGAAGCTCTCAAAATATTAGAAGCCGCAACGATCGAGTGTAAAAAGCGCGATATTAACACTCCCGACGTACGAACAGCTCTTGACGTTCTCCAGCCCTATTGCCAGCCTGAATGGGTGGTCGCCGGATTCCGAAATCACCTACGACCGTATGACAAACGTTCTGACCGTGAAGGGCAGCAGCAGGTTCTACGGGTTTACTTCGGCGGCATCTACCGCAACGTCAGACAGCTCCTCTTGACCGAAATCAAACGGTTTAGTCACCGTTACGAGAAAACAACAGACGCGAAGATTAAACGGCAATTAGATCAACTGAAAACCGAATTGATTCAACTACCTGAACAGTGCGATTTCAGAGACCGATAGTGATTGGCGCTGACGCCCGATGGGCATCTAAGGCATTCAAGGTTCCGCACGGGCTGAGAGATGAGAAAAACGCGTATCGCGTGGTTCGGCAGTAATTTACGCCTCAGCGATCAGGCGATGAAGACTGTTTCTTGCGCTCTATGGCCTCACTGCAACATGCAACTAGCAGTTCACAAAAGCGCTTGCCTGTTGTCTTACCGCTGGCGGAGAATTGACTTCCCATACAACCGAAGATTAACCGCGCTGCATCAAGTTCGCTGATCGAATACTGTTTGAGGTCTGGGTCCCTCGCCTCACTACCGGGGATAATCCGAAGTTTCCCGGAGCGAATGGCGGCCTGCTCATGCAACGAGCGCAGCCAATACGCGCAAATCTCATTATCGCTAGATTGCACCAGCGCCCGGCGTAGTGCTTCAAGCTCTTCATCGTCAAGCCAAGCGAGATTGAAAACGTCAGGATCAATTTTTTTGAATCGTTGTTTCATAACAGCGATGCAGACTTCATTCTCGTCTTCTCCTTCCCGCCGCTATGCGAGACAACAGCATTTACTAAACGATCCAGGGCAACAGCAGAGTGGTTAGTAACAAGCAGACCAAAAGAATCGCCATACAAACATCCTCACGGGAGAGGTCGGCTAACCTCTGGACACGAACAACTGCGCTGTCTAACCAAGACCATCCGCGACTCCACGCTCCGGCGCCGACGATGGGACGCCGTCTTCGTGGCGCAAAAGGCTCCTTGATGATTCTGGTCACGCGATTACTCCTACGAACATCCTGCGCAGAGATTCAAAGACTCACCACATCTCTCCTTAGGTAGGTTCATTAAAGCATGGAGCATACCCGGGGCGGTTGTTAATGTTTGTCCAGCGGCGTTCCATCTCTTTACCGAAACCACTGACAGCTAAACCCGATGCGTAAGATGGCTTTACGGTAACAGGCAAAGTTGCCGTTGAGGATCGAAAGGCAGAACTCCCGCACCCGGTCCCAATTTCTCCAAAGTTATCGGCTGTCCGATCAAAAGTCAGGGGTCCGACGCTTGCTCAGTCGCCTACTAGCCGGGCGAAGAGGCGCAACTCGTAACGACACCACAGACTCTCTTCGTTCCCGGCGCCATTCTCTTTGTCCAGTAGGTCGATGATGATTCGACAAAGATAGGCCAATGAAAATCTTAATCGTGGAAGATAACCCGGATATGCGCGCCCTATTAGCGCTCAGATTACAGCTAACCGGCTATATTCCGATTCTCGCAAGCCACGGTAAAGAGGGCGTAGAGAAGGCTAACGCAGAGAAGCCGGACTTGATCTTGATGGATATGATGATGCCAGTAATGGACGGCTGGGAAGCGGCGAGAATACTGCGCGCCTCTCGCGAAACGAAAGACATACCCATCTTGGCAACAACCGCAGTCTTTCGTTCTGAGGATCTCAAGGCATGTTTGGACGCGGGCCGTAACGGCTACCTGGTCAAGCCGTTCAACGGTGTGGATCTCCAGCACAAGATCCGAGAAATGTTAGACCCAAAGGAATTATCGGCGTAGAAAAGATCATTAAATCCATCGGGAGAAACTCATTTGATCAAGGCCCGTAAGATGTGGTCGACTCGTGTCCAAGACACATTACTCATCTCAGTAGTGGTCATGGGTACACTGGGCCTTTACTTGGTTGCTGCATACTTCATCATCACGGTGCTCTAAGTAACCCGCAAGCAGTCTTGACTTGTAGCCTACCGCACCGATATATACCCGCCTCTACTGATACGATGGCTATTCACCGGGAGCGTAATGCAGGCTGCTTCTCTTGCAAAAGGACGTGGACGCAGAAGATGTCGTGATGGGGCTGAAGGCACTGACTTCGTTCGTTGCCGTATCTGCGGCAAACACCTGCGCGTAATCAGTGGCCGACACCTCTCGACACATGGGACTAACCGTGAAACCTACATCAAGGAGTACCGGCTCAGTCCTGACAAGCTCTGCTCCAAATCATTCCGCATAAATCACAGTTCCCGGCGTGACTACCATAACGGTCCTGAGCGTGAAGGGCAACAGCAAGTCTTACGGGTGTACTTCGGCGGCATCTATGACAACGTCAGACAGCTCCTCTCGGCGCAAATTAAGCGGCTCAACCACACCGGTACTTAGAAAACCAAAGACGCGGTAGCGAAACAGGAACAGGATCGGCTGAGAACTGAATTGGAGCAGTTACCGGAACGGTGGGATTTCACACCACGATAACTGCGCCATCTGACCTAATTTTATGATGCTACCGGAAGCGGAGCTTTGGACCGAAGTCATTGTCCTCTCCTTGCGAGATCTCACCAACCCTACGACCCCGGATATCTGTCACGTGACGCTCAAGAGTGGCTTTCGTCGGACAGCCACGACATCGGCAGCTTCATCTGGGTTTGCGGGCTGATAGACGTCGAACCAGGGCTTTATCAGGTGGCGTTAGCTAAGCGAAAGCATTAAGTGGTTGTGAGTCGACTTCGAAGAGCTGCCGGTTGATCCGAATTCTCGGATTTTTGCCCCGAGTTCTGCAAGAGAGAATGGTTTTATAATGTAGCTGTGACAGCCAGCCTCAAACATTCATCGATGTCTGACTGCTGTGACATCCCGGTTGCTGCGATGATTGGGATATCTTTCGTCCTGGGGTTAGCGTGCAGCAGTCGTGTTGTTTCAAAACCATCCATGCCCGGAATCATGAAGTCCATCAGGATTACATCCGGTCACCAAAGAAGATCTAAAAGGAATAGCAGGACAAATAAAGGCACCTGAAAACGTTTGCTTCCGGAGCTGCTCGGAGCTGACACACCTTGCGTGATGAACCGGGTTTAGCATGATGTATCTAATCTTCAGAGCAGCCCCGACAATTTATCTTTAGAAGCACTGCGTGATCGTCTACTCAAACCATAAAGTTCTTGTTAATTTGCCGGCAGAGGGGACGGCACGGTAAAACTGCTGCCGGTAGAGAAACTTACCCACACGTCTCCACTTCGCAGTGTGTCGAAGTACAGAGCATCAGCCTTTCCATCGCCGTTGACATCGACATACTGGATCTGATTGGGCATAGACTCTCCATGCTGTAGCCACATCTGCGGAACTGTAAAACCATTTCCAGTCGATAGGCTTACCCACACACCATTACTGCGCAATGTGTCGAAGTAGAGCGCATCGGCCTTTCCATCGCCGTTGACATCGACATACTGGATCTGATTGGGCATAGACTCTCCATGCTGTAGCCACATCTGCGGAACTGTAAAACCATTTCCAGTCGATAGGCTTACCCACACACCATTACTGCGCAATGTGTCGAAGTAGAGCGCGTCGGCCTTTCCATCACCGTTCACGTCTGCATATTGGATCTGATTCGGCGTTGACTCACCATGCTGCAGCCACATCTGGGGGGCAGTAAAAAAACTGCCGGTCGAAAGGCTCACCCACACACCGCCGCTTCGCAACGTATCGAAGTAGAGAGCATCAGCCTTTCCATCGCCGTTCACGTCTCCATACTGGACTTGATTCGGCGTTGACTCACCATGCTGCAGCCACATCTCCGGAGCGGTAAAGCCACTCCCATTTGATAGGCTCACCCACACTCGGCCACTGCCCAGTGTTTCGAAGTAGAGAGCATCAGTCTTTCCATCGCCGTTCACGTCTGCATACTGGATTTGATTCGGCGTTGACTCACCATGCTGCAGCCACATCTGGGGGGCAGTAAAGCCACTCCCTGACGATAGACTTACCCACACACCATTACTGCGGAAAGTGTCAAAGTAAAGCGCATCAGCCTTTCCGTCGCCGTTCACATCCGCATACTGAACTTGACCGGGTGATGATTCTCCATGCTGCAGCCAGATCTCTGGAGGAGTGAAATCGCCGGAGTTTGACAAGGCAACCCGCAGCTCTGAATCCCCTAAGCTCTCGAAGTTGAGATAGTCTGCCCGGCCGTCTCCATTTACGTCGGCAAATTGAAGTTGTGACGGTGCGGCTGGGTTGTCGCGAGAGAATACCGTCACGGCGTTGCTATTAACTGATGCCACATAGACATTCTGACCGTCTGGGCTCAGTGCCACAGCAAGGGCACCCAAAAGCCCATTGCCGTCAATACAGAGTCCTCCGGTGCCCGTCTCGCTCACACAGCCTGCAGTACCGCTCAGCTGGGTTAGCGCACCTGTGGTGGGGTTGCGTGAAAATACCGCCACCGCGTCGCTTGTCGCCGAGACCACATAGACGTGCCAACCGTCCGGGCTCACCGTCAAAGTATAGGCGCCGCTAAGCCCAGCGCCGTCAGCACAAGTAATCCCGTCACCAGCCTCAGCTATGCAACCCTCAATGCCGCTCAACTGGTTGAGCGCACCTGTATTCGCGTTGCGCGAAAAAATGGCCACCCCATTGCTATCAATGGAGGCCACATAGACGTGCCGACCGTCCGGGCTCACCTCCAAATAAGTCGGAGTGATAAGCCCTCTGCCATCAGCACAAGTAATCCCGTCACCAGTCTCAGCTATGCAGCCCGCAATCCCGCTGAGCTGGGTCAACGCACCTGTCGTCGTGTCGCGGAAAAATATCGCTACCGTATGGTTATATTGCGAGGCTACGTAAACGTGCCTGTTGTCTGGGCTAACCGCTACAAAGCGTGCGCCCAAAAGCCCATTGCCATCAATACAGAGTCCTCCGGTGCCCGTCTCGCTCACACAGCCTGCAGTACCGCTCAGCTGGGTCAGCGCACCTGTGGTGGGGTTGCGTGAAAATACCACTACCGCATCGCTTACCTCAGAGGCCACATAGACGTTTTTGCCGTCCGGACTCACCCTCAAAGAAACCGCAGCGCGAAGTCCAGTGCCATCAGCACAAGTAATCCCATCACCGTTCTCAGCTATGCAGCCCGCAGCACCACTCAGCTGCGTCAATTCCCCGGTCGTCACGTTGCGCGAAAATACCGCTACCGCATTGCTATCATAGGAGGCCACATAGACGTGCCGACCGTCCGGGCTTATCGTCACGGAAGCGGCAACGCTAAGCGCTCTACCCTGGGCACAAGTAATGCCGTCGCCCATTTCAGAAAAACAGCCCGCGATTCCATTTAACTGAACTATCTGCCCAGTAATGGTATCGCGCGCGAATGTCGCAACTGCCGAGCTCCAAAAGGATGCTAAATAAACATACTTACCGTCCGGGCTAACCGCCAACGAGCCAGCACCCACAAGGCTATTGCCATCGACGCAGGTCCCGCCGGTGCCATCCTCACTGACACAACCTTCGGTACCGGGCCGTTGCATGAGCTCGCCCGTGGTTGCCGCTTCGTCTGGTGACGGCAATAAAAATCCAAAGACCAACGCGGTCAGTACCATGCGAAACCGCCTGTGCCACCATCCTTTATGCTTTTTCATTGGTTTGTTAGCGCTCTGCATTCATCCTCCGAATTGTTAAGTTCGAAACTGGCACCATCTCTAGCGCACGGGATAGCCGAAGCTCTGTCGATGATGGAATTTCTGAAGTCATTAAAGTTATTGCCGCGGATCCTGTGCTGTAAAACTGCTGCCCATCACGCACTCCGGTCAGCAAAGTGAAAGCCAGCGACTATGAATACCGGAAGCAGCAGTTGTGGGGACAAGCAGGTAGAAACGATGACAACGACAGAAGGCATCTTTGCCGGTTTGGAATATGCGCGGTCTCGGCGAGGCGATAGTGCCCCGTGGAGATAACGTGACTTCATCCCGCACTCTCGACACGTGCATCAGCAAAAAAACACTTGAACGCGAAGCGCTGCGCTGAGACGCTTGCGAGAAGTAAATGCTGAAATTGCCCAGCTTGAGCGCAATATGCGAGAAGGCGAGGCGCGGCTGCCAGCGTAAGAGCGGATGACATTAATGAACGGTCGTAGCGTTCACGGACTTCACCAGGAATAGTACCCGCACGTGAAATGTACAAATTAGGGTGGTAATTAACGGAACATGGCCCCGCCGCTGTTGCGGGGCAAATTGCGGCTTTTCGTGCCGGGCTAAACGAACTCGTTACACGGAAAGCACCGGACTAAAAACTATTAGACAAGCTCCAGTAGACTGCGGTAGAACTCAAGCATCAGCGAAAGCACGTCAGCCATGCTGTTGAGGCAATCGTGATCCAGTACAAGGGGTAGAGATCCGACGGTGATATCGATCCCGCTGTCATGCCGGGTTGCGATTCGGATGGGTCAGTTTTGCAAGCCTCGCCGCTAAGGGTCGATCATAGATACCACGTGTATATTGGTGAACCGAGAGGAATCCATGACTACCGAGGTTAAACTTATCGCCAGCGGCGACCCGTTAGAACTTCGCGAGTTTGGCGCGACAGTTTCGCTAAGCGGCAATTACGCTCTTGTCGGCGCTCCCAACCATCATAGCCCATACTATGATAACTCATCGGGAGCGGCTTACGTCTTTGTGAAGAGTGGTACGAATTGGGTTGAGCAGGCGAAACTCAGCCCCAGTTAGACAGCAAGCGCACGCATTGTGCCGAGGCGTTGGTCGTGTCTGTCTAGTGCTGTTACTCCTTGTTTCATCAAAAGTACCGCGATACAGCTGATAGCATTGTGTATGAGAGTTTTGCAGGCAGATTTGCCATCGTGAAGCGAGCGCCTAGCGCAATGAGGCTGACACCATCGCTCTCAAGCGGAAGATAGGCGACTAATGCGCTGTTATGTCATTCTGCTTCGCCGCTTACCGAATATCCTATGGTTCTTTCTAACAGCTGACCTTTGGCTGCTCGGCGTTATCATCTCGCCTGCTTACTCCTGGGGCAGCAAAGGACACGAGATCGTCGCCGCTATCGCCGAGACTCAGCTCACCGACAGCACCCCCAAGCGCATCAAAGAGCTTCTCCCGCAAGGCACGACGTTAGCCGACGCATCCACCTGGCCCGACAAGGCTGGTCGTCAGATTCCCGACATGGATCCGTACCACTACGTCAACTTCACGAAGGACGCCAACGCCTACGACCAGCAGCGCGTCTGCAAGCTGCGCAACTGAATCGTCGAGGCGATTGCCTGGTATATGCAGGTCTTGAAGTTACCGGATGCACCACGTAACGAGAAGCGCACTGCTCTGCGATTCATCGCTCACTTGGGTGGCGATATACATCAGCCACTTCATGCTGGGTTCGCTGAGGATCTCGGGGGCGATAGTGTTGAAGTGCGGTTCAATGGCAGGAAAGAGAATCTGCACTCACTGTGGGACACCGCGCTTGTAGAGTTAGAGCCAGGCACACAGGCAGAGATCGGCGCACGTATCCAAAGTTTGGTGACCGCGGAAGACCGGCAGCAATGGCAGCAAGGGACTCCGGCAGAGTGGGCGCTTGAATCGTTGGCGATAGTCAGGGCACAAGTGTAAAGGCTGCCTGCATCGGGCGAGATCAACGCGAGCTACGCAGAAGCGGCACAAGCTGTGATTCGCACTCGTTTAGGGCAGGCGGGAGCGAGGCCGGTGTGGATGCTGAATGAGACGCTTCCCGCGATGGAAAAGCATTAGACAATCTCTAGTGAACAGCAGTAAAAGGCAGGCATGAGCAAATGCCTTTTCTTTTTACTGCTGCTGCTAAACTTCGTGCACGCTGGTATTGCCGAAGCGCAGCCAACAAAAGTTCCGCGCGCAGGATACTTGACTGGCACCTCGCTTTCCGCTAACTGGGCTCGCACCGACGCATTTCGGCGAAGGTCTGCGGGAACTGGGCTACATTGAAGGTAGGAACATTCTAATTGATTGGCGATCTGCAGATGGCAAAGGAGAGCGGCTACCTGTACTCGGTGCCGAACTCGTGCGTCTCAAGGAAGACATCATCGTCACAGGTGGTCCCACATCAAACCGCGCTGCCAAGGACGCAACAGTTACGATTCCGATTGTCATGGCCTTCGATAATGATCCTGTTGGCAATGGATTCGTCACCAGTCTTGGACGACCAGGCGGAAACATCACCGGATTGTCCACCCTCGCGCCGGAGTTAAGCGGAAAACAACTGGAGCTGTTGAAGGATATCGTTCTCAATCTCCCGTGTGGCCGTTCTCGGAAGTTCAAACAATCCGGGCAACACGCAGTCATTGAAAGAAACCGAACTGGCGGCGAAGGCTCTTGGCGTGAAGCTGCAGTACCTGGACGCGCTAGACCCTAAAGATATTGAGACTGCATTCAGCGAGGCACGCAAAGGCCGTGCTGAAGCAATCCTTGTCTTGACCGGGTCCATCTTCAATTCTCATCGGTGTCAGGTTGTTGAACTTGCCGTAAATCGCCGCCTCCCCGCGATCTACTCCTATCCAGAATACGTGGGAGACATGGGGTTAATGACGTACAGCGTGAGTTTCAACGATTTATTCCGACGCGCTGCAATTTATGTTGACAAGATTATCAAGGGCGGCAAGCCTGCCCATTTGCCGGTTGAACAGCCGACGAAGTTCGAGTTGATCATCAATTTGAAAGCAGCAAAACAGATCGGCGTCACGATACCGCCAAACGTTCTGGCGAGAGCGGACAGGGTGATTAGGTAGACGGTCATCATTAAAGATGCTGGGAGTCTCAGATGTCGTTAAACTTAACGATGACGTGTACCGCATATGACCGAAACCAAGCGCTCTTAAATGGCACGGTCAAGCCCGACGGGGTTAACCTGGATATACATATCGATCCGGAAGGAGGCCAGTTTCGCTTGACGCATGCCCGCGAGGGAAAATACGACATCATTGAATTCCATATGGGCATGTACATAGCCGATCTGCCTTATAGAACTTTGGGCTACACCGCGATTCCCATTTTCGTGAAGCGCATGTTTCGGCACTCATATATTTACATCAACAGGTCTGCCGGTATTCGATCTCCGGCTGATCTCAACGGCAAGCGGGTTGGTATTCAGACTTGGTTTACCACTACGGCTCTTTGGGCCAAAGGCATTTTAGCCGAAGAGTATGGGGTAGACCTGAAATCGATTACGTGGATTGCTCAGGAAGGAGAGAGTATCGGTGATTGGCATCCTCCATCTTGGCTAAAGTTGGAGATCGCTGAGGGTGCCAGCCAATTTGATCTCCTGGGGTCAGGGGAAGTAGATGCAGGTATAACAACCGGAGTTTGGGCACCAGACAAACATCCGGATATTACCTTCTTATTTCCGAAGTATGCAGAATTGGAGCGTGACTATTTCAAACGAACCGGCTTCTTTCCTATCAATCACACATTGATTATCAAGGATTCCGTTCTTGAAAAGCATCCCTGGGTTGCGATGAGCATGTTTAACGCTTGGCAGGAATCAAAAACTCACTGCTACCGATGGCTTGAATGGCAGCGCGTGCATCAGACTTCCATGTGGTTCCGAGCACTTTGGGAAGAAGAGCGAGCGACTGCTGGACCCGATGTCTATCCTTGGGGGTTTCAGTCTGCGCGAAACGAACTCGAGAAGATGCTGGACTATTCCATGCATCAAGGAATCATCACTTCCGAATTTGATCCTAAGCAAATGTTTCATCCTAGTACTTTGGACACCTAGACCGGATGGTAGAACTCGACAAAGGCAAAACCGTATGTTTGCAAGAACTCATGGTCTCAACCCTCGCTATGACTGACGCACTTGCAAAGCTACTCATAGAGAAAAACATTATCACGTAAGCCGAGTTCACGCAGAATCTGCTGGAGGAGCGTGCGGTCTATCAGCGGATTTTGATCCCTACGGCACAGTAGTTACTGACGCACTTCAGTTAACCGCCGCGGCCACATAGAAGGCAGCATGTTTGAAGTTGCTGAAGCATATGAACGTCAAAGAGGTAGATCGAGCAAGATATTAGCCCCTTTGTTCGCGGAATTTGTCGCTCCGCACGGTGAAGTGCTCGACGTGGGGTGTGGCACCGGCGCATTGACTTTTGCTATCGCCGAAAAGGATTCAGTCTCGAAGATCACTGGAATAGATCCGTCTGAGGGCTTCTTGGCCTATGCACGTTCTAAGACGACCGACCAACGAATACACTTTGAACTGGGGGACGCGCAGAGTCTTAGCTTCGCTGATGCCTCTTTCGATCAATGTCTGGCTCTGCTCGTGATGAGATTCGTTCCAGACGCGACTAAGGCAGTAAAGGAAATGCGGCGAGTTACGCGAGCAGGCGGTGTAGTCGCTACAGCGACGTGGGATACCACAGGCGGAAACGATCTGAACGACTTGTTATTCGACGCGGCACTCATGATTGATCCCGATGCACCGCAAGAAAGGAATACCCGAGGTCTTTACGGCCAGGAAGAGGAACTAAAATCACTCTGGATAGCCGCTGGTCTGGAGACAATTGATATACAGAATATTGCGTTCCAATGCGGCTTTGATTCATTCGATGATTACTGGCAACCGCTCATCGAAGGTCAGGGTCCTAACGGAGCTTATCTTCGTCGCATGGGGAATGATCAGCAAGTGGAGCTGCGTGAGCTGCTGCGGCACAATCTTTTCGGTAACCGCGCCGACGGACCATTTTCGCTCAAGGCTAAAGCGTGGGCCGTGCGTGGAGTCGTGCCTTGAACGACCGCTATACGTCTGTGTGATGGTACCGCACCTTACGGCGCAAGGCTCCAATTGTCACACCGGCTAAAGCTCACGCTCTTCGTGCTCGCCTTTAATGTCATCGGGTTTGCTGAGGGGCACCTGCTGAGTGACTTGGGGCTCGTGTGGTTAATTTCCATTCTCATGGTGGCCTCGTTGGTCGGGGTGCTGGCGAGTCGGCGGGGTTTCCTTCTCTTTCACTGTATTCATTGTTAGCGCGCGACTCTGGAGCTGGTCAGTCCGTAGGGCAGTTATCCGTCCGCTTGATAATCTGTAATGTTCGCCGCGACAATATGCGGGCGTTTTTTTTCGTAGAGCCTCATCAAGGGCGTCACTGAAATTCCATGAACTAGGACCGAGACGGCAATAGTCGTTAAGGTCATTCCGACCAAAATCGTGGACAGCTCCGGTGCGAGACCATGGTTGATGGCAAAGGCTAGATAATAAATTGATCCGATCCCACGTATGCCAAACCAGCCGATGAAGTTTCGCTGAGTGATAGAAGTTGATGAGCCGAGCAGTCCCAACCAAACGGAAGTGGGACGGACCACAAGCAGCAGCAACAAAACGAACCAAATGGCATCGAATGAAAGAAAGCGCGCCGAGAGCATCCCGCCAACCAAGATAACAATGGCAACCTCGCCGATACGCTCCAACTGTTCGTTGAACTGAAGCACGGCTTGAGCCATGTAGGCAGGAGCTTTTTGAGGGTCCGTTGCGATCTCGTCGGCTTCTCCGGTCAGAGGCATCCCCTTGTTGTCGTTCGCCGAAGCTTCTGAGTGACAACGCTCAATGCGGCGCAACGCGATTCCGGCCGCGAACACGGCGAGAAACCCGTATGCGCCAATCAGTAACGCTGATCCATAAGAGAAGGCGATTAGGCCCAGCGCTAGAAAATCATCAGTCCCTACTGCTTCCTTGTGTTCACCACGTAAGTAAAGAACAAGCCGACCTACCAGATCTCCGAGTATACCGCCGGTGGCGAGGCCGCCGGCAGTAGCCCAAAGAACGTCCAGCGCCAACCATCGCGATCCAAACTCCCCGATCTCATGCAAGCCGAGCAATCCCAAGCCAAGCATCACGAATGGGAAAGCGGTTCCATCGTTCAATCCTGCTTCTCCTGTGAGGCCAAACCTTAAAGAATCGAGGTCCCACGGATGCTCGCTCTGCACATCGGAAGCAAGTACCGGATCGGTGGGCGCCAGGATAGCTCCGAGCAGCACGGCGGCACCTATTGGAAGATTAAGTCCGACGACACCGATTAGCGCTACAAGTCCAACCGTTATGCTCATGGACACAAGCGCGAGCCGTAGGGGCAATCGCCACCCTCTATCTGAAAGCGGCAATCGGAGCTTCAATCCGGCGGTAAAAAGCGAAATGACAACCGCGACCTCAGTTGCCTTCTCCAAGAATCCTGGCTCTTGGACAGGATCTAATTGAATCACCCCGAAAAAAAAGGGGCCGAGCAAAACCCCAACGAGAAGATACAAAAGCGAAGTCGTCAGCGGCAGTCTCTTGAGCACCGATGTCGAGAGCGCCATTACAACCAAGAGCGCGCCGATAACGACGTATACGACTGCAGCCGTCACAACAGGCCCCAAATCGGAATGGAGTTCCGGCCGGCTTGAGGCCGATAGGAGGGTTGAATGGTCATCCTCTAAGCTATCACGGCGAAACCCGGTAAAGTAGGTGATTACTCAACCGCTGTCGTAGGGAGGCAAGTTTCTATAGAGCTGGCGGGCCTTGACCAGCCGCTTTCTCCTCGGTGAGATGAGGCTTATAGGAGGTCAAATAAATGGCAAAAACCGAACTGACTAAATGCAAGTGCACGAGCTCCGTGCATCAACAGGGGCCCTGCGCGAACCAAGTTGAATCGGGAGAATCAGTCTGTCAGGGCTGCAAACAACATTCTTTAACCGACGCCAGCGGAGGCATATTGCCTCATGTGACAATGCCGAAGCCGTAACAATGCCCTTAGGAGCGATCCTCTGATAATTGCTGCATCTCCGCATGCGAGCGAGAGCAGAAGCCAGACAAGCCTGACAGATATCGGCCTCCTCACGAGGACCAATCAGCCGACGTCAGATGATGTGTTGACTTATACTTTTAAATAACTGGTCAGCTAAGTGTCTGGGTGGGTCAGGGATAACTTGCCTACAGCCATCAGCGGTGCTCCTAATCCGACTCCAAAACTGAACGCTGTAAGAACAAGTATCAGCCTTTTGTCCGCATACCAGAAGCGCCAAACCTCAGACCCTTCCATTCAAGAAGGCGTTCAGGGTTTTTGTTGGTGGCGTTTGACGGCGCATTAGGGTCTAGTTACGATTCGGCTTTGAATGGTATTCAACTGAGCTTCGGAGTCAGCATACCTGAGCATGAGACGTGTCGTTAGACTTCGCGCGCGGCTGCGCTCTCCTCGATCTCGTAATTGTCTCCAACCTGTCTCCGAATCAGGATGCAACGACATGAACTCAGGCGTAAAGAAAGCTGGGCGGACCTATGATTCTCGGGGTTGATTTGTCGCTGAATCCTTGCTGTTCTGTCCTGCGCCATACTTCGGATCTGAGGGTTGGGGGTTCAAATCCCTCCGGGCGCGCCATTGTTGTCAAAAACTACTTTCCGGAAGTCTAATCTTCTTTAGAGTTGTCTCCCTGGTGGTTCCAATCCTTTCTCTGGCGGTGCCGGTAGCGCGTCGTCCAGCGTATTGACGATTGCCGTCCTGTACCCCAAGTGCCTATGATAGCCGTCCACTGTCATGTTAGTTTAGTTGCGGTCTTCCTGATCCTTCGCATGGTTCAACCCGGATTCCGCACTTGCGATTGACAGAATCCTTTCGCAGCGAAGTCGATGGGTTTCTACCTCTGAGCAGACATCGCTCAGCGGTGCTTCGAGCGGGATGTTTAAGCCTTATAGCAAGGACGTGCGAGAGCGCAAAACCACTTTGAAACTTCACAGTCGGACGCGTTTGCTGCTCCATGATTTACCTCGCTTCCGGCATTTTAGTTCAAGGCTCGTCCGTTGTGCGCCCCAGTCGGCTGCAGAACTCGCCCCTACTTCGTCTTGAATAGCTCACCGTGATTCGCGAAACCTCGATGATCGAAGCGCTGAGCCCTTCCAATAAACAGCTCCAAGCGACTCACACCGTGACATAAACATCGGGTGAGCTGCCAAACATTAGTGAGCTTGTACTGACTGGAAGTGCAAGTTTTGCGGCTTCGGTGTGACAATTAAGGTTTGACGAGCCTCCCAGAGATGTCCACGAAAATTCGAGCGGCCGCGTTCCCATTGTGTCGGGCTGCAGTCACTATAATTTGGCTATCTGGGTCTGCATAAAGCAGTACCCGTTGACCTCCAAATCTTCTAGCTGGAAAAGCAGGATCTGAAATAGTCGAGGTTCCGCTTGTGACGATTGGGTAAATACCTGGGACGGAGTTCGTGTAAACTTCAAGCGACACAAAAAGAGTTTGATTCTGCTGCACAAAACCGTTTACGCCGACAAACTCCACAATAAACAGCCCCTTTACAAAACCATAAATATATAAAAAAATAAAATAATATATAAAATAATTATATAAAATTAAAAATAAAAATTAATTATCCTTAGCTATCTCCAGTAACTGAATGTCTTTTGTCTCTTCGCCGTTTGCAAGGTTTATAACTCCGCCTACGTGAAACGGCTTTCCACTCATTGTTGTTCTCTCCTAATTTGTTCAGTGATGATATATGACGCGGCGTGACTCCGGCAAGCTGAGGCCGTAGAGCTGCACGCTGGGTGCTGCCCCTTGATTCACCCGTAACGGTTGTGCTAATAACCGCGCCCTCGCTGCGCAGCGACAGCGTTGCGCCCACCTTTGAGAAGCTATCAAAGGGCGCTGCGCCGGCGAGGCCCAAAACTTTGGGCCAGGAGAAGAACCTATGACGGTACTGTTGAGCTATTTCCTCATTGCAGCGGTCTTGGGCGTCACCGCTTCGGCGCTCATCGGCTATTTCCTAACGAATTTAATCGATAGGCGATTCCTGAAAAACTGAAAAGTCGAAAAATCGATCACTCTCGATAAGAGAGAACTTCGTGTCAAAAACCGTCTCTTTTTGTTCGGCTCAGGTGTCCGTCAAGAGGAGGTTACTCCGATGGTATGGGACGTGATGGTTGCAGCGGCATTCGTTGTTGTATCTGTGGCGGTCCTTGCTTGTTTCTCTGTGAGGCAGGCTCTCATCTGGTTGAAGAAGCCGCACCGGCGATTCCTACCATTCCCCGGCTCCATGGTCCTTTCACGCCATCGTTTTAGAGAAATCGTCCGCCCTCATTCGTGTGTTGGGCGAAACCTTGACCATTTAGCTGCGCGCCGAAGAGCTGGAAGCTTGAAGTGGTTCGCACTTTTTCGCCACATTTGTCCAACCATAAGGAAGACGCGTTAATCATCTCAGCAGCAGCAATTATCGGTCTATAGCGTAATCCGTTTCTGGAAAGGATTCGACTGGGGTGATGCTGTTGTCACTGCGAGCTAGCGTTTCACTGATTGATTCCGACGAGATGAGCGTACCCATGGGCACGGGGGAACACCGTCGCAGTGGGCGGCTGACTCACTGGCTTGACTCAGGACGCATGTGTCGCTCGTGGAGATCTCAGCAGGTAATGTGAGTGGGCCGCGACCAGCGGATCGGCACTCACTTGCCAGAGGCGGAAAGAGCTGGCGTCGGTGCTGAATCGCCTATCAGAAATGAGGGGTATCCTGATCCAATTCCTACAGCTTAGTATTCTCGTTGGCGCTTTAGGCGCTGAAGCTCTAAGCGTTGACGCTCGACTTCAGCCTGGTTTGCTTGGATTTGTTGCTGTTGCTGCTGGTTGACATTTTCTTGACCTTGGAGCTGATCGCCCACCAAGGCTCCGGCACCCAGTCCCAGAACTCCGCCAATTGCTGCTCCGGCCCCGGGTCGGCCAACCGCACTTCCAATAAGCGCTCCGGCGCCTGCCCCTCCCACGGCCCCAATTCCTGCACCTTTTTCCCGGGTGCTGAGCGATCCGCCAGCACAACCACTTAGATCAAACAAGACGACTAGGCCAATAACGAACAGCAAAGAATTGCCACCGGTGATCGGTTTAGATTTCTTCATGCTTCTTAGGACGCCTCCTTTTTACGATTTTTGATAAATAGGGATTGCGCTTTAGCAGCGCTTCGACGTTATCGGTGCAATAAATGCACCAGTGAGGCCCCACCCACCAAGCCGGCACAGGAAACCGTCAGCGGGGCGTAATGACAGAACTCGACAAAAGCAAACGTTTGTGATGCACAACGAACTTTAGAAGATGCTCAGCTAGAACGCGCTAGGAAAGCAGCACACGATCTGCCTGCTTTCATCGATGGTGATTTTCCTGATTATCCGGAAGCGGTACCGAAAGGGAATCAGACATTGCTCGTATCGAGCACGACGAATTTCGCAAGCTCTCCGGCGGGGTTCGATTAACTCATGCGAACGTCGAAAGCATCGAGTTCTTTAAATGAGAATGAAAGCGCTCTGTTGCGGCAATCTCTAGGCGCACTTCCGAGCTGCTCTTTAGCTCATGACCGAGTTTCGACAACGAGGATTGTTCAGCGAGTCATTCCTGCTGTCTCGCAATCCGGATGGCCGCACACACACTGGCCCGACCGCGCCATGCCGGCCTGTGCACAGTGATCACTGCAGTAATTTTCATTTCCTCGTGAGACGCCGTGTCCGTGCTCGATTTTACAGGCGCAGCCAGCGTGCGCGCAGTTCTGGTCTGCCATAGTCTTGCTCCCTTTTACAACGAGATTGCGGGATCTCTTTGGCCGCTTTACGGGTGGGCCACCTTACTCGATCCGTTGTTAATGTCGAAACGTTGGGAAGTCAACAGTCTTGAGGTTCTTTTCCAACCATTTTCGATTTTGGCTTGCGGTAAAAACCCTGGTACTGGTCGGCGCTATGTAAGCCGGACAATTCGCCCCACCGTTCACTTGATTTCGGCTGATTTTATGGACACACGTCGGGCTCTGAATGAGGCTGCAATGCCATTGAGCTGCGATGATTCCGATTGAAGCTCACCAATTGCTACCGTCCTGCTCGAAATACCGGGTGCGTGACTCGGGCAAAAAGCCATGCTATATACCCCGCGCATTTTTACTCGTACAGCATCCAGGAGGCAAAATGAGCAAGGACAAATTAGATAACTCGCAATCCAATGAACGTCATAGTTCTTATGCTTTTGAAGCGTTTCAGAAGTTCATCAACAGCCACTTGGTGGGAGGGCACGATGTTCGTATGTTCGTAGATCCGAACGGTAATTCGTATTCTATTCTGTGCGTGACTTGTGACCCTCGGCTCACCGAGGTAGTGACAACACGCCACTAAAATTGCGCTCCGGTGCCATGCGCGATTCCATTGTAACAGCTCACTATGGTCGAGCGTTTTTGCCCGAGGGCTTACTATGGGTACGATCGATGCCGCAACCTAGTAGCTCGCGGCCGGTCGCCTCAAAATTTTTCGGCATAGTAAGAGTGGCCCGGATTTTTCTACCATTGACCTGAATGTATTCTTACTTCCGCGCCGCCAGCGACATCTCCTCGACCAAAGTCGGTAAATACGCCGCGACCAACGCCGGCGTTCCCTTGCGCACCTGTTCCAATCCTCGTTTAAGCGCCGTCCCTATTTCATCCGCTTCACGCACAGTCTCGCCGTAACAGTTGGCGGACTCAGCGAGTTTGGCAAAGTCGGGCGGGGGATCGAATACGCCGCCTTCGAAATTCTCCGTGCGCACTGCGACACCGCTCGGATAGGTTCTGCGCAGGCCGTTGGTTCCGGTGCTGTAGGAGCGGTTGACGAATATGAGTGTGAGAAAAGGGGCTTTGTAATGAGCGGCAGTCCACAATGCCGGCATCGGCGTGCCAAACATAAAGTATCCGTCGCCGGTTGCCAGGATGACATCACGTTCCGGTGCTGCGAGCTTGGCTCCCAACGCCGCGCCGGCGCCCCAGCCGCCGGATGATCCGCCGCTGGCGAAGTAGGTACCGGCTTGAGTTCTCCCGTGATGCGTGCAGACGAAATCCGAGTTGCTGATGGAATCATCGAGCACGATGGCGTTCGGTTCGAGAATCTTTCCCAGTTGATAGGCGACCCAGAGCGGGTGCATCGGTTTGCGCCGTCCGGCTGCGATGGCGGCTCGCTCGTTGTTGTGGTTCATTTCGCGCTTGCTTGCCTCTAATCGCTCGCGTCGTTCGGCGATTCGGCTCATGTCGCTTTTCGAAAGGAGAGCAGTTGCCGCTTCATAGATGGCCCGGGCCGCGGTCGTTGCGGTCACCGGAAGCCAGAGGTCGGCCTGGAAATCCATGGTCTTATACGCCGACATCACCGGATCGGCATCGGCCCAGATAACTTTAGCTGCCGGGTCGTGGCGCGCTAGTAGGCGTGGTGTATGCCACCAGCGCTTCGAGCATCAGCAACGCATCGGCATCTTTGATCTCCGGTCCGGTGCCGTAAAGCGGGTGAGTGTTTGGGAAGTTCAGTCGGTCTGTGCGGTCGCAATCCAGTACCGGCAATGAGAGTAATTCGGCGAGCCGAACAGTTTCCGCAACTGCTTCAGGATTGCGTCCGCCAGTAGCGCAGCAGATGAGCGGATTACGCGCTTCAATGAGCCACTGCGCCGCCCGTCTGGCATCGGTGGGATCGGGCCACACCGGCCGCGCAACTCCAAGCTCATCGCGCGTCGGGAAGTATGTCTTGCCGGGAATCTTCATCATTGCCGTTTCGCGCGGCGCGGCAAGATAGACCGGGCCTTTGGGCTCGCTCATGGCAACCTGCAATAAGCGGCTGATCATAAATCCTGGATTGTCCTGATGCTCCAGGCGATGATCGATCTTAGTGTATTGCCTGACGATGCCGCCCTGATCGCGTGGCTCTTGGACCCATTGCACGGGACTGTTGCGCGCGCCGGTCATCGACCCGGCATAGGCCCGCGGTCCTGTTCCGGCGGTGATCAGCACGGGATAATTACCGCGCCACGCGGTATGGATCGCCCCGCCATAATTCAATGTTCCAACATCGACGTGCACTGCAGTGGCTGCTGGCTGGTTTCTGATCATTGCGCTGCCGAGAGCAGCGTTCAGCGCCACGCTCTCGTGCGGCACCGTAACCAACTTGGGGGTGGGCCAATCTCTCTCCTGCGCTTTGGCGATGCTTTCCTGCCAGAAAGCGATCTCGGAACCCGAAACAAAGAAGAGATGGTCGATCCCGCCAAGCTTCATCGCCTGGACCATGGCGTCAGACCATTCATCGCCGGGATATTCGCTCCAGCGTGCATCGCGGGAAATTGAGTCTGCCATCAGTGTAGCTCTCCTTGTAGAGATTATCGCGTTTGCAAGGCTAGACCGGCACTATCTCCCATAGCGCGGTCAGTTGGCAACCCATTTTTGTAATGAGTGTTCAATGATGGTGTGCTTTGATCCTGCTGGCATATCGTCAAAACGACCTTAGACTTCGGTCCGTGACTTCCCGAGGTCTCAATTGGGCATCTAGCGAGTTAAAACTAAATCGTTCGAATATCCGGTATGACGTCTTTTCATCGCGCTGTCTGACATTGTGACACCGCCCTGCTGTCCGGCGTAATTCGAGTTTGAGATGCACGTCCCTAAGACAAAAACCCTCTTGATCCGAGGCGCAGAATTCGAATATTGCTAAAGGTGAACGGTGGGAGGATGTATGAAGAGACTTCGAGACACGGTTGTGAATTACATATCTTCGCTGGTTCTGTTGGCATTGATTGCCGCATCGAATGCCGCCGGCAACGCTGCTGAATCAGCGAAGCTCACGCCCCTACGCCTAGCCTACAGCGCCATCACGGTTAACCAAGCGATTCCATGGATCAGTTTAGAGGCGGGCCATTTCAAAAAGAACGGCGTTGATCTCGAACTCATTCACGCCAGCAGTATTACTGCGCTGCAGGCGCTGCTGGCCGGGGAGGTCGCGATCGTGCAATCGGCGACGGATGGGGCCGTAAGCTCCAATCTTAGCGGCGCCGATACCGTTTTCATGGGCGCGATTCTCGACAAGCCGCTCTACAGCTTTATCGTAAACTCGAAGATCAAAACGCCGCAAGATCTCAAGGGCAAGAGAGTTGGCGTCACTCGGTTCGGCGCGACACCGGATGCTCTGGCGCGGGCCACGCTCAAGATGTGGGGGTTGGACCCATCCACGGATGTTTCGATGATTCAACTCAATGAAATGGGCCTGTTGGTTCAAGGTCTGGTCAATGGCGTCATCGATGCCGCGCCGATATCGATTCCCAATAACATCCGAGCGAAGAATCTGGGATTCGTCGAGTTATTCGACATGACCAAGATCAACAAAACCTATATCACCGGCACGGTGGTCACGAGAAAACGTTTCCTCGATGGGCAGCGCGACCTTGCCAAGCGATTCATGCGCGGCTTCCTCGAAGGCATGAAGACCTATCAGGAGGACGAAGAGTTCACCATCAAGGTGATTCAGAAATGGACACGCGCAAAAAATAGAGATGAAGTGAAGGAGGCCTATGCGTTACAGGCCAAGAACATGCTGCGCATCCCGCGCACGTCCGTAGAAGGAGTCAGGACGATCCTAGAGGGCCTGGAAAAAATGCCCGCGGCTAAAACCGCCGATCCGCGCCGGTTCATCGATTTTACGATCCTCGATGAACTGGACAAAGAGGGGTTTTTGCAAGCACTATATAAGAACTAATAAGAACTAAGACTGTCCAAATCTATAATCTGGAGGTGCGAGTGGCTTTGGAACTATACTGGGGCAGCGGCAGTCCGTTTGCCTGGCGCGTCATGTTGACGTTGGAAGTGAAAGGTCTGGCATACCAATCGACACTTTTGGAATTCTCAAAGGGCGATCATAAAGCTGCCGGTTTTCTCAAGCTCAACCCGCGCGGCAAAGTGCCGCTGCTGAAAGACGACGATTTCATTCTCAATGAATCGCTGGCGATCATGGCCTATCTGGATAAAAAATATCCCGCGCCGCCGCTGTTCGGCACCTCGCCGCAAGAGACCGGCCTCATCTGGCGGGCCGTCATGGAGACCGAAGCTTATTTGCTCAGCGCCGGAGATAAAGTGATCCGGCCGGTTTTCTTTGGCAAAGGGCTTGATGAGACCGAAAAAATTCAACAAGCGGCGCAAGCCGTTCGCCAGGAATTGCAGCGCATCGATCGAGAGCTATCCGGTTCGGCGTGGCTGGTTGGCAAACAGATCTCCGCCGCCGACATCAGCTTGTTCCCGCTGATCCAAACTATCCTCCGAGCAGCGGGCAAAGACGCGGCAAAATCGCTGAAGCTGGAATTTCTGCCGATGGCCGATACTTTCCCGAATCTCTCGGCATGGGTGAAACGGATCGAAGCGCTACCGGGTTACGAGCGCACCTATCCGCCGCATTGGCGATGACACCGAAAGGGCGAATTAGGAAAAGCGGAAAGCTGAAACAGAGGATCTCGTTTGCCCCTCACGTTTCAGCTTTCCTGTCTCACTTATCACGCGGCATTCACGATTGCGGCTTCTTCGGGTTATGTAAGGTTATTTGCCAGGCTGCGATACCGTGCGCAAATAGGGCTTGTGCGTTTTGAAGCCCTGCGGGTATTTCTTCTTGGCGTCATCGTCGGAAACAGATGTCGGAATGATAACGTCATCGCCCGGCTTCCAATTGACCGGCGTCGCCACCGTGTGCTTGGCGCTGAGTTGCAGCGAGTCAAGCAGACGCAGCACTTCGTCGAAATTGCGGCCGCTGGCCATCGGATAGATCAGCATCGCCTTAATCTTCTTGTCCGGGCCGATGAGAAATACCGTGCGCACAGTTTGGTTGTCCGCGGCGGTGCGCTTGCCGGGGGTTTCGCTGGCCGGGAGCATGTCGTAGAGCTTGGCGACGTTTAACTCCGGGTCGGCGATCATCGGGTAGTTCGGTGCGTGCCCCTGTGTTTCCTGAATGTCCTTGGACCAACCCTGGTGATCGCTAAGCGGATCGGCGCTCAGTCCGATAATTTTGCAGTTGCGCTTATCGAATTCAGGCTTGAGTTTGGCCATATAGCCGAGCTCGGTGGTGCAGACCGGCGTAAAATCCTTCGGATGGGAAAATAGGATCGCCCAATTATCGCCGATCCACTCATGAAAATTAATTTTGCCTTGGGTCGTCTCCGCCGTAAAATCCGGCGCAATATCGTTAATTCGAACCGCCATAATCATTCTCCTTTCGTCCTCAGTTTTACTGGCATAGAGCTATCGCGTGTACGGGTCTCAGTCAATGCTTTTTGGAGAACTTTGCAGGTTATTACCCTGCGCTTAACAATCATACGGCAATATCCTGAGACGTGCAGTGGGGGAGTTAGTCGACCCTTTTCAGCCGATCGATCTTCTCGCAGGAGCTGGTCCTAAGAAGTCTCGATCGCGCCGGCCTTGTGTTGCTCTGATGGATGGAGCACCGGAACCAACCGGCCCGTGGCAGTTAATCTTTCACTGGCCGTTTCCCAGCAGGGCCAATCCGCCGTATCTTGTTCCCAATCGGCAAAGGCGGCTTCATCGCACCAGTGCGGCAACTTCTGCATGGCTTCTCTATGAGGCGAAGCCGGCACAAACCCTCTGATCGCTTGATTGTCGCGCCACATTGCCAATGTCCAGAAGGCCAGCCCCTTTGTTTTTCTCACCCTGACGCCAAGATTACCCGGGGTTCTTTTCGCTTGCCAGATCGAGCGCCTGGTGTACCAAAAAAATCCAGGGAAAAAGCGCAAGGAACGCAAGTGAAGCCGGGTAACGGAGATAATTGCCATAGGTGAGTTTCCAACCGGTCATGAGCGTTGCAGCCTAAGAAGACCGAAGCACGCTGTTCTAAGTCTCCTTTTCTAGCATACCGAAGACGCTATGCGCCATCGTCTGTTCTGCTTCTGAATCCAAGCATCGCTTCTCAAAAGCCTTGCGCATTTCCAGCCACCTCGATTAATATTTCCCGAGCTCCAATCCCAATATGAGAACTTTGACCCTGCCGGTCCTCCGAGCTGCTGCCTGGCATGAACAAAAGAGACTTAAGCGAACGCGACATTTGCACAAAGTATATTACGCCCGCAGTTGTCAACGCCGGTTGGGATGTCCAGTGGCAGATTCGTGAAGAGGTTAGTTTTACCAAAGGCCGCATCATTGTACGTGGCAAGCTCGAACGGCGATGCATTCTTATTTCACGACCGGACAGGACAGAGGACGTGGGCGCGAAGACAGTTATCTATATGCCCATCCATGTTCACGGTGCCTGTTTTCCGCGGGGGACGGCCATGCGACTCAAGGGCATGGTGAGGTTTGACCGAACGCCATTGAGACAGGCTTGCGCGGCCGTTTCCAGTTCTTTGTTCGAAAGGATATAAGGCTTAAGTGGCCGCGAGCGGAGACGTCTACCCACTGGATCGTTATGGGAAAACATGAAGAACTAGATCAAGCGATGAAGATGGCAGTTCATGAGACTATTGATCTCATTGTCGGTCGGTTCCTCATTTAACGCCTGAGGAGAGCTACATGATTGCCAGCGTTGCAGTCGATTACCACTGACCCAAGTAGTTGACGGCAGCAAGGGCGTGCATGGAATGATTCCAAAGTCCATCTTTATAAAAACATGAAGGTGATCATCCTAAGCTCCTCTGCAGTCGGATCTCGTGTGCTGCGCACAGCTTGCACGTGGGCACGGGTCGAATCTTTACCTGACGTTCATGCAATCGTCCCAGCAGTTCCGCTAGAGGCGAAGGAAGCTTCCGTGGACGCGCAAGAATACAAGCCCGTTTTTCGGCTTTAGTCTCGCAGCACCGCATTCATCCACGCGATGACCTCTGGCGGCTGGTAACCACCTCGCGAGCGAGGGCTTGAAGCTTCTTGTCGCTCACAGGGTCCGGGATCCCAACGGCGCTTTTCCGCCTCGACCAGGAGTGGGCGCTACGGACGATGTTGACCAGCTGGACAAACTCGTTGTAACGCGCCAGTCAGTGAAGCGAGTGAGCGCAAGGCGCGGCAGAAGGTAAGAGGATGGTCCGCTTGTGCTTTGATAATTGACCTTTTTGTTTCCCTTGTTTGAAAGGCAGCGCGCCTCGGTGTAACCATGGTGGCCGAATACATTGGCTTGCGCGCTCGTATCTTTTGCACTAATCTCCTGCTTCGAAAAATCACCACCGTGTCAACCGAATTGGAAGCGCTTCTAAGGAGAATGAGCTCGATTTGAAGATCCTCACCGCCGCGTTGCTTTTCGTTTGCCTTACAAACTCATCGGCCTGGACTCAGTCCGGCACGCCGTCTTCTCTCCGCGAGATAGCTGCTTATGGCGGACCGGATCGTGAGCGTTTGCTGTTCGAGGGCGCCAAGCGCGAAGGCAAATTGGTTTGGTACACGACTCTGGCGGCGGTCCAAAATAAGCAAATCGCCGCTACCTTCGAAGCCAAATATCCCGGTGTAAGAGTTGAAGCCTACCGCGCTGGATCTTCCGCTCTGGTCCAGAGGTTAATTAATGAAGCTCAGGCCCGGCGCCATATCGCCGACGCCATCGAAACGACCTTGCCCGGCCTATTGACCTTCCGTGACAACCAGCTGTTACTCCCTTACACTTCACCGTACCTAGCGGTTTTTCCCGAGGAATCAAGAGAGAAGGCGGCGGGGAATCTGGTGTATTGGACCATTGATCGGGAATCGTATATCGGATTCGCCTATAATAAAAACCTTCTAAGCGCAGGCGAGGTGCCGGAAAATTTCGACGGCCTGCTGAAACCTGCGCTCCGTGATAAACTTGGTTTGGCGGGGGATGACACGGGCGCCCGCAGTATTGGCGCAATGATCAAGGTCAAGGGTGAGGAATTTGTTAGGAAGCTGAAGGGGCAAAACATCAAAGCCTACTCGATGGCCGGCAGCGCTCTGACCCAGCTGGTGGCTTCAGGCGAAGTGCCTGCGTCGCCCAGCCAATTTTACAGCGCGACGCACGTGGCCGCGAAGAAAGGCGCCCCGGTCGTGTGGGTGCCCATGAATATAAATGTTGTCGGTGCAGGGGGAGCGGCCGTATACGCTAATGCTCAGCGGCCGCACGCGGCGCTCCTTTTCACGAATTTTCTCTTGAGTCCCGAAGGGCAAAAACTACTGGAAGATTTGGATTTCGGCAGTGCTGGCAAGGATTATGGATTTAAACGCTGGTATCCGGAAAAAGAGGGAACCCTTGCCCAGTATGAGCAAGCATTAGAGCGATGGCATAAACTGCTCCAGGAAATCACGTTCAAGTAAGCCAAGGCCTGAGCCAAAGTGCGGCTTCCAATGATGAATGAGGCGGGGTGCAGGGACCGCTCAGGTCTTAAACCATCCAAAGGGGGGGCAATATCTTTGGTTACTAGTTGTACGCCCGACGGCCGTCCGAAGAAAACCAGTTGAGGAATTTGGTGCAGGCTTTCGTATAGACTTATTGAGCTACAGTCTCATAACGGATGCAATGGTCGAGGATGCGAACATGCGGGAGCGTTTTACGAAGTTGTTTGCCAAGGCAATCAGAGCCAGGGATCTTCGGCAGCGACGCGGACCGGGAATACTTTGGAAGGAACTGGAGGAGTACCGGCAGTGCTACGGCTTAGGTTTATGCTAAGTGCTGATGAGCAATCAACGTCCACTTGCTGATCGAAACCTGCAGGGTTGCATTGCAAGATCATGCAGGGTTACCGTTGAGGTATAGATACGGGATGCTCAGCGAGAAAACAGGGAGGAAGCGCTTGGCTTTCCCCCTGAGTTTCTGTTTGATGGTTCTGCGATAATCAATTCAAGCTTATAGCGATTTGTCTCGGCTTGGCCTCATCGGCTTTGGGAACTTGTACTTCAAGTATTCCGTCCTTATAGGTCGCTTTGATGCCATCGGGGTTCACGGTTTGCGGCACGTGGAAGGATCGAGAAAATTTACCTGTAACCCGCTCGACCCGGTGGTACTCGACTCCACTGGCCGGCTCTTCAAGCTTTCGCTCGCCACTGAGTGTCAATATGCCCTCGTTTACTTCCGTTTTGAGATCCTCATTTCTCATCCCGGGCAGCTCGGCGCGAATGAGATACGAATCCTTACTTTCAAGAATGTCCACGGGAGGATACCAGACTCCAGCGGCAGCACTCTGTTGCGCCCGTGTGCGACCCAACGCGTCTTCGAATAGCTCGTTGATCCGGGACTGAATTCTGTTTACACCCTCAACCTGTTCCCATCTTACTAGTTCCATAATTAGCACTCCTTTTTAAACCTTTTCTTTAAGCTAGCGGGAAGTTAAGCATGGCGGGTCACCGTGTCAAGGCCAAGGTGTCGCTGGGCGGATTTGCAAAGAGTCGTAGTGCCGATCGACGGCCCTCGGGCTCGCTTATCTGCGCGTCCGTTCTTCATGAAGGCACTGAGAAGCACAAAAGCAAAATCACACAAATTTTAGGAAAGAAGTCTGTAAAGCAGTGGGTCTGGTAGCGCCTCCTGGGCAACTTCACTAATGATAAAATAAACTACCCCTACAATGGAGGCGGCAACCAGTATAGATTTTGCCGCGCTGACCTCGCCGGATGCCAGCAGGTATAGAATCACAAAAAGTCCGATGCTCGGATAAATTCCGATGATATAGATGCTGATATACAACCCGACCAAGATTCCAAAGTACTTTATTGCACCCACCATATTCTCTCGCTCTGTAGTTTTATCTTTATCAAAACCTGTATCCATTATCCGCGCGGTTTTAGTTTTCTTTCCTCTCAGCTCTCTTAAAAGCTGGAAAGAACACAAAATAAATGCTCCCCCGCCACAGAGCGCCGGAACCACCGCCGTTTTAAAGTCCCATTGAGTCAATGCATATGTGGCAGCGGCAAAGGAGATTACCGTCATGAAGATCGTAAAGTAGCTCTCATGATTAATCTTCATCGTTGTCCTCCTTCATCGGACTCGGGGCCAGCCGTTTTACGGCTTCATCTCTGGCGATTTGTCGCTCCTTTAGGAAAGTCCAAATCTGATTCAAAACAAAGATAGCAATCATTCCGAGCACCATGGGCCGCCAGATCCAGGAGATACCCATTAAAGTGATGGATATCACGAAGTTCCACTCGGCGATGTTCGAAAGTACAAAGCCCACGATAAGTGGCGGCCGCGCCCAGCCATACTGTTTCATAGCAAAACCAAGGACGCCGAATATGATCATGACCAATATGTCACCAATGTCCTTGGCTCCGATGTAAACCGCTAGAATAAGAAAAGTCGTGATGACGGCAATAAGATAATGTTGGGGCAGGTAGAGCAGTTTAGCAATTTGCGAAGTGGCGAGCAGGCAAATACCGCCGCCGACGATATTAGCCAGAGCCAAGGCCCAAATAATCGAATAGGTGATTCCAATATCCGTGGTAAGCATATTGGGACCCGGGTGGATGCCGGCAATTAGAAATGCCCCAAGGACGAGCGACATACTGGCACTACCGGGTACGCCAAATGCTAAGGTAGGTATAAAGTCGCCGCCTTTGCACGAATTGTTTGACGCTTCCGGTGCAATGACTCCGCGAACGTCGCCTTTACCAAAACGGCTCTTGTCTTTTGCCGACTGCACAGCATGGGCATAGGCAAACCAGTCGGCAGTCACAGCACCAACGCCTGGTACTACTCCTATCCATACGCCGATCAGGCTACCGCGGATCAGCAACGCCCAATGGCGAAAGACATCTGCCATTCCCTGCAATTGTCCACGCAAGAGATTGCCGCGAATTTTGCCTCCCGGGATTGATCCCTTTGCCGTCGCCATTTTTATCACTTCTGGAATCGCAAAAAGGCCGAGAGATACCGTGACAATCTTCAGGCCATCGATTAAGTACGGGATATCGAAGCTGTATCGGTAGATACCACTGTTGGGAGACCGTCCAATGGTGCCGAGAAGAATCCCAAAGAATCCGGCAGCCAACCCTTTGAGCATGTTTCCACTGCTAAGCGCTCCCAGCATACTTAGTCCCCACAACGCTACTACAAAGATCTCAGGCGGCCCGAAAGCCAAGACAAATGGACGCAGAATGGGAATTGACAACCAGAGGCAAATTGCACCCAGCACCCCGCCGATAATCGAACTTGTGTAAGAAGCGCCAAGCGCCCGCGCGGCTTCTCCGTTAAGCGCCATCGCGTGGCCGTCTAGAAGTGTTGCCGAAGCGCCCGCAGTGGGCGGAACGCCGATCAATATAGTAGGGATGGTATCACTCGTGATAGTGACCGCCAGGATTGCAGTCATCAACACGATCGAATATTGGAAATCGATGGTGTAGGTTAGCGGCAACAGGAGAGCTAAAATCGTAATTCCACCAAGACCCGGGATGACTCCCAGTATCAATCCTAAAAGTGTTCCGCCAACAAGAAACCCGACGCACGGCCAAGATAAAATTCCGACAAAAGCACCCCAGAAAGAATCCATACTGTATCTCCCGTAACATCTAGAATACTTCGCAGGTATGTCAGTAGAGGATGGGCGTGGTTTCTCTTGAGCTATAATCCTACGGAATACTGGTCACCGCGCACCAATGAGAAAGCAATTCAACGATCCCGAACAATTAAGCGGTAGCAGCCGCTAACAAAAAAATCCGTGAGTCCCGAAGCCGGTGCGACGAGGCTGCTCGCCTTGGGCGGCTCAAAGAGCCATCGAGACTTTATCAATCTGATTTCTTTACCCTCGCACCAAGGCGTAAAGAACTCTGCTTTAATGAAGAGGTTACGGCGATCGCGCAATTCATACCGGGGTTTAATAATAGGTCTCCACAATCTTCTTGTTCTCATTAAATGATTTGATCAGGAAGTTGATCCGTTGCTTAAGCTCAGGCTCTGGTAAGAGATCCACCGGGGTATCTGCTTTTTCGCTCCATTCTATCGTTCGCTTATCCTTGAAAGCTTTGATCAAGCCTTCCCTCAGCGCGCTCTGAATATGCCCGGCTGTGCCGGGCGGCACCTGGATCAGGCGTGTCAGGGCATAATCAGACCACTCTTTAGGCATTCCCAGCTCAACATGAGTGGGCGCGTCCGG
Organism: uncultured delta proteobacterium; assembly: GCA_963728565.1. Taxonomy (GTDB): domain Bacteria; phylum Desulfobacterota; class Binatia; order UBA9968; family UBA9968; genus WHTF01. The sequence continues at coordinate 74,571 of CAVSLC010000009.1, forward strand.
AAACTCTGGATAACGTTTCGAGCTGTATATCCAGAGCAAAGTCAAATCACCTGCCTTGATTTGTGTGGTGTTGATTCCGGTCAGAGCGCCGGATGTCAGATCGGCATTGCCTGCCAGAACGGCTAATTTCGCATCCGCTACGTCTTTGAAACGGGCCATTGTGTAGGGAATTTTTTTCTGCTCAAAATCCACCGCCAGCGGGATAACGACAAAGGTTGCTCCTGCCAACGCGACACGTACTTGAGTTTTTGTTTTCAGAATATCCTGATAGCTTTTATAGGGCGACTTTGGAGAACTAAAGATCCCGTAAGGAGGAGTGTCAAGCGCCATAATCACGGGTATATTCCGAACATCCCAGGAGTATTGCGTTTTCGTTGTTGCCAATCCGACGTACGTGGCCACACCTAGTAAACTTATTGTATGACCGTCGGGCTTGGATCCCTGGAGCACATCCATGGCGTTGAAGCCCTGAGCACCTGTGACCAACTGTACAGTCACTTTTTGTCCCAAATAATCGGGAAGTACCAGAGCCAATTGTCGAGCGATCAAATCGTAGGCGCCCCGACCGCTTAGTATTATTCTGATTGGTCTGCTCGGTTTCCAAGCATCTGTTTGCGCCGCCAGGATTTCATTGAAGCTGCCGATTGCCAAGACTATAAAAAAACTGATCAATAGAGCGGAAGCGCTGCTGACACGGCAGCCATAGGTGGCATTGCGGTGCTTAAGATTACCAACACGCATATCAATGATTCCCCTCTCTTATATTTGTAGGACTCTGGTGTTTTGATAGATATGTCTCCCAATCGACAAATCCAAGCTGCATACCGGCGTCAACATCCAACGCTACACCCGTGATCATTTCCGACCATGCGGAAGCCAAGAATACAATCGCCTTCGCCTGGTCCTCGGGCCGTGCGAAACGCCCCAAAGGAACTCTCGGTAAACGGCCGTCTGTGCGATCTTTCTCCGGGTTTGGCTCATGGGTCGGCCCCGGGACAATCGCATTGACGTTGATGTTGAAAAAACCGCCTTCATAGGCGAGCTGCTTCATAAAGGTAATAATCGCTGCTTTTGCTACGGCGTAGTCAGCGCCGGAAACAGAGATAGAGCGCGCGGCGAACGAACTTACCAGGACGATCTTGCCGTTTCTCTGCCGCTTCATGATAGGCAGGATTGCGCGTGAGCCGATGAACGCGCTCGTCAGATTGATTTCTATGTTCAGTTTCCACACATCCAGAGGAATCTCTTCAATAAGAGTTCTTCCCTTATGCCCACCGACAATATGGACCCAAACATCGATGCGCTTATACTTTTCCAAAATCTCTTTTAAAGTTTTATCAATCTGGTCCGCATTCAATGCGTCGAGCTGCCAGACCGAGGCAGCGTTCTCTGCAACTGCGTTAATCAACCTTGCTGTTTCGGCAGCCGCTTCGCTGTTGATATCCAGAACCGCGACTTTCGCGCCGAGCTTAGCGAATAAAATCGCGGTGGCGCGGCCGATGCCGTTATTTGCACCCCCGCCGCCTACGACGGCCACAATCTTGCCTTGCAAACCTAAAGATCCGGCAACTTCATAGTTGCTCATCTAAAATCTCCTCGCGACTACTTCTGCCCACCCTTGCGGCCACGCACCGATTCTCTTCGATCTAAACCTTGCGTGTACGATCCTGGCCGGCAGAAGGGGCAACTGCTTCCTTGCTTACCACCACATCGACCAGCGCGGGCATCTTTGAGGCTAAGGCATCGCTGACAGCCTGCTTGAGGTCCTTGCTGTCATTAACCCGCGCTCCGTGGGCGCCGAACGCTTTGGCAATGGCGGCGAAGTCTGTATCGTTAAAGTCGAGCACTTCCGAAACGACGCGGCCTCCCTTTAGGCGCTTTTCAGTATGGTACTCAGAGGCTAGACAACTATTGTTTAACACGACTATAACCACCGGAATATTGCAACGGAGCGCCGTTTCCAATTCGCCGATATGATAAAGGATGCCGCCGTCGCCTGAGACCGCCACAGCCCGATGATTTGGCCGTGCTAGCGCCGCGCCCATCACGCCCGGCACGACCCAGCCGAGCGAACCGTTGGCTCGAACCATGGTCTTGCCTGCTTTTACCGAAAACAGGGATCCTACCCATGAGCCGATGGCGCCCGTATCGGCCCCGATTAAATCGTTTGGCCCCATGATTTCACGCAGGCACGCCACGACTCCCGCCGGATGAATTCCATCGTTCAGCTTTTCTTCCGCCATGGAGTTGGCGTGTTTTTGCCAGATGGCCACATTGGACGATACCTGCTTTGCCCATTGCGTGCGCTCCGTGTAGAGCTTTCCAGATTCAATCGCGGCGAGCCCGCTTTCTAACGCCAACTTGGCGTCGGCTAAAATGGTCAAGATGGCGCGGAAGTTGTGGCCGAGAATCTCGTGATTCGTGTCAATCTGAATGAGTGGTTTCTTGTCGAAGGGCAGTGTCCAACGATGGGTTGCTAAACCGCCAAGCCGGGTGCCAATGGCAAGCATGAGATCGGCCTCGCGCACGGTGTCATTGCCCACCTTGCGCGAGTTGCGACCGATGGTTCCCACCGCCAGGTCGTGGTCTTCAGAGATCGCGCCCTTGCCGCCGAGAGAAGTTACCACCGGCACGCTCAGCGCTTCTGCGAATCGCGTAAGCTCGTCCCAGGCCTCGGAAATGACTATGCCTTTGCCGGCTACGATCAATGGGCGGTTTGCTCTACGCAACTCGTCGATCACCGCCTGCATTGCACCTAAAGGCGGCGGAATCCGCCTCGATGTGACTTTACCGAGATTCTCCTCGCGGTAAGCCGTTTCTGATCCTGCGTCAGCGCCGAACATCTCTGCCGGAATTTCCAGATGTACCGGAGTCGGGGCCGGCCCGGTCGCGACGCGTATCGCAGCCCGCACCATGGCCGCCGCGCGCTCGGGTACCGATACGGTCTTGTTCCAACCGGCAACCGCGGTGTGCATCTTCAAGCCGTCGAGTTCCTGATACTCATAGCGGTCTCGAGATGGCATACCGATGGAGCTGGTTAGCGAGATTAAAGGGCTGCCGGCCCAGAGTGGATCGGCCATGGCGCCAGCGACATTCGCTACACCGGGTCCGCGTTGTCCGTAAACGAAACCAGGCTTGCCTGAGACTCGCGCATATCCGTCCGCCATATAAACGGCGCCCGGTTCACTGCGGCAGTTAATGATTCGTATGCCCGCGTCGTGGAGTGCATACCAAAGCTCATGGTCGCCGCCCATAAAGCAGAAGAAATATTCCGTTTCATACTTCACCAACGTCTCTGCGACGATCTCGGCAACTGTCGCCATTTCGTTCCTCCTTGAAGCTACCGGGCCGTGTCCATCATTTTGAATCCTATCTATTCTTGCCGGTAGCGGAGTGCCTCTTTGATTGCCTCTTCTCCGCCGAGACCCATGCCAAGTCCGTAATGTTTGTCGGATGCGACGGCCTCTGGATAAAAGCTGGCGAGATCCCTCTCGGGATAGTTTTGCAGGACCCAATCGGCGATCTGATCGCGGGTGGTGATCCACACGTTAGATTTTGCTCTAACGTAACGAATTACTTCTTCGAGAGGTCTTGTGCGAAAACCATGGGCCAGGACGGGATGAGTGCCATAGGCGAGCATCTTCGGGAAGCCCCGTTTGCCCTCATCGTAGAGCGCGTCGAAATAATCGCGCCACATCTCGACGATCTCGCGCACATTCATGCCCTTACTGGAGTTGGTATCGGACACTGCATAACTCGTCATCCCGACCAGCCTCTTATCGTTGACCCGGATGATGAACGGAACTTCGGCGTTGCGCATACCGCAGGTATATTTGAACCCTTGCTCGGCAAGGATGGAGAAAGTTTCCGGCGTAAGATGCCCGCCTGGAGAACTGAAACCCGAAGCTTTTTTGCCAAGCACGTTTTCAAACGCTTTGTTGGCCCGCGCGATTCCATCGGCTTGTTCTTGCGCCGTCATGTCACATAAAAATTCATGATCCCAACCCTGAACTAGGAATTCATGACCGTTTGCCGCGACTTCGCGGGCTAGCTGAGGGAACAGACTTACATTCAGTCCGTCCGCATAAGTACTGGTCTGAATCTCGTATCGTTTCCACAGATCCAGGAGCCGCTGCATACCGCCTGTCTCAGCGAACGCTGTTTCATAAACCGGGCGCATGAGGCGAGTGTATTTCGCCGCCGAGGAAGCTCCACGTCCGCGGTTTTGATCCACCGTGGTGCCTAACGTCTTGGGAGGAATCTCCCACGACATGTTGAAGACAACGGCGATATAGGCTCCGTTGGGCCACTCGAACTGTCCTTTGTACATGGTGCAACTCCTTTTTGAATCGATGAAACTTTGATGCTTGCAGGGTCCTGTTATGGAAAATGAAAGCCATCATCTCTGTAATGCTTCAGCTACTGCATCGCTGGTTGTGGGTCTATTCGCGAATTCATCTCGCGATCGAATTTATCCCTGCACAATACGTAGCACTCTGATTGCCAGTAGTTTATTTTTTATTTTTAATCGCTGGCAGATAACGTTCCTGGAGAAAGCTGCTGGCTCGACTGCTCAGCTTTCACTGACGACCAGGTTTCACTTCGAAATCGTTTCTATAATGAAGGCGAATGTTTTGTAAAGCTTCGAATTCACATCCGCCGGGGGCGAGAGCGATGGTCTTCACTAGCTGCTTGCTCGCATGAACGAGTAGGTCCGAAATTGGCTCCATCAAAAGCTAGTGTATTCCGCAGCCACTAACGTACGCCGTCGGGCGACCAGCTAGATCTCAGTTGCCAACCCGCAACCGCTTACCTGGCAATCTGCCAAGGGACCCAGGCATTCACACGACGGCCTGGTTCTACGAATGATCCGCACAGGAAAGATTTTCGATTCTTGTCCACGGACACACCCGGAGATAACAAATTCGTCAACGCCTTCCTCCGACTCGCTTCGTGATGGCCAGACATAGCGCGCTTCTGCGCGCTAATAAGGCCGTGAAAACAAAAGCTTTGCATTGCTAGCTTAGCGACAGGGAACTGTACTCGCTGCTGGCCTCGCTCTTGCGGTGGCAGCGAGGCGTCTTGTCGCTGCTGAGCCCGGGCTTCAGCTCAACCATGGATTTAATCACCTACCACTAAGGAGAAAAGTTATGACCGGCGCAGAAATTGTAATTGGAGTAATTATTGGAGTCCTATTCGAACTCTGGTCGAATACCGAAGGGACGCCGCATGAAGATCTAGCTGTTCAAGGCATCGCAAAGTAGTTTACGGGCGATGACGGCGGCACACTGCAAACCGCTCGAGGCAAACCTTTCATCAAAGATAACGAGCTGTCGCCCTTCCAGGGTATTGCCGGCGATCACGAATTACCTTGAGGGCGGCTCGTGAGTGGGACGCTTGATCGGGAAAAAGTAACGGCACGGCAATCCCGCTCGTTGATCACGCTTCTAGTGTTATCTCTCATCTGTTCCCGCCGCGGCAAAGCTCCCGTCACTTTATTTCCTCCTAGAGTCATCAAAGCTGCGCTTCGGAAATTGTCATTAAGAGTTCTAACGCGCCAGCCCGCTACGCTACTTTCGTTGGTGTTTAAGCCCGAGAAAAACGCTTCCTTGTCACTGCTACGCTGACGTCCACCGCCGCATTCAGCTTCGATGAGGCGTTAGCGAATCTGCCTCGTCGCAGATGTGAACGCGGTCGCAGATGTGAACGCGAAGGTTGACACCTCATAAGCTGATCCTTTTGCCCGGCACCAGAAATTTTAGCCGGCCCGGTTAAATCTTTGGTGCTTCGTGGCATGATGATGTTATGCCCAAAGCAAATGGTGACCCGACTCTATTTGACGCCTCGGCGCAAGTTCCGGATGGATTTATTTATCGACAAAACTTCGTTTCAGAGGCTGAAGAGCAGGAACTTATCCGGGAGATTCAGAAGTTTCAGCTTGAGCCATTTAAGTACTATCAATTTACCGGCAAGCGGCGAACAGCTAGTTTCGGCTGGCAATACGAATTCGGCGCGAGTGAAATCACAGCAGCTCCAGAGACGCCGCCATTTCTTTTACCGCTGCGGACACGCGCCGGTAAAGTCTTTAACATTGATCCGAAAAGTTTGGTTCAAACATCGATCATCGAATATTCTACTGGTTCACCGATTGGCTGGCACCGGGATATTCCGCAGTTTGGCGTTGTAATTGGGATTTCCCTTGGCGCACCGTGCCGGATGAGATTTCGAAAATATAGCCGCGTCCGACCCAAAATGTTAAATCGTGATGAAATATTATCCATCGAACTACAACCGCGCTCGATCTATCTGATGAGCGGAGCTTCGCGAGAGAGCTGGCAGCATTCAATTCCACCGGTGAAGGAGCTTCGCTATGCGATTATGATGCGGACTTTACGCGCCAAGCCTGAAAAGGATTCGAGACAGAAACCGTAGTTGTTTGTTTTATTGGTGGGAATGAGCAGCAGGCCGGTGCAGGTATGCGGACGGAATGTGAATCTTGCGCTGCGGCCCGATGCTCTTTAATTCATTAAGGCTCAATCTTCAACGAGGTAAATCATGCAGCATTTAGCCAAGATTCCTTTCCCGGAAGTCGAACGTCTTGCTCGGGCCGGCAAAGCGCTGGTTATCCTGCCGGTGGGCGTAGTTGAAGAACATGGAGCGCACTTGCCGTTGGGAGTGGATTCCTTTGCCGCCGAAGCTTACGCCACCGCGACGGCACCGCACCTCGAGGAGCAAGGCTACGAGGTCATCGTGGCGCCGACCATCAATTATGGCGTGGCGCATCAAGCTTTGAATTTTGCCGGAACGCTGACGTTGCAACCGGAAACCCTCAAGTCTCTAGTTGTCGATATTGGGCGCTCCCTGGCGAAGCATGGATTCAATCGCCTGGTGATTCTCAATGGCCATCGCGATCTGGATCATATGAAAACTTTGGAGGCGGCCCGCAGTGTTCTTGTCGATGAGAAAATCTCGCAGGTTCTTTGTACTGGTTTTACCAGCGATCCGGCGGTAACGGCGGCTTGCTATCGGGAAGGGGTTAAGCAGTTTTACCGCAGTCCGAGGCCCGATCGCGAAGGGCACGGCGGCGAATCGGAGACCTCAGTCGCGCTGCATTGTTTTCCCGACTTGGTAAGAAAAGAATTGATCGAGCAGCTTGAGCCGAACTTCGATTATGATGTCGAAGCATTTCGTAACGAGACCAAAGATTATGGCACTCTTAGCGGCGGCCGCGGCTATTTCGGTTGGCCGCGAGCAGCAAGCGCGGAGACCGGAAAACAACTGGTGTTGACTCGTGGCCACAATATCGCGCAGTTCATTCTGAACGCGTGGGGTGTTCTTTAGAAACATCGAAGAGCCCATCAGAGCCGGCTATTACGCCATGCACCACAGGTTCTTTATCGACGAAATCGACGAGCGCACTAGTCGGTTTGAAGATGGCGGCGTAGTGAAAATTCCCGGTGAGAAAAATCCACCGGATATCTTGCCATGACTATTTTGCCGGAACGCCGATGTACGTCAGATTAAGGCGCCTTATGGAAGGCGAGGGGCGTTCGAAGCCAGCGGAGCGGCGCCAGCGTCGTTTGAAACGATGATGAGTTCTTGTCCAGGACGGAGGCGCGCGCTCTTGAGGCTGTTCTCTTTCACTAGTTGCTTAGGCGTCACATTGTATTTTTTTGCGATGCGCGCGAGTAACTCACCCTTTTTCACTCTATGAAGACTCACTTTGATTTTATCCGAACCCGCCAACTGTTCGTAGCCAGCTAGAAAATCTGCCTGGCTTCCCACCGGCAGTCGAAGAGTGAAGCCGCCCTCCGTGGGCGGTGTGAAATCGCGGAGCAAAGCCGGATTGAGTTCTTTGATAATATCCACCTCGGTGTTCGCAAGACGCGCGACGGTTTCGAGTCTCAATGGCTGATTGACGATCACTTCGTCATACTCCATGGGCGCTTCATAGGAGATCTCTTCGAAACCATATCGCTCAGGTTGCCGCGCGATGAGAGCGGCGGCGACGAACTTGGGCACATAATCGCGTGTTTCGAGCTTTAAATGTTTTCGCTCCTGCCGCAAGAGCCAGTAATCATTTGTCTTGGAACGTTGCAGGGCCGTTCCAACCCTGCCTTCTCCTGCGTTGTATGCTGCTGCCGCCAAAAACCATTCGCCGAACTTTTCATGCAGATCTTTGAGGTAGGCCGCGGCAGCGCGCGTAGAGAGCACGGGATCACGGCGCTCATCTAACCAGGAGTTTATCGTCAGGCCATACTGAAGCGCGGTGGCTCGCATGAACTGCCAGGGGCCTAAGGCATGGGCTCGTGAGTAGGGCATGAGTGGAAAAGCCGCTTTCGATTAAGGCGAGATAGACAAGATTGTCGGGGAGGCCTTCACTTCGCAGAATCTCCGCCATCATTGAGCGGTACTTGCCCGAACGTGTCAAAGCGCGCTCGAAAAAATCTCTCATGCGGCCGCAAAACCCCTCAACGTAGAAGCGAACTCGATGGTGTGATTCAACGGCTGGGGAAATCTGAATAATGCGTTGATCGGGCGGTTGCTGCATCGCTCGATCCATGTCGCTGCGCCACAATTCAATCAAGTCATCGTCGGAGGCGGCATTTGGCTGTTCGATGAGTGCTGCGGATTTCGTCTGCAGCTTTGTGCTGCTCTTTGAGATTTGACGTTTTTTTCTAAAGTTTTCGGTGACAACCCGGCCGAACTGAATTCATTATTCTGCGCTAAAGTTTTCTCTTTCGCTTGAATCGTCGGTGCGCGTCGCGATTTCACTTTCGATAACCGCAGTAGTATTGATCGTCGCGGGCGAATGCGACGCCTGTTTCATTGCGGCCGGTTGGATCATTAGGAAGTGGATGTGGCAGCGAGCAGCCCAGCAGGGCCGCCGCGAGCCAACAGTAGACAAAGGTGCGAAGCAGTGAAAGCATGATTCTCGATCCAGAAGCAATCCGATTCGGCAATCGCTGGCTTTGCCATCGGCATTCAAGCGGGCTGGCCGCGAGCGCATGTAGGGCAAGCTTCATGCCAGACGAGCCAAACGGCTCTTTTCAAATAACTTTCAGGTTCCACAGACAAAGGCATCGGCCTCGCTCGGCTAACAAAAAAAGCCGGAGGGGACAAATTTGGCGGCTTGTAAAATGAGACTAATTGACTCCGTAGATCGGAGTTCTCTTCCAATTTCGGGCTTAAAAAGAATCGCGATGATTGGGCTCGACAATGCTTGGCCGAAGACAATTCTCGATACTTTATCGACAGGATTCAGTTGCCGAACAAGTGCGGTCGCTTTTCAGTGTCGCCTAGTCACATATTGTTCGCAACGCACGTTCAGCACGACGTGAGTTTACCGGTGCGGCCTTACGATCTCTGCTCATCGTACCCGGGCCGGTGCGAGACCGACGCTTGTCAGCCACTTCACCGTCTCTTGTGTTACCGTTAGCTCATTGTTCACGAACAGATGAGCCTGGAAAGGGGAGTTGCCGGGGTGAGAAGGAATCACGACGATATCGGCTCTGCGGCAATTCACCGCACTTTCTTTGATCCGGGCGGCGATGGTTTCCCGTCGGGTGATGCTACCTTTTCCCTGTATGTTGTCGGCACGATCATAAACAATCAGCAGCGGGACCTTGATATGCGCAATCATCTGTTCCACCGCGGCTTTGCTGGTCTCGACGTCGCGGTAGCTGAGAAATGTTTTGGCAGAGGTGATGATCACTTTGCCTTCCCGGAATGGCAGAAGTTTAATCTCGTCGCCCTTGCCGCTTGCAACCAAGCTCCGGCACTCCGCAGCAAACTTCTCGTACAGATCGGCACCGAGCAGGGACTCCTTTGTGACGCTTGGAATATCGATGTGCGGGCCGTAAACGCCTAGGGCTTTAACCAAAGGACTGGGATTGTCTCCTTGATAATACTCGATGATCGGAGTGCCCAGGCTATGTCCGGCGAGAAAGATGTTCTCGAATCCGCGAGCTCGAGCAAAAGCGATGGCAGCATCAACTTCCTTCACCGCGACCTCGAATTCCGACGTTCGAAAGCTCTCTCCGGAGTGGACACCATTGTAAACGAGCGCCGCATAACCGGCCTCGGCGAGATAGCATCCGAGAAACATCGTCGGTCCGGAATACCAGTATGCTTCAACACCGTGCACCAACACCACAGCAGTGCCGGGCTCATGGAAAAGCTTTGGATCGGGGGCGAATAAGCCTCCTTGCACAGTCCTGCCGCCACTTTGAAATTCAATCAGCTCAAAGCTGACATCTTTTTTTGGCAGATAGCCCATGTGGTAAATTACCTTCCTTCTCTAAGCCAAGAGCGACATCATCGGAGCGCTTGAGCTCGCAGGCGGCAGCAAGCGCAAACTTTCAAAGTCAGATTAAGTCCTTTTCCCGTCGCACGCTTGTTACCATGATCAGAGCTACGGCGAAACTGCGAGCAAGCAGCGGTCCGACCGATCGATCTGTTCGTAGCGCATTTTTGCGGCAAGCATGTTTGCTGGATTGACAGAAAGCCCTTGCCGGCGATAGAAGCGGATTGACTCGAATAGCAATCCGGTTAGTCAAGCTGGAGCAAAACGTAAAGGGAGGATCTCTATGGGATTACTCAAAATCGAGGGAATTACGCACTGGTCGATTCCAGTTAACGACCTGGACGAGTCGGAGAAATTTTACGGCGATCTCCTCGGGTTAAAACCGCTGGGGCGGCTCGGCAATTCCGGCATGTCCTGCTTCAATGTCGGCGATCAACATATTCTATTGTGCCAGCGCGCGGAGAACGTCGACAAATCCCATGTCGAGGAGGAGAACGTGCACCATTCTTTTACGGTGAGCCCCGAAACTCTCGATCAGGCGTGCAAGTTATTTGCGGAAAAGAAGGTTGCCATCGATCGTCTGTATTATCGCGCGAAAGGTTATTTCCCGGGAAGGGAACTCTATTTCTTCGATCCCAGCGGCAATCGTCTCGAGTTGCGCGATCCGACATGGAAGGCCGGCATGCCGGAACCTAGTTTCGAAGACCTCGTACGCTCGTAATCGCGGTTTGGTTCAAGCGAGTCAAACAGTTCAAGTCGTTCAAAACGTCAAGCGCGGACTCTCTTGATGAGAGTTTATTGGGCTTAAGAGTAGAGAGAAACTTTACAATCGAGCGGCGGAACCTGAACAGCGAAGAAAACAGGATGAGTGTCAATGTTGCCTCGGCAAGCGAGATAGAACTGGGCGAAAGTTCGGAACGGCTTAAACGATTGAACCTTAACTCGGCCAAATCGCTCAAGCCGGCTCTGAAGATGGTTGAGTTGTAGCTACTTGGTTTCCGGCACTCCCGGCAGTTTACTGTCTTTATCGTAGTATTCCTGGCTAAACTCAGGTTTGCGTCTCTCGGTGAACGCCGCCGAACCTTCATCGTAGTCTTTGCTCTGGCGCAGGTGGGCGTAATATTCTCGGTGCACTTCGAATCCTTTTTCGTAGCCCTGAATTTCGTAGAGCAGTCTATCTTCGATATACTCTGTCGTGTGGGCGGCGATCAGCCGGCCATTGCGGTTAATCGTCGTACACAACTCGACGCAATCATCGATGAGCTTGTCGGGATCGCAGATTTTCTGAACCAGTCCTAACCGGAACGCCGTGTCTGCATCGACCATTTGCCCGGTGAGCGCAAACCAGTAGGCCCAGCCCGTCGGTAGCTGGCAAACGTAACTCGGCCAGGCGGCCATGTGGGACCAGCGCACTTCGGAGCAACCGAACTTAGCGGCGGGTACGCAATAACGTATGTGACATGCCAGCGCCAGATTGAAACCGCCGCCAACGGCGAAGCCATTGATTGCGGCGATGATCGGCTTGTGCATCTGCAGCGCGCGCAAATTGCTGTACTGACGCGGGCCTGATCTTGGCCCGGTCATTTCACCCTTGGCAAACGCGAGATTCTCCTTCAGATCGCCGCCGACGCAAAACGCGTCGGCCGTGCCGGTGAGTATGATCGACCAGACGTCATCATCGTCCTTGGCTTTATGCCACGCTTCATCGAGCGCCCAGTAGAGATCGCGGCTGATAGAATTCTTCTTTTCCGGTCTGTTCAGACGAATAATCGCGATATGTGGATCGCGTTTATCATAAACAACAAGCGGTTGTGGTTCTGACATGTGTCCTCCGTTGAGTAGTTCGATTTAGATAAACTCTGTTTATGTCTCTTGATCCGCGTTTAGTACAACACCTTCTCTTCGTCCAGCTTCTTGATCTCCTCGTCACTGAGACCGAGGAGTTCGCGGGCAATTTCGTATGTGTGCTCGCCCATTAACGGCGCCAGCCCGCGTACTTTGCCTGGCGTCGACGATAGCCTGATCGGCACTCCTTCGGTGACGACATCGCCGGCTTCCGGCTCGGTCATATTCACCAGAAATCCGGTCGCGGCGTACTGTTTATCTCGTTTGAATTGATCTTCGACATCCTGAACGACAGCCGCGCTTACGCCGATGCCCTGCAATTTCTCCATGACCTCGTACGGATCATGCTGTTTCGTCCAACTGCTAATCCAGTTGTCCAACTCTGCCTTATGGCGCACCCGTTGCAGGTGGGTGGCAAATTTAGCATCGCGCCGGAGGCCGGATTTTTCCAGCAAACCCGCGAGGCGCTCCCACTCCTCATCGCTATAAACTGAGATCACGCACCAACGGTCATTGCCGCTACATTGGTAGGGACCATACGGAGCGGCCACTAGACTGCGGTTACCGTGTGGTTGCGGCTCGCGTTGGTTAACCGAGTATTCCAGGTACTTGGGCCCGAGCAGCGATGCACCAATCTCTACCTGGGCGCTATCGATCCACTGCCCGCGGCCGGTTTTCTTGCGATGAATTAGTGCCAGGACTACGGCGAATGCACCGGTGACTCCACCCATGAAATCGGGATGCTGCGTGCGCGGCTCGGCGGTGGCTGTTGTCGCACCGGGATAGTTCCACAGATAAGTCGTACCCATAGTGTTGCCGACATTGGGGCCATAGGTTAGATCAGCCGCATGGGGACCGGTGCAGCCCATGCCTTTGACGCGAATCAGAATGCAGCACGGATTGATCTCCTTCAGTTGCGGCCAATCCAAGCCCCACTTTTCCAGGATGCCCAGGCCGAAGTTTTCCACCAGCACATCGGATTTCTTCACCAATTCTTTAACCAACTCGCGACCCTTCGGCGTCTGCATGTTGACGGTGAAAGACTTTTTGCCGCGCTGGAGCTTCATGAAATCAGGCTTCTTGTTCCACAGCTTTGGATCCTCACCGCGATGACCGTCACCGCGCAAGCGCGTTTCACAGCGAATCACTTCCGCGCCGAATTCGCATAATACCCGCGCGACCGTCGGACCCGCCGCGCCCGTGGTTAGCTCGATAACCCGAATGCCTTCAAGGGGTAGCTTGGCCATAGAATCCTTCAATTAACATCTCCAGCAGAAATTGTCTGCGCATCGACGTCATCGCGTCAAGAATATTTCACCATCAAGAGACTCGTGCATCAAAGCCGCAACCAAAAACAATTGACACGAAGATCACGACGGGCACGGATTCAGAGTTGTCCAACCAACCTTTTAGCACCTCGTGGCGGTGCTTGCCGGTGAAAACCTCGCGTATCAAATAACGCCGCTGGCGCGGAGCGCCACAAGATCGTCGTTGCTCATGCCCAGCTCGCCGCAGTAGATTTCTTGGTTGTGCTGGCCGAGCAGCGGCGCGGTGCAGCCTACTTTGCCAGCCGATTCACTCAGTCTCGGCACTGGGCCGAAGTGCGCGTACTTGCCGATGATGGGATGCTCCATTTCGCGGAAGATCTGCCGTTCCTTGACTTGTTCGCTATTGATGAACTCCCCGGCTGTATTGATCGGAGTAACCGCGATCCGGCGCTTCTGGCCTTCCTCGTAGAGTTCCTCTTTGGTATGCCGGGCGCAAAATTCCGCGATCGCGCCCACCACCACTTCCGGGTGTTGCCTGCGATAAGACATCTTCTCGAATTCCGGTCCGGAGATCGCAGGTGGGCGCCCCATCCAATCTACCAGCCGACGCCATTGTTCGACCGGGATAATGAAAATGCGCGCGTAGCCGTTCTTTGTGGCGTAAGGATCGTAGAGGTCGGTTTCTTCGCCTTTGCGTGAAGCGCGCGCGGGTTTCGCGCCGGTGTAACCGTAATTGGGAATGAAATAGCCGGCGATATGGCCGGAACATTCGTGCATCGATACATCGATGTGCTGGCCGCGGCCGCTCTCCAACCGATGATAGAGCGCGGTGGCAATGCCGAATGCACCATAGGTGGATGCCATGCCATAAGCGATTTCGCCCGGCGGTTGCAGCGGCGGCTCCCCGGGTTCGCCTGCCAGATACAACAAATTGCCCAGAGCTAATCCGGCTATGTCGTCCGCCTTGTAGTCGCGCCAAGGGCCGGACTGGCCGAAGGGAGTGATCGAGGCGACGATCAATCCGGGGTTGCTTGCGGTAAGATCCTGGTATGTAAGGCGCAGCTCTTTGGCATGCGAGGGACGAAAGGTTTCAATCACGACATCGGCTTTGGCGGCTAACTCCAGCAGGATCGCGCGGCCATCGGCCTTCTCAATGTCAAGTGTGATGCCCCGCTTATTGGTATTGAAGTGCAGAAAATAAAGACTCTTCTCCGGATGCGGCGAATCATCTTTGAATGGTGGAACGCGCCGTGACTGATCGCCCGAGGGTGGCTCGATTTTGATGACGTCGGCTCCCATGTCGGCCAAAAGTTTAGTGCAGTGGAGCGCCAAGGGTCCGCCGATGTCGAGAACTCGACAGCCCGCCAGCGGCGGTTGCTGATTAGATTCAATCATGAAATTTTCCTAAAAAATTACGATGTGCGACAATCGCTACAGTTACTGCGGATGAGGGAACACTGTCAAGCAGCGCTGAGATTTTTTCCTGACTGATAATCGTTTAAGTGGTAGCGGCGTTAGCTACATTGAGTGTTCGTTCAGTGTTTCGCGGGTAATTCCATTGACATAAAACCGCCACGGTGATAACCGGCAAGGCTAATCCTTTTCATCTGGAATCGCCCTATGTTACGAGCAATCAGTCTTATTGTCCGATCTTTGATAGTCATTGGGCTGCTTTCAAGCGGCCAAGTGTTTGGCGCCACACGGCTTGAACCGTTAACAGTCGGTTATTCCAACATCACCGCGACCTACGCTCCCCTCTGGATCGCCGTCGAGGAACGTGTCGGGCTTAAGTATGGGTTGGACTTGAAGGCGATTTATGCCGGCCGGGTACGACCACAGCAGTTGCTCGCCACCGGTGATGTGCCGGTGGTCATTGCTTCCGGGACCGGCACTATGACCTCGCATATTGTCGGGGTCAGGGACCAGGTGTTGGTCGCAACAATTACCAGTAAAATCGGCACATCGCTCTTTGCGAAGCCAGAGATTAAAAGTGTCGAAGAATTGAAAGGTAAGACGGTCGCGACCGGCCGCCCTGCGGCTTTTTTGGACGCAACGGTGAGATATGTGCTGCGCAGCAAGTTTGGGCTTATTCCGGATCGCGACGTGAAGTTATTGCCGACCGGCGAACCGTATCTCGGCCTGCAAGCGCTCGAACGCGGCATCGTCGATGGCGCGGCGATGTCCATTCCGCATTTGTTTATCGCGCGCAAAGCGGGCTTTAAAGAATTGGTAAGTTTCGACAAACTCGGCGTCGAGTATCCCTATACTAGCGTGGTGGTGTTGCGGCAAACGGCGGCCAAGAGCCCTGATCTGGTAGAGCGAGTTATCAAGTGCATCGTCGAAGGAATTCATATCTTCAAGACCGATAAAGCAAAGTCATTGGCGGCGTTGAGGCTCTATATGAAAGGTGCCGATGAAGCAATTTTAGAGGAGTCCTATCAACACACTCGTGGTACCATCGATGACGCGCCTTACCCGTCTTTGCAAGTCGTCAAGGCAGGATTGGAGATGTTATCACTGCAATATCCGCAGGCGAAACAAACCGATGCGAGTCTGATTATCGAGCCGGCGTTTATGAAGCGCATCGAGGAGAGCGGCTTTGTTCGGGCGCTGGATAAGAGATAAGTTATACTCCGCATTACGCCGGTTTCCTAAATTGCTCGCCATGTATTCGCGTCCATTCAGAAAGTGAGAACCGCCATGCTCGATGGTAAATTGAGAATTGCTCCTACTTGTTATCATATGTTGCATCAAGTTCCGGTGATGACGGCGCATGAGATGAATTTCTTCTACGACGAAGGCCTGATGACGCCGCATGGAACCCTGGGGTACGAGATCTTAACCGAATCGATGGTGCCGTTCGGGCTTGAAAAGCTCGGCATCTCGCAAGCGATGAAGGAAAAATCCATCGACATCGCACTGGACGTTCAGTCGCGCACAGTTTTCTATCAACGGGCGCGCGGCGCCGATCTGTACATCTTGTGCGGCTGGCGCAACCAGCATACCAACGTGTGGATCGCGCCGCCGCATATCAGGACGCTACAAGAGTTGAAAGGCAAGCGGGTCGGGATCAGCGACTTCAATAGCATTCGCCACTGGGCAATCCAGATCCAGTTGAAGAAGGCCGGATTGGATCTGGAGCGCGATATCGAGTGGGTGAGGCTCGGCGTGAATTCGCGATTCCACGTTGATGCCATCCGCAATGGCAAAGTCGAATGCGCGCCGGTGCCGCCTTGGAGCGCCGAAGATCTCAAAAAAGAGGGCTGCAATGCGCTGGTTTCGCCGGCGGATCAGTATCCCAACGGGCGTCCCGAACGCATCATCGCTGTCACCGGCCGAGTTCTCGAAGAGCGGCCAGACCTGGTCAAGAGTTTTCTGCGGGGAATTATCCGCAGCTACTGGTTTATTCGAGACATGCCGAAAAATTATGAATACGTAAATAATTTGGAAAAGCGGCTGCGGCTCAAGAGTGCGGATCCGGAAGAACGGATCGTGACGCATCTCCGAACTCCGCGGGATCTGGAAGCAATGCCGTTTCCCCTGAACGGCCGGGCGACAGGCTTCGAAGATATGCTCAAAGAAGAAGAACGGCTCGGCGAGCTGAATTACCAGGTTCCGCCGATCCAAGAGGTGGCGGCGCAGGATCTGGTTGATGAGGCGTATGAAGAATTGCGCGGACGAAAAGAGCTCGCGGACGAGTATGAGCGAGTCAGTAAAGTCGAGCAGCGCTGGGGGTATTAACCAAGATCGAAGCTTTAGCGCCGTTGCAATAGTTCCAAGCGTACAATCGTTCAACTCGTTAACTCGCCAACGTGCAGAGTTTTGGATCTTCGGGACGGCATAATCTTATAAGGAGCCGGTAACGAGTGAAACACATGAAGATCAGGACAACCTCTAATAGAGAAGGCGCGCTCGTATCGAACAACGATCGGTCTGTACGTAACGGTGGTCGCGCTTGCAGTGGCTTTGCCTTTGCAGGCGCAGACGTCCAAGAACTTCTACGAGGGCAAGACTATCACATTTCTGGTCGGCTCTTCGGCGGGCGGCGGTACCGATCTGACCGCGCGTGTGATCGCTCGGCATATCGAACGTTACATTCCGGGCAAACCGCGCATCGATGTCGCCAACAAGCCGGGCGCAGGCGGCATGATCGCCGCCAATGAGCTCTATAACTTGAAAAAGCCCGATGGCCTGAGCATCAGCACGCTCAATACCGGGAGCCTGTTCGCTACCGCCACCGGCAATGAAGCGATCAAATTCGACTTGCAAAAGTTTATCTGGGTCGGCCAGGCATTCGATGACGCGCAGGTGCTCTATCTCAAAACTTCGACGCCGTATACGAGTTTTGATGCGATTCGGAAGGTCAATCGCGCAGGAAAACAGCCCAAGATGGGCGCCCAAGCGCTCGATCACACCAGTAATGTCGTGGTCAAGATCGCCGAACAAATCTTTGGTCTCGACTTCCAAGTCATCCCGGGATATCCGGGCACGCCGCAGATACTGCTCGACATCGAACGCGGCGCCCTTGACGGCCGTGCCCAGGGAATCGGCTCTTTGATGGCGACCCGACGCGATTGGATCAAAAATGGCTACATCAAGATTTTGGCGACTTCAAAGAAGCGCCGCGACCCGCGCATTCCGGATATAGCGACGATGGAGGAGCTAGCGCCGGCGGGTAGCAAAGGCTTGTTGCAGGCATTGTACGCCGGGCAGAATCTCGCGCGCTCCGTGGTCTTGCCGCCGGGAGTGCCCGCTGATCGCGTGAAAATCCTGCGCGACGCTTTTGCCTCCATGACCCAAGACGAACATTTTCTAAAGGAATCTGAAAAGTTGGGTTTGGAAGTAGATTTGATACGCGGCGAGGACATGAACCGCGATATCGAAGGCACACTGGGCGATAAACGGCTGATGGATCTATATCGGACGATCGCAACGGCGAAGTAAACAGTCGCAGCCTCCCCGGCCCGATCTCACTTCTTATTTTCTGCCGAACTCTGAGCCCTGATGTTCGCTGCTCGTATCTTAACCTTGCCTGCTTGTTGTTAGATGTTATCCGTTGCTTTCCTCATCGACTTCGGCAGCACCTTCACCAAAGTCGTTGCCGTTGACCTCGATAAATCTCTGGTGGTGGGTAGGAGCCAGGCTCCCACCACCATCCACACCGACGTGCGTGAGGGATTGCTCCAGGCGCTCTCCGTACTCCACGAACGCCACTCACTATTTGCCCATCCACCCGAGAATCTAGACGTCTTGAGCGGGCACCTAGCTCTTGCTTCGAGCAGCGCCGCGGGCGGCTTGCGTATGGCGGTGATCGGTCTCGTACCCGGTTTGACGCTGCTTGCGGCCAGCCAGGCAGCCCTGGGAGCCGGCGCCAAAGTGGTCGGCTCATTTGCTTTTAAGCTAGCCAGCAAAGCGATCGACGAAATCGTCCGGTTACGGGCGGATATCGTGCTTCTTACCGGCGGCACCGACCGCGGAGATAGCGCAACGATTCTGCACAACGCCCGCCTGCTTGCGAACTCTTCAGTATCCGTGCCGATCATCGTCGCCGGAAACCAAGCAGTCCGGCGCGCAAGTATGCGAGATTTTACAAGCCGGCGGCAAAGAAGTTCGTCTGACCGGCAATGTGATGCCGAGTTCCGGACGTAATCGCAGTAGATTCCACGCGCGATGAGATACGCAAACTGTTCATCGAGCGAATCACGCATGCACGGGGAATGTCGGCGATCACTGAACTCGTTTCAGTTGTGCTGCCGACGCCTATGGCGGTGCTCAACGGGGTGAGGCTCGGCGCCGTTGGAACCGATCAAGAAGAAGGCTGGGGCGAAATGGTCGTGGTTGACGTTGGTGGCGCGACGACGGATGTGCACTCGATCGGCTACGGCTATCCCGCCGGTGAAAATGTCATAACCCAAGGACTCCCGGAGCCGTACGCCAAGAGAACCGTGGAAGGGGATCTGGGCATTCGTTTTAACGCCGCCACTCTTCTGGAGCAGGTCGGTCCGGATCGCTTCGATGCGGAATGGCGCTCGATGTTTCCTCCGTTACAAGTCTCGCGCGATGAGATCGGCCGCTACATCAACGAGATTAGCGAAAAAACTGCTCGTATTCCCGAGGAAAAGTGGCACGCGATTGCCGACGCTGTATTGGCGCGCCTCGCCGTAGATATTGCTCTGGAGCGTCATGTGGGCAAACGAGAAAGGATTGTGACTTCCGCGGGTGAGGCCTGGGTACACTACGGCAAAGACTTGCGCAGTACGCCACGGCTCATCGCAACTGGCGGCGTATTCGTACACAACCCTTATGGTCCAATGATCGTGCGCGGTTCCGGGAAAGGGCAGCTTGATGCGACGGTCCTCCGTCCGGAGCGCCCGCAGGTCTATTTGGATACCTCCTATATTCTCTATGCGATTGGGTTGCTTGGTGAGGATAGTCCGGACCTGGCGGTTCGGCTCTTTAAGACGTCTATGACTCCAGTCGCGGACAAGTGAGGTTATTTTTCAGCAGGTACGAAGGGCAATACGTCGAGTTGGGCAGATCCGTATTCGTAAAGCTTCGATCGAATCTGGTGGTGCGATGACAGTGGGTATTTGCTTAATCCTGTATCGGCGAACAGTGCGTTCGTTAGGATGGTCTTAATTCACACCGGAAACGACATTCCCATTCGGTGGCCGCTTATCTTTGGTTGGCCGTTCAAAAAAAGCATCTTCGCGATGAACATAACCGCGAATTGTCTTGCCTTCGAAAACCGCCTGTACCTGAAGATAGTCTCCTTTGGCGCTGACTACCTTTATCCGTGTCGACGGTTCGAGCGTAGCTATAATCTTGGCGTCTGCCCGAGGGCTACCGCGGACAAACGATGATTGTCCAACAACTTCAAAGGTTCCCAAACGCGAATCTCTCTTCTTGGGCGAGCTTTCTTGCGGTGGGGGTTGCTCGGAGTTGGGCGCAGAGGACGGTGCAGCATGATCTTTCGGAAGATCCTCCGGCTTCGCGCGCACCGCGGTTACGCCTTCGCGCAGGGCCAAAGAAAGCTCTGGCTCGCTGGTTCGTAACCTCACTGGACGATTTTGATATTCAGCAAGCGTTGCCGCCGGACGATTGTCTGAGTGGCGGCACTTGCCCGAGATACCCTTTAATCTGCTGAGAATACAAGGCTCCGCCGGCACCACCAAGGGCAAGCAAAGCCAGGACTAAGCCCATGGGTACCCATGCTAAACTTCTGCGCCGGGGCGGTTGCATAGCAGCGGTAGGACTGGACGATGTAGCCGGGGAGGTTTGAAGGGCGGAGTGGCGTATGTCCGGTGCGGTGAAAGCAACGCCACGGTTTGGCTCGGGACGATTTGCTAATCCAAGGTCGCGCGCAGCCTCTTGAACTATTTCAGTCGTGACTGTTTTCTTGCCGTCGGCATAGGCAAGAAGTAGTGCGTTATCGCAGATAATGTTAATCAATCGAGGAATACCGCCGGAAAACAAGCTGATATCCGCAAGTATCTCCGCATCGAATAAATCTTTACCGCGAAATCCTGCGCCACGAACTCTGAAGGTAATATAACGACTTACCTCGTCATTGGTGAGAGGAGTAAGGCGGCTGTGAATGACGATGCGTTGCTTGAGGTGGTGTAGTTTCGGCTGGTTCAGTCGGATTTGAAGCTCAGGTTGGCCGGTCAATACGATCTGTAGTAATTTTTCGCCGCCATATTGAAAGTTTGAAAGAAAACGAATCGATTCGAATGTCTCATCGCTCAAGTTCTGCGCTTCATCGATCAGTAGCGCAACGATGCGGCGCCTACGAAACTGTGCGATCAGAGTAGTGGCGAAGCTGCTCGATGCTCGAAACCCGGTCCTGAGGATCGCTCACCAGACCCAGCTCACGGGAAACTAGCTGGATCAGCTCGGTTGAATTGAGTTGATCGTAAGAGATGAAGATAACCTGAATGGTCGAGCCCAAATCGCGAATAATCTTATCGAGCAGGGTGGTCTTTCCTGTGCCGACGTCGCCGGTCAGCAGGATTAAACCTTTTCTCCATTCAACGCCGTAACGCAGATTGGCAAAGGCCTCGCGATACAATTCGTTATCGTAAAATATTCGTGAATCTGGCGTGGCGCTAAACGGTGGCGCTAGGAAGCCAAAGTGTTCGTTGTACATAAAAAGGCCGATGCCAGTCCGGTACGGCGACTAAGACCTAGCGCTCAGAACCTTTAGACTGATAATCGGAGCTGCGTTAACATTTTCAGCGATCGCCTAGCCGATCGACAAGCGAATACTCTCTTCGTCGGTTTAGAGGTTTAATATCATTTTATAATCTCGGCGCAATCGGCTGGTAATAAAACAGCAAGACATTGTTCGCACACTGTTGCGACGGTTGTCAAGAATGTTTTTTGGGAGCCTTCGCGTGAGATTCAAAAGCGTGGGGCGCATGGCAGGTGCATTAGGCCCACGATTCAGACGCTTCAGCGTCTACCCGGACTCACTCGTAACAATTGAGCATCCGGCCGCTGTCGGTCAGGAGATAGAGAAACCAATCGGGTTAACCAAGACAATTACCAGCGCAAACACAGTGGCCTGTTCAAGCCGATTCCGCATTCGAGTATTGTGCCGATTCATGTCGGTGTGTTGGCTAGCAGATATTGAGGCAACCAGGATGATCGTTGAGAGGTGCTTCGTGTTTTATGGTTAAGAACCCTGGGGGATGTGACAGAACTGAGCGATTGGCGAGAAGGCCGGCTGCGGAAGAATTGTCGGCAGCCGCAGGCTAATAGCCCGATATTGCCTGATTTGCTTGAGTTTCGATTGTCGGCTTTGGAGTGAATGGTAGCCAACGGTTTGTGAAGCCGATCTGGATGGGATGCTTAGCGTCTTCGCGATTCTTCAATCCATTTATCTCGAGCCGGTGCAACACAAGGTTATTCGAGACGGGTATAACTGTGACGACCACTGGAAAACCATCCCGCACAATACGCTCAGCGAAATCCTCGGCTTCTCTGCGGGACAGAAACGATGCCACGATGAGACGGAAAGAGCCGTCCGGTTGCTGACGCAGCAATGTTTCCTCATTCAGCGCAGGTAGTAAAAGGTCCTGTCCGGCATTAATCCAGTTTAGATTGGCAATGTCCGGGTTGAACTCTTTAATAAGGTCGATACCCAGTATCGCGCTCCTGCTGCCATATGCATCAGTGGCGATCTGAAAAACCGTCGAGCCGTTTTGAATCGTTAGCCGATGATCATTCGATTTGACACCGATTTCGGCGGTTTGCTGTCGCGTATCTGCTATTTCTACGTTCGTCTTAGACCGGTTGGCATTTTGGCCGGTTACCAGTAAAGCCCACTCGGCTAAGTTTTTCTGATATCCGTTTAGAGACTCACTGTCGCCTGTGAAAAACCTTCCAGGATCGGTGAGGAAAGCAAATCCGAGTAGGATGACGATCGCTAAAGAAGCGGCCGCAGCGGCTGCTAACGTACTTATCGGCTTGCGCTTGGAGATCGGAACTGTCGTTTCGCTCGAGAGTATTTCGGCGCCCGCAGTTGGTTCTGCGACGGCCCGGGCGCGGTCGGTTTGGGTAGGGATAAGCTGGTTGTCCGGCGCGATCCGTAGATCGCGAACCACTTCGCCGATAACCTCTGGAGAAACATATTTCTCCGAGCCAGCAAACGCTATCACTAAAGCATTATCACAAATTACATTGATTAGCCGTGGAATGCCCTTTGAATAGAAGGCGATTTTCTCAACGGCGTCACTGTGGAATAACTCAGGATTGTCACAGCCGGCGACCCGGACCCGAAAATTGATGTAAGAACCTACCTCGTCATCTCTCAACCGAGCGAGTTCCGACCGAATTGCGATTCGCTGTTTGAGCTGCCTCAGGTGTGACTGATCAAGTTTGGCCTGAAGTTCAGGTTGACCCATTAGGACGATCTGAAGAAGCTTTTGGCGATCTGTTTCGAGATTCGAGAGAAGCCGCAATCCCTCCAACGATTCGTCGCTCAAATTTTGAACTTCATCTATGAGCAGGCAAACGGTTCGGCCATGCTCAAGTTGTTCGATCAGATAGTCGTTTAGTCCCTCTATCATGCTAAGCCGGTCTTTTCCTGCCGTTGGTAAGCCGAGCTCTCGCGAAATTACCCGGAGCAGCTCATTGAAAGTAACATCAGTATTGAAAACCAGCACCGTCTGGATCGTCTTGTCTAAGCTGAGCATCAGCTTACGTAACAGCGTTGTTTTTCCGGTTCCTACCTCGCCGGTAACCGCAATGAATCCCTTTTTTGCTTCGATACCATAGCGAAGGTTTGCATACGCCTCCAGATAAACGGAATTGGCGTAAAAAAATCGTGGATCAGGAGTTATGCTGAAGGGCGATTCGCGAAATCCAAAGTGCTGTTCGTACATGCCGTTAGCTATAGGTGATTAGCGGATGACCAATGCTTCTGGTTGAAATCTCTAATGGAACAAGTCAGCTCGGCCTCTACCGGGGCCTACCTCAATCAGGACCGCTAAACCAGAATACAAACTAGGCATCGGCTGGCACTGAGCACAGAACGACTCCGATGTACCAACCGGATTGCAGTCTCGTTACTGCGGCCAGAGACACTGAGGAAGGTTAAAGAGTGCAACCTTTGTGCCTGCTTTGTAGCGCTCGATTGTTAGTATTTCGAGCAGCAGGCACTAATCCTGCCGCCGTCAAGCGGCAATCTCGCCTGCTCACGCTGGGAGAAGGAATTTATCGGGTTTATACGTCGATAAGCTCGAACAAACAGATGCGATACGGGGATAAGCAGATGGCTACGGCGGCCGTCAATACTAGAGCAAGTCCGCCGTGATTATCGTGGCAAGTCATTGGCGCATTGGGTTTTCGCATTATTTTGGGTTTGTACGGTCTGTTTTCTATAGCCGGGAAGTAGCTAATAGTGTAGATAGAAGCTATTCTAGCCAGGATGCGATCACGAAAGGATAAGCATGGCCGCACGTTACCGCAACCATCTGATTCTTGTTAAAGCTGACTTTGACTCTGAGTCGCGCTTCTGGAACGTAAGAGCGCATATCCAATTCAACCAACACATAACCTTTCGTGACGTTCTCATCACCGGTCCGAAGGACACGTTCAAAACCCAGAAGAGCGCCGAAACTCATATCATCCAAGAAGCAAAAAAATGGGTTGACAATAGACTTCGCGAGAATGCCGGTAAGACTAAGACTGCTGATACAGGCGTTGAAACGTGACTGATCCTTGATCTCGCTTCTTAGCCTAATGCGCATCATTGATATTGCAGGAAATGAGATCTCCTTGTTAACGTTAGTTGCATGGCGTGATCTACTAAGGTCCCCTCTAGTATTTTGAAACAAGCACGTCACTATTGGAGTCTACCAATTGCTTCCTAGAACTCATGCATGACTTCCCAACCGTGGCATACTACAAGCGAGCGATTTACTCGTGAACGAAATACTCTGTGACCACTGTGAAGGGCCTCTGACGGGCAACGCTTATCGCGTACTAAGCGAAGAGGATGGCGTAAGGCTACTCGACATGGTGGTATGTCATGCTTGTTATTTGGAAGCGCGAAGGATCGGACTCGAGACTGCCGAACTCGGCTCGATGGTACAGCAGCTGCCCGGGCGTAGCTAGAACGATCCCGCGCGCTGGATTATTCCGGAAAACCCTCTGCTCACCCCCAAGGTGTCGGCGATCAGTTCAATCCGCTGCCTTCTGGCTCTAAACACGCACTCGCCGATCGTAAGCCGATTTATAGTTAATACCGCGATCTCGCTATTTTATCTTTGCGCGATACCGGATAGCCGTGTGTTCCCGCTGGCATGGGTGCGGATGTTGATAATAGCTATTTTTGAAGAGAGTCGGACGGCCGATTTCGAATCGCGTGCCTTTCTAATACGGGAATGTAAAAGAGTAGACGCACGACAGGAACCGGAGATGTTTAGGAGAGCGATTTCAAATAGGTGACGACAGCTTCAGCGTCGGCTCGCGTTAATCGAAATTTGGGCATAGGGGCTTTGGGGACTCTCCCGTCCGGTGTAATTCCTTCCGTTAATAATTTGATCCCATCTTGGATCGTATAGCCGGGTAGTCCTGCTATCGCTGGAGCCTTATATGCCCAATCGATCCTGAAGTTGGGCGGCGCTGAAACCGGAACCGGCCCGCCCTGTAAATATCGGGTTTCAAGCAACTCGCCCGTCTGATTACGAGGCGTGTGACACTGGACGCACATCGCCACCCGCTCGACGAGGTATTTCCCGCGGGAGATTCCATCCTCGATGTTGCCGACCTTATTGTTGCGGTCAGCGGCGGTTGCCAGCCACCAAGTCATAAAGCTAAACACTAAAGTTAGAAGTATTTTCGTCACCTACCCTCCTGTAATGAACCGAGTGAGCAACGTGCATGCCATGTACCTATTAAACGAGCATAGAATCACCGCGCAGGGGTTATTAATTGATGCGAATACGTCGATTCCATACATGATAAGAACTGCCCTGCTTGTCTCAATATTGAGATCACTGCGACGATCAATCATTTACAACAATAGGGGTCGCACCCCATGCTGAGCTGCATGGTACGTCGATTGCGCTATTCGCTCTTGCTATAATTAAGACAACTCCAGTTTTAGCAATCACCGTTCATCGGCTTCACAACGCCTTCAATTGAAGGGATCGAACATGCGCGCAATGGTTCTGCCACGGTTTGGGGGATCGAATCTGCGTGAAATGCA
Organism: uncultured delta proteobacterium; assembly: GCA_963728565.1. Lineage (GTDB taxonomy): Bacteria > Desulfobacterota > Binatia > UBA9968 > UBA9968 > WHTF01. Next base: position 100,708 of record CAVSLC010000009.1, read on the forward strand.
CGAATTAGAGCGTCCTGAACCCGGCTGTGGCGAAATTCTGGTTCGTGTTGTAGCTTCGGCGGTCAATCCCGTTGACGCAAAGCTGCGAGCGGATGGTGGTTGGGCCAAATTAGATCCGCCCGTGATTCTAGGGTATGACGTTGCCGGCATCGTGGAAGAGGTTGGACCCGGCATAACCGATTTCAAAATAGGCGACGAGGTCTACTACACTCCGGAAATCTTTGGCAACCCACATGGGAGTTACGCCGATTACAATGTCGCATCCGCTGCGATCGTCGCGCGCAAACCGACTGGTCTGTCATTTGTCGAAGCCAGTGCGATTCCGCTTGCCGCGGGCACGGCTTGGGAGGCGGTAGTCCGCAGGTTAGCGCTTCGGCCCGGCGAAACCATTCTGATTCATGGCGGCGCAGGAGGGGTCGGTTCCTTTGCAGTTCAATTTGCCAAAGCCGCAGGGGCGAGAGTCCTGGCTAGCGCGAGCGCTGACAATCAAAACTTTTTAAGACAGTTGGGTGCCGATGTGACCATTGATTATCCCGGATTCAGCAGTTAACAATCATGATATAGAAGAGGGCAGAGAAAAAAGATAGCGGGAGTGAATGGTTAGGATGAGCAAGGCAAAACGAGACCGATCACCGCTGTATCCGAAGATTATGTTTGGGTTTACCGATCATCCTATCACGGTTTGGGCCGGGGTGATTTACTGCGGGTGTACTTTGAATGGATCAAGCTTAGAGAGGAGTTGAGCACCGGGTTGGCCAGTTTCACTAAGCGATCAAACAACCAGATAAGCGCAGTGGATGTGATGTTGGGGTGGTTTTATGGATTAGCGTTAGGGGCCGAACGGTTTGAGCATTTTACGCGGTATCGGCGCGACGATTGTTGGGGGAGTTGTTGGGAATGGAACGGTTTGCATCTTCCGACACGATACGGCGATTGTTTTTGCGATTTGACTATCGGCGTGTGACGAGGTGAGCGAGCGGTTGATGCGATTTAGTTTATCGCGGATGCGACCAATCATGTTGGGACACACCGTGGACTTAGACTCCACCGTGTTTTGCCGCTACGGGCACAGCAGGGAGTTTAAGAGGATACAATCCTCACAAACCGGGGCGACCAGCCATCATCCTTGGTGGCGTTTTTAGCTGAAGGGAGACGTTTGTTACGGGCCACGCTACGAGTGGAGACACTGCACGCCAATGAGCGTGAGTTCATGACACAGGCACTGACGGCGCTTCCCCCAGGGCATCGGATCGCTATGGTACGGGCCGATGCAGGATTTTTCGAGAAACGGTTCTTGGATCACTTGGAGAAAGAGCAGTTGCCCTACATTATTGTGGCTCGGTTAACGGCGGTGGTGCGCAAGCTGGTGATTCACCGGATACCATCTAAGGCCTGGCGCGTAGTGACACGGGGAGTGGAGGTGGCCGATGTTGAGGCCAGTTTGTCCAATTGGCGGGGTGCCCAGCGCCGTTTTGTCTGTCTGCGCCAGGAAGTTGTCGAGCGCCCCGAGGCACGCGGCAGACGTCTGGTGGATTTTCCTGGATACACCTATCGAGTCGTCATCACCAGTGTGCCGTATGCGGCCGAAGTGGTCACGCGCATGTATGCCGGGCGTGCCGACAGTGAGAACCGGATCAAGGAGTTAAAAGAAGATTTAAGCCTGGATACTTTTTGTCTCAAATCCTTTGATGCTACCGATGCCGCGTTTCGGATGGGCTGCATGCTGTACAACCTGTTAGCGGATTTTCGCGAAACTATGTTGCCGAGGCCATGGTTTGAGCGGCGGCTTAGGGCGCTGAGAGATTTTGTCTTGGTCGTCGGGGCGGACTTGATTGCCCAAGGGCGCAGAGTTCAAATCCGTTTAGCCATGCCACAATCACAACGCGCGGAGTTTCTGCGCCGCTTGCGCACCGTCTCACAGGGACTTCCAATTGCGGCGCAGTTGGAATGGTCGGTAGTGGATCAGCCTGCAACTCATCCCGACAATATCATTACCCCGATCCCGCTTCTCACTCCAATTCCAACCACAAATTCTTCCCCATGAAATCTCTACTGCGGAATGGGATTATCGCAAAGATGATGCGGCCGAGATCACGCTTCGGGAAACCTATGGCTATGGTGCGGATGCCGCGTTCGACATCGAAGGAATCGATATTGTAGCCCGTTGTTTGCCTGCGGTCCGACCGTTCGGTCGGGTCGCCTGTGTCTTGCCGCCGCAAGGTGATCTGTCTCCGCTTTATCAGAAAAAGATCACGTTGCACGGCACCTTTCTGACGCGCGAGCGCCGGCGGTTGGAGGAGATGCGGCCGCTATTTGAAAGAAAGCAGGTTCGTGCCGTGATCGACACGGTGCTTCCTCTGCAGGAGGTCGGTAAGGCCCATGACCGCCTCGATTCACATCACGGAAGAGGAAAGATCGTTTTGCAGGTCGGAAGCGACAATTAATCCGTAATCGCAATTCCGAACAGCAAACGTGTGTAAAAGGAGAGGGCTCGCATCTGCCGTTGCAAATGCGCAGACATCCTATGCGAATTCAATCTAGGGGAAAACTTCGAAAGTTGCTGGCAGGCGGGGTGCTCGTCGGTATACTGGCGGGGGCTCTTGTTGAACGCGGCCAAGCAGCTACCACTTCGCCCCCTGTGGCAGAGACAGACTCTGCTACCGCCGTGCCGAGCCCGGCAGCGATTCCATTGCCCGAGATAGCCAGGGAGGCCGAGGCAGCCCTGGCGCGAGTGCGTGAACGGCTGGCCGAGGCTCCTGATAGCCGAACGATGCCGGCGGTGGTGCACCAGTTTCCGCTATTGACTCGTGAGATCGACGCGCGTCTTCGTCAGACCCGCAGGATCTTGGCGCAGCGACCGGCGATCCAGACGCTCAGCCACCTGGAGTCGGAATGGCGACCGCTGCGGCGCAATCTCGCCGCCTGGAACCGGCAACTAACCGGCTATCTAAGCCGGCTCGAAAGTGAGATAGCCGAACTCGACGAACTTGGTAAAGTTTGGCGAGAAACTCTCGAGGCGGCTAAGCTCGCAAACGTTCCCCCGGAAGTTCTCGATCGAATTCAGGCGGTTCTCGCTGAAACTGAAAAGGCGCGCAAAGAGATTGAGGGTTACAGCGGACGCGCCTTGAGCTTGCAAAATCGCGTGGCTGCTCAAGATGGTCGCATCGCCGATGCCTTAGCTTTGATCGCAAAGGCACGCGAAAATGCGCTGGACCGTCTTTTTACGCCGGACAGCGAACCGATTTGGAGCATCGAATTAGGTTTGGATAGCACCCACGAGCTTCGGACGGAGAGTAGCACTTCGATTGCGACCCAATGGCAGTCATTGAGCGCCTATGCGGCGCGCCAGACACCGTCCTTCCTGATTCATGCCGGAATTTTTATCGGTATAGCCGCGGGCTTTCGATGGTTGCGCCGACGAGTCGAGCCGCGGTTAGAAGATGCCGGGATCGGGTGCTCAGCCATTGTCTGTGAAACACCGATTGCCGCCGCTTTCCTCCTCTCAATGTTTTTCAGCCGCTGGATCTATCCGCAGGCGCCGCGTTTGTTCTGGGCGTGTCTCGGGACACTGGCTCTGATCCCCAGCGCAATCATCTTACGCAGGCTTATCGCACGCGATCTTTATCCGGCGCTGTACGGTCTGGCAACGTTTTATGTTGTCGATCAGGTCCGCGCGATTCTTGTTGCGGAAGAACTTGCGGCTCGCCTGCTTTTGCTCGGCGAAACGTTGGGCTTGATGGCGTTTCTGGTTTGGCTGCTTCGCTCTGTCGATCGGCTGGGTATTCAGAACACCAGCTTTGGCCGACTGAGCAAGATCGTCAAGATCGCGGCGAGTCTGGCTTTGATAATGGCCGCGGCGGCTTTCATCGCCAACGCCACCGGATATATGACGCTCGCTAGCCTTCTCGGTAATGCGCTTCTGAGCAGCGGCTACTTTGCGCTGATTCTTTATGCCGTCGTCGAGTTGATAGATAGCCTCGTGATGATCGCGTTCAGTCTGCGACCGCTCCGAATGCTCCGTATCATCTCCAAGCACGGCGCACTGCTTCGCCGTCGAATTTATCGGATTCTACAATGGACGGCGGTCCTTCTGTGGGTTATTCACATCCTCAATCGCCTGTTGTTACGCGACCGTTTGTTCAGCGCGATCAGCGACTTTATGACCGAACAATTAGTTGTCGGCTCGCTGCGAATTTCGCTGAGCGACATAGTTGTTTTTGGCGCCACAGTTTGGGCAGCTCTTCTGGTCTCGCGCTTCGTTCGTTTTGTTCTTGATGAAGAGGTCTTTCCACGAGTTCATCTGACTCGCGGTTTGCCTTATGCGATTTCCACTATGATCAACTATGCCATTGTGCTGGTTGGATTTTTTGCAGGGGTAGCGGCGTTAGGCGTGGATATGACGAAAGTTACGATACTTGCCGGCGCTTTCAGCGTCGGTGTCGGCTTTGGCTTGCAGAACATCTTCAATAATTTCGTCTCGGGTCTCATTTTGTTGTTTGAGCGGCCGGTTAACGTCGGCGATATCGTGCAGATCGATGACGCCTCGGGGGTGGTTCAAAGGATTGGTATTCGCGCGAGCATTATCGGCACACCGGCCGGCGCCGAGGTGATCGTTCCCAATGGCAAATTGATATCAGAACGGGTCGTCAACTGGACGTTTTCAAATCGTCGGCGCAGCATTGAGCTGCAATTGGCGGTGGCACAAGTCGCCGATCCGCGCCGAATCATCGCCTTACTTGAGCGCGCCGCCAACGAACATCCGCTTATTAGCCGCGACCCTCCTCCCAAGGCATGGGTTGTAAAACTCGGGCCGGATTCGCTCGGACTGGAGCTGCGCGCCTGGACCGATCGCATACACGACTGGATGGAAGTGCGCAGCGAGCTTGCAATTGCGGTTAGCGATAACTTAGCGGCTGAAAACATAGCTTTGCGTGCAGTTTAGACAAACTCTCGACCGCCGCCTTCCCCCAACGATAGCGTTACGAACATTGATTCACATGAACCTTGCCTCGCCAGGAACGCTTGCTGAAACGGCTCGCAACCTGCCCTACTGCTTGGAGCCGAACCCGGCTGGCACTCGACTAGTGTCTCCCTGGCTTTTCAGAGGGATCTTCCATGATCTCTTTGCGCTAATCCTTCTTGGCAATTTGCTCTAGATCCTCGATAGTCGGCCCGTTTAGCCGGAAGGCGCGATGCGCTCGCCATTCCAACACTTGCATCTTGCGAATACCTCGAAGATGGTGCGGATCCTGAGCTGCGATTTCCTCTGCTTCGCTGAGACTCGATGCAAGCATGATATAAATTCCGAACCCCCCATCTCTAGTAGGGCCGGAAAAAAGTAATCTGCCGGCCCTGTGTTGATCATCCAACCACAGCCGATGCTCCTCGTAATGACTCTGCTTGTCTGCTTCTTTTTCGGGTAATGATCGGGAAAGAACGATATACCACATGTTTGACCTCCGACTTCTAGTTCGAACGATAATCGCTCAAGTGCCAAGAGGAATCCAGGCTCGAAGCCGCTCGTAGCCCGACTCTTGCGAGATCTAGCGTTGCGACCGCCAGTGTAGGCAGCTCGAGGCGCATGAGTCTCAAACCAACGCTTGAGATTTGGCAAATCGTTCAGATCCTGGCCTGTCTTTGGTGCGGCCACGGTCGAGGGATAAGCAGCCATGTCGGCTATAAAATAGGCGCCGACTATAAATTTACTATCAGCAAGGCGATAGTCGAGCACGCCATAGAGCCGCCCGGTATCTTTCCGATAGCGCTCGATAGGATAGGCGATTTTCAGGAGCATAGCCGCTGAAATGATGATTCTGCCCGAGCATCGGACGAGCGCCACTCGCCTGCCATTGTCTCAGTGCGGCCGCGTACGCAGGAATTGTCCCGATTTCTCGGCAAGGTATTGAAGAATTGCGCCTGATTCGAAAACGCTCAGTGCCCCTGCGCCGTCGCCTGGTTCATGGTCGATCATTGCAGGGATTCGGCTGTTCAGGGTATCGCCAGAAACTCGGGCGAAAAACTGATCTCCTGCGACCGATGATGATCCGCTTGAACAATCGGAGACGGTTGTTTGCTCTAGAAAAATGGTGATCTTACGAGAATTAGGAGTGGTCCCAGTAATGCCATGAATCATCATACTCCGGGTTGCCCGAGCAAATTAATCCGGATCCCGGTAAACTTTCTTGTCTTTGCATATTGATAGACGCACGAAACAGCGTTCAATCGATAATCGACGAGCTTGCTCCAATTGTGAAACAAAAGACTTTCCTATGTCCCGCGATGGTGACAGTTTTCCTGCCTCCAACGCATGCGCGATTGAGGATGATTACCATGTGCTGGCATAAAAGTTGCCGTTTAATTAGGACAGTAGAATAAGGAGATGTGTATGGATCGATTAGAAACCGCTGGCAATCGTAACGACAACAAGTCGTTTGGATCATTGATTTCTGGAATTTTCCAGGATGCTCAGACTTTGATAACTAAAGAAATTGCTGCAGCCAAGCTTGAGCTTAAGCAAGAGATGAGCAAGGGCATTAAGGCGGGCGTATCGCTCGGGATCGGCGGCTTTTTGCTGGTTGTGGGATTCATTTTGTTGACTCTCATGATCGTATTTCTCATTTCAACCTACACACCGATACCACTTTGGGGCAGCCTGGGCATAGTCGGGTTGGTCTACTGTGTTGCCGGTGCGATTGCGTTGACGATTGGCAAGCGCAAAGTTACCGAGGTAAAACCAGTGCCGGAAGATGCGCTACAGCATACGAAGGAAGATGTCCGATACATCGCCGAACGCGCCTCCTCGGGACTTGAAAAAACCGAGCTCAGAAAGGCTACCCAGCATTAGCGATGGAATACGATCCGACAGGCAACGATGTCGCCGATCAACTCAGAACTCCTTGCCCTTGTGATCACCCGACTCATGGCCCAAAGGGTTGTGAAAATTTTATGCACGCCGGAGAAGAGAAGTGCCCGGCGTGCAAAGATCATATCGATTCTGCAATCGTGCCATAGAACCCCCACGGCATCCCCGCCGCATGTAACGCATCAAAATTCCTCCAACTCGAATTCTCAACCGTCGGTTATTAATACTGCTGAACTGCGCCGGAGCTGAATGGCTCAATCGCAGCGATACGATGCCGTCGTTGTAGGCTCCGGCCCAAATGGGCTTGCCGCCGCGATTACAATGATCGATAGCGGTAAATCCGTGGCGGTGTACGAAGCGGCAGACAAGATCGGCGGCGGAATGCGCTCGGAAGAATTAACCTTGCCCGGATTCGTCCATGACGTCTGCTCGGCAGTTTATCCATTGGCAATCGGCTCACCGCTGTTTCGTTCATTGCCTCTGGTTCAATACGGCCTGGAGTGGGTACAGCCGCCGGCGCCGCTCGCCCATCCTCTCGACGATGGCTCGGCTGTCATGCTTGAAAGATCGTTGCACGACACAGCCGCCGGGCTCGGTGGAGATGGGGATGCTTATCAGCGGTTGATGCGTCCGCTGATAGAGTCATGGCACGGCCTCGACGTCGATATGCTCGCGCCGCTTAGATGGCCACGTAGGCCCCTAGCCATGACCCGATTCGGCCTCTCCGCAATCCGCCCGGCGCGGAGCTTTAGCGAGAGCTGCTTTGAGGCACAGCGGGCCAGAGCGCTTTTCGCTGGTCTGTCTGCGCATTCGATGTTGCCTCTAGAGGCGTGGGGTTCGGCGGCCTTCGGCCTGGTGCTGGCGACGACCGGCACATGCGCTCGGCTGGCCCATCGCGCGGCGGGGGTCACAATCGCTGGCTGACGCGCTGGTTCTGTATCTCCGATCGAAAGGCGGCGAGATCTACACCAACACGCCGGTGCGAACGCTGGATGAACTTCCCTCCTGCAGAGTAATTTTATGCGACATGACGCCAAAGCAACTGCTGCGACTTGCCGGGGATCGACTATCGCCGAGCTATCGACGACGGCTTGAGCGTTATCGATACGGCATGGGTGCTTTTAAAATCGACTGGGCGCTTTCCGCCCCGGTTCCGTGGAAAGCGCAGGTGTGCGCGCGTGCGGCAACGGTTCATCTGGGCGGCACATTGCAGGAGATAGCAGCTTCGGAGCGCGCCGCTTGGCGAGGCGATCACACAGAGCACCCGTTCGTCTTGGCGGTACAGCCGTCGCTGTTCGATTCATCGCGGGCGCCCGAATCAAATCACACGCTATGGACGTACTGTCACGTGCCAAACGGATCCGCGTTCGATATGACCGCGCGCATCGAAGCTCAGATTGAGCGCTTCGCGCCGGGGTTTCGCGATACCGTTCTTGCCCGCAGCGTTGCTGCGCCCGCCGATCTAGAACGGCGCAACCCGAACTTGATCGGTGGTGACATCAACGGGGGCGCCCCCACTCTAGGTCAATTGTTTTTACGGCCCACCTTGAAGCTGTATTCGACGTCGGCGCGCGGACTCTATCTCTGCTCGGCGTCAACCCCACCCGGCGGCGGCGTGCACGGAATGTGCGGTTACTTTGCCGCTAGGCAAGCGTTAAGGGATTGTTTTTAGCTGGCTCAAGGAGGGGTCTGGGTGAACGGTGTGTGATCCTGCAGGCACTCCGTGCATTGTTGCGCCGGAGGTTTTACGCGCTTGCGGCACCGGCCGAGAAAATGGGTGCCATGAGTGCAGGTGCATAGAGTTGTCTTCTCTGCTTTGGTCTTCTTAGACTTATTCGCGAGGCTCATCGTTCAAAGCCAGTATAGCCGTCTGGTCCGTGGGAGTTTTTAAGTTTCATGGGCATGAGTCCTTGTTGCAGGTGATCGCGCAGTTCTTAATGAAGTTTCTCCCGAGATACATCCGATCCTAGCCGCTTCTATCGCGTTCTGGCCCGGAGGCTTTGAAGAATCCGTTTGACGCATTCGTATGCAATGCAGAGCGCGGCTCTTCATGGTTGCGCCGGATGACCCTATCGGCCGTGCGGGTAAGTACCGATGGCGCCATAAAAGAGTAGCTTTGCCAGCCCCGTTTCAAAGCATTCCCTTCACCCGGCCGGGTGCTTGGCAGGCCTCGTGAAATCAATCCTAGAACTTCCGCGGTAATGTTTGGGAATAGAGAATTGACCAGATGAAGAAGGCGCGCTTGAGGCGTAATAATCAATTCGGCTTTGCCGTAACGGCACGCTTCCACGATCTGCCGGGCCGCTCGTTCGGAAGCTGTAGAGAACAACGGTGACGCATTGGCGATACTGAAGAGTGCGAACTCTTTTTGATGCTGTCCCTTAAAAAACGCGTTGATGTGAGAGCCGGTGCGCATCAAACCAGGAACCACCGTGGTCACGTAAATACCGTCTTTTATCAGCTCTGCCCGCATCGCCTCGGAGAAGCCGACCAAAGCGAATTTACTGGCGACATAGGGCGCCAGATGAGGCACCGCGACCTTGCCGCCAATTGAGGTAATGTTGACGATGCGGCCACCGCCTTGCCCCTTCATATGCGGAAGCACTTCGCTTATCAGGCTAAGCGGAGCCCAGAAATGCACTGCCAACGCGTCGCCGTAATCGTCTCGGTTCATGTTTTCCGCAGGCCCGACTTGGATGATGCCGGCGTTATTAACCAGTACATCGATTGTTTTGAACTCATCGATAATGGACGTAATAGCGCGCCGCGCTTCGTCGGCTTGTGTCACATCACACTGTCGGGTCGATATCCGCAACGCCGTATCTTCTGAGTTCTTGAGCGGCTTCCGTTAGCCGGTCTTGATCGCGGGCCAGTAACACAACGTTAGCGCGTTGCGCTGCAAAACAGCGAGCCAGTTCTAAACCAAGCCCGCGTGATGCTCCCGAGATCAACACGGTCTTTCCGGAGAAATCGATTCTACGATAGCGACCCAAAGCGTAGGAGAGACCGGCGGCCGCGACACCGACTGCGGCAATTTTTACCGGTAGCGGCAGCCTGTTCTGCGAAGTGACTCTCATGATCTCCTCCATGACGACGACCCTTAACAGAATCGATCGGGCGCGAAACTAACATTGCGCAATCATTGGACAGACATCACTGCCTAATCATATGCAGCGCCCGGGAACCCATTCATTATCGCTGAAAACGCAATCTGTATGCCACTGGCTCGGCGTGCTGCACACGCTGAGCTAAATCGATCTGCATTCGCACATCTTGAAAAAAGGTGAAAACCAGCGATGATAACTTACATGGAAACAATTAAGATCGATGATCCGCGACTCGACGAGAGTTTTGCATTTATGTTTCAATTAAGAAAAGGCGATGCAGTTGTATTGAAGAGTCAAAACTCGCTGCGCGGCAAAGTCAGCGACGGCGTTTACATTGGCGAGTTCCCGAAGCATGTTGCCGGCGATATCCATCCGCGAGGGATAACGCTGTACGAAATTAGGCTTGCCGATGACTCCACTCAAATCCTCGAAGAGAAAGAGCTGCAAAAGATTGATTAAAGCCTCGCCCTGAGTTCCGATTCTTTTATTGTATATTTAAGTTACGGCAGGGTACATCCGTCGGTGCAACTAGCAGCGTTAATTTAGTGGTGACTGGATTTGTCTTCATGTGGAGGCTAGCGACCATTCACATCCGACTGTTTGCGCGCCAGTCGATCCACTTATTGTCTCAGCTTTGGGTCAAGTTGCTGCTGCCGGCGCCCGCCCTGTTTCAGGCGACGTACACAAGGGCCGATAATTAGCGATACTATTGCTGGCATTCTAATTGCTCGACTTGTCGTCGGGATAGCAATATGAAGCAGAAGTTCAGAGCGAAGGCGATAGCAGTTGCGCCCCTGATGTTTATGTTGACGTCCGCTGGATGCGAGAGCATCGCGCTTTTACCACGGCGGGCGATTGATGATCCCGGCAACGTTAGCCGCCGGGACTTGGATCGTCGGGAGTTAGACCGCCGGCCGGAAAGCCGTTCTGAGACCACGCGGCCGCGAGCCGCGGATGAAATGACCGGGACCGTGCAAAAGGTTGATCAGAGTCGCCGCGAGATCCAGCTCCGCACTACCGAGGGACGGATGACAGTCATCAAGTACGATCCGGCGACCGTCGTTTATAATCGTGAGCGCGAGATGCCGGTCGATGATTTACGTTACGGTGACCTTATTTTGGTCAAGGTAATAAAGAATGACCGCGGCGAGCAGTATGCTGACCTCATCCGGCTTGCATCTTGAGGAAGCTTTGGAGTGCCGAGAGCTGCTAGTGATGACGCGCTGATGGCTACAAGCTCGGCTTCTGCCTTCAAGGGATAGGGCAGCCTACAGCCGAAACTTTTCCAATTTAAATCGCTGTTAGATCGACTGCTTTCAGAGGCGCGCTGGCATATGCCTGCGACGCAGCCGATGGAGTGTATATAGAACCAAATGATGCCGCCACGTTCGTTTCTTCACCGAGGTCAGATTCTGGGCTGGAGTTTTTTTGTATCGCTGACTTTTCTGTTGAACTGCTCCTTTGCCGCTGCTGACAATGTATTCGGATTTGAGCAGGTTGCCGAGACCGCGCGAAAGCTCGCCGCGGAGCCTTTCAAGCCACCCCCGCCGGTACCGGATTTTCTCAAGCAAATAAGTTACGACGAATATCGCGACATTCGCTTCGATACTGCGCAAAGCCTGTGGAAGGACAGTGGCAACTTCCAAGTACAGTTTATACATCCCGGACTTTTTTACACCCATAGTGTTACGGTGAATACGTTTGATTCGCAGGGCGTGCGCAAAGTCGCTTTCTCGCCGAAACAATTCACTTACGGGAAGAATAAGTTTGCCGAGAAGATCCCGCCTGAACTCGGCTTCGCCGGATTCCGCATCGCTTATCCACTTTATAAAAAGAACGAATACAATCACGTCATAGTCTTCGCCGGCGCCAGTTATTTTCGCGCGGTGGCGAAGAAGCAGGTCTTCGGTCTTTCGGCGCGCGGGCTGGCCATCGACACCGGCTTGCCGACGGGTGAGGAATTTCCGACGTTTAGAGAATTCTGGCTCGAGCGACCGACACCGCAGGCGCGCGCGGTTAAAGTTTTAGCCTTGCTCGATAGTCAAAGCTTGACCGGCGCCTACGAGTTTGTCGTTCGCCCGGGAGATCGTACCTCGGTCGACGTAAAAGCTCGGTTGTTCGAAAGAAAGAGGGTCAAAGAGTTGGGGGTTGCGCCTCTCACCAGCATGTTTTTGTACGGTGAGGAGAAGCCGCGTCCGAACAACGACTGGCGTCCAGAGGTGCATGATTCCGATGGACTTATGATGGCTTCGGCTAGCGGAGAATGGATTTGGCGGCCGCTCATCAATCCGGTGAGATTACAGGTCAGCTATTTCGATGTCGACAGCCTGCGCGGCTTTGGCCTGCTGCAAAGAGATCGCAGTTATTCGAACTACGAAGATTTGGAGACGCGTCATGAGATGCGGCCCAACGCCTGGATCACTCCTAAAGGTGCCTGGCCCAAGGGGCAAATAAAGCTTGTGGAAATCCCAAGCCAAAAAGAGACCAACGACAACATCGTAGCTTACTGGGTCCCGCGGAACATGCCGGCAGTGGGTCAACCGCTGGATCTCGCGTACCGGATTAACTTCCAAACCGAAGAACCCCTCGATGCGGCGTCGGGCCGAGTAACGGCCACCCGGGTCGGAGTCGGAGATAAAGATGATCTAAAGAGGATCATCCTAGATTTTGAAGGCGCTAAGCTCAAAAGCTTGCCGGACACGGCTCCGGTAAAGGCGGTGGTCACCGTTGGCGCCGATGCTCAACTAGTTCAGCAGAGTACTGTCAAAAATCCGGTCACCGGCGGCTGGCGCGCTGCCTTTCAAGTTAAGCCGCCGAAGGACAAAGCGCTACAGCTCCGGGCATTTCTACGGAACGAAAACGACACCCTTACCGAGACTTGGAGCTATTTGTTAGAGCCATGAGCAAGAATATTTATCAGCCCGGTTTTTCAGCGGCGAACGAATCATTGTCTGAGATTGCCGCGCCGGCGAATGGGATGCGCGAAGTAAACACCGCGGCAAACGTCGACGGCGTTATCAGCAGGCAAAAGGAGCGCGATTCGCATCGGGGAATACGCGAACTGAACAGGCGAAGACGATTCCATCACAGATGGGCTCAAGAGGGAGGTGACCGCGGCGTTGCTCCAACCGATTTGAACGCGCTTCGGCGGAATATCCATGCCCTGGCGATGCCCGAGATCAAGCGCTTGTCGATGTTGCCGAATCGGCTAGAACGCAATCCGCTGGTGACTCTGTGGCGCAGGCTGCGCGGCACAACCAGCAACGATGATCGGGAGAGGACTGGCTCAGCGTCCACCGAGGGTACTGTGGTAGGTTGGCGCGCCGCCGCGGCATCTCGCCGTGTGCTGTTGATTACTTTGATCATAATACAGACAGCGATTGCTACCTGGTCTCTAAGCAATACCTTTCCGTACCCATGGCTCAAAGCATCCGAGATCGCCATCTTGGTGCTATTCGCGATCCTGTTTTCGTGGATTTCGCTGGGGTTCTGGAGCGCAGTGGCCGGATTCTGGATGCTCTGGACGCGCAAAAACGAATTTACCCGCGCTGATTTGCCAATCGACGAGCGGCAACCTTTGCGCTCGCGCACCGCCGTGCTCATGCCCATATGCAACGAAGATGTCACTCGTGTATTTGCCGGTCTGGAAGCGAGTTATCGCTCACTTGCGGAGACAAGGCAATTTGCAAATTTTGATTTTTTCGTACTGAGCGATACCGGTGATTCGGTCAGGCAGGCCGAAGAGGAGATTGCATGGGCACAACTCTGCGCCTCGTTGCAGGCCTTCGGCAGAATTTTTTATCGCCATAGGCGCAATAACGTTAGGCGCAAAAGCGGCAACATCGCCGAATTCCTGCGCCGCTGGGGACGAGAGTATGATCACATGATCGTGTTCGACGCCGACAGCATCATGGCCGGCGAAACAGTTGTCCGGCTGGCTCAAATGATGGAGCAGTACCCGCAAGCAGGAATCATTCAAACGGCTCCGACCACGGTCAACTGTGATTCGCTCTTTGGACGATTGCAGCAGTTCGCCAGCCGGGCGTATGGCCCCATGCTTACGGCAGGCCAGCGTTTCTGGCAACTGGGTGAGGGTTATTATTGGGGCCATAATGCCATTATTCGCACTGCGCCATTCATCAAACATTGCGGCCTTTCTCGTCTGCCGGGTCACGCTCCACTGGGCGGAGAGATTCTCAGTCATGATTTCGTCGAGGCTGCGTTAATGGGCCGGGCCGGTTGGGAAGTTTGGGTGGTTTATGATTTAGGCGGCAGTTATGAAGAGTCGCCGCCGACGCTTGCCGACGAACTCAAGCGCGATCGCCGCTGGTGTCAAGGTAATCTGCAACACTTGCGCTTACTGCTGGCGGATGGGATCCGCGGCGGGCATCGCGCCATTCTGGCGATGGGCGTCATGGCTTATGCTTCGGCTTTGCTCTGGTTTGTGTTTTTGATCCTCAACACGGTCGAGCTTGCGGCCCAGACGGTTCTGCCTCTGGTCTACTTCTCAAGTGAACCCAGCCTCTTTCCGCTTTGGCCCCGCTGGAATCCCGATTGGGCGGTAGCCTTGCTGACGACCACTGCCGTACTGCTGTTTTTACCCAAGCTTTTGAGTCTCCTGGTGATTGTCAAAAATCGCCAGACGCATCTGTTTGGCGGCCTTTTGCCCTTGTGTATCAGTATCTGTCTAGAGATTATGGTGTCCACTTTACTCGCACCCATCCGAATGTGGTTTCACAGTCAATTCGTTGTCGTGACTCTGATGGGCAGACAGATAAAATGGGGGCCGCAATTTCGCACCGATAATCAAACCGGCTGGCGCGACGCGACTCGACTACATGGTCTCGCGACGTTTGTGGCGTTTAGCTGGGTCTTCGGCATGTACTGGCTAAATCCAGCAGTTGCGGTCTGGCTCTTGCCAGTCGGTATCTCGCTGCTCCTCGCAGTGCCGTTATCAGTTTACTCCAGCCGTCTTTCCTTGGGGCGGCTGATGCGCCGCTGGCGGCTCTTCCTGATCCCGGAGGAAATTCACTCGCCCCAGATTATAAAATATCTTCAGATGTCTCTGGGTAAACGAAGAGAGAATCAGCAGATGGATGGCTTTGTTCATGCAGTGGTTGATCCTTATGCCAATGCCGTCCACGTGGGCCTGTTGCGCGGCAAAAGACCCAAGGCTAGCGAAACTATCGAGCGAAATCGGAATCTGCGTGAATTCGCTCTGAGGGACGGGCCGGCGACTCTCAACAGCTCCAATCGAAGGCATCTGCTGCTAGATTCGGAAAGCATGATGCTTCTTCACCGACAGGTGTGGCGTGTTCGTGATCCCAATTTTGCGAGCCAGTGGGGATTGGGCGAGCTCCAGTGAAATCGTAAAACTAAGTTGTCGCATGATGCCGTGCCAATAATGATCGGCTCACTCCCCATGTAAATAAGCGATCGCTTCTTCTCGTCAGTATTCCAAGCGGCCCGCAACGTCGAAAAAGTTGTGGCTTACCAATACCACTGATTGTTGTCGGCTGCGTCTAATTGTCAGGCAGATTGCTTAGACTGCGATCGCGATTATAACAGCGGTGGCGCCCATGATTATCCGGCCCAGTCTTAAGAATAAAACTAACCTGTGGCCGTTTTGATATGATACAAAAAGCCCTTAGCTTATACTGCTAGGCTGTTGTGGGCGCCGTGCTTGTGGTGGGTTGCCCGGCGGGTTAGGCTTGTTAGTCTAAAGATGGCAGTGGTTTATGTATAACGAATATTTTGGCTTCACCGAAGCCCCATTTAGCCTCACACCCGATCCGCGGTTTAGTTATACCAACGCGCTTTACCAGGAAGCATTCGCTACTTTGCGCTACGGGATCGAGGCGCGCAAAGGTTTCATCGTCATTACGGGAGAAGCGGGTACCGGTAAGACGACCCTCCTCAGGCGTTTGATGCAGAGCTTTGGCCGGCACGTGCAAACCGCATATATCTATAACCCGCATGTTACTCTGTCGGAGCTGCTGCGTCTTATCCTAAGCGATCTGGGTTTGACCAACCGCACGGACGACCGACTGGCGATGATTGCGCAGTTGAATGAATATCTCATTAAACAGCTGAAAGATAGCAATATCGTTACTCTTTTAGTTGATGAAGCTCAAGAGCTCAGCGTTGAGATGCTCGAGGAAGTCCGGCTTCTTTCCAATCTCGAGACCGACACTCAGAAGCTTCTCCAGATTGTCTTGATGGGGCAGCCCGAGCTCGAGCGCAAGCTCGATCAGCCTGAGCTCCGGCAATTGAAACAGCGCGTTGCGCTACGTTGCCGACTCGATCCACTGCCCAGTAATGAGGTCGGCGAGTACATTTCAGCCAGACTCAAAGCGGTCGGGTACTCGCGTAAAGACCTGTTCCATGCTTCGGCGGTAGAGAAAATCGCCATTCACTCCAGAGGTATCCCCCGGGTTATAAACATCATCTGCGATAACGCTTTACTGATTGCCTTCGCTGCCTCTAAGAAAATTGTCTCCGCCGCTACGATTGATGAGGTCGCTCGCGATTTGCGTCTTAACCAGCAAGGGTCCGCTCCTGAGATTCCGCCCCCGCCGACCGTGGGTTCGCCAAAAGGTTCGATCGAAAAGCTAGAAGGATTTCGTTCGAAACGCGTGTCGGCCCGGCCCGGTTTTCGGACCCCGGCGTCGCCCGAATCCGAATTCTTCATGATCGGTCTTGAGGAAAAGCCAGCTCACCTTCGCAGCGAAAAAAAACTGGCCGGATATGGAACCGGTGTTTTTTCACTGGGCATCGCCCTAGGCCTTGCCACCATTTTGTTCTACTCCCAACAGATGTGGGGTGGTTTAGCGGCGCTGACTGCGGGCTTCAAGGGATTTACCGCTACACAAACGAGCGATGCGGTGCCGGCGCAGCCGACGGGCCCTAGCGACAGATCAGCACCGGATCTCTGGCAGGAAAAAAGCGCTCCTGAAGCTCCGCCGCCTCAATTTCCCACAATCGAGCAGCAAGCGTTGACAGAAAGCCCGAAGCCTAACATAGCTGAACAGCCCCAGGAGCAATCCTTCGAACCTCCTGCTCCGATTGAACGACAGCGGAATTCGACAACAGGACGAAAGCCGCCGGAAACGGCGCAGCCAATGCCCGGGAGAAGATCTCTTGCTTCACCTATTCCGTCGCCCGCTAGTTTGCCGCGCAACCAGGCGGCCGTTACAGACCGCGAGTTGGAGATGCAAGTTGAGAAGGCGATCGACAATCGCGCTTTGAGGGGAATAAGCGTGTCGGTAGAGAGTGGCACGGTTTATCTCCGGGGGCGTGTGCCGACAACGCGCCAGCGACTTGCGGCGCAGCGCGCGGCGCAAAGTGTCGAAGGAGTAAAATCCATCGAGAATCAGATTGGCCTCGACACCGGGCCGGACTAAACCTAGTTCTGTGATCGGATTAGAGTCGGGTATGCGAGCCAAGCGCTGACCGGATAGGCAACGTGCGGTTGCAGAGAAACAGTGATCTAGCGGGATGTAATCGCGGAAGCGGCTTTCATTGGAACGCCGAAGGCGCAACGCGATAGTAGATAATCGTGGAAATCCTGATCGCGGACGAATCTAAACCGAGCGGCACCGTTCTGTGCCCAAATCTCTTTAGCCGGTACTTCGCATCGATTGCACGCTTCTCCCCGAATGCAGTCTGGGAGAGGTGATCCGGTTGTGACAGTCGCCACACTTCCAAGTCTCGGGTCCGAGCCTCGCGCGTCAGCGCGAACCATGACGCCTGAACCGGTATAACGGATAGCGGGAAATTGCCGTAAGCGATTGTCTGGATTGGCATCCACTGGCGCTTCGGAAAACACACCGCCGCTGACTTCATGCGTGTGAGCGTCGAACTCGACTTCTTCGCCGGTGGGCAGGGTCACGATATTACGATCGCCCACCGTGACCACAGCCGGTAGATAGTTCCTCGGAAAAAACAGCATCACGCTGTTCATTAGCTCGCTAAGTCTAAACTGCTTATCGCGGGAAGCGACCCAGTCAGTGACCGATAGATGCACGTCCTGCCGGGCACGATCATCGAAGCGGAATTGGAAATCCCTGGTGTAGAGTTGATTCTTGCTGATATCGCGACGGTGGGGAAGTATGCGATTGCCGCCGTTATTGGAGAACTCGAAGCCGACAAGTTGCCTTTGACGGTTGTTGCGATATTGCCAGCCAGAATGCGCGGCTGTTTGAACCGATCGTTTTGTCAGAACCGTGTCGTATTGGATGGTCGGCGCGACGCTTTCTTTCTCCGGCGCGCTCAGAAGCGATTCCGGCAGTTGCCGCAGTGGTGGCGACGGTGCCACCGGCGGAATCTTTGCCGGTGTGATTGCCGCTTTCGATCCAGGTTCGTCGGTGGCTGGGTGAGATGATTCAAGATCTGCGATTTCCGGAGTTTGCTCCGAAGCCGGAGGTTTTTGCGGCACTGTGCCGGTGCGACAGCTGCCAATCAACGCAACCATCAGAAACAAAACAACCGGTAAACGAGGTCTTGCTGGCTTCATTTTAGGCTTCGCAAAATTTAGGCTTCGCAAAATCTCTCGACGTTTCACAGACAAATCAATGACCTTGGCTTGAATATCTTAACCCAGGACCCTGCAGCTGCCAAGGTCAAGATTAGCTCACGATGTTCCTAGGCGAGCTGCCAGCGCACAGACAATTCCAACGGACCTGCGAATAGAAGTCTAATTTTTCACCTCATGCGCTCGAATCTGGCGAGCCAGGCTTGCGGCGGTGATGACATATCCGGGACTGATATCAAGCCCGGCGCTTTTTAGGGCTTCGGCTATCCAGGTGTTGCATGTTCTAAGGATGCTGAATCTCCCGGACGCGGGATAAAACCGAGCGTACGGAACCAGGCCGGGCTGCGACTGCGCTAGGATAGACGGATCTGCTCTCGAGAAGCTGGCAGATACAAACTCGCTCAGCCGCCGGAAAGCTTCGGGCGAAAGAGCGAGTTCGATGATCTCAGCGTCGCTAACATAATCTCTAACGGCGCCCCTAAAGCCGACCACATGAAGCACGCTCCCGCGCGACCAAAATGCCGCCCTAAGCGCCAACCCAACGCTTTCCTTCGTCGCTGGGAAATAATCTCGGTCTCCCCAGCCTATTTCGAGATACTCCGCTTCGGGGAAGTGGCCTTCTTCGGGAACGAGGCCTTCGGTCAGATCGGCCCTTCGCACAATCAGAGCGGCATGCCAGTTATTGTGGACGACAAAAATTGTTTTGGCATTCTTCCCGGCGGCGTGAGAATCTAATTGCATGATCGGCACTGAACAGGCGGTCAGTAGTTGGAGCAAAGCAGCAAAGAAAAGAAATTTCATCCCACAATCGAAAATCTTAGTGTGAGAGATCGTTGCTTCTGATTCAGCGAAATCGCTAATAAGACCGGCATCTTTGAAATGAAGCGAAACCGAGCTGTGGTTTGCATAGGTTTTGGATATCCATTACTGTCGAATTTCAGCAGGCTGCTCAAAGTGATCTACCGGTAAAATTACGCGATCCCATGCAACCTTATCGTTTAAGATCCAACTTTAGCGAAAGCTCACATCGAAGATCCCTTTGACCTGTCTGTGATGGCGTTTCAAGCGCCAGTCAAGAATTTCCAAGTACGGAGTTGCGATTGATTTGAAGAGCGCCGTTGAGCGGCAGGATTCAGCTGCACCCAAAAAAGTTGCCTTTGCCGCGCTACATCACAAGGACTTCCGGGTTTATTTCATCGGCACCATGCTCGCGATGATGGCTGACAATATCGAGCATGTCATCAGTTATTGGCTGCTGTATCAGAAGTTTCACTCACCGACTCTGGCCGGTTTTGCCGTGCTGGTTCACTGGACGCCGTTTCTCTTATTCTCGGTTTACTTCGGCGCCATGGCGGATCGCTATGATTGTCGAAAAGTGATCCAGCTGGCCCAGCTCATGTATATGGGCGTGTCGGCCGCATGGGCGTTTCTGTTCTGGACCGATACCATCGAGGTTTGGCATGCCTGCGTGCTGCTGACCATCCACGGGATGGCCGGCGTGCTCTGGGGCCCAGGCAGTCAGCTGCTGATCCACGATATCGTTGGCACCGAGCACTTGCAAAGCGCCGTGCGTCTTAATGCCACGAGCCGGCAGATGGGGGTTCTTTTCGGCCCCGCCGTGGGCGGCGGCTTGATGCTGCTGCTCGGTCCGCCGGCGGGGCTGTTTGTCAATGCCCTGATCTATTTGCCACTGACTATTTGGCTATTGACCGTACCTTACACCGGCCACTCTCGAGAAGCGGCGGCGTCGTCGCGCCGCCGCGTTGGGTGGCGCGATGCCCTCGACACCCTGCGCGAAGTCTCAGGCAACCGACCGATCATCACGATGGTAGCACTCGGCGGCTGCGCATCGTTCTTCGTCGGCAGCGCCTTCCAAGCGCAAATGCCGGAATTCGCCCATGATCTCGGCACCGAGCAAGCCGATTTCGCGTACAGCGCCTTGCTCGCGGCTAACGCGGCGGGTGCAGTTCTCGGTGGATTTTTGCTGGAAGGGAAGGGCTGGCTTCAGCCGCGGGTCAAAACAGCGATTGTCTGCGCTATTCTCTGGTGTCTCGTCATCACCGCGTTTGCGCTTTCGTACAACTACAACCTGTCGCTGATGCTGTTGTTTGTCGCCGGCATTCTCAATCTTGCGTTCTACTCCATGGCTCAGACTATCGTGCAACTGCTCGCACCGGGTCACCTCCGTGGCCGGGTCATCGGTTTGTTCTCGATGGCCAGCATGGGCCTGCGCGCATTTAGCGGTGTAACAGTCGGCGTGGTCGGCGGATTGATCGGCGTTCACTGGTCGCTGGCATTGAGCGCGATGGCACTGCTGGCGGTCACGTTGGGGCTGTTTGCGTTTTTCATGCCCGGCCGGCATCAGAGCGAGTTCAGCTGAAGATTTCGTGGAGTGATGGTCGTGGCGGAGAAGTGTACCCACTATCAGGGCTAAAACGGAATGTGAAACACATCGATGTTTGGAGTTCCTGTTAAATGACAAGTCCGCAGAAATCCCCCACATCAGCCGATTCAAACAGCAAAGTCGCATTCGCGGCTTTGCATCATCGGGATTATCGAAGGTATTTTCTGGTTAACTTGTTCTCGACCATGGGCGACAACATCGAGCATGTGATCAGTTACTGGCTCCTGTTTCAGAAATTTCATTCCCCGGTTCTCGGCGGCTTTGCCGTCATCAGTCACTGGACACCATTCCTTTTCTTTGCGGTCTATTTTGGCGCGCTGGCCGATCGCCACGATTGCAGGAGGGTCATCCAAGCGTCCCAGTTCCTCTATGCGACGGTGTCGCTGACCTGGGCTATTCTATTTCTCACCGACGCCATCCAGGTTTGGCATGCCTGTGTGTTGCTGGTGATCCACGGCATGGCTGGAGTGCTGGGCGGGCCGAGCAGCCAGTTGATCATTCATGACATCGTCGGCCGCGAGTACCTGCAGAGCGCGGTCAGGCTCAACTCCACCGCGCGACAGCTGGGCATTCTCTTCGGTCCGGCGGTGGGCGGCGCAACCATGTTGCTATTTGGTGCGCCCGCCGGACTATTCATCAACACTTTTATGTTCCTGCCAATGCTGTTTTTGATGTTCGTCTTCCCCTACACCGGGCATAGCCGGGATGAAGGGATGAGCGGCAGGGCGCCGCGACTTACATTTCAGGGCGCGATTCAGTTGCTGCGCGAGACTTCGGCCAATCGCCCGATCTTTTCAATGATTCTTCTGGGCGGCGCCACGTCTCTTCTGGTCGGCAATGCATTTCAAGCGCAGATGCCGGAATTCGCGCACGACTTTGGCCATGATAAGCAGGATTGGTCTTACAGCGTGCTGCTTGGCGCCAATGCCGCCGGCGCGGTTCTCGGCGGCCTGCTGCTCGAAGGCAGAGGCCTACTCAGAGCCAGCCCCTGGAATGCAGCGGTCTGCTCGATTCTGTGGTGCGTCGCCATCATCGGATTCGCCGCTACCGATAACTATGGTTTGGGCGTTATGCTGTTGTTCTGCGCCGGGCTGTTGAACCTGGCTTTCATGTCGATGGCGCAAACACTGGTGCAGCTCAGGGCTCCGGCGCAACTGCGCGGCCGATTGATCGGGCTATTCAACATGTCGAGCAATGGCCTCAAGGCGTTTAGCGGAGTGACCGTGGGGGTGGTCGGCGGCTTGATCGGTATCCACTGGTCATTGGGCATCAGCGCGATGGCGCTGTTGGCGGTCACGATTGTGCTGTTTGCGTTCACGATACCCGGGCGCAGGAGTGAAGAGGCGGCTTGACGGTGCTTCAAACAACCGCATGTTACTGGACATGGCGCGCCTTGACAGTTGCGTTTCCCGGCAGAATTATCCGTCGTTATCGAAGCCGTAAAGCCGCGCGCAATTTTCCCATAGGTACTTCCGTTTGGTTTGATCGCTGAACGGCAGCTTCAAGAAAGTTTCCACCGCGTGCGGATACTTGACGTCGAGGTGCGGATAATCGGTTGAGAAAACGATATTGTCTTCCAAGCCGAAATCGGGAAGATTCTTTGCCGTCACTTCGTCGCATTCCACCGCACCCCAACACTGGCGTTGAAAATACTCCAGCGGTTCGAGCTTGAGCTCTGGATGTTCGGCCGCGCCGGTGAGCTCGGCATACTCGCCCATGCGCCATAACAGCCATGGGATCCAGGAGCAGTTTCCTTCGAGGAACGCGACTTTTAGTTTGGGGAAACGTTCCATGACCCCGCCGTAAATCATGTCCGCGCAAGCCAGCATGTTGGCCATCGGAAACGACAATGTGTTGAACATCGTGAAGCTTGGGATGAACTGGGACAACGCGGGTTGCGGCAAGAAGACCCGGCCCGCCTCATGAAAGCCGACCGGAATAGCCAGTCTCTGGCACTCTGCCCACAGCGGATCGTAATAAGGATCGCTCCATTGCCGACCGTTTACATGGTTCGGTCGCATGAGAATGCTTTTAAATCCCAGCTCGTTAACTATGCGGTGGGTTTCCTCGACCGCCGAAGAGACATCGTGGGGCGCAACAATGGCGGCGCCATACATTCTATGCGGCGCCACTTGGCAGAAATCCGACATCCAGTCATTGTAGGCTTTAGCAATGGCGGCGGCCAACTCCGGATCTAAACCGTCCACCGCAAGCACGAACAAACCCCGGCTGGGATACAGAATTGCCACATCGAGCCCCTCTTTATCCATCGCCTGCAATTGGGCGATGTTATCGAAATTGCGCGCCTCTTCCTCAGGGTATCGCTCCGCTAGAATCTTTTCACGGATCGGACGCAGCGCAGGAATGGGCTTTTCCGGAGCGCGAGGCAGGATCTTCCCTTCGACTTGAACGCCAAGATCTCGCTTATGCCGGTTGAGTCCGATCGGCGCGCGATCGGCGAATTTTTTATCCATGTACTTTTGCCAAAGATCGCACGGCTCAACGACGTGCATATCGGAATCCATCGCTCTATATCCGTTCTTCATGCTTTGTCCTCGGCAGGCTGCTGAAAAGCCTCATTATGCTTCGATTGGCTCAATCGTCTCGTCTTCAACGTACTGGAGAGTACGCCTTCGCTCGTCGATTTCCCACCCGCATGGGATCTGAGATCCTTCTGAGGAGCCTGCGTCTTTGTGTCAAGACCCTTCTGATGGTAACAGAGGTAACCTGTGAGCTTGAATCGAGTCGGTGGTCCGGCTGTGTCATCGAGCTTTATCTACGAAGCTGAAATCGAATACCTGATTGGCCGAGATAGGGCTATTTAGCTCAAGGCTTTTCCTGGTGAAATCGAGTACGCCATCGATCCACGCGGCGGCGGAACCGGCATGCGCGGATGTCTGTGCCATTCGTAAATTCTTTCTACGGCTGTTGTCATTGCGAAAATTTCCCGATCTGGCCTTTAACTCTAGAACAGTTGAACCCCGAACAGTTCTATTCGCAGACAGATCTGGCCAAGCGCTGCAATTTTTGTTTGTTTACTTCGATACCGAGACCGGCGGTCATGGGCGGACTAGCCTTGCCGCGAGTCACCGGGATCGGACTGAAGATATCTTGCTCGCCAAGACGCATGAAGCCGGTCATTTCGCCGCCGGATTGCGCGTTTTTCAATGAGCTGTGAAGCTGCATTTCAGCGGCGGAAAGAATTGTCGTGCACGCGCTTCCCTGGCCGACCACCACCGAAAGGCCCTTGGCTCCGACGACCGCAGCCACTTCGAGCGCTTTTTGAAATCCGCCGATATGTGTCAGTTTGATCTTTAAGAGATCGGCGGCTCGCTCTTCCAACATCCTTAGTGCATCTTCGGCGCAGGTCACGCTTTCTTGAGCCGCGATCGGAATGCCAACAGCGCGACGCAGTTCCGCCAGGTTACTCAAGTCGCCGCGCGCCAATGGCTGCTCGGCATCGGCGATGCGAAATTGCCTCAGTTCATTCAACACAGATCGGGCGTCAACGAAGGAATACGACCCGTTGCCATCGACTCGAATGGAGGCTACATCACCGACTGCCTGGCGAACGGCGCGAACCCGTTCAATGTCATTGCGACGATTTTGCTGGCCGATTTTTATTTTGAAGGCGACAAATCCCACTCGTTTAAGTTCAGCCGCGCGCACACCGATGGCCTGGGGTCCAAGATCCATTCCTAATCCACCGACTAGATCTATCTCGCGACGATAGGGCCCGCCGAAAAAGCGACAGAGCGGCAGCCGATAGAATTTACCCAATGCGTCATACAGAGCCATCTCGATGGCGGCCTTTGTGATCGGGTGACCCTGGCGAACACCATGAAGTTTCAGCAGGACAGCTCCGGTGTCTTCCAAATCCATCTTGATCAGCGCGGGGGCAAAATACTTTCGCGCCATGATCTCCATCGTTTCCAACGTCTCATAAGTATTGCCGGGGCGCCCCTGCGTGGCTTCGCCCCAACCTTCGATGCCATTTTCGGTCTCAACCCGAACGATCAGCGAGCGGCAGTCCTCGAGGAACCCGGCGGCTCCGCCGTAAATCTCCTGGATCGGCAACACCAAAGGATAGGTGTCGATGGCAACGATCTTCATGGTTTTTGTCGCAGGAGGTCACCCATGCGCGAGACGTCATCGAGCTTTTCTAAATGTTCGACAGCCTCTACCAGGCCATCCAGCTGCCGCTCCGACAAGAGCCTGTGGGTTAGCTTTCTTGCTTTGTCTTCCACTTCCGAATGACTCAGAGGGTTACGGGGTGTCCCTTTGAAGTGAATAACCAGACTCGAGTGACGCTGCTTGTTTGCAAGGCCAATGGTGACTCGCGCGGCGCGGTCCCATCCTCTTTGTTCGATCTCCGAGTCGGTTTCAAGACGAATCTTGCGCATCATGGCAAGTATTTTTTTGTCCGTGAGCTTGCTCTCATCAAAGGACTCAGGGTCTGTGGGCTCGAAATACAGACTCAGGGCGACGCAGAAAGGAATGCTGTACTGCGCCATCATCAAGTCTTTTGGCTGATAGTTGGCGTGATGGGTCACCAACTTTTCGATTCCGCCAACGACGATTTCCTGAATGTCGCCCGGTGCAAAACCAATTTTCCCGCGCAGTTTTTGCAACGCTTCGATGGGCGCGTGAGCATTGATGTGGCAGGCGCAACGCTTGATGCAGATGTTGAGGCTTTCGAACTTTGTGCCCAATCGATGGGTAAGATAGGGCAGATCAGGGGAATCAGAAAATGTCTGGCAAAATCCAAACTTTCCTTCGAGGACGCTTTCGGGGCCGGCGAATCCTCCCCTCGCTAGAAGGGCGGCGGTGACGCCTCCTTCCGCTGCTTTTCCCAGGTGGAGCCGTTTGACCATGGCGCCCTCGCGGCAGCGGGAAAATTCGATCAGCCCACCGGAATACGAGCCGGCGATGCCCAGAGCGTTGACCATCTGTGATTGGTTAAGCCCAAGTAGCCGCCCCGCCGCCACCGCGCCGCCGAACGTGCCGGTCAATCCGGGAGCATGAAAACCTCTTCTCTCGAGAGAGTTGCCTGCGGCAACGCCAATTCGAGAGACGACCTCGCATGCCGCTACAAAAGCGCTCAGCAACGCTTTGCCGTTGGTCTTTTTCTCTTCCGCCATGGCAAAGGCAGGAAGAAAAGCCGTTGCCCCGGGATGGACGCCCGAGCCGGGCTGGCGCACATTGTCGAGCTCAAAAGCATGGGCCATGACGCCGTTGGCGAGTGTTGCCTGCGCCGCTTGTGCTTTCCAGTTCCCTCCGAATACGGTAGAGCGACCGCGAGCGCCAGTCTCTCGAACCAATTTGCTCACTGTCTGGCTCCATGGCTTGGTCGATCCGTAAACCGAAACCGCGACTGTATCTAAGATACAAGCTTTGACCCGATCGATGACCTCGGCGGGAATCTCTCGGTAATCCAGCTCGACGGCAAAGCGCGCTAGGCGCTGGGTGGCGTTCATAAGAAATATTACCGCACGACCTTGGCGCCGGCCTCTTTGAGCACGTCGCGCATCTGGACGGTCAGATCATCGAAAAATTTGCTTAATGACGGTCCTTTGAGGTAGCCGTCTTCGAACTGATTTTGCTCCACATACTGCTTCCAAGTCGCAGTCTTTACAAAGCGATCGAACACTCCTTCCCAGTATCGAACGACCTCGCGCGGCGCAGCCGGCGGAGCCAACAACCCACGGGCTTGGGGAATGAGCGGAACATCGATGCCTTGCTCTTTGATGGTCGGAACGTCCGGCAGAGAGGCCAGGCGATTTTCCGTTACGGCAGCGATGACCCGCAAATTCCCCGCGCGTATCTGCTCGCCCGCCTCTTGCGGTTCGATCACCATCATCTGCACGTGACCGCCGAGCAGATTCGAGAGTCTCTCGCCGCCGCTGGGAAAAGAAATGAAGGTCCACTGCGTTCCGGTTGCTTTTTGGATCAGTAAACGGACGAGATTGTCGCGCGACGTGACCGAACCGCCGGACTGACGAAGCTGGTTCGGGCTCTTCTTCGCCGCTTCGACGAAGTCCTTCATGTTTTTGTAAGGAGAGTCGGCTTTGACGACAATGACTGCGGGTTCCAGAACCAATCGGGCGATTGGCGTCAGATCCTTTAGGGTGACGTTCGCCTCAGCCGTGGTCAACGGATTGGTGATCCAGACGCCGGTAAAAAAACCGATAGTGTGGGTCTCACCCTTTTTCTCGGCGAGATAGGACATCGCCACGGCGCTACCGCCGCCGGATTTGTTGACCACCTGCAGGCGCTGGGAGACGAGTTTTTCCTTCTGCAGGAGGTCGGCAATGGCGCGAGCAAAAAGATCCGATCCCCCGCCCGGGCCCGTATGGACGACCACCTCGATTGATTTGTTGGGCTTGAATTCCTGGCTCCAGGCAAGATTGGAGAATATGGCAATTGCGGTCACAATGAGAGGCACCATCATCGTCTTATATTTCATCTCTTACCCTCCTAAGTCTCGAGAAGCGGTTTTATAAAAGCCGACTTGCAGGCCGCTCAACAAGCCCTCAAATGCAAGGCGCGCGAATTTCAAAGTATGAAAGCGGAAATCGGAAAGCAGTCAGTTTTCAGCTTTCATAATTCATCTGTTAAGGCGCATTAGCCTGCTGCGGACCTATCACCTTCAGCGTTCTTGCTCAACGGCCTGAATCCTCCAATAGCGAACTTTGCGGATCGCAGGTAAGCACAAGAGCCCCACTGCAATGAGCAGTAAGGTTCCGGAGATCGGTCGATTGACCAGGATCGCGATATCTCCCTGTGACATCATCAAAGATTGGCGCAGTGCTCTTTCGAGCGCATCACCCAAGACCATTCCCAAGATCAGCGCCGCGGCGGGGAAATCAAGCTTGCGCATGAGATATCCAAGCAGCCCGAACAGACCCATCATCCAAACATCAAAAACACTGCTATTGACGCTGTAAACGCCGACCACGGAGATCCCCAAAATGAGCGGATAAAGAATAAAATAGGGGAGACGCAAGATCTGAGCGAAAACTGGCACCAAAGGAATATTGAGGATCAGAAGCAAGACATTGCCGATGTACATGCTCGCGACCAATCCCCAAAAAAGTTCCGGGTGCTCCTGGATGAGGAGCGGTCCGGGCTTGTACCCCCAAAGAATGAGGCCACCCAAGAGAATGGCTGTGGTATTGCCTCCGGGTATTCCCAGGGTCAGCAGAGGAACCAGTGCGCCACTGGCGTCGGCATTGTTCGCCCCCTCGGGCGCCGCTACTCCTTCGATTACGCCGGTGCCGAATTTTTCCGGATGCCGCGAGAACGCTTTTTCAATGCCGTAAGACAAAAACGATGCAACCGTGGCGCCGGCACCCGGGAGAGCGCCGACAAAGAAACCGACGAGGGAACCGTTCAAAAAAGCAAAGCGGCAGTCCTTGAGGTCTTGCAATGTCGGCAAAAGGTTTCTCAACCCCTTTGAAATTTTGAAGAGCTCAGCGCCGCCGCGGGACTCGAGATTGACCAGGACTTCGCCGATAGCGAAGATTCCCACTGTCGCGGCGATGAAATCGACGCCGCCAAGTAGTTTCACCTGGCCGAAAGTAAATCTCGATTCAGCGGTAAAAAGATCGGTGCCGATGGTTGCGACCCACAGACCCACCAGCATTGCCAGGATGGCCTTGATCATCGATTTTCCCGCTAAGAAAACTACCATCGCAAGGCCCAAAACCATCAAGCCGAAATATTCCGGCGGAGCAAAGCGCAATGCAACACGGGCCAACGGCGGTGCAATTAGCATCAATCCCAATATGCCTAGGGTGCCGGCGACAAATGACGCAACCGCAGAAATCCCTAACGCTGCTCCTGCCCTGCCTTGTCGCGCCAACTGATAGCCATCCAGACAGGTGACCACCGACGATGATTCTCCCGGAATGTTGAGAAGGATGGAAGTTGTCGAGCCGCCGTAGCGCGCGCCGTAGAAGATCCCCGCCAGTGCGATGATTGCCGTGGTGTGATCCATCTTGAGCGTCAGCGGAAGCAGCATCGCGATGGTCGCTGCCGGCCCCAGGCCCGGTAACACGCCCACTACCGTACCTAGAATCACCCCGACCAAACACCAGAAGAGATTGATCGGCGTCAGGGCTACGGAAAAGCCGAGCAGGAGATTTTCCAAAGCACCCATACTTTAGTGCCGGCTTCCGGGTCAAAATCCCCAGCGACCGACTGGTAAAGAAACGTCGAGTGCCATGACAAAGAGGAAATGGAATCCCACGGCGAGACCGATGGCGACGCCGGCTGAGAGCAGAAGAGGGCGGCGGTCTAAAGCGGCGATGAGAAACACGGTAAGAAAAACGAAACTGGCGCTAAAACCGATCCAACCGAGAAGAGCGATGGCCGCCATCAAACCGAACCAGCCGGCCAAAGCCCTGCCGCTGGCTTGCCAGGTTGAGGAGTCACTCTGGGATTCTTTTTTCAGAGCGGAAACGGACGAGACCATCAGATAACCGGCAAAAATCATCAACCCGATACCAAGCCACAGCGGGAAAAAGCCGGGCCCCGGACCAACCTCAGAGACATAGGGCAGTCTGGATGCCATAGAGATCACATAGAGTCCAAAAGCCGCCAGACAGGCTCCAGAGATGAGATTTCCTTTATCGTTTTTCACAGAACGGTTTGGCTGTGCAAAGACATTGGGCTTTTCCCTGAGGAGTTGGCATCTGAGCTGAGGTAATTAGCAGCCGCAGAATATAAGTTGCAAACTACTCGAGGAGATTTCAGAGGTAGGGCGTGGACCATGATCATACCCGGAAGACGTGATCGTAAAACGTGCATAAGCACGACCACGTCACACGAACACAATTTCGTGCGAGTCGATTGAGCGCAGCGATGTCTCAAGACCTTTCAGTGGCCTATTAGGATTTTGCCGGTGCCTGTTTATATCTCGCCTTGGGCACGATCTCAGCGACTGTGCCACCAGGAGCGCGAAACTTGATGGGGATCACTCCTGGATCGCTGATCAATTCGCAGCCGAACTTCTCCAAGTCAGCAGCCGATTGCTTGATATCGTCGACCTCAATCGCAAAATGATGGATGCACGGTCCGAGCCCTGAAGCGCGTGCCTCGGCCGAGTCTTCGCTGTCATACTTGATCAGGGCGAGATCGATTGCACCGTCGGTTAAATGGCGTGACGTGTGATCTCTCACCTGGCCTGTCTCTACTTCGACGAAGCCAAAACTCTTTGCGTAGAACTGTGTTGCCTTTTCCAGATCGTCGACTTTCAGCGCGATGTGAACGATTCGGGCCATGGTTCCTCCTGTGTGGTGGTCTGACCTCTAACACGGCAGGGAGAAGTGATTCAAGATTTCACCTAGCGACAATCATGCAGGCCTGCACGGCTCCGATTCATAGTAATCTGACGTTAAACTTTGAACTGTTGAAGGTTGAACGGTTTTACGACCAATCACCGTCTAGCTTTCTCAGCAAACCTCCAGTCATGGACCCGTTGAGCCTGGGCTCCGCCTTTCTCCTTTTCCTTGGCTCTAAACGTGCCGACGGCAATCCACTCCTCTACCACGGAGTTCGGGACGCTGAGCTCGGGATTATACTGCTCGCGATATAGCGCATAAAATTTTTCTGCAGCGCCACGGTCTAATTTCAGGGTCTTCTCCATCAACCCGATGCCGATCTCGCGTTCGCTTTGGATAAACAAAGTTGCCGCCCTAAGCGCTCTCAACACCCGGACAATTTCATCCGGCTGTTTGTCGATTTTTCTTTGCGAGGTGCTGATGCCGGTAATCGGTACCTTAACGAGCTCGGCCATCTCGTTGACCGAGACCAGCGTCTTGAATCCTTTCTGCTCGGCAAAGTACTCAAACGGGCTGCCGACAACCGTGGCATCGACGGCCCGGCTAATCAACGCGGCGAAGCGGGCGTCGGGAGTTCCGCTGATAGTCTGCAACGTCACGTCCTTGTCGGGATCCAGGCCGTTTCGGCTCAACGCCGTATAGATTGCAAAATCGGCCGAGCTACCGAATGAGTTGATCGCGATTCTTTTGCCTTTGAGCCCTTTCAGGCTACTAATCTCCGGGCTGGAGATAATCGCGTAGCCGCTCGACTTCGCCCCCGACGCAACTATCTTCACCGGAAGGCCGCGGACCGCGGCTCCGGCAATAAAAGGCAGGATCGTGACATAATCGATTTCATCGGCCATCAAAGCGCTGAGCATCAGGGTCGTTCCTCGCATGGTAATCAGCCTGATATCGAGCCCTTCCTTTTCGAAGAACTTTCGGTCGACCGCCACCTGGTAAGGGAGCGAGCTCCAGTTAGACCCACCGGTCCAACCGATATTGATCGGTTTGCCTTCTGCGCTTGCCGCATGGGTAGCAAATCCATACACCAGGAGAGATGACATAAGGAATACAATGACAAGAACTTTAAGTTGCATGGGGTCGTCCTTCCAAGTGACTCGCAACAGCGAGCAGGGCTCAAGGTCAAATCGGTGATAGAACATTCCAACGGGTTAATCAGAGATTGATCAACGTCAGGACGAAGTCATGAGTCAAATCGCTCTTTGAAACCTTATAGAAGAGAAGCTATTTCCCAGTCAATGAACAACATCGGCATCTCTGCCGATCATTTCTGAGCCTTCCCAGAGGGGACCTAGCGCTTCTGTATGAAGGTTAAAACGGCTCTGCAGATCATATTGCCTTCTACGGCATTCTCCGCGGTGGGATTGACAGCGCTGCTGCTGTCGCTGGGATGAAACAGAGTTGACGCGGTGGATAGACATCACCGATGGAAAAGAATTTGCATTATGGTTCCGACGTACCGGCGAGTTCGTTCAAGCCGTAAAGATCGGGTCTGCGAAACAGAATGACCAACGGGTTCAGACTACTAGCCTAATAGAGATAGAGCATAGCGGCACGCCAGGTGAGAAGCTAGGGGGCAATGTTTTACTGCGAGAATCGATGAAATCTGCGGTCAACGACCGCGCCGGTTCCGAATCGCCGAACTGCGAGGGCGCCCTATCACGAGCATACCAAGAACGACCGGCGCTAGCAGTTGCACCATTAATAAAGTGTTCCGCAACAGTTTGATCTAGGTCAAGGAGGTTTGAAATGTCCAGTCCACAAGAGCAAGGGCCGCAGCCACCGTTTCCGGAGCAACGCCAACAGTGGCCGGGTGTCGAATCGGAGATGCAGCCCAAGCCGGATTTCGGTGAAAGTTCGTACCGGGGGCACGAACGGTTGAAAGGAAAAGCCGCGATCATCACCGGTGGCGACAGCGGAATCGGTCGAGCGGTGGCGCTTGCGTACGCGCGCGAGGGCGCCGATGTGCTCATCTCCTATTTCAGCGAGCACTCGGATGCGCAACAAACGATAGCCCTGGTCCGAGAGAGCGGCCGAGCAGGGATCGCTGTTGCAGGAGATATCAGTCACGAGGATCATTGCACGCGGATTGTCGAACGCGCCGTCAAAGAATTCGGAAAGATCGATATCCTGGTTAATAACGCAGCGTACCAGCAGACGTATGAAAGCATTGAAAAGCTTCCTTCGAGTGAATGGCAATATACCTTCCGGACCAACATCGATGCCATGTATTATTTGTCAAAAGCGGCGCTGCCGAAGATGCGGGAGGGCGGAGCGATCATTAATACGGCGTCTATTCAAGCCTACAAGCCGAGCCCGCAGCTACTGGCCTATGCGACCACCAAGGGAGCGATCGTCACGTTCACCAAGGCACTTGCGCAGGAGGCGATCAAAAAAGGTATTCGCGTGAATGCGGTTGCGCCCGGGCCGGTTTGGACTCCGTTGATTCCGATGTCATTCGAGCCTGAGAAGGTGTCGGAATTCGGCAAAGACACGCCGGAAGGGAGGCCGGCCCAACCGAAAGAGATGGCGCCGATTTATGTTTTTCTAGCTTCCGAGGAATCGAGCTACGTCGTCGGCGAAGTTATCGGTGCGACTGGAGGAACGCCTCTACCTTAGTAGCATAGCTTTAGCAGATCAATATCATGGTCAATTGTCTCAGGAGCATCCAATATATCGCTCCCGTTAATTTTCCCAGGCAGATTGAAGTCACTTATCACTATATCGAACGGCATCGTTGCCGATAGGCTGAGCGCTGCCTCGCCGTTTTCTGCCTCGTGAAACGATAGGCCAAGTAAAATGCGCATGCTGCGGCGTGATACCGCGCCGTCTTCGCACCAAGAGGATAACCGTCATCAATGCGACTCCCGGCGACTGGAGCGGTCGCAATCTCTACGTTCTCAGGGAGCGCGCTTGGTTTCTCAAGGCTTCAGTGTCTGGTTAGCTGTGGCGGTGGCTTGAGGTAGCGAGCTGAAGTGACCAACACAGGTACTTTTACGATCGGTAAGTTGGCCGATCGCATTGGCAATATTCATTCACTTTTTGCCGGCCGCGTTGACGCCCTGTCAGTGGTCATTTCCGGTGCTCTTAGACGCCGCCGAGCAGCATTGTACTAGAGCGGTAGCGGATATTGAGCACGGACTCAGGTTGTCCGCGCCTTCCATCTGCTCAGTTGAATCGCAGTTGTTCAGAACTCGTTTCCAACATTTCTCCAATTTTGGTCTGGAGATCGACACAGCTAAACGGTTTGACGATGTAGTCGCTACAGCCCGCTTCCAAGCAGGTTTTTAATTCATGAGGTCGAAACAGCGCAGTTGTTGCCAAAATCGGAATATTCTTCGTGTCAGGGTGAGTCCGCAGGGCTCTCGCCGCTTCCCAACCGTCCATTACCGGCATCCTCATGTCCATCAGGATTAACTGCGGCTTCTCTGCGATAGCTCTTTCCAGCCCTTCTTTGCCGTGGCGCGCGAGAACCGGAAGATAGAAGAGCCGCTCCACTATAAGACACACTAGCTCGCGCATATCCGGATTATCTTCGACGATCAAAATCTTCATTTTCTCACCGTTCGTTAGTTGTGACCGGCGTTATCTTCAACACGCCGAAATTGCGGCGAGTTAGATATCACAAATAATTTTACTTTCAAGTAAGAAGATCGCCGTCCCCAAGGTCCAACCGGCTCTGCTTCACGACCAACTTGTTCGTCGATGAAATAAGCAGATGCTACCTCCAAGAGCGAAATCGATGCGGTGAGGGCGGCAAAGCCGAGGAGAATGAAAATCCCCGGAGCAACCCAATAACCTCCCGGCAGTTGAGCAAGGCGATGGGCGGCATGCGAAAGATCAACCCTGGGCCGGCGCCGCGCTCAAGACCAAAGTTAAACGCCAGCGAAAAACGACCAAGTGGGCAAGAACTGCGACAAATGTATCGCCGGCCGCGATGAAAACGTCGAACTAACCAATTGCTTCGCCGGGAAAGATAACTCCCATCAGCAATCATCGTCCCCCATTCCGAGGCTCAAAGAGAAAAGTGCCTGCCCAAGCGCTTGCAGTACGGCGGTGGGACCGATGTTTGCCACTGCGGGCGCAGCAGGAATTCAAGTCCCGAAGCTGCGCCGCTGGTTTGCAGCGCATAGATCGACAAAACTATCAG
>CAVSLC010000010.1:0-331977 GCA_963728565.1 uncultured delta proteobacterium
CAGGCGGCTCCGCCGGGCTGTTCTCGTGATGCAGCAGAGCAGATTATCGATTACATGACCTGGTGGACATTTCTGGGCATAGCCTCCCATTGGTTTTCCTCACATCCGCCGTTGGTGTTTAATCTCGCCCGTGAAGGCTTGCGTCGCTCCCCGCGATGCGGTGTCTGGCAGACCCGCGTCCGGCGGGAATATCCCTTTCTCTACTGGCAGCCGGCGTGGCTGGCCTGGCGTTTGTGTCGCGTGGCGCGGCGATTCCGCCGTCTCCTGCCATTAGGACGATGAAGATCCTGCACATTTCTACCAGCGATGGCGGTGGTGCTGGTAAGGCTGCGTTGCGTCTGCATGAGGGGTTGTTACTTGGCGGAGTGGACAGCAAGATGTTGGTCCAGACGCCCCCGACAACTGGTGCGCCTGGCGTCTTCCATTATCGCGAACACCGCTCACTGCTGCAGCGTATTCAGAAGCGATACAGGGTCCATAAAATTAATTCGAATCTACAGCGGTATCGGAGAATCAGACCCGATATCCGAACAGCATTCTCAGATGATCGCGGCACCATAGATGTTCAAAAGATCATCCAATGGTTCATGAAGCGGATATTATTCACCTGCATTGGGTTGCATACTTCGTCGATGGTCCAAATTTCTTCACCTCCATGAAAGGTAAGTCAGTCGTCTGGACGTTACACGATATGAATCCCTTTACCGGAGGCTGCCATTACGTCGGAGATTGCGAAAAATACGCGAGCCAGTGCGGCGCTTGCCCACAACTCGGATCAACCCACGACCCGGATCTCGCAGCTAAGATTTGGGCACGGAAGAAACGAGCCTACAAAGCTCATAGCTTTCATGTGGTCACACCGAGTCAATGGTTAGCGAATTGTGCTCGGCAAAGCATGTTATTGGCACGAATGCCCGTAAGCATCATACCCTATGGTATTCCGACTGATATTTTTCGAAAATACGATCAGGGATTCTGTCGTGCATTATTAGGATTGCCGCAGAATAAGACGATCATTCTCTTCGGTGCAAACAATGTGATGGATGAAAGGAAAGGAGCCCAATACCTTAAGGAAGCGCTACAATTGGTTTCCAAGCGTATAAACGTTTGCCAGGTTGTCCTGGCGATTTTTGGGGACAAATTTGATCCGATGCATCAATCGTTTGGCATAGCTACGCATGTCTTGGGGAACATTAAAGATGAGCGGCTCTTGGCGGCATGCTACAATGCCGCTGATGTTTTTGTCATCCCTTCTCTAGAGGACAACTTGCCGAATACGGTGTTAGAATCGATAGGCATGTGAGACTCCGGTGATCGCCTTTGAGACAGGAGGGATTCCTGAGATGGTGTCTCATCTGCAGACTGGCTTATTAACTAAACCCAAAGATGCTCATGCGCTAGCTGAACAGCTCCAATGGATGGTTGAGCATCCGCATGAAAGAGCCCGCATGGGCGTGAATGGCCGCGATGTGGTATGTAAAGAATATACCTCCGCCATTCAGGCGGGCAGGTATGTCTCTCTGAACGCCAGTTTCTCGAAGCTGCGCAGATCCCTTTCAGCGGCAAGATTTGATCTCAATCAACAGGCTCAACGCTATTTGGGTTTGCATATGGAGCTGGCGGGGAAAGTCATTACGCATGATCGGCGTTTAACCGCCGCTCGAAGCCGACACGAACAATCATGAAAAAAGCGCTCATTACCGGAATTACCGGTCAGGACGGCTCTTATCTTGCCGAGCTTTTGCTGGACAAAGGCTATGAGGTTCACGGCATCATCCGGCGCGCCTCCACCTTCAACACCGACGGATCGATCATCTCTACCAGGATCCGCACATCAACGGAGTGCGGCTGTTTCTGCACTACGGGGATATCGCCGATTCGACCAATCTCATCAAGCTCCTCTATCGAATTCAGCCGGATGAAATCTATCATCTGGCGGCGCAGAGCCATGTGCGCGTCAGCTTCGACATACCGGAATACACCGGCGACGTCAGCGGCTTGGGCACCATCCGAATCCTCGAAGCGATTCGCGAAACCGGCGTGAAGAGCAAATTCTATCAGGCGAGCAGTTCCGAAATGTATGGCAAAGTGCAGGCGTGCCGCAGCGGAGACGACGCCGTTTTATCCGCGCAGTCCCTACGCAGCGGCAAAAGTTTACGCCTATTGGATAACGGTCAATTACCGCGAGAGCTATGGTCTGTTCGCCTGCAACGGCATTCTCTTCAACCACGAGTCTCCGCGCCGCGGCGAAACATTCGTCACCCGCAAAGTCACGCGCGCCGCCGCGCGGATCAAAGCCGGCCTGCAAGAGAAAGTCTACCTCGGCAATCTCGAAGCCAAACGTGACTGGGGATATGCGAAGGAATACGTCGAGGCCATGTGGCTGATGCTTCAACAAGAGGAGCCCGATGATTACGTGATCGCCACGGGTCAAACGCATTCGGTCTCCGAACTGGTTGAAGAGGCCTTTTCGTATGCCGGGCTTGATTGGCGCAAGCATCTAGAAGTCGATCAACGATATTACCGCCCCGCGGAAGTGGATTTGCTCATCGGTGAGCATCCAAGGCCAAAAGAAAGCTCGGTTGGCAAGCAAAGACAAAATTCAAAGATCTGGTGCGGCTTATGGTCGACGCTGATATGGTAAGCGCGCGAACAGAGAAGCTCATCTAAATAGTTATTCAAGATCAAAATTCACGACGCGTCAGCGTGCGACCGGAAGCGGACTTTAAGGAAGGGGCGCCTGGAGTCTGAAGATCGCAGAAGTATCAGAGATCTGAAAAATTGACAGCAAATCGCGTGCTAGTGACAGGCGGGCCGGGTTTTTCGGTTCGGCTGTGGTGAAAAGTCTAGCAGCTCGTGGTTGTCGACAATATTTTTGTGCCGCGTTCCAAAGACTATGATTTGCGCGATCAGGCGGCAATTGCCCGACTTTACCAGGAGTTCCAGCCGGACGTGGTCATACACCTTGCTGCGGTGGTCGGCGGCATCGGCGCGAATCGGGACAATCCCGGGCGATTTTTTTACGACAACGCCATCATGGGAATCCAACTCATGGAATATGCCCGGCAATTCGGGTCAAAAAATTCGTTGCCGTGGGGACGATCTGTGCATATCCAAATTTGCGCCCGTGCCATTTAAGGAAGAAGATCTATGGAATGGTTACCCTGAAGAAACCAATGCTCCCTATGGGCTGGCGAAAAAGATGATGCTCGTGCAAGCACAGTCCTATCGGGCGCAGTACGGGTTCAACGCCATTTACCTTCTGCCGGTTAATTTATACGGTCCGGGTGATAACTTCGATCTGAATACGTCTCACGTAATCCCGGCGCTGATCCGCAAATGTGTCGAAGCTAAAGAACGTAACGAGGAACAAATCGTACTTTGGGGTGACGGCTCGCCCACTCGCGAGTTTCTTTATGTCGAAGATGCCGCCGAAGGGATCATCTCAGCGACCGAGAATTATAATGGCGAGGAGCCGGTGAACCTCGGCACCGGCCGGGAAATTTACATCCGCGATTTGGCTCAAATGATTGCCGAGGAAGTCGGCTTTCGCGGCGAAATCGTGTGGGACACAACCAAGCCTAACGGACAACCGCGCCGTTGTCTCGATACCAGCCGGGCCGAGCGGTTCTTCGGATTTCGCGCCAAGTTTGACTTACGTCAAGGCATCATACAAACGATTGCATGGTTCAACGCGTACCGAGTAAGCGCTTGAAGTTTTTTTAACCGAAACCGACGATCGCTTCGAACTTCGGCTTGTTAGTGGCAGCCATATTCACCGTCGCAAACGATTTACCGCTGCCGACATTCCTTCTTGTAAACGGATGCGGTCAGTATGACATCCAGCTGCTGAGTCTATTCCTCCTATTTCGTGGTTTCACCACTTTCATTACTTTCGTAAGGCAATCGTCATGGGCCGCAGAGCCAAGGGTCAAGACAGCACTTGAGGCAAATTACATGTTGAAAGAAATCATACTCAGATATCGCCGGATTCCGATTGTCGGGTTTCACATGGCAATGATTGTTCTGGCCAATTACCTGGCTTTCTGGATCAGATTCGACGGCTTGATTCCGGCTCATGAGAAGGAAGTCATGCTGCGGATGATCCCGTGGCTGATGTTGATCAGGGGGCTGACATTCGTTCCATTTCAGCTCTATAAAGGGCTGTGGCGCTATACGGGTATCTGGGACCTTCGCAATGTGATCGGCGGGGTGCTCGCGAGCACCCTATTATTCTACATCACAGTTCATTGGATATTTGGAATCAGAAACTATCCTCTTTCGATTTTTATCATTGACTCTCTTCTGCTCATTTTCCTTATGGGCGGCAGCCGTTTGGCCCGCCGTTTGTTTTACGGCCTCGGGCAGACCAAGGAAGGGCGACGGCTGCTGATCTATGGTGCGGGAGACGCCGGGGAAATGATCGTTCGTGACATAAGGAACAACACTTCCTTTCATAGCTACCATCCCATCGGATTTGTCGATGACGATCAGAAAAAGATCGGCCGCAGAATTCATGGTGTTCAAGTCTTCGGCAGGAGAGAAGACCTGCCGCGTATCATCACAGAGGAAAAGCCCGATGATCTTGTGATCGCCATCCCATCGGTCAAGCCGGCGATGGTCCGTGAAGTGGTCAAGATACTCGAACCTTTCAAGATCCCGATCAGGACCCTTCCCGGATTAGCGACTTGCGAAACGGCAACGTTGGGGTCAAGCAGATTCGCGATCTAGCCATTGAAGATTTGCTGGATCGGCTGCCGGTGGGTATGGATCTCGAACCGGTGCGGGCGTTGGTGAAAGGCAAACGGATTCTAATCACCGGCGCGGGCGGCTCGATCGGTTCCGAACTGAGCCGGCAGATTGCACGATATCAACCGGCGCATTTGGTGCTTTTAGATAATAGAGAAAGCGCGCTTTACGATATCGACATGAGCTCAACGCTCGATCCCGAGCGTCGACCGGGTGGCGGTACTTGCCGATATCAGAGACGACGAGCCGATCGAAGAAATTTTTGCATCCCATGCGCCGCAGATTGTTTTTCACGCGGCAGCCTACAAACACGTGCCGATGATGGAAACATCATCCTAACGAAGCGGTCCTCAATAATGTCGTCGCCACCAACCGGCTGATGCAGCTTGCCGATTCAAAACAAGTCGAAAGGTTCGTGCAGATTTCCACGGACAAGGCGGTCAATCCAACCAACGTCATGGGAGCTACTAAACGGGTCGCTGAAATGTGCATACAGGCTGATGGCAAAGAACGAACAAGGCGGCAAACGATTTTCTCAGCGGTGCGCTTTGGTAATGTGTTGGGCAGCAACGGCAGCGTGGTGCCGTTGTTTCTAAAACAAATCGAACAAGGCGGGCCCGATAACCGTCACGGATCCCGAGATCAGCCGCTACTTCATGACCATTCCCGAAGCGGTATTGCTGGTGCTCCAAGCGGCGACGCTTGCTCAAGGCGGTGAGATTTTCGTCCTGGAAATGGGCGAGCAGATCAAACTGATGGACATGGCGCGCCATCTCATTCGTCTGGCCGGATTCATTCCGGACGAGGACATCCCGATCCACGTCGTCGGCCTTCGCCCCGGTGAAAAACTCCGTGAAGAGTTGGTCGGCATGGACGAGATGCTGATCCCTGCAGAGGTTCAAAAAATATTTCGGGTGCAATCTGCGTGGCTTGCGGATCTGCAGTTTCTCACAGCCAAAATCGACGAAATGGAAGAGATGGCGCTTAAAGGCCAGTCCCGGCGAGCTTTAGCTTTGCTGTACGAGACCGTACCGACATTCCGGCCGATGGATCCCAAGACTGCAAAGCAAATCCGTCAACTAGGAACAAACAAAGAACCGACCCGCGCTTGGAAATTGGCGAGCCGCTCCGCTTGATGGATTCAACCAAGGCAATGATCATTGGAATCGGAGTGTGCTTAGCCGATCACGGAAAGCGATAAAGACCAGGTCATTAGAATCCTTGTACTTGCATTTGGGCTGCCTGCTTAGGGATGGAAAGAGCAACAAGCTGGAATAGCGTATCTTAGTTTGCATCGCCGGGCCACCAATCCGCATGATCGATGACTACCTCGTGAAAGCAACAGAATTCGGGCCATTGTTGAGCGAACGGTCGGTAGGCATCATTTGGAAAACCTTGCTGCTGCCCGGGCCAACTCTGCCGAAGCTCGTGTTGATTCCGCTAAATATTTCACTGCCTCAATATTGCCGCATTCAATAATTTCTCGTTGATATTAAAAAATCGTGTCGAAAGGGGAGTTCTATGAATTATGATGCAGAGGCTGCGATATCTTCCAGGGAGCAGCCCATCACTCATCGATCGCAAATGGGCCGGGAGCTCAAGAAGAAGATTCGCGATCGTTCTGCTAAAGTGGGTGTCGTCGGTCTTGGATATGTCGGATTGCCTCTGGCTTTGGAGATGGCTCGGGCCGGGTTCGAAGTGACCGGTATCGATCTCGTTCGTGACAGAGTCGATTCGATTAATTCCGGTATCTCCTATATTCCTGATGTGACTGGCGAGGCTTTGCTCTCGGCTGTTTCGGCCAACAGGCTGCGAGCAACTCAGTCGCTTTCGGCGGCGGAGAAAGTCGATACTCTAAATATTTGTGTGCCCACCCCGTTGCGAAAGAACAAGGATCCGGATCTTTCCTACGTCATCGCGGCAGTCGAGGCGATCCGGACTCACATACGGCCCGGCCAACTGATCATACTTGAGAGTACGACTTATCCCGGTACAACTCGGGAGGTGGTGTTGCCGATCCTCGAAGAATCGGGCCTCAACGTCGGTCGTGACTTCTTTCTCGCTTATTCTCCTGAACGCGTCGATCCCGGCAATCAGAATTATACTACCCGTAACATTCCCAAAGTAGTCGGCGGCGTAACTCCGAGATGCGCCGAGATAGCGGTTCTACTTTATGAGCAATTCGTGGAAAAGGCGTTGCCGGTATCCTCCACCGATTGCGCTGAAATGGTAAAGCTGTTGGAAAACACCTTTCGAAGCGTGAATATCGCTCTGGCCAATGAAATGGCTTTGACGTGCCATTCGTTGGGCATCGATGTTTGGGAAGTTATCGAAGCGGCCAAGACCAAACCTTTCGGGTTCATGCCGTTTTACCCGGGCCCAGGATTAGGTGGCCATTGCATTCCGGTGGATCCCTACTATTTGACATGGCGAGCCAAGATGAATGGCTGCGAGCCACGGCTGATTGAGTTGGCCGGACACATCAACAGCCAGATGCCGGGATTCACTGTATTAAGCATCGCCGATGCGTTGAATGAGAGGCGTAAGTGTTTGCGGGGCGCCAATATTCTCGGCTTGGGAATCACCTACAAGCGTGATACCAACGATGTCCGGGAATCACCGGCCGTTCATGTGCTTGAAGCGCTGCGTAAAAAGGGCGCTTCGATCTATTATTCTGATCCCCACGTGTCGTCGATATCGATTGCTGGTCAAACGATCAACTCGGTAGAACTGACCGCTGAACTCCTGCAGTCAATGGACTGTGTTGCTGTTCTCACCGATCATTCCTCTTTCGATTACTCGCTGATTGCGCAACACAGTTCACTCATTTTCGACACCCGTAACGCGCTTAAAGATTTCCCCAGCGCTAACTCAGTTCTCTTGTAGCATTCATCCTCCTGGATTTGTACAAGTCCCTCCGCTCGTGAACCAAACTTTCTTCCTCGCCATATAGAATGGCGGCTACTGTAACACGAGGCCAATCATGAGAGAGCCATCGATCGAAGAATTAACGGATGAGGCTATGCAGCTCCTGCCAATGGGGCTTGAGGAGCTATACATGATATTGGGGGCTCAGCTGTTAATTTCGGCCAAGCCCACCCG
Source organism: uncultured delta proteobacterium (assembly GCA_963728565.1). GTDB lineage: Bacteria > Desulfobacterota > Binatia > UBA9968 > UBA9968 > WHTF01. The sequence goes on from CAVSLC010000010.1 coordinate 7,852, forward strand.
AGTGGCGGGAATCATGACCTATCTATCTGCTGCCAGGAAGGCAAAGGAAGCCAAGGAGCTTTATGCTAGCTCGCCAGTGACGCCGACGGCAGCTGATTGGAGCGCCGGACTGGAATCCATTTACAACGAGCTGATCACGATGGCGTCCAATACATCGAGGAGGTGAAAGGACAACTTCGCAGGGGTGTTTGCAACGAAGACATCTTCGCGCTTTCGGAGAAAATAGACAGCTCAGGTATGCAGATAGTGGTAATGGTAATCGGCGCGGTTTTGAAGATGCCGCCGCAGTTTGAAAATATATCCGCTGTGCTGGCAGCGATTCTCTACAAAATAGGTTTACGCGAATTCTGCAGGTAATCTCCTTCAGGATCCTGATCAGCCCTACAACGCTTTACCCGATGTGTGCCGCATATGGCACATCGCCATCGATCGATGTCCCGAACTTACGACAAATCCTGCCGTTCGGAACAACAGCCGTGCCCGTACGAATCACAAGCTTGAGGCATATAGTTTGCTGTTAGGTGTTAGTCAATGAATGCAAGCGGTCCAATCTGTGAGCATTGTGGTGAATTGTACGAAGGCAGAGCTTATCGTGTGACGAGCGAAGAGGATGGCATCCTCTTGCTGGACATGATTGTCTGTCATTCGTGTTCTATTGAGGCGCGTAGGTTAGGCCTCGATACCAGAAAACACGACATTCGTCACATCGCTTTCAACTAGTTTTACTTTTGAGCTCCTATTCAGATAAACCCCTAATCGTCAGAGCGGATTAGGAGATGGTTTCTCTTGCCGTTCATTATGCCTATGAGCAAACCAAGGACCTTGTCGCGTAATAAAATGAAGCAAACTGTGGCGTTAAACGCTGCGGAGTATCCGGACAAGGTCAAGGACCTAAGAGCTGGACTGATCGAAGCAGGTACTGCGATTGAATTCTTGCCTTATCCCGCGGCGCTCTGGAGCTTAGATCGCCATTCATGTTTTTTTAACGACGATGCCCGCGAGTTGTTGGGTTTTTGCGAACATGACTTCAAGCAGGATGCGGCGCTTTGGTTGGAGCGTATTCATCCCGAAGACCGTAAGGAGTTTTTGCGCGCGTGGCAGAGTCTGCAGGCGGGCGAAACCAGAGTTTCCTCGCGCTACCGGTTCCAACCCAAAAACCGAAATCAGGTGCTTCGGTTAAGAGAGGCTTCTTTTCTTTATACGAGCAGCGGAGCGGAAAAGCCCACTGTTTGGACGGTTTACCTCGAAGAGCTGGCCTCGGAGAGCTTGTTTCGCGGCACCGGCCAAGTCCGCAACTTTGTGCGCGGCTTGACCCACGAGATGGGTAATAATCTTCAGGCGATCCGCGGCGAGCTGGACATCCTTCGATTTTCTCATGCAATTCCGAAAGACGGCGCGGAGACAATTTATCGGGGAATAAACCAAGTTCGAAGGTTAGTCCACGAGATCGAGGAGTATCTCTTTCCGTCATCAGTCGAGCCTAAGACGGAGGATCCGGCGTCCGTGTTAGCCGAAGTCATTCAGAGCCGCGAAAAAGAGATGGCAGCGCACGGGATTCGCACCGGGATAAAGCTCAAGCAGTCTCTTCCTAAGGTGCCGCTGGACTTACACTTCGGCAGAGCTCTCACCAACGTCATTGATTTTTCGCAAGCGCTTCTTTCCAAAGGCGGCGAACTTAATATCGAAGCCGGCGTGTGCCGGCAGAACGGGGAAAACTACATCGAGTTGAACATCGTTAGCTCGTCGGATACGTCACTGCAGGTGGAGGAAGGCGACGTATTTCGACCCTTTGCTAATGTTAATGGCCATCGCGCCGGCCTCAGTATGGCGGTGGCGCAACAGATTCTGAAGCGCCATTTTGGGAAGATCGTGTTTCGCAAAGAACAATCGAATCGCGGCGTATTCTCTCTGTTGATCCGTGTGCCCAACACTGCGCTCCCTGGTAAGAATTAGATATGCCATTAGCAGAAATCGACAAATCTCGAACTGCCGGGTGGGCAGCTGGCTCGGGCAAGTCGCTGGCCGGCAACTCACCAGTCCAGCCAAGCAGCGCCATCAGCTCTTTGATTCCCAACGTGCTGGTCGTTGACGATGATGCGACGATCCGCAGTCAGCTGGTTCGTCTGTATAGTCATAGCGGATATACGGTGGTGCCGGTCTCCTCGGCTGAGGAAGCGCTGACACAGCTTGCGCAAGGCAATATTGATTTCGTTATAACCGACATCAAGCTGCCCGGGTTGAGCGGCATTGACCTGATCGCCAACATGCAAGAGAACTTTCCCGATGTGCCGGTGATTGCGATTACCGGGTTTAAAGACATCGATACCGCGGTAAACGTGCTGAAGCATGGCGCGGCCGATTTTGTGGTCAAGCCGTTCGATCTGGGCACGGTACAGGAATCGACGCGTTTAGCTCTGGAGAAGACCCGGGTCTACATGGAGATTCGCCATCTGCGTCGGGGTCTTAAGAACGGCTCTGAGTTTGGCGGCATGCTCAGCAAAACGGCCGAGATGCATCGGATGTTCGAAATCATCCGCATGGTAGCGCCCACCGAGATGACGGTCTCCATCGAAGGAGAAACCGGCACCGGTAAGGAGTTAGTGGCCAGCGCGGTTCATTATCATAGCGGGCGGCGCGACAAACCGTTTGTCACGATTAACTGCGCCGGCTTTCCCGAATCCCTGCTCGAGAGCGAGCTTTTTGGATACGAACGCGGCGCCTTTACCGGCGCGGTACAAGCCAAAGCAGGAAAGATTGAGCTAGCCCACGGCGGCACCTTGTTTCTCGATGAGATCGAGAGCATCTCAGTGGTCATGCAGGGCAAATTGCTCCGGGTGCTGGAAGATCAGAAGGTTCAGCGGCTCGGTGGCAGCGCCGATATCCACGTTGACATGCGCGTGATCACGGCCACCAATGTGCCGCTCAAGCAGCTTGTCGCCGAAGGCAAAATGCGCTCGGATTTTTATTATCGGGTAAATGTCATCCCGATCCACCTGATCCCGTTACAGCAGAGAAAGGTGGATATTCCCCTATTGGTTCAGGATTTTCTCCATCGCCATCCGGTGGCCGCGGGCAAGGGGATCACCTCGATTTCCAAGCAAGCGATGCGTCGGCTGCTAGACTACTCCTGGCCGGGCAACATTCGCGAACTGCAAAATGTTCTCGAGCGCGCCATCGTTCTCAACACCGGCCGAACCATCGAACATGTCGATCTGCCGGAAGTCAGCTTTGAGGCGCATCCAAGCAGCGGCGGCAACGCCTTTAACGCCCCGCTCAACCAATGGCTGCAGGAAAAAGAAAAGGAGTATCTGGCGCAAAAACTCGATGATTTCGGCGGCAACGTCGGACTCACCGCAAAGAGCTGCCGGATCGGCGTGCGCACCCTTTCTCGTAAGATGCGCGCTTACGGCCTCGATAAAAAGCTGTTCAAACAAAAAAGCGACGTTGCAAAAGCTATCCTACCCAAGACAGGCCAGGCCTGAACCATCCCGCAGATTTAGCTCACCGTTTCCGGCATCCCTTCTCTACTCTTCCTACGAGATCTTGTTCCATCGACGTTTGAATCCGTGCCGGAGGTGCGCGGGCTGAGAGTCTCAACTTGCTTCCATAATATATTAGTATTGTATATCGCCGCTCTAATTTGCTAGACATACGGCCAAGGTTCTTCTGTTACATGCCGGATTGCTGCACTCAAACACAGAAGCCTTCGCTAAAGCATTTCCCCCGCTGGTTGGCCGGCGCCAAGCAACCATGAGAGAGAAGACCGATTCAGGTGCCGAGCGGCGGGTTGAAGGGCTATTGCGAACTAATTCAATGCAGTTTGTTCGAGATGTTTGATCATTCTGCGCAATAAACTTCACAATCAACATCAAGACGGACGAAGAGAGGAACGATGACAGAACAGCAGTCGAAAGTGGCTCACCTTTTAAGAAAAAACGAACGAGATGTTTTACAGCAGTGGTTGTCGTACCAGATCTCCGCGACAACAATGCGAGCCGATTTGATCAAGGAGAGCGATTTGCGCGAGGAATCGCGTCGCTTTCTGCAACTCTTTACCGCGGTTATGCAACAGAACGGGGATGACGAAAATGCCGGCTCCTGGAAATCGGTCAAAGACATGCTCGGCGAAATATCGCGCAGCCGGGTTGCCCAGGGTTTCAGTCCGTCTGAAACCGCCACGTTCGTTTTTTCGCTCAAGCAGCCGATCTTCGATATGTTGCGGCGCGAGATACGCGACGTTGAAGAACTGTGCCGCGAGATCTGGGCGACCACGGCTCTGCTCGACAAGCTCGGACTGTACACCACGGAAGCCTACCTGCAGAGCCGCGAGTCGATCATCTCGCGCCAGCAGCAAGAATTGATGGAGCTATCCACTCCGGTGGTCCAACTCTGGGACAATGTCCTCGCGCTGCCACTAATCGGTACGCTCGACAGCGAACGCACTCAAGTGGTGATGGAGAACTTGCTCGAGAAAGTGGTCGAAACCGGCGCCTCCATAGCGATCATCGATATCACAGGCGTTCCCACGGTGGACACGCTGGTTGCGCAACATCTGTTAAAGACCGTGGCCGCCGCTCGGCTCATGGGAGCCGATTGCATCATCAGCGGCATTCGTCCGCAGATCGCTCAAACCATCGTTCACCTGGGCATCAACCTAGCCGATATCATCACTAAAGCGACCTTAGCCGATGCATTCGCCATTGCCCTGCAGCGAACTGGAGCCAAGGTGACGCGCCTGAGCGGCAAACAGTGAGGTGATTGATGGAACGGATTCCAATCCTGAAAATGGGCGGCTTTCTACTCGTGACTATTCAGGTGGACATGCACGATCGCTTGGCAATGACGCTTCAAGAGGATTTGACCGAGCGTATCGTCAAAGACCACGCGCACGGCGTGTTGCTTGATATTTCCTCGTTGGAAATCGTCGATTCGTTTATCGGCCGTATGATCGGCCACATTGCCGGCGTCTCCCGCGTGCTCGATGCCAAAACCGTGGTGGTGGGAATGAGACCTGCCGTCGCCATTACGCTGGTAGAGTTGGGCATGACGCTCGATGGAGTGAGCACGGCATTGAATGTCGATACCGGTATGGCGATGTTGAACGCCTCGCTGGAAGAGAGGGCACAACTTAATGGTGGTTCTCAAAGATGAGACTGCTTCAATTCGGAGTTCTGACGACATCGTCAAGGTACGCCGGATTGTCCGAGAGTGGGCGGTATCGCTGGGGTTCAGCTTAGTGGATCAGACCAAGGTTGTCACCGCAGCCAGCGAGTTGGCGCGTAATGTCATCGATTACGGTGGCGGTGGCGACTTCCGGATCGAGGCGCTCAACAATGATGCCCGGCGCGGGCTGCGGCTGACGTTTTCCGATGAGGGACCGGGTATTGTTGATCTGGAACAGGCAATGAAGGACGGGTATACCACCGGCGGCGGATTGGGTCTCGGGCTCGGCGGCGCCAAGCGGTTGGTAAACGAGTTCCTGATCGATTCGAAACCGGGGCGAGGCACTACTGTGGTGATTGTCCGCTGGAAGAATCTATGATCCCTGTTTGGGAAAGGCAAAAGACTTTCGAAATAAGTGAACCAAGCCACGTCGCCGAGGCGCGGCGCTTTACCAGGGAGTTGGCCGAAGACGCGGGGTTTAACGAATCTCAAGCCGGCGGCGTCGCGCTCGTTACCACGGAATTGGCAACCAACCTGCTGAAGCACGCCAGCAGCGGTGAGATCGTCGTCCGACCCATCGTTGAACGGGGCATCGCGGGGGTGGAACTATTAGCTCTCGACAGAGGCTCGGGAATCGGGAATGTTGCTGAATCTTTGCGCGATGGCTATTCGACTGCGGGGAGTGCAGGCACGGGTCTTGGCGCCATCGCGCGGCTGGCTGCCGAATTCGACATTCAAACTCAGCCGGGTAAGGGTACCGCCGTGATGGCCCGGCTCTGGGGTGGCAAGATTCACGAGGCGTCTGAAGATCACATTGCGATCGGGGCGATTTGTAAGCCGATGCCCGGCGAGACGCGTTGCGGTGATGGATGGGGCTGCGAGCTCCTCGCAGATCGGTGCATTTTGGTGCTGGTCGACGGCCTGGGCCACGGAACGGCTGCTGCGGCCGCAGCCGAACTCGCCATTGCCAGCGTGCGCCAGCACCGCGCCAAAGGTCCGGCGGCAATCGTTCAATACGCTCACGACGCGCTACGCGCCACGCGCGGCGCGGCTCTCGCCGTGGCGGAGGTCGATTCGGCTCAGCAATCGCTGCGTTTTTGCGGCATAGGAAACATCTCCGCCACTATCATTTCGGGAGACAGCCTGCGCCACCTGGTTTCTTACAACGGCACTGCCGGTCATGAAGCGCGCAAGATTGTCGAGTTCACCTATCCGTGGAGCGCAAACGCGCTCTTGATCATGCATTCTGACGGACTGATGACGCGCTGGAATCTGCAGGCCTATCCTGGGCTGCTTAAGCGTCATCCTAGCCTTATCGCCGGTGTCCTTTATCGTGATTTTGTCCGCGGCCGCGATGACGTCACTGTCCTAACCGCCAAATGCCCTGGTGTGAGTACTGAGTAGATCAGCCAAAAGCTGGGCAATGGATCAGCCGCGATTCCGGCGGATAAATGTTTGAACACAAAGATGTGTTTACTTGAGGTCTTGTTTAGGATTTGCGCTGAGAGCCGCATCAGAACGACAAACCAGGACCGCCTATGAGTTATTCGATCACCCATGTTAGCATCGACTATGAGCACGATGTCGTCTTAGCGCGCCAACGGGCGCGCGAGATCGCCGCATTGCTTGGCTTCGATAATCAAGATCAGACGCGCGTTGCCACGGCAGTCTCCGAGCTGGCGCGCAACGCTTTTGTTTATGCCGGCCGTGGCAGGGTGGATTTCGAGATTGAAGGCCGTACGGTGCCGCAGCTTTTAGTTATCCGGATTGGCGACAACGGTCCCGGTATCGCAAATCTTCACGAAATTCTGGAAGGGCGTTATGTGTCGCGCACCGGAATGGGGATTGGGCTGATTGGCGCCCGGCGGCTGGTCGATCAATGCGAGATCCACAGCGATCCCAAACAAGGAACCAAGATCGCTCTCCGAAAAATTATGCCGCGTCATGCGCCGCTGGTCACAACCGCGTCTCTGCGCAGTTTGGTCGATCACTTGGCGCAGCGGCGGCCGCAGGGTCCGATGGAGGAAGTCCAACAGCAAAATCGGGAGCTGGTGCGCGCTTTAGCAGAGTTGCGAGAGCGGCAAGATGAGTTGGCGCGGATCAATCGGGAACTTGAAGACACAAACCGCGGCGTGGTGGCGCTTTATGCCGAGTTAGATGAAAAGGCCAGTCACTTGCGTCGCGCGGACGAAATGAAGTCACGCTTTCTTTCCAACATGAGTCACGAATTTCGCACGCCGCTCAATTCGATTTTGGCATTATCGGGATTGTTGCTGGAGCGCGCCGACGGAGAATTAACGAGCGAGCAAGACAAACAAGTTGGCTTCATCCGAAAGGGCGCGGAGACTCTGCTGGAATTGGTAAACGATCTATTGGATTTGGCAAGAATCGAGGCCGGCAAGGTCGAGGTCCAGCCGGTCGACTTCGAAGTGTCCAATCTTTTCAGCGCGCTCCGCGGCATGCTGCGTCCGCTCCTGGTGGCTCAGAGCGTTGGCCTGGTTTTCGAAGATCCCCGGGAGATTCCTTGTTTATACTCTGATGAAGGCAAGCTGTCGCAAATCTTGCGCAATTTTATTTCAAACGCGCTGAAGTTTACGGAACAGGGTTTGATCTCGGTTGCAGCAACTTTTAATAAAACTGATCAGACGGTGACATTTGCGGTCTCGGATACCGGTATGGGTATTCCGGCTGAAGACCAGTCGAAGATCTTTGAGGAATTTGTCCAGCTCGAAAATCCGGCACAACGAAAAATCAAGGGCACGGGTCTCGGCCTTCCCCTGTGCCGCAAACTGGCCACACTGCTGAATGGAAAAATCGATTTGGTGAGTCAGATAGGGATCGGTTCAACGTTTTCAGTGACGATTCCGCTTTATCATTCGCAGGTGCCGGAGAGCCGGACAGTTGGGGAAGCGAAACCGGCGGCTTTATGGGAAATCGATGAAACACGCATTCCCGTTTTGGTTCTGGAGGACGCTCCGGAGACTCGCCTCCTCTATGAAAAGTTTCTTCGTCAATCTGCGTTTCAACAGATTTCGGCGAACAACCTGGGCGAGGCCCGCCGAATACTACAGCAGGTCCGGCCGCGCGCCATTGTTATGGATATTCTACTACGCGGTGAAGACTCGTGGACCTGGTTGGCCGAGCTCAAGGCGGAGAGCGCGACGCGGGACATCCCGGTGCTGGTTATCACCAGTGTCGACGACGAACGCAAGGGCCTATCCCTGGGAGCCGATGCTTATTGCCTGAAGCCGATCGGGCGCGAAACCTTGATCAGGCAGCTTCAGGCTCTTACCGGTCTAAATGCTGAAATCTCGGGAGCAGAGCAACCCCTTCAAAACGGCAACGCGCAGCCCTGCGTATTGATCATCGACGACGAACCGGTGGACCGCTACATACTGGTGCGCTTACTCGAGCAACAGCCATGCATCATTGAGCAGGCGGCAAGCGGGTTGGAAGGTCTAAAAATCTTGCAAGAAATCAAACCGGATCTTATTTTTCTGGATCTCAATATGCCGGGTCTCTCCGGCTACGATGTGTTGAATAAGATCAAGGCCCATCCGTCTACGCGCAATATTCCGGTGGCGGTGGTGACATCGGCCGAGCTTGACGGGCATCAGCGTCAAGAACTCAAAGAAAAGGCCTATGCGCTAATAAATAAGGTTGACCTCTCGGCCAAAGCCGTTGATGATTTGCTTGCGGCAGCGATGGCGCCGGCGGCCCTGCAGGCACGATTGGTCGAGTCGCACAATTGCGAGGCTAGCGGCAGCGGCTGAAATCGCATCGACCGGCAGAGTCGGCTGGATTCGCATGAGAGACGCTCATGACTGAACCGTTGGCCCATACTATTGTCAATGTAGACGACGATGATGCCGGCCGTTATGCCAAGAGCCGAATCCTTCGCCGCGCCGGTTATCGGGTGTTCGAAGCTTCAACCGGCGCGGACGGTCTTGGTTTGGTGGCCGAGGTAAAACCGCAGCTGCTCCTTCTGGAAGTGAACCTGCCGGATATGAGCGGGCTGGAGGTTTGCCGCATGCTCAAAGCCAACCCTTCGACGTCCGACACTCTCGTTTTGCAGATTTCAGCTTCGCAGACTACGGCAGAAGACCGTGTGTTTGGCTTGGAAGGCGAAGCGGATGCTTACCTGACTGATCCGGTGCAAGCAAACGAGCTGGTTGCAACCTCGCGCGCGCTGCTGCGCCTTTACCGCCGTGAACAAGAAAACCGAGAATTGCTGGCTGCCTTGCGCCGCAGCGAATCGCAGTTTCGCGCCAGCTTCGAGCTGGCCGGCGTCGGCAAGACACAAATCGACGCCTCAACGGGAAAATTCATTGGCATCAATAAATGTTTCTGTGAGCTGGTCGGTTATACCGAGTCAGAGCTGTTGGGCTTGGCGCCATCCGATCTGACTCACCCAGACGATCGCTGCCGTGAAGCCGAGTTAGTTGCCGCGTTATTGCGAGGTGAAACCGAGGATCTGGTCGAAGAAAAACGTCTGGTGCGCAAAGACGGGCGAATTCTCTGGGTCTCGATCAACGTCAAATTGATCCGCGATGCCACGGGCGCGCCGGAGCGGACAATCTCTGTCGTCGTCGATATCAGCGAGGGCAAGCGCGCTGAAGAGCGAGCGCGCCGGCAGAACGAACGACTGGCCTTGCTTGCGCAAGTCTCGGAGCGACTGCTTACCGCGGATGATCCCGCTGTGATGATCAGAGAAGTTTTCGAGACCGTGCGGCAGCACCTCGCATTGGATACCTACTTCAATTACCGGGTGGACAGCTCCGGTTCCGCCCTCGTGCTGGAGTCCCGCGGCGATGCAGACTCTGACGCGTTGCCCGCCTCACAGCCACTCCATATCAGCAAATCGCTCCATGAGGTTCCCGCGCATTTACGCCAGGAGGTCATCCGGAAAGCACTCAAGAAGGTCGATGATCAACAGGCGAAGTCTGCCCAGTCGCGGGGCTTTTCGGCCTATGCCGGTCATCCTCTGCTGCTTGCCGAGCGCTTGATCGGCACACTATGTTTCGCGAGCAAGAGGCGCGACGATTTCGACAACGACGAAATCGACTTCATGCGGACGATTTGCCATTACGTGGCGATGGCGCAAGAGCGTTTGCGCCTGCTGGCGGAATCGCGCCAGCAGGTGGAGCGGCTTGAGCAAAGTGAAAGCAGGCTCCGGCTGGCGGTGGACGGCGCCGGCATGGGGATCTGGGATGTGGATTTGCGAACCGACACTTTAGTCTGGAATCGCGAGCTGTACTCACTGTTGGGATACGTTTCGGATGCCGGACCCGTCACCCGCCAGATGTGGCGCTCGCGTATTTACCCTGAGGATTTCACCGGTGTCGCGCAAGCGATGGAGCGGGCCAAGTCGTCTCGATCCCTCTACTGTCTGGAACACCGGATCATACGCGCCGACAATGGCGAGATTCGCTGGCTGGCGCCGTTCGGCCGGTTTCTCTACGATGACGCGGGCACGGCGGTTCGGTTTCTTGGCATCGTGTTTGACTTCACCGAGCGGAAACGCGCTGAGGATGCCTTCCATGAGACTGCTGAGCGGCTTCGTTTAGCGCAGGTCAGCGCTCATCTTGGTATCTTCGACTGGAACGCGCGAACCAACGAGTTAGCATGGACGCCCGAGCAAGAGATGGTCTATGGAGTGCCCGCCCGGGGCATGACCCGTTACGAGCACTGGCAAAAGCTCGTTCACCCGGAGGACCTTGCGCGCGTGGAGGCTGAGCGGGCTAAGGCCATTGGACAGCGGCAGCCGTTCACTTTGGAATATCGCATTCTGCATCCTTCCGGAAAGACTCACTGGATAGCTTCCAAAGGCCAGGGTTGGTACGACGCCGCCGGCCAGTTAACCCGCGTTCTTGGCGTCAACATCGACATCACTGAGACCAAGCGAGCCGAAGAAGAGCTGCGCCACCAAAAGCAACTGCTTGAGACAATTACCGATAATGCGCCATCGATGTTGTTTATGACCGATCCGATGGGACGCGTAACCTTTGCCAATCCGGCGGCACGGCATTTGACCGGTTATGATGAGCAAGAGCTGATCGGCCAGATTCTGCATGAAAAAATTCATCACAGCCGGCCCGACGGCTCGCCTTACCCGATCAGCGATTGTCGACTTCATAATGTGCTGCCGTTCGAGGAACGAATTACAGGTCACGAAGAGATGTTCGTGCGCAAGGACGGAACCTTTTTCTCTGTGCGTTGCGCCGCCAGCCCGATAATTCAAGACGGCATGCCCGTCGGCACCGTGATCGAAGGCCAGGACATCACCAAAGAGAAGAAAGCGGAGCGCGCGCTACGGGACAGTGAAGAACGGCTGCGCATGCTGTCCAACTATGTGCCCGTGTTCGTCTGGGCTTGCCGCGCCGACGGGTGGTGCTATTCGCTCAATGATCGCTGGTACGAGTATACCGGTCTTAAGCCGGAGCAGGCGCTCGGTGTCGGTTGGTTGGACGCGCTACATCCGGAAGATCGGGAGCAGGCGCTCTCGAAATGGGATCAGGCTGTCGCTCGCGGGGATGGTTACGAGATGGAGTTGCGTTGCCGGCGTCACGATGGCGAATATCGCTGGTTTATCGCGAAAGCTCTTCCGGTCAAGGATGCGGGCGGCCTGATTACCGACTGGTTCGGCACTAGCTTGGATATCCATGACCGTAAATCAGGGGAACAGAGTCTCGCTCATCTCGCCGCCATCGTCACCTCATCGCAGGACGCCGTCATCTCGTTCTCACGAGATTTCAAGATTGTCACGTGGAATCGGGCGGCAGAGAAACTCTTCGGCTGGTCGGCGGCGGAAGCGTTAGGTCAAACCGCTGAGATTTATGTGCCCCCGGAATGTTCGGATGAATCGGCGCAGATAACAGAAACCTTGAGACGTGGCGAAGCCATTGATCAGCTGGAGACGGTACGCCGGCGTAAGGACGGCAGCCGGGTTGACGTGTCTTTGACCATCTCACCGATCAAGGTCGATCAAGAAGTCATCGGCGTGTCTGTGACTGCGCGGGATATCACCGAGCGCAAGAGAATCGAGCAACAGCGCGAACAGCAATCGCGGCTTTTGGATCTGTCATTGGATGCGATCAGCGTCTGGAGCGTAGCTCATGGTATCGAGTACTGGAATGAAGGCGCTGAAAAGCTCTACGGCTATTCCGCCGAGGAGGCCACTGGTCGGTCGATGCAGGATCTACTAAAAACTAGCCAGTCGGTGTCTCTGCAGGAGATCGAAGATCAGATTCGCCGTGAAGGCGAATGGGAAGGGCGGATCAGCCTTATCAACAAACGCAGCGGCCAGGTGGCGGTTCTCAGCCGGCAGCAGCGGATCGCGCGGCCCGACGGCGAAGTCATTCTCGAGGTCAATCGAGACATCACCATTCTTGAGGAAGCGGAGCAGGCGGTGGCTGAGGCGGCCGCTCATCTAAAAGCCATCGTTGAGACTGCGGTAGACGGAATCATCACCATCGATGAGAATGGCATCATTGCCTCCGTCAATCCAGCGGTCGAGAAGATGTTCGGTTATTCAGCGCGCGAACTGATCGGGCGCAATCTCTCAATGCTCATGGCCGAACCGTACCGGTCCGAACACGACGACTACTTGAATCACTATCGCCGGACCGGAGAACGCAAGGTGATCGGCGTTGGCCGCGAGGTGCGGGGCCGGCGCAAGGACGGCAGCGAGTTCCCGGTGGATTTAGGGGTTAGCGAGACCATGATCGGCGCGCGCCGGTTCTTCACCGGTCTGGTGCGTGACGCCACGGGCCGCAAGCAGGTGGAGCAGGCCTTAATAGATGCCAAAGACGCGGCCGATACCGCGAGCTATGCCAAGAGTGAATTCCTCGCCAACATGAGTCATGAGATTCGCAGTCCCCTAACCGGAGTCTTAGGGTACGCTGAAATCTTATCGAACCGCCTGAAGGATCCCAACGATCTCGATTGCGTGCGCACAATTAAGCAAAGCGGCCAGTATCTGTTGCAGATCATCAATGACATTCTAGACCTGGCCAAAATTGAGGCACAGGGTGTCGAGCTTGATCGAGAGATTATTTATCTGCCGGCTTTTTTAACCGAAGTTTACGCGCTCATGGAAGTGAGCGCGAAAGAAAAGGCATTGCCGCTGTTTTTAAAGTACGACGGGTTTATCCCGCAAAAAATCGAGAGCGATTCGAAAAGATTGCGCCAGATTCTGATCAACTTATTGAGCAACGCAATCAAGTTTACCGATCACGGCAAGGTCGAGTTTGCCGTGCGGTTTCTACGAGCGGAGTCGCAGCTGCAGTTTGAAGTTAGCGACTCGGGTATCGGTATGACCGAAGAGCAGCAGCAAAACTTATTTCGCCCGTTTACACAAGGCGATAGTTCGGTAACAAAAGTTTATGGCGGCACGGGCCTCGGATTGGCGATTTCGAGGCGTTTGGTTGGCGCTCTCGGCGGTGCTATCGCGGTCGAGAGTTTATCCGGTCGCGGCAGCACCTTCCGGGTGACGATTCCAGTCCAAGTGCTCTCCAATGCCTCCTACGGTGCTTCGATGACCCAGAAGAACGCCGGCGCGGCAGCGATTGTTTGCCGAAAAGATGGCTGCGCGGGTATTGATCTGCGAAGACCAACCGGAGATCCGCCGCCTCCTGGGCTGTTTTATCGAAGATGCCGGCGGTCGAGTGACCTTGGCCGATAGCGGCGAGGCGGCGCTTGAGGTGGTTCAGCAAACCGGTGATGACTTGGATGTGGTTCTTTTGGACATTCAAATGCCGCGGCTCGATGGGTATGAGGTTGCTCGCCGAATCCGACAGTTGGGATTTCGCAAACCAGTGATTGCTGTAACTGCGGCGGCCATGCCCAGTGACCGAGACAAGTGCTTAAAGGCCGGTTGCGATGACTACCTACCGAAGCCTATCGAATTCGAAACACTGCTAACTATGATCGCGCGCTACACCGCCAAGCCAGCCCCTGATCAAGCTTCGTTGAACTTAGTCGAGCGGCAACCGGACGCGGATACTGCGCCTGCTGAGGATTCTTCGGCGGCGTCCTCGACGCCAAAGCACTGCCGCATTTTGGTGGTCGATGATCGTCCCGTGGCACTGAACGCGACCAGCCGTCTGCTTGAACTGGAGGGTCATACGGTCCGCAGCGCTTCGACGGGACATGCCGCGCTTCGTATTGCACGAGAGTTTGCGCCGGATCTTGTGCTGTTGGATATCAGCCTGCCGGACATCAGCGGGTATGAGGTGTTCCGCCGGCTAAAAGCGAGCGAGTCACTCGCGGGAACTGTATTTGTGGCCTTGTCAGGCCATGGTTACGAAGAGCGTCTACGCGCGCGCCAAGTCGGCTTTGACGATTATCTGATGAAGCCTTTCGATATCAAAGAGGTCGACAGGCTGATTGCGGTTAACTTAGCTCAGGACAGACGTTTGTAAGGGCTCTCTACCCTAAATTTCGTGTGATCTCGGCAGCACTCGGCCCTTCACCTGTCGTTCTCGTGTTCCCTCAACCTAGAACCAGGCAATTTGGTCTACTCTTCTAAAATCGATCCTGCACGGGGAATAATCCGTTGCTCAGGTAAAAAACCGTCGGTGAATCGCCAAGTCATCTTTGGGACATCTATATCTGAAGCTGATTCCGATCAGTTGCGGCGGTGAAAGAGCTCCGCTGCCCAGTCGACGAAATTCATAAACCGGCATATTTTTTGCCGCTTCTCCCTCTCATGTTCTATTTAAGGCATAGCTTCGCCGCGCGTCGATTGCCTAATCCGCACCCGGGAGAAGCTTGAAAGTGCGCTCGTTCTTGCGGGTGCTCAAGCCGCTGCGAATTCGTTCCGCGCAATTTTTCCACCTGCTCTTTCTCAAGTACTACGAGAATATGCTGGGCTTGCGGGCGGCAAGCTTAACCTACGCGACATTGCTGTCGCTGGTGCCGCTTCTCGCGGTGACGTTTTCTGTGCTCAAAGCTTTCGGCGTTCAGCAGTTGATCGAGCCATTCTTGACGCAAGCTCTGGCTCCTCTCGGGCCGGAGCGGATTGAGATCACTCGCCGTTTGATCGGGTTCGTCGATAATACTCGGGTCGATGTTCTCGGCGCCGTTGGTGTCGCAGGGCTATTTTATTCGGTGATTTATCTCGTAAGCACGGTTGAGGAAGCGTTGAACCAGATCTGGCGAGCCCAGCCTTCCCGCACCTGGACCCGACGCTACGGTGAATACATGGGGCTGCTGTTGGTCGGCCCGGTTCTGATCTTCGCCGCTTTTGCCGTGATTGCGTCGGCCCAGAGTTACTGGCTCGTGCAACGGCTGGTGGACACGACTGTATTTGGTCTCAGGTTCGCGCTGCTAACGCGCTTTCTGCCATTCTTATTTCTATGGGCGGCATTCGCTTTTCTCTATAAGTTTATGCCTAGCACGCACGTGCCTCTGAGTTCGTCGTTGATCGGCGCCGCTGTGGCGGCAATTCTGTGGCAGTTGATGAGTATCGTTTTCACCGCGTTCATCGTTAATTCGGTGAGCTATGCCGCGATCTATTCGGGCTTCGCTATTCTAGTGGTCTTTTTGGTGTGGCTGTACGCGGCCTGGCTGGTAATCCTGATCGGCGCCGAGGTCGGCTATCTGCATCAACACTCCTCGGTTTACCTGCCGGGCGCTGCTGCGGTGAAGCAGGGTCACCTGTTTGAAGAACAACTAGCCTTATCGTTGATGTGTGAGATTGGCCAGCGATTCATTACCGGCAAGCCTCCGGCAACGGAAAAAAATTTAAGCCGCACGCTCGGAGTGCCGCCCGACCAACTCGACAGTTTGCTGGAGAAATACATTGGCCGCGGCTTGGTGCTGAGGTCCGCCGAGCCCGCCGGCGTCAGTTTAGCCAGACCCCCCGAACAGATACCGGCAACGGAAATTCTCGACATCCTGCATGGCCCCGCGGACTCCAGCAGCGATGCCAGGGATCCAATAACAGAATTTCTGCGAAGGCGCGAGGCAATCATTCACGAAAACTTGGCAGCGGTCACTCTTAAGGATTTGGCGAGTCCAGATCGGTCAGCGTAACTGTTCCAGTTATTGGCATGTCCTGTGCGATGCAGATGCTGGATACAACGAGGTTACAACCAAGGAGGCGATCATGCTTTGGACTATATTCGTGGTACTTCTCGTCTTGTGGGCCCTAGGTTTTGTCAGCGGCTACGCCATTGGTGGATTCATTCATCTGCTTTTGGTAATCGCCGTGGTAGTATTGCTGATTCAGTTGATTCAAGGGCGTAGGTCGATCTGAGCCGACACCTCAGTTTAGGATTGACTTTGAGTAATTACGATAGTATGCCTTGTGACAACATTCGTGTCCCAACGACAGTCGATAAGATTCGCAATCATTGATGCTGGCTTGTGGCGCTCCAGTATGGTTTGAGCGCAGCGGTTAAGATCAGGTGTAGCGTTCGCAGTACAGGCGAAGGAATACACGTAGCGTTTGCCGGACACCGTTAAGGCATCTACATTGTAATAGTTGTGTATTTACAAGGCGCTAGTGTTTTCGCGGAGTTGGCATCTTCATTGCTCACAAAAGCTTCAAATTTTATCAGTGGAGGTATTTCTATGAAAAAAGTTTTCCTATCTCTAGTGGGTTGGGCGTTGATCAGTTCGCTCGCTGGAGTTGCGACTGTCGCTGCCGCACCTCGACAGGGCGCAAGTGAGGTTCAGGTATCGGGCGGATTGTTTCATGCAGAAGATTCTGACTTCGGCAATTTGAATCTCGATTTGAGCTATGGGTGGTATCTGAGCCCAGGTTGGCAAGTAGGCTTTCGCCAGGCGCTCAATTACCTCTTCGTAGACGATGCCAGCGATCAATGGATCGCCACTACCGCTCCTTTTGTTAATTACCATTTTCGGGTTACCGACATCATCGTTCCCTATCTCGGCGCTTTCATCGGCGCAGCGTGGAACGATGATGACGTGACTGGAACCCTTGGCCCTCAGCTTGGTGTCAAACTTTTCGTTCATGAGCAGACTTTCGTGAATCTTGGTTATCGATACGAGTGGTTTTGGGATAAGTTCGAGCGAATCAATAACGAATCCGATAATGGCAATCATGTGTTCAACATCGGTGTTGGCTTCACGTGGGGCGGTTCCGGAGCCGGCACAAGAAGACCGTAACCGTTCTTTCGAATATCTAACGATACAGAACGTTAATTCCAAAAAGGCTTCTCACCGGTCAACGGTGAGAAGCCTTTTTGCGTTGCGTTAACCGATAAGCTCTAATCAAGGGTCGACTAAGCCTAATTCGGCTACGTTCCCTTCCTCTCTCTCCGACCTTGTGAGGCTTGAATCAAGAATGATTCGGCGAACTAATGGCTCGAATCGTCTCAGGTATGATGCAAAATCCTGATGTAGGGAGCGCAACATCGGAACCGTCCCACATATGCATTAGGTCGCTTTTTATTTGTTCTACTTTCAAGACGAGCGACAATCCGCCGCTTTAGTTCTCCTCTTCCGACCGAGGCTTCATTGAATCTCGGAGTTGAGTCGCAGGCATGGCACATCCATTGCTGTTTGTACCTTTCGACATCGGGTGCAAACGAAAGGAAGGTTAGATGAAAACTTATTTGCTGTTGCTGGCGTTAGTGATGCTGACTCAATCTAGTTGTGCCTTTCTCGGTGGAGCTGCGACAGGAGCAGTGGCCGCCGGCGCGGGTTACGAGATACAGGCGAAAAGACAAATGGATCGGTTGGACGAAGATTTTAAAAATAGAAGGATATCCCGCGAGGAGTATGAAGATCGTCGAAAGCAAATAGAAAAAGGATCGATCATCTACTAGGGATCGATGTTGAAGTCGATGAAGCAGTTTTATCTAACTCCGGTAGCCATCCTAGCGACCGTGCTGTCGGCGTGCGTGATCGCCGATGGCGCGGCGCCGCGGCCGGAGAGCAGGAACGATGATCGGCGTCAGCCGGCGAATACACGCCAAATAGATTCTCGGCAAGCCGAGCGGTTTTATCGCATCATGACACCGCTGCTAAAGAATATGGACCGTCCGAAATCGCCGAAAGATGTGAGGATCGGCATTATCGATGAAGCCGACATCAATGCAGCGAATGCCGGCGGTGGGGAGTTCTACGTGACCACCGGTCTGTTGGAGAAGGCCAGCGACGAACAGTTGCGCGGCATCATGGCCCATGAAATCGCTCACGATGATCTAGGCCATGTCGCCAAGGCTCAGGGTCTTGGCGTCGGCTTGAATTTAGGAGTGATACTTCTCGAGCAGCTTATACCTGGCAGCAGCGCGGTGACGCCGATCGCTGGCAGTCTCATCGCCCGTGGCTATAGCCGGAACGAAGAATATGCTGCGGATCGCCATGGTGTCGAAATCTTACGGCGCGCCGGGTATTCCAAAGATGTTTTGATCAATGCGCTAAATTGGGTTTCTCGAAGTTCGGGAGGCGGAGGAGGCGGAGGCTTTCTATCTACCCATCCAGCCACGGAAGATCGTATCGCGCAGTTAGAAAAATTGCGTTAGCAAAGGACGCGCGCGTGAAACCACAACCCGTGCTAACGACGCCTCGCGCGATTTTTACTATAGCCGCGGTTTCGGCAGTGCCCATGATCCATTGGGGCTGTGAAGAGCTTGCCTTGCTGGGGCGACCAGCACTGGACGCACACTCCCGCCGCGAGAACGTCGAGTTTATCGGCACGATTGAGGAGTCGGACCATAGCCGTCGCGAGCTTTACCTACGCACCCAAGGAGGGCAGAGCCAGATCGTCACGTATACAAACCGCACACGGGCCGCCTTTGAGGGAAAGGAAATTTCCCCCAGCGAACTCGGTCGCGGCGACATGATCGAGGTTCGGATGCATGCAACAGCCGACGGGCGCGCGGTGGCGGACTCGATTGACCTGCGTGAACGCGGATACGGCGACTCCATCGTTGAAGGGATCATTGAGCGGGTGCTCAGTGATCGCCGGATCATCGAGCTGCGTACTGCCTCGGGCGCTTTAACCAGCGTGTATTTGCCGCAGAATTCTCCTGAAGTCGCTGAGGCAGAGTTGAGCCCATTGCGCTCCGGCGATTTTGTTCGCTTTCAAGGCGTCTTCTTAGGCGAGAATCGATTCGAATTAACGCGAATTCTTAAGCAGTCCGAATGACGAAGGAGAGTCTTCGATGCAGTTTTACATTTCCTTGCAGCCGCTGATCGCCTTGATTGCCGGAATCCTTATTTTGCTGGTGCCCAGATTGCTGAATTATGTCGTAGCTATTTACTTGATCGTCACCGGGATTCTCGGGCTGACGAGAATGTAGAAGGGATCGGTGAAAGCACCCGACAAATTCGAAACGAGAACGGTTGAATATTGTGTTCTCTAAACCCGCGTACACGCGGAGGAGGATAAAGCCATGCTCAGTTGGGCAATCACTTTTCTGATTATCGGATTAATCGCAGGGGTTCTGGGACTCACCGGGATCGCCGGAGCGGCTACACAAATTGCCTGGATCCTGTTTGTAGTATTCCTGGTTTTGTTCGTCGTCAGTCTGGTAATGGGTCGCCGCTCAGGGGTTTAAGGCAGGCATACATCAAAGTCGCGAATAGCAATATGTTTGCGCAGCATCCGGAGCTTTGGAGTGCTGAGGTGAATCGTGAAATCTTTTCGCATCCTCGTCGTCGATGAAAATCAGGATCTTCTCGAACTGATCGCGAAGTACTTGGAGCTATGCGGTTGGCGCGCGTTGGCAGCAAACAGCCAGCAGGATTTTTGGCTACAGCTCGAGCGGCAAAGGCCCGATTTGATATTGCTCGACGTAACGATTTCAGGCAGGGAAGCTTCTTCGTTGCTTAGCGAGCTCAAGAGCGGTTCGCGCTTCACCGATATTCCGGTGATAGCCATGGCGGCGATGGGCTCCATTCGGGAGAAAAATCTCTGGATCGCTGCGGGATGTGACCGAGTTCTAGGCAAGCCATTTCACTTGGACGAGTTGCGCCGGCTGATCGAGTGTTTTGCTAATCACCAAAAAAACGAACGAAGAGCAGGAGGAATCACAATGAAGAAACCGACGAGACATTTTGCCGCAGTAGCGCTCTTAGCTGTCGCGCTTTCCGGGTGCCAAACGATGACCGGTCGAACGGCGGGGCAGAATGTTGACGACGCGCGTATCTCGACCGCGGTACAGGCCACCTTGACGTCGGACAAGGCGTCGAATTTTACCCGTATCGATGTCGATACCACAAACGGCGTGGTTTACTTGAACGGCACGGTACAAAGCGCCGAACAGAAGGCGCGAGCCGAGCAGTTAGCGGGTCGTGTCGATGGTGTCAAGAAGGTTGTCAATAACCTTCAAGTGGGTAAATCCTAGAAGCGCCCGGGTGAACCGCATTTCGTCCTGATCTTCAGTGTGGGCGGCTGCTGTTTCGCCGGAAGATAGATGGACAACGAACTTGATTCGAGATGGCAGGCAACCCGTCCGCGCCAACTCGTGCTCCATGGCATGCCGGGGAAGAGACCGCCCGCGCCCAGGCGAGAACCTCCAAGCCGGCGAAAGAAGCCGCCGGTCGATGAGCCACCCTCACGTGAACCGAATATATCGGATCCGCGAGACCCGCCTCCCGCTGGCGATCCGCCGCCCAAGCAGCCCCCTAAGAAGCTCAGCGCAAGTGCTATGCTTGTTTGTCCCGTGGTCTGTGCATCTGTTAACAGGTGGAGCGATAACCGGGCTGTGCCATGAAGCCGGCCCGGCACGAAGCGCCCGAGCCTCGGCAGGATGAAGGCAAGGCCGATCTCCAGGATTTGCTGCCCACTCAGCGAGCTCTGGATATTCGCTCGGTTTCGCTCACCGGTCTTTTCGTACTAGCGAGTTTTTATACCCTCTATTTTGCGCGCGATTTTATTTTGCCGATACTGCTGGCGTGGATTTTGAGCTCTCTCTTGGCGCCAATCGTTCGCCTCTTCAAACGTGTGCGTATTCCCGAGCCGTTAAGCGCCTTGTTTATCATCCTGGCTCTTTTAGGAACGCTATCCTCGGGCGCCTACAGTTTGTCTGATCCGGCCGCGCAATGGATTCAACGGGCGCCACAAAGCTTGAGCGGAGTGCGCGCGAAACTGCAAAGCATCCTGGGGCCGGTGCAAGGAGTTCAGGAGACTACCAAAGAACTGGAAAAGATGACGAGCTTGGGCAAGGGCGAGGAAACCACCGCAGTGGAAATAAAAAAACCCGGCTTGGGTGAAGTCGTCCTCAGCGGGGCGAAAAATTTTCTTCTTGCAGGCAGTGTGACCCTGGTGTTGCTTTACTTCCTGCTTGCTTCCGGAGATATGTTTCTGTTGAAGCTGGTGAAGATTCTGCCGACGTTGGAAAACAAGAAGCGCGCCGTCGAGATTTACCGCCAAATCGAAGCCGATGTATCGACCTATCTTTCTGTGGTGACTCTCATCAACCTCGGCTTTGGCTGCATCATCGGCTCTTCAATGTATCTGCTCGGTATGCCAAATCCACTGCTATGGGGAGTCATGGCCGCCGTTCTCGCGTATATTCCATATCTCGGCTCTCTGATCGGCATCAGCACGGTGACCGTGGTGGCGATTTTAACCTTTGACGATATCTTCCGCATCATTATGGTCCCGTCTATTTATTTCGCCCTCGATACGGTTGAAGCCAACTTGGTGACGCCGATGATTTTAGGCCGGAGACTTGCTTTGAATCCGGTAGTTATTTTTATCTGGCTCATCTTCTGCGGCTGGATTTGGGGTATCACCGGTGCTTTACTGGCGGTGCCGCTCCTGGCGATTATCAAAATCATCTCCGATAAAGTCGAGCAACTTGCGCCAATTGGCGAATTCCTCGGCAGCGAGAGCAAGGCCGCCTCGCCCTGACGCTGCACGCCAAGGCAATGAAGAAGGGGTTAATACCGTTTGTGCCACAGAATGCCGACACCGCTTGTACCAGTGGTGGACGTCGAGCTGGTGATCTTCCAATCGGGTCCGATCTGGTATTCTATCGCGACTTCCCGTCCCGCTTCTCCCGCCAATTCCTGAGAGATGGAAATATAGGTGCGGTTACCTATGTAACGGCCGAAGCCGATCTGACCGCCGGTAATATCGATTTCTCCAAGGTCGAGTCCAAGTCTATCCAATCCCAGGGCGTCGGACACAGCGCTTGCAACCTTCGCTGCCGCTAAACCCCCGGCCATCTCCATTGCGCTTTGCTGCAAAGTGCTCTGTTCAGTTCGACTGAGCGCATTGAGCGGCTTGCCGAAGATGAGGAGAGCCAAAATATCGGCCTGCTCCAAGGGCGGTTCGCTGCGCATGGTCAGAGCAGGCTTAGCTAGAGTTCCGTTTATGGTTACGTCGACTTGGTATTGCTGTAGGCGGTATTGCGCCAGGATGTCGAGCCCCGGGTTGATCGTTTCGCCACCTGTGAATTCGATGGTGCCGCGGATTATATTGAAGCGCCTACCTTGAAATCCAATCCAGCCTCGCACGGCTGCGATTTGTCCGGTCAGCGCAATGTCTTTTCCGGTCTGTTTGACGGCACGCAATTTGCCGCTGAGCTCCACATTGGCATCAGGATGCCTGATCCAGACCTGATTCGGCATCACGACAGTTAAGTCCAGTCTGGCGTTTTTCAACAGCTCACTGTCCGGCGATTGTTTTTCAGCTCGGAGCGGTCGAGTCTCTGAGGTTTGGCTCTGATTTCGGCTCCCCATAACGACGATGGTTTCATCCCGCGTTAACCGTCTCTTGCCACTACCCAGAAAAGCCAAGTCGGGGCGCAGCTCGGCATTGAGGACCTCGAGCTGGCCCTTCAAGGAAGGTTTACCCAAAGGTCCCTGCGCTTCGATATTTCCCGCCACCATTGCTCGATATCGTTGTGTTTCGATAGCTGGCCAGCGCGAAAGGGAGAGAGAAACTTTGAAATCCTCCGGGCTATAATCTTTCAGAGACAGGATACCACTGCCGTTTAAACGGCCGTCTTTGGCGCGGGCGGAAATCTGGCGCAGCGAAACAGTTTGTCCGTCGAATTTTCCGTCTGCGTTGATGGCGGCGATCTGCACGCCAAGCGGCTTAATCGTCACGCCTCCGTCTTGCAGCTTGAATGTGCCGCGAAGTATCGGTTTGGCGATCGGGCCTTGGGCAGTGACATCCAATGTGATGATGCCCGCTATGCTCTGCGCCGCGTCTCCACTGAACGCATTTAAAAAAGCGATGCTCAAACCGCTCGATTGAACTCGCAGGTTCATATCTCCGGTGGCTTGCGCTTGCCAAAGAGGGCTCCATCTCAGAATGAGCGGAATCGTGCCGTTTGCGGTCAAGACATGATCGGCGTCCTGGCGCACGGTCAACTTTACATCTGCGCTGCCAGACCTGTATGTGATATCACCTATAAGGCCGCCGTAGCTTTGTCCTCCGATGCTACCATCTGTTAGATTTGCTGATGCGCTGATTTCCGGCGCCGCCGCCGTTCCGGTAACCTGAGCACGCACTGCCAAAGTTCCAGTCATGGGAAGCGGTTGCGCTAAAAATGCCGAGACTGTGCTGATCGGGAAACCTTCTACCCTGACCGCGAGATCCTGTTTACCGCTGGTTGCGAATCGGCCGTTGATCGCCACCTGTTGGACGCGATTTCTTAGCAGCAAACCATCGATGTCGAAGTTATCGCCGCGTACCGTGATCGTTGCCGGTCGGGAGAGCTGCCAAACTCCATCATCGAGGCTCAAGCCGACCCGATCGAGCCGAGCGACCACCAGTTGCGGCTGATAGTCCACTTGCCCCGCGAGAATATGCGTGCGCTTGGCCTGATCCACGGCTTTCAAATCGATCCCGATCTCATAATTCTCTTTAATGGAGAGTCCTATGGCGCCCTCGAGTCTTTGCAGCGGGATTCCTGCTTGGATTTCAGCGAGTCTAACCTTCATGGTTCCTTGCGGCAGGGACTGCGTACCAGCGAGGCGGAGGTCAAAATCGATGCTGCCGCTCTTGATTGTCGTATCCTGCAGCCGTAATCCCGCAAGCTTCATCGTGCCTTGTGACCGGAGGTCGGCGATATTGCCGCTGGCGAGTCCGGATAGTTCGAGGGAACCCGAACCTTGCTGATTTGCTAAAGCGAGCCAGGGCGTCAGATTCGCTGACCGCACAACATAATCGAGCCTGCCGCTTTGTTTTGTCTCCAGACCGACGTCGCCCTTCACTGTAAGAATCGAATCCTCCGTTCTGGCAGTTGCGAGGATAATCTGAAGCCGCTGCTGCGCCAGACTGGCTACGAGAGAACCTTGTTGCACCTTCACCGGCCCAATCGTAGACGGCAAAATTTTCAGCTCGGTGCGGACGATGACGTCATGCTGGGTGAGTCCGGCCCCTTTGAGGGTGCCTTTAAAATTGAGGTTTCCCTCGAGGCCAGCTGCACCGCTCACGGTTTTTTGGATATCAAGGTTATCTACCGATAGCGCCAGATCGTACGCCGGTTTATCTTTGAAAGAGATCTCGCCGTTCCATGAGGCGCCGCCGATCTTGCTCTTGAGTCTTCCGGCGATGGTGGCCACGTTTTCGCGCAGGCGGCCGTCGATCGAAATATCTCCCAAGGTCCATCCACCAACCACCGCAGATTGCATCTTGATCACGCCTTTGGCATCGACACCGGAAAGCTCAAGACCACTGGCTTGGCCTTCGATGCTGGCGTTCAGAACCCCCGCCACATCGTTCCTGCCGAGTAACGTCCTTACATCAAAGCCGGTTAAGGTTATCGTTCCACGATAGCGCGGCGTCTCCTGCGCGGTTTCGATCTGGAGGCTCGCCGCCAACCTGGCGCTCGCCGCGGCTAGATTGAGATCGACGACCAGCGCATCGAGCGGTCCGTTGATGCTGATGGCCCCAGCGACATCTCGTCTAAGCGGCCAGTCGGCAAAGAAACGGCCAATGTCGTGCGGGGCAAGCCTTTCCACGGCGATTTTCGCGTCCACGTTAACGGCCTGGAGATCGGTGAGTTTGCCGCTCACTCTCGCGTGCGACTCTCCCGTGCTTACCAGAAGATTCGCTACTTCAAACGTGTCGGTACCGGCGGTCTCATGGTAGACCATCGCTCCATTTACGCTGAGTTCCGGCAGGCCCGGCGTACTAAGGCGCGATGCAACGCGGCTGAGGTCGATGGTGACGTTTTTGGGTTGAACATGGATCCGGCCTTCGAGACTCAGGTCATCGAGAGAATAGTTTTGTGGTTTTGGACCCGCAAGGCTCAGATCGACATGTCCCTCGCGCAAGGCAATTGAATTCAACAGCACCACGAGCCCGGAATCTTCCTCGCTCTGTGGCTGTCTTGGGGAAAAAGCTTGCACGATGTTCAGCTGATTATCTTCATCACGTCTCAAACGAAGCGTCGGCCGGCTGCCTGTGAGTTGAAAAATGTGCAAGCGACCCCATATCAGTGGGAATAGTGAGTAGGAAATCGTCAGTTCGTGCACCTCGAGAATCTCAGCGCCCTCGTGACGTACGACGACATCATGCAGAATAACATTGCCCCAGATAGAGCCGTCGATTCCGCCTAAACTTATGGAGCCCACGATCGTATCGTTGATCGCCGTCACCAGTTTATCGCGGACAAATTCACGAAACCGATCGGTGTGAGAAATGGCTGCTACCGCAATGACGAGGATGAGCAGCAAAAACGCGAGCCCAAGACCGATTCGACGGATGATGGCCAGTACCCTTCTCATGGTTAGAAGGCAGCTCCTACACTGAAGTGAATTTGCCAAGGGCGATCGCCGCGCGGGGGATCGAAAGGAAAACCTATATCTAGCCGCAACGGTCCTATAGGAGTGGTATAACTCAGGCCGAAGCCGGTTGAGAACCGTAGATCATTGACGGGAATGTCAAAGGTTTTCAACGACACCTGCCCAAAGTCGACAAATACGGCCCCGCCTAGCTCTCGCCACACTGGACGACGTAGCTCCAGCGAACCCTCAATCAGGCTGAGGCCGCCGAGCGGTTCATCGGCGCTGTTGAGCGGGCCGAGCCGGCGTCTTTCAAAACCGCGGACACTGCTCTGGCCGCCGGCGAAAAAGCGTTCGAACAAAGGATAGTTCTTTTTTGAACCGATCGCATCGGCAACTCCGAGCTTTAAACGTCCGGCCAGGATCGTTTCCCACCCGATCGCAAGATACTTTTTTGCCTCGCTTCTCAACTTGAAGAATCCATATTGGCCACCCCAGATGGCGCCCCCTTGATCCGCACTTATCGACACTATCTCGCCTCGGGTGGGCTGGAACAGGTCATCCGTGCTGTTCCAAACCAGGCCCAAGCTGGGACCCGTCAAAATCCCTTTGGTTCTGATTTCACCGAGTGCCTGGGACGTCGCTGCTGACACCTCGGTAAGTTTATTATTCTCGATGCGATAGTCCGCAAAACCGAGAAGCCTGCGGGAGAAGCGATGCTCAAGCCGTCCCGAAAAACGAGTCGCGGTGCGATGGAAGGTTTCTTCTTCTTCATATTCGTGGCGCAGGTTGAGCCCGCCTTGGGTGCGCCGTGTGAGAAAGTGAGGCTGGATAAAATCGATCGCGCCGCTGGCGATTATCGAAGAGTATTTTCCTCGGATCGACAAACGCCTTCCGTCGCCGAGCCAATTTTGGTGGCGCCAATCCAGAGAGACTCGGAATTCCTCCTCGGTGCTGTAGCCGATTCCGAAACTGAGTTCCCGGGGCGGTTTTTCACTAACTTGAACTTCCATGGGAACCACTGTCGAGGTTCCGGCGCCTTCCTGAGGGTTTATTCGCAGCGCGCTGAACAGGTCCAGTGCCAAGATTTGCTGCCGTGATTCACTGATTTTTGTCAGTGAAAAGGTTTCTCCGGGCCGGTAGGCGAGTTCTCTTAGAATCAGATACGGCTCGATTTCTTGGATTCCTTTGACTTCGGTTTCACCAAACACCGCCTTGGGTCCGGGCTGCGCCGAGTAGCGGATACGAACTTGATGTTGATCGAGGTCAACCTCGGCGCGGCGTTGTGTTTGGGCGTGTGCGTGGCCGTTGTCCATTAGATAATTGCGCAGCAGTAGTTCCCCATCCTGATATTCCTGCTCCTTGAAAATTTCGCCGAGCGTGACGGGAAGTTTCTCCGGCAAACGCGGATTATCTTGCTCCGTCGGCCCAGTCTCGATCCTTACCACGACCTGCGAGATGACCACCGGACGATTTTCTTCCACGAAAACCCGCGGGCTGACGAGACCCCGGGTCTCATCCACCGCGAGATCGTGAGTAATACGGCTTCGGTAATATCCCTCTGCTTCATAGAACCGGCCCAATCGGGCCAGGTCGGTCGCGAACGTGACAGGGTCGAAGAGCGGCCGCTCTTCCCAAAATCGATACCAGGGACGTGATTGCGTGATCATTTCCGCCATAAGTTGGCTGTCGGAAAAATGGTCGTTGCCTGAAATCTCGATTTTATCGACCCGCCATTCGCGGCTCGGGTCGAGCGCTTCGACTTGAATGGCGGAAGCGCGGCACGTCAACAGCAGCCACATCGATATCGCAGAGAACAAACAGGGTATGAATTTCATTTCCAGCTAATCTCGAAGCCCAGTTCTCAACAAACACCGTGATCAACCCAGGTGAATTGTTCGCTTTCTTGCCTTGGCTGCTGCGCGGTTATCGCTCCATCGTTTACAAGCGTTCTCCACGGGCAGATTCGGTTCATTTAAGTTTCCACCCTTTTTTCCCGTGCTCAATAGGCTCGCAGCCGGCGCACCATGCGCATCCCGACAGAATTGATCCGGCCGTGCCTTTCTCGATCGAGGCTCCGCTGATCATTCCAGTGTGTCCGAATGATTGGAGCTCGAAGCCGGGTGGGCTGTGAAAGTGCTGACAAAAGGCCGGCAAGGCTGCTGAGAACGCGGTCGTGTGTTCTGACTCTATCGATGCGATCGAGGAATCGGCTTAATCGCCATCCATGGACATGGCCTATTCCCGATAAGCGATCGTGCTGAGTAAAGCGTTTTCTGCTTGACGAGAATCGAGGCGTGTGTGCTGTACCACGATCGGCACGTCGGATTCGATGACGCTGGCAAAATCGGTAGCCGGCGGAATGTTTTCCGGATCCCTCAAATCGTTAAATCGCACGTGCTTCGTCCGGCGCGCCGCTACTGTAATCGCATAGGGGCCGGCAGGTTCGCGATCAGAGAAGAAGACGGTAATGAGGACGTGAGCATCCTGATCCGCGGTGTTGAGCAAGCAGACGGTCTCATGGCTGGTGAATTCAGGCTCGGGACCGTTGCTCCAGCCGGGAATATAGCCCTCCGGGATTGCCCAAAGCCTCGCTCCGATTGCCTTCATGTGTCTCTCCTAAACAGCGCAAAACGCAACCAGCATGCCAGTACGAGTTGCGATTCGTCTTCAAAAAAGTGCTTTGTCCCAGGCGGTATTCACCCTCGCGCGAGACGGCAGCCCCGTCGTGTGCTAAGCTGAAGTGTCGTATCTTGATTTATCAATAAGATAGTTAAATGATGACCCAGATTAAAGAGATCTAATCGAAATTTGCATCAACCCGGTGAGTTGACTGCAAAGATAAGGGCGCAATGTCTGCGAACAAACCAGCGATTCAAAGCCACACTTGTCCGCCGCCGCTCGATGAGAAAGTCCTGGTGTCACTGTACCAAGGGATTCCTGAGGCGATCATCGTTATCGAGTTTAAGTCGCGCTGTATCGTTTATTGGAATGAGGGAGCAACCTTGTTGTTTGGCTATTCGGCTCAGGAGGTCTTGCAGCAGACCACCGAACGGCTGTATCTCGACAAAAATTGGTTCGATCGTGTCTATCAAACCTCGATTCCCGACCTTGAGCAAAGCGGCTGCTGGCGCGGTGAATGGCAGTATCGCCGCCGTGACGGATCGCTTTTTGCCGCGGAAGCAACGTGCACGCTTCTGCAAACTGATAAAGGCGTCTACGTCGTTAAAGTGATTCGAGAAGTTACCGAACGCAACGAGGCTGAGAAGATTATTCTCCAATTGAATCAGCGTTTGGCGCAGCGCGTGATCGAACAAACATCCGAGTTGATGTCGAAAACAGAGGAGCTTCAGCACGAGGAGGCGCAACGCAAGCAGGTCGAGCAAATCCTCGGGAATTTGCTCCGCAACATCACCAACTATGCGGTACTGATATCCGATGCCGATGGCCGCATCGTTGACTGGAACCGCACCGCAACCCGCATTCTGGGCCGCGAGAGTGACGATATGACCGACCAGCGGTTGTCGGTTTTTTTTGCCGATCAGGAAGGAAGACAGGCGTTAATAAAAAAGGCGCTTGATGAGGCTAGTGATCAAGGAACATTTCGCGACTACCAACTGTTGGTGCGCAAAGACGGCTCACAGTTTTATGCCAGAGTCATTGTCTTTGCGCTACGTGACGATGCCGACGGTTTGCAGGGCTTCTTGATTTTGTTGCGCGATGACTCGCAGGAACGAAATTTGAGGGAGAAATTACGGGAAAAGGAACATCTGGCGGCGATTGGAACCGCGGCATCCATGCTGGCGCATGAGATTGGCAATCCGCTGAACGGCATTTCCACCACAGTCCAACTGCTGGAGCGATTTATTAGTCGAGAGGGCACCAAAGCTCCGCCGCACATGCTCGCCACGTTGAAGGATTTGAAGAGTGAGATCGACCGGCTTACTTCTCTGCTGAACGAATTCAAAACCATTGCCCGACCTCAGAAACTTAGTCTTCAGCCGGTGCAACTCGCCAGCGTCGTTCAAGAAACGATCTCGGGGTTGGATATGGACGGCAAAGAGGACGTTCAGATTGTGTGGGAGTGCTCGCCGGATCTGCCGCCAATACGCGGCGACGGGGCAAAACTCAAACAGGCGTTACTCAATCTTTTTAAAAATGCCGTAGAGGCGATGCCATACGGCGGTACTTTGTCTGTAAAAGGATACTTGAGCGGCGGCTCGATCTGCATCGATGTCAGTGACACCGGTATGGGTATTCCCGATGATCTTAAGGTTTTTGATCTGTTCAGCTCGACCAAGCCGCACGGCACCGGGTTAGGGTTGTTCATTGTGCAGCAAATTATCCTTGCCCACGATGGCGTAGTTTCTTACGCCAGCACAGTAGGCAAGGGCACCACCTTCCACCTGACCTTACCAGCCAACGTGACAGCGGAAGCCGCTGCGGACATTCGCCGCAACTAGCTTCCGCCGACACGCTGCCAAAATCCTTGGATTACTCGGAGCCGAGGCGACCTTCAAGCTCTTCGTCTTTGAATGGCAGTCGCTCGACATCTCCATTTGTCCCTAGCATTCGCTGTCTCTTCTCCACGGCGGTGGCGCAATCGATGCAGAGCGCTGCTGTCGGCATCGCCTTAAGCCGACCGGTACCGATATCATTGCCGCATCGTTCACATTCGCCGAAAGTTCCCGCATCGATTCGTTCAAGAGCATCGTCGATCTGGCGCAGCAGGGTCTGGCCCCGCTCCGTCAGGCGACTCTCCAAGCGAGTCATGCGATCCTTTTGCGCGCTCTCTTCGAGCTCGCTCTCACGATCTTCTAACGATGGTTCGACTTCGTTCTGGCTGCCGACAATTTCTTGCAGCAGCAGAGATGATCGTTTGCGCCGCAAAGTCGCGCCGAGTTCCTTGGCCAATCGGTTGTTCATGGAAGTTCTCCCTTGGTTCGCATGATGAAGGATGAGCGCCGAGATGGTAACTGCGACAACGTCACGAGTCATCCTTCTTAGTTATTTTTGCCTCGTGTCGCCGCTCTCACCGCAAGCCTGATTGCGCGCGCAACGTTAGGCTGCTTCGAGTGCGCGTTACTTGGTTTCAAACGTAAAGCTTCCTCTAAAAGAGGGAGGTTCGTGTGCAAAGCGAGGGCCAAGGATAGGCAGGCGCGCCTTGAAGCTCGTGGTTCATCACTGATGATACAGAAGCACGAAGTGCAGCGCTTAGGGAATCAGGCTTACGTGTTTCAACGTCCTAGAGTTGGCATACTAGTCGAGTTCGTCGTCCCACGAGTGGGAAGAGAACATCCGGCGCAGTAATTTGTTTGAGTTCTCCGTTCTTGTGAAGCTCAACAGAACACAACTGCCTCTAGGCATCAAATGCCTCCACGAAAAAAAATTTTACTCATCGTGGCATTTCAATTGCGTTTGTCTATGCCGCAGTACGGTAAAGATAATCAGACAAGGGGCAAACAGATGGGAACGATCGCCGGAATTTTCAATTCGAGTAAGGAAGCCGAACGGGCCTTTTCGGCGCTGCAAACTGAGGCGGGCTTTAGCAATGAAGAAATTGTGCTGCTGGCTCCCGGAAGCTCCGCAAAAGAGCTCGATGCGGTCCCGACCGATGAAGGTGAGCAGCCCGGTATGGGACGGGCAATCGGTGGCGTGGTTGGCGGCGCGGTTGGGCTCGCCGCCGGAAGTGTTGTCGCGAACCTGGTTTTGCCGGGTGTCGGTACCATACTGGCGATTGGGTTAGGTGCCGGAGCGTTTGGAATCGGCGGCGCAGTGGCTGGCGCGGCAACCGGCGGCGCGCTTGAGAACCAGCTTTCATCGGGGCTGCCCAAGGATGAGCTGTTCTTTTATGAAGATGCTTTGAGGCAGGGCCGCACCGTACTGATTGGCACGTCCACAGACGACGAGGCGATTGAAAAAGGGCGGTCTGCGATCGAACGAAATGGCGCTGAGAGCATCGATGCTGCGCGTGACAAGTGGTGGATCGGACTGCGTGATGCAGAAGCAGCGCAGTTTGATGCACCGGACGCCTTTCGAGAAAACGAAGGTCTCTATCGCAGTGGCTTTGAAACAGCTCTCCATCCTGATTACCGCGGTAAAGCCTATGAAGCTGCGGTACCGAAGCTGCGCGAGTTGCGGCCGGATATTTGTGAGGACGAAACGTTTCGCCGCGGTTACGAGCGCGGTCGCGCCTATTACGCCGCCCGAGAAAAGACTACCCCATAATACTCGCCGCACGACGATATCGCCAGGAAGTGCGCTGGAAGCCAGTCGTCTCATACATCATCCGATGATCCGCCTTTCTTTGCCGCGTAGAAGCGCGCTCAGGCCCTGCATGTAGCTGATCTGAGAAAATGTCTCGTTCGCTGTGTCGCAATCGCTACAGCTCGACCGCTATCGTGTCCGTTAGCTGAACTCAGCGCCCTAAGGTGTTCAATAGGTGAGTCGCCGGAATGCGCTACCTCGGCGGTGCTGGCATATCGATTGCTCTACTTACCTCGGTGCGATCGAACACAACCCGAGGAGGAATCAATATGAAAGTGCGCTATCTGATGTTAACAGCTGCTGTGCTAATCGCCCCTGCGCCGGTACTGGCCGCAGACGGCGCCGCCAAAAAAGGCGCTAGCGATCAAAGCCGTTACAGTGATCGTGACATGAGAAAAAATTATGACGATGAAGAGCAGAAACTGGAGCAGGCGCTGAAGGCCGGACAGGACAAGAACTTTTACCGCCGCGAGCTGGAGAAGATGGGTTATCAAATTACCTCAATTAATTATGACAAACCGGATTATGTCGAATACGAGATCGTCAAAGGCAACAATTCCTATGAGGCACAGCTCGATTTTGACAAAAGCGGTAAAGCCACAAAAGTCGACATTGCTCCGAATTTGTGGCGCACGGATTCTACCAAGGCCGCTTTGCGAGGAAAAAAGGTTTCCGCGCCAAAGGGCGCGATAGCTAACCCTGAACGTTACAGCGACCGGGATCGGCGCAAGGCTTACGACAGCGAGGAGGAGAAGCTGGAGAAGACACTGAAGACCGGCGAAACCAAGCAGAGCTATCGGAGCCAGCTCGAGAAGATGGGTTACAAGATCACGTCCGTCAATGCTGACAAGCCCGATTACGTAGAGTACGAGATCGTCAAAGGCAACGACACCTACGAGGTGCAGATCGATTTTGACAAGAACAGCGGCAAGGCCACCAAAGTCGACGTGACTTCGAATTTGTGGCAAGCGGAGGCAACGGACAAAGCGCTGAGCCAGAGACGAGAAAAAAGTGACAACCGGCAGGCGAAGCCGGAGAAATAACAAGCTAAGCGGTGACCAATTGCCAGTCGCGGACGAACGGTTCTGAAAGCGGGAGAGTTGCGCGGCGGGACTTTAACAGAGCGCGCAACGGCGGGTCCGAATTGACGATGGCATGAACAGCTATGCCGAAGCGATAGGAGCGTCTGAATCAGCAACCATGGAGGACGAACATGAGCACTCTTCTAGTCATCATTCTTATACTCTTGCTTATCGGCGCTCTCCCGACATGGCCGTACAGCGGCGGTTGGGGATATTATCCTAGCGGCGGTCTTGGCCTTATATTATTGATTATCATCATCCTAGCGTTGATGGGCCGCCTATGATCGCTAACTGAATGCCGCTGGCGACGGTGACGCCATTTTCTGATTATGAAGAGGGTTCTAGTTTGGCTCGTAGCCATTCTCGGTTCGCTTGTCGTAGTGGTAGTTATCGCCGCCTTCTTCCTTGATGAACCGTTACGCCGCCGGACAGAAGCCAAGATCAATGCGGCATTAAAAGGCTATACCGTCCGAATCGAAAAGCTGGATTTTCACCCGATCGGATTTAGTCTGGATCTCGAAAATTCAGTGATTACGCAGGATGCAAACCCCGAGCCCGCCGTTGCCGAAATCCCGAATTTGACCGCCAGCGTTAACTGGAGAGCTTTGCTCTCCGGCCACGTGGTGGCGGATTTCGAAATAAACAACCCGAAGCTGTTTCTCAACTTCAAGCAATCCCAGAACGAAATAAAAGACGAAACTCCGATCAACGAGCGAGGCTGGCAGGATGCCGTGCAGGCTATCTACCCGCTCAAGATCAACGAGTTCGTCATCACTGGTGGCGAGCTTACCTATGTCGATCAAGGCCAGTACCGTCCGCTCGAACTCACCAATGTTAACCTCACGGCCTATAATATTCGCAACGTCAGATCTCAAGAAGGCGAATATCCATCGGAGGTTTATATCGACGGAACCGTATTTAAGAACGGCAAAATTGTTCTGCAGGGAAACGCGGACTTCCTTGCGGAACCGCACATTGCCATCAAAGCAGAAATCCAGGCGGAGCAAATCGAGCTGGATTATTTCAGGCCGATAACGGAACGTTACAATTTCTCAGTCCGCCGCGGCGTGCTCAGCACCGCTGGTACTATCGAATACGCGAAGAACAAAAAAATTCTCAGTGTGCCAACGCTCAACGTCCGGAATCTGTTGGCGGATTACGTGCATACCAAGCCTGCCACCTCTCCGACCAAGGAACTGTCGAAAAAGGCAGATAAGGTCATCCGAGAGCACAGCAACGAGCCTTCCTTTGAATTGGATGTCAACGACGTCAATATCAGCGACAGCGAGTTGGGGATCATCAATAAGGCAAGCGAGCCCCAGTACCGTTTGTTTGTCACTGGCGCCCAGGTCAAAGTTCAAAACCTCAGTAATCAAGGAGAGGATGGCGCCGCGACGATCACGGCAAGCGGCAGATTTATGAATTCGGGAAAAACCCGTCTGGTGGCGCGCTTGAGACCCAAAGGGAAGAGTCCCAACTTCGACCTGCAATTAGCCATCGATCAGTCGGAGCTCAAAGCCCTCAATCCTTTGCTCAGAGCCTATGTTGGCGCCGACGTTGTCGCCGGCCAGTTCTCCTTTTACTCGGAGATCGCGGTGAGTAATGGATCGATCAACGGCTACGTGAAACCATTGTTCAAGGAAGTCGACGTTTACGATCCGAAACAAGATCGTAAGAAGGGGATCTTCACCAAACTCTACGAAGGCATTTTAGGCGGGCTCTCATGGATTTTGGAGAATCGCCCGCGCGAGGAGGTCGCTACTACCACCAAAATTTCCGGCAAACTTTCAGATCCGCAAACCAGCGTGGCCGACATGATCCTGGGTCTTGTGCAGAACGCTTTCTTCAGAGCGATACTTCCCGGGTTGGAACGGGAGATCGAAATCGGCGGCAGGAAAGGGCGCTAAAACAGCTTGGTTACTGAATGAACACCGGTGATTAAGGCTTTTCTTTTTCCTCCGCAGCTTCCGTCCATTGCGCTACCTCTTCCGCTGACATGATGTTCAAACGGGCGTCTTTATAGCCCCAATTCTCTGTGTCGACGCGGAATTGTGAACGGGAAAGTAGCGGTCCCTGGCATATCTGTTCGTCGGCGAACGATTCATCGAACTCCCTTTGAAGCAGAGCGACGAGCCTCTGTTTCACCCAGCGAGGAATTTTTCCCCGTTCGGTGGGATAGATGAACTCAAACAGGATCACGTGACTCAGAAGCACTCGCCAATGATCGCCAAACAAGCCGATTAACCGTTCCCAGTCTATCGCATCGCTTTGCGTTCGAATCAGGTGGGCGACATCGGCGCCGTCATAGCGTTCCCGCTCCATGATGAAGGCTTTCTGCCAGATCATTTCTTCGGGAGCGCACAGGAACACCGGCATGTCGAACACTTCACTGGGGACGGCGCGGTCGAACCAGCTCTCCGTGACTTTGCACAGCCCGTTTCCCGAGCTAAATATCAGATCGACGTACTCGGTCCGACCGTGGTTGTAAACTTTGCCGAGCCAATGCGAGAATGTCAGCTCGGTGGGATAGCCAGGCTGGGCTAGCGCCTCGAGCGCCGCATGGATGTGTTTTTCGAGTACAAAGATATCCAGGTCTCTGACTTCTCTCAGGATCCCCGTAAATCGTTGCAGTGCGAACCCGCCGCTGATTAGAAACGGTATTTCCGCCTGCCGCAGGACATCCAAAACGTCTCGATAAAAGATGTGATTTGATTTCTGTTCAGGCGCGGTTTGCACAATATCAACCTTTCATTTGGGGCGAGCCGTTAACCCGGGGTAAATTCAAAATGCGGTAGGGAAGTTGGCCGGGAAAAGTGTATTCAAGAAGTTTCATTGCAACGTTATAAACCGGCACGCCGGTTTTAGTTTTTCCTTCAGGAGCGCCATGATGCGCGTGACCGTGAAAGGCAGCGGTCACGGAAAATCGATTTAACGGCTCCTCCAGCCTACTCGACCCTAAAAAGGGATAAATCTCCAGCGGTTCTCCCACAACCGTCGCGGCAATCGGCGAGTAGTGCAGCAAAGCGATTCGATGCGTCGTGCGCAGCTTGGCCAAAGCCGATTCGAGCTTTAGAGCCTCGTCCACAGCCTCATGCACAAATCTCTTCATTATGGCCTCGCCCCAGGGCGCAAGCAGCCGTTCGCCAAAGCCACCAGCGAAACCCTTGACTCCAGCAAACCCGATCCCCTCTATCTCGCATGCCTCGCCATCAAGCAGCAGAACGCCGCCGTCGGTCAGTATCTTTCGCACCTCGTCGATCTTGCCGGACTCGTATTCGTGATTACCCATTACAGCGATGACGGGGATCCGTTTAGTGAGCTCGCTTAATTCTTTTACCAGCACGTGCGCTTCTTCAGGCAGGCCGTAATCCACCAAATCACCACACAGCAACAGTATGTTGGCGTTCTCGCTGATCTGGGAAAACAGCGCCCTGAATTTGCCGGAGAAATTACTTTTACAATGGAGGTCGGCGATAGCGGCGATGTGAATCAAGTTCTCGGCCATGCATGCGCCCTTCGTTTACTCGATCGCAGTTGTCTCTGGATCTGATCGCGACAGAACAGCGGCCATCGAGCTATACCGCCGATGACCGCCGGGGTAGGGGATAACCAAAGAGCCTCTCTGCGCCAGCTTGATTATAGCGTGCGTTCCCAATCGCCGACTTGACGCTCAGCTTCTTCCTTGCTCAGACCGTATTGCTTCTGAATCTTACCGACCAGCTGGTCGCGCTTGCCCTCCACCTGATCTAACTCGTCATCGGTAAGTTTGCCCCACTGTTCTTTAGCCTTTCCTTTGAATTGCTTCCAGTTGCCTTTCAATTGATCCCAGTTCATAGCAGGCCTCCTGTGTAGGTTGATTTCCAATAGGGGCCAAGTAGGCAATCGACATACCAGGAGCATTTGAGACGATCCGTAAACGGCTGACACAATTTCCCGTCCCGGAAGTGCCGCCGGGAAGTAATTGTATGTCTTGGAATCGGCACATAGTGTCTCGGAGCCGAATAGAGCAGCGCCGTACCACGCTGTCTTGGAGCCCAGAAAAACTTACTCTGGCGCCGAGGGTTTAGCTCCCGACGTTTTTCGGTTGCGACAATCCTTTTCATGCTGCTCTGCTTCCGCCAATGAATTGAATTTCTCGCCGCATGAACGACATGGAAACTCTTTATCCTCGATGTCTTTGCGCTCGGGTACACGTGGATCATTTTTCATATTAATCTCCGCGGCTACGTGACGTGCAACCGATATGCCACGACCGAGGACCGATCCTGCGCTGGTGCTCGCATTGGAATGGCTTTTGCGGCGTGTTTATTGAGCCGCTCTCACGACGTGATGTACTACGTAGCCTGTGCTCCTAGGACGGCAGGCCTATGAAGACGGCTAGAGGTATGTAATGGTGTGCGCTGGTGATTCCAGTCGAGAGTTTGATAGAAGACATTTAAATGTTTTGAAGTGAAAGGCGGAGGCTAACATGGAACACAACGGCTCAGACAGAGTATCGGACAAAGTAAGAGATCTTGCATCTCAGGTCGGCGAGCGTGCTGGGTCTGCGAAGGAGCAGGCCTCCGAGGCTGCTCGTCGGACGGCGGCGAAGGTCGGTGATCAGATGAAGACCGCGGCGGAACGAGTAAGGCAAACAGGGCCCCGAGTGGAGGCAGTCGTGCACAGCACGGCAGAGACTATCGCCGAGAAGCTGGATAGGGGTGGAGCTTATTTTAGAGAGAGGCAGTACGAACAACTTATCGATAAGGCGACAAGGTACATACGTCAAAATCCGGTAACATCGCTGATCGTCGGCGTAGTCAGTGGTTTATTGCTCGCCCGCAAAGTACGACGATAGTTGCTACTGTCGCTAGTTCCAGTTTTTGGTTGATGATGTTCCGAACAGTGAGAAAGAACGACGAGATCAAAGCGCAAAGGATGTCAGATGGAACCATCGAAGAACGAGATTAGACGAGAAATCGAAGCCACCCGCGCCGCGATGGCGGAGAAAATCGAGACCCTTGAAGCACGTGTCGGCGATGCCATACAGGAAGCTAAACGCACGGTCGACCCCAAGTACCAGACGCAAAAGCGACCGTGGCTGATGGTCGGCCTGGCAGTAGCAACCGGCTATTTGTTTGAAGGCATCATTTTCGGCAAAGCTCCGCCACGGGGACGAGGGCGCAAGTTTGCGATCGATCCCGAACGGCGCGCCTACCTGGAAGGCAAACAGAAAGCCGCCGGTGGCGGAATCCTTCGAAGCATAGCGACAGCGGCCGGGGTCGCCCTGGCGCGAGACTATGCCAACAAAATAATTTCTGGACGCGGTCTGCCTTCGCGCTCTAATCCGAATGACGATCGATCCAAGGTAAGATCGCCGTACGAACTATAATCCTGGTTTAGGTACCTCATCCACGGTGTCTCGAATTTGGCACATCAAGTGACGTTAGTCAGGCGAACCGTGCCAACAATAGTACAGCACTCATTCGAGGATGCTCGGTTAGCCAATGTATTTGGTATATTGAAAAAGCGTGTTGTCTGGAATATCTTTTGCCTTTGTTAGCTCATGAGTGACAGTTGCGCAGCTTTAATCTTGTCGGTGCACAGGAGGTGCGGTCATGAAGTCGCAACGCGTTCGGTGGGAAGAACAGAGTTTTTGGCAACTAGTGTTCGGCCAAAGTAAAGTTAATGGAGCCCGTTATGATGGCGAGAATTTGACGACATCCCCTTGGCGCTGGCCTACGAACACTTATTTGCAACGGCGTCGGCAATTGTTGAAAAACAGCCAAGCGTTCAATCAGGCCGACCGAGATGAGAGCGGCGTTTTTTATGACACCCTCTACGATAACGGCAACCAGGCTCTTGCCGATTTTCGCGAATCGAGTTCGTTGCGAAATAATTGAGACTTTATCGATTTTCTTTTCTGCCTCTGCTGCAATCTTGCGCTGTTTAGGGATCCTTAGACGGATCAAAACACTCGGCCAGAGTTTCTTTTTGCTTGTCAATGCGAGCAGCACTCAGAGCACGGCGGCGCTGAGATAGCGGCCTTTTTTTATTGAAACCTGCTTAGGGAATCGTCCTGCGACGCGTCAGTTGGATGCGGCGCAGGGATGGAACGTCGATGTCGGTCAGACAAATACTACAGCCGGAGAAGAACTGCTGGACCATCAGCGAAGTCACCGAATCGGGCCTACTCATTGACGGCAGGGATTATTACCGCGCGTTTTATCAGGCGGCCCGAATTGCCGAGGATTATATTCTCATCTCTGGTTGGCAGTTCGACAGCGACGTGGCGCTGCTTCGCGGCAGGGATGTCGACGCGGCTGAAGAATCCGTTCAGTTCCTCACGTTCTTGAATAATCTCTGCGAGCAAAACCGGCGTCTGCACATTTACATCCTCGCTTGGGACTTTACAGTGCTCTACAGCCTGGATCGCGAGTGGTTTCAGGATTGGTATTTCAATTGGACTACGAACGAGAGGTTCACGTTTTCCTTTGACTGCTGCGACTGTTTCGGCGCCGCGCACCATCAGAAATTTGTCGTGATTGACGGCAAGCTAGCCTTTGTCGGTGGCCTGGATATTTGTTCAGGCCGGTGGGACGATCGCGACCATCCGGTCGACAGTCCGGCTCGTGTGAATTCCGACCAAAACGGCTATGGCCCGTTTCACGACATCCAATCTTACCATGTCGGCCCGGCGGCTCAGAAGCTGGCCGAGCTGTTTGTCGCCCGCTGGAACTGCGTCACCACGGGGGCTCTTCAGTTGCCGAAATCATCGTCGAATTACCAACTCCCGTTCCGACCGACCGTGGCGATTCCGGCAGAGTCCATTGCGATAAGCCGAACCCAAGCCGGAACTGCGGCGGAGCAAAAGCCAATTCAGGAAATCCGCAGTTTATTTCTCGATGCGATCGATGCCGCAGAGGAGTTGATCTATGTCGAGAATCAGTATTTCAGCTCCAACGCGCTGTACAAAGCTCTGGTCGAACGTATGATGAATTCGCGGCGCTCTCATTTGGAAATCGTTCTAGTCATCGCCAAAGATGCCGAAGCTTTTGTTGAGCAGCTTTCGATCGGCGTCGTACAGGAAAAACTGCTGCGAGAACTGCAGAGCGTCGCAGCCGAGACAGGGCACTCCTTCGGCATTTATTATCCAGCTTCGGTTCGAGGCGACGGTAAGGAAAGCGCCACGTATATTCACTCGAAGCTTTTCCTGGTCGATGATCGTTTCCTGAGTGTCGGCTCGGCCAATATGAACAATCGCAGCCTGGGACTCGACACCGAATTGAACGTCGCATGGGAAGCGCCTGCGGTGGAGAGTGAAGTTGGCCGCGCGATTCGAGCTGTTCGCGTTGACCTTCTGGCCGAACACGTAGGAGCGCGTGAAGCTCAGGTACTCGAAAATCTAAGCCGAAGCCGCGGTCTGGTAAAATATCTGAACAGCTTGGCAGACAGCGGATCTTACCGGCTCCGGCACCACCCGCTGGATATTGTCTCTGAAGATTATCTCTGGGTGACCTCTGTGCTCCCGGAGGGGTTGCCGTTCGATCCCGAAGGTCCCTTTTATCAGGAAGACCGCTATGAAGGAATTTCAGCCACTGAGGATTCGTTTTTTAGTCGTGGCGTGAGCAATTTGAAAAACTGGTTGCTGAGTCTAGGACAGACGTTATCTCCACGTTGACTGGTTGGTCTAGTCAGGTTCTAAACCTGAACCGTCCAGCAAAGTCAGGGTAAGCTGCCCAGCAGAAAAGATTTCAAGAATTCGCCGCCATAGCGGCGCCGACCCCGCACGATGACGATGCTGGTTTGATTGCGCCGGAAGCGGTGTCTGTGAATCCGTTTTCCGCGGCTTCCTGGCCCGCGCGGCAGTTATCACAGCGAGTGCAATCGCCGTCGACCTCCTCGCCAAAATAGTCGAGCAGATAACGCATTCGGCAGGTGGTGATCTGGCCAAAAAGCATCATTGCGTCTAGGCGCTGCCGGTCGCCGTTGTGGCGCTGCTCGTACTCTTCGAGAAATGAGGCGAACTCCTGATCGGTGTTGAAGTCGCGGATTTTGCTCAAATGAGGTTTGCGCTGTATTATTCCCGTGCTTTCCAAGAGCGCGAGAATAACCTTGACTCGTTTACCCGTCAGGCCGGTGACCTCGGCCAGCCATTGCTCGGCAGTTCGGTCCCCCAAATCTTCTGGTTGCGGCATTTGGTCCAATGTCCGATACAGCGCCAAGGACTCGTCTCGACGCGGATATTTGCCGCCGAGAAAGTAGGACTGAACGCGGCGATCCTCAAGCCGATAAAAAAGGAACGCCCGGGCCGGCTTGCCGTCGCGCCCCGCGCGTCCGGTCTCCTGCACATAAGTTTCGATGGAGTCCGGAACCGCATAGTGAATGACAAACCGAATATCCTGCTTATCAATGCCCAAACCGAACGCCTTGGTTGCGACCATCACATCGATCTCGTTGGCCATGAACGCCTGTTGGTTGGTTTCGCGCATGGGCGTCTTCATCCGGCCATGATACTGGCCAGCGCGAAATCCTTCCTCGATCAACCATTGGCATAGAGCATCGACCTGTTTCACGGTGGGCACATAAATAATCCCGGCGCCGCCGGACTGTTCCTGTAGAATTTCTTTGAGCCGATCTCTTTTGACGTCCTCGTTGACGGTACGAACGACCTCGAAAGCGAGATTCTTTCGTTCGATACCGATGCTGATCACCTCTGCGTCGGCTAACTCAAGCTGCTTTGATATATCGGCGGCGACTTCGTCGGTGGCCGTCGCTGTCAAAGCCAGCACCGGCGGACGCCCGAGCTCTCGGATCGCATTACGCAGTGACAAATAAGCCGGGCGAAAGTCATGGCCCCATTGCGAAACGCAATGGGCTTCATCGACGACCACCAGTGACACACCACTCTTTTTTAGAATCTTGAGATATCCTGCATTCTCCAAACGTTCCGGAGTGACGTAGATCAGCTCTGCTTGTCGGCTTTGAATGGTATCGATGTTTTCCTGTTCTTCGTCTGAGCTTAACGTAGAGTTCAACTCAACGGCAGGGATGCTTCGCTCCAAGAGTTTCTCCTGCTGATCCTGCATCAATGCGATCAGCGGAGATACAACCAAAACGGCACGCGGAAGAAATAGCGCTGGCAACTGATAGCAAAGCGATTTGCCGCCGCCGGTAGGTAATACGCCTAACGCGTCCCTTCCCTCCAGGACCGCCTGAATAAGCTTGCGCTGGCCGGCGCGATAACGTTTGATGCCAAAACGCCTTTTAGCCTTTTGCTCATTGATATCGTTCCACTCCCATGCTGCGTTCATACGTGCTTCTCCTGCTTTGAATCCACTCTGATTGATGCTTTTGGCGTTGCGATGGGCGGCCGGAGGTACTTTTAGTCGCTCCAATACCGCGAGCGGCCGTAATGTTGGTAGAGACGCGACTCGTAGTCACGATCGAGAACCGTTGTCTCATCGTACTGCGGACTGGTTTTTATCTGTTCCTGGCTCAGATCGACGTAGACTCTGGAATCGGTCTCAACCATGTCGTTGACCCATTCCGGCGAGATCAGAACTGTCTTGCCTGGCCACCAATTTGTTGTATCAATCAGCAGATAACGGATTACCCAGGTTTGATCATCGATGATGAAATCCTCCAAATGGCCGAGGTCGCCATCGGTGGTTTCAATATAAGATCCGATTATGTCCTTGGTGCTACGCAAATGAATGTCTTCGGAAGCAGATTGCTGGCCCATCGCCGCGGCCTCCGGACCGCTTGGGACCGGTGTAGCTGCGTTAGGACCAAGCGCCGCTGGACTTGTCAGCCCCGCGCCCAACCAATAGTAGGGAAAGTTGTAGTAGTCATAAAAACTGCTCTCCTGTTGGCGCGACACCGGTTTATCGGTGTCGATGCTCGGGCTATTTTCGATTTGTTGTCGGGTAAGGTTGACGTTGAAAACGTTGCTGCCCCAATCCACCGGCCCGAAGAAGATCGGCGAGATCAGCACTTTCCTGCCGTTCAGCCAACCTCCGGTGTCGGCAACCAGATATCTGATC
Source organism: uncultured delta proteobacterium (assembly GCA_963728565.1). Classification (GTDB taxonomy): domain Bacteria; phylum Desulfobacterota; class Binatia; order UBA9968; family UBA9968; genus WHTF01. Next base: position 51,053 of record CAVSLC010000010.1, read on the forward strand.
GTCCACTTGTCATCATCGAAGTAAAATTCTACCACCCCACCGATCTCGCCATCCTTAGCGCCGATCGAAAAATTTTTCAGGCTCTCTACCCGTCTCAACATGCTTCACTTTGTGTAACGTTGCTCGGCGTAACCAGGCTTGTGCAACGAAGATGCCAGGATAGCCATAGCCTTCTTACGGGCTGGAGTGTGCATCCGCTGTTGGCAATATGGCTCTCGGGTGGGGCACGCATGGCATTGCCCGTGTGTCGAAAATGCGACGGACTGAAGAGGCTGTATCTCGCATTCCAACCGCTGTTCTGACCTTTTTTCGGATGCGTCTATTTTAATCACAGCAGAAATACGGAAAGGCTGTAATCGAACATCAAACGGCACCTTTTGGCGCACGAACCCTGATGTCCGAAACTGCAGCTCATGAATGGAGCGGGTGGAATCATTTTTGCGGTGACTAGGTCCTATGGTCGGCAAAATCCTCATCGTCGAAGATGATGCCATCACCCGACGAAACCTCTCGCTGCTGCTCAGCGATGAGGGCTATGACGTAGATCAGGCAAGCGACGGAGTTCACGCGCTTGAAAAACTAGCCGGGCGAGCGTTTGACTTGGTGTTGTCGGATATCGTCATGCCCCGGATGGACGGCTTGAAGCTGCTGCAGCAGCTTCAGCTCAGGGCGCCACAGATTCCGGTTATGATCATGACGAGCTATGTATCCGATTCGCTTTCGGCCGTCCCGGCGGGAGCGACCGAGTTCATTCGAAAGCCGTTCGTGTTGGACGATCTTCTGTTCAAGGTACAGCGGGCGTTGGACAAAGCACCCCAAGCCCCGAGTTTGTGAATCAATCTGTACGGAGCTCCCCCCAACACAGTTTTCATCTCGCCGCTGCCGTTACCCGGATGGAGCGTCAGTAACGTCTACTTCACGCCGCACACTTACAACATGGAAGCTGGCAACCGCGGGGAGACGCGAGTGAACCGCGCATCGACTCATTCAGGAACGTCAACAACGTGAGGAAAAAAACAAACAGGAGATTCCATGTCAAAAGCAAAGAAAAGAGGCAAACAGGCAGGCCCCCAGAAGAAAACGTCAAAACGTAAAAGACAGCGCGAGATTAGTCCTCAAACGGAGCAACCATTTGAGCAGGATTCCAAGCGCCGCATCGGGCAGTATGGCGGAGCGGGCGAGCCGCCGATCATGAAAAAGTAGCCTATTTGTTCTGTCTCGATTCCGAGGGTGGTTGGAAAGGGTCATGCATGCTTGTGGCTTGAACCAGTGGAGCATGTTTCCTCCGCGCAGGATTTTCTAAATACAATGGCATCTCGGTCAGTCGGGCGCTGACGGGATGGTTTGCGATATTGATAGCTCCTCACCACCGATGCTCGCTGGAAATTGATCCATGTTATTTGTCAGCTGCATGTTTTTCAATCCTCCTTTGCTTCTACTGAAAACAGCGTCTCAGGCTTTCTCGAACAAGAATGATACTGAGTTTTCTTTAGCCATCACTGCCTCCTTTCCGCAATTGACGAGCTTGTGGCACCATTCAGAAGGTAAATAATGTGACCCTCAAAAACCCGACGAGAAGGTGGCTGCCGTTACTGTGCCCTGATAGACGGGGTCGCCGCTAGAAGAGTTGGGTTCCGAGACAGCGCTCTTCGGTCGCTGCACGGTCAACGCGCAAAACATCATAACTCGACGGTTTAACACTTGCTTGGTTTCTGGTCACATAGGTTGTGTAGAGTCCCGCGACATATTAGCGATTCCGTCAAGCAACTCGCGGACCTCCTGATCGCTTGTCTGCTCAAAATCCGAATACCACGCCCCGACAGCCATGAAGGGCTCAGGGGTTGCGCCGCAAATCACCTCATCGACTTCGCCGCGCAAATCGTCGCAAGTTTCGGCAGCAGCAACAGGAACCGCAACGATGATCTTAGACGGCTGCATCTTTCGCAGCGCGGTAGCAGCGGCGCGCATCGTCGATCCGGTTGCCAGGCCGTCATCAATGAGAATCACCGTGCGGCCTTGTACACTGGGTGGCGCCCGATCTCCACGGTACAGCCGTTCGCGGCGTTTCAACTCTTCCTCCTCGCGATGGGCTACATCGTCAATTGCCGAACTCGAAACAGGAATTCGGCTAGTGACTTCCTCATTGAGGACACGAACTCCACCTGTGGCGATCGCGCCCATGGCTAATTCTTCTTGCCCTGGGACGCCAAGCTTACGCACCGAGAAAACATCCAAGGGAGCACGAAGCGCGCGGGCAACCTCAAAAGCAACCGGCACCCCGCCACGCGGCAGCGCCAGTACCAGAACATCCGAACGATTAGCATAGGGGGCTAGTTGAGTCGCGAGCTGCTTGCCTGCCTGACGCCGATTGGCAAAAGGAATAATGATCGGTTCGCCCGATCGAGACTTCCTAAGCACGCGGACACCCTCCGTTAACGGCCTGTCCCGAAAAGGATCCGGACGTTCGTTGTTTGCGGCGGTCAAATCACAGTGCCGCAAAGCCGATGCCAGAGAAAAATGGCGTGGTCTTCCTTGCCAGCTTGAGAAAACTGGGACACCCGACCGAGCGGCAGCCGGACGGTTGCAAATGCCCCACTCTGAGAGCAGCTCGGAGGATGCCGAGACGTTTGCCGGAAATGATCAGCGCGCGCGCTTGCCGATCGATGAGTTTAGATGGGGGTTGCTCAAGCATTTGGATGTTCTACTTCGACGATGACTCCCTCATCAGGGCGCAGTAGAAACTTTTCGGCAACGGCTTCACCAGCGCGATCAACAGCGGTGGTTAAACTGATACTGCCGCGAAGGGCGACGTGCTCAAATGTTCTAGGCTCGTCGCTGAAATTTAGCGCGATCAAAAAACTTTCCGACCCGGAGTGGCGGCTGTAACTCAGGACATGATCTTCGCACAAGACTTCGCCATAGCAACCGCTGTGCAGTGCCGTTTTTGCGGCCCGCAGCGCGATCAAGCGGCGATATAAAGTGAGCACTGAGTCGGGTTCATGGCTCTCACACGCAACATTGAAGCGATTGAAATCACTGGCCACCGGCAACCACGGAATGGCGGTGCTGAAGCCGGCGTGATTGGTCGAATCCCATTGCATCGGTGAGCGCTCGGGATCTCGCCCCAGGCCGAGGGAGGGAACGTTTAACTCCCAGGGATCCTTGACCAGCTCAGCCGGTATCGGAACATCCAGCATCGCAATTTCATCACCGTAATAAAGCGTAGGTGTGCCACGCAAGGTGAGCAGAAGCATTGCCGCTACGCGCGCCTGTGCCCTGCCGATCCGACTGGCGACCCGGTGACGGTCATGATTTCCCAGCACCCAATTGGGCCACTGATCAGGTCCGAGCAGTGACTCGTAAGTTGTGATTATGCGATGCACCTCGGGAGCGGTCCAGGGACTGGTGATCAGGGCAAAGTTAAAAGGCAGATGGACTCCGGACTTGTAATAGGCAACGGTGCGCTCCATGGATAGGTAGGCCTCACCGATGATCACGCAATCCTCGTATTCATCGATGACTTGCCGTATCTGGCGGATGACGTTCGCGCTGTCCGGATGATCCCGCGAGTGCACCGGCAGATAGCGAAAATACGGACCAGTGGCGGGGTCCCAATCGGGATTCAAGGGGTTGTCTCGAAACTGAGTATCTTTCATCAAGTGAGCGATCGAATCTACTCGGAAACCGCTGACGCCTCGATCAAGCCAGAATCTCAGCACGTCGATCATCGCCTGTCGTACGGCAGGATTGCGCCAGTTTAGATCGGGCTGCTCTTTAAGGTAGGAGTGCAGGTAGTATTGTCCGGCGTTTTCATCCCACTCCCAAGCGCTGCCGCCGAATGCGCTCAACCAATTGTTGGGCGGCCCACCTCCGGGCGCTGGATCGCGCCAAATGTACCAGTCTCGGTAGGGATTGTTCCGGGACGATCTCGACTGAAGAAACCAGAAGTGTTGGTCCGAGCTGTGATTCGGCACGTAATCCAAAAGGATTTTTAGATTTAAACGCCGCGCCTCGCTGATCAGCGCGTCGAAATCACTGAGGGTGCCAAACAGCGGATGAATATCGGTGAAATTTGATATGTCATAGCCGAAATCAATCATCGGCGAAGGATAGATCGGCGATAGCCAGACCGCATTGATCCCGAGCCAGCGGCAGTAATCAAGCCGACTGATAATTCCCCGCAGGTCACCGCTGCCGTCACCATTGCTGTCTTTGAATGACAGCGGATAAATTTGATAGATCGAACCCTTTTGCCACCAGGTGGCTTGGGTGGGGTGTGCTGTTGAAACAATCGGTGCGGACGGAATCATCTCATGCGGTTATCTATCATTACTTTGCATGCGCATGCGCAATCGAGCGCTAGCCTCTCGCTCCATTGCCTCGAGGCTTTTGGCGCTGCTTTACTATCCAAGGTAACTCCGGCTTTCAGCAGCCTCAGCACAGCGGCCTCTTCCGGTTCGAGGTCATGCGCGTCGTTGATTTCCTTCTTGAGCCGCCGACGCAGAGCGCGCAACAGAGTCCCGTCGGTATAGGACTGAATCACCGCCGGGTGAATATAGCATTTCCGGCACACCGCTTTGGTATTGCCCAATTTCTTGGCGACGGATTCAATTGCTTGAACTATATTGCGTTTGCTTTCCGCATCAGACGCAGCGCTTTGGAACTCCTGCAATGCTCGTGCGGCCAACACCGTTCCTGCCCAGGTGCGGAAATCCTTAGTGCTGAATTCTTCACCGGCAATCTGGCGGATGTACTCGTTAACATCAGTGGAGTCGATGGTGCGACGCTCGCCATCATCGTCGATGTACTGAAACAGCTCATAACCCGGCAGATCCTGGCAGCGTTTGATGATCTTTGCCAAGCGACGATCATTGATATCCAACGCATGCTCGACGCCGCTCTTGCCGCGAAACTCGAAACTGATCGTCGAACCGGAAACATTGACGTGGCGATTCCTCAGGGTTGCCAGGCCGAAGGATTTATTTTGCCGAGCGTACTCCTCGTTGCCGACACGAATGTGGCTGGTTTCAAGCAGCCTTACTACCGTTGCGAGGATTTTATCGCGCGGTAACCCGGGCCGCCGAAGGTCGTTGTCGACTCTTTGACGAATCAGCGGCAGAGCTTTCGCGAAGGCCAGAATACGACCATATTTGTTTTCATCTCTGACCTCGCGCCATCGGGGGTGATAACGATGCTGTTTTCTGCCCTTGGCATCGCGCCCGGTCGCTTGCAGGTGGCCATTGCGTATCGGACAGATCCAAACCTCACGCCAGGCCGGCGGTATCGCCAAAGATTTGATGCGTTGCAATTCTTCCGGATCACGGATGACTTTGCCGGAGGGATCAATGTATTGGAACGCTGCGCCGCTCCTTCGGCGGGAAATACCTGGCTGATCATCCGTCACGTAACGGAGGCTCGCAGCCTTGGCTGATTCGACTGGATCCGGAGACACGACCGCGCCGAGCGCTTTGCTGGCCGCTTCCGGATCAAAGCGACATCAGCCTTCATTGTGATAAAGGCTCTGGCAGAGAACTCGTGCAATCGGCCCTATGAGAGGAGGACGCGTAATCACCGATGCAAAGTTTATCGTGCAGGTCAGCGTTGTACTCGAGTGTTTACGGCCCGGCCCCTGCGAGGGGGCCGAGCCGCTGGATATCAGTAGCGGCTTAGCTGCTGTAGCGCGAATAGCCATCACCTCGATCGCTCTGATCATGACCCTCAAGCTTCACCAGCTTGTTATAGAGTCCGATGATCAACCAGGTGGGGACCCACTGTCCGATGAAGTTCCCCCACTTGCCCCGACCGCCGATCTGCATCGCCAGTGAAAGCGCCATCGCCCCGAGCGCGACTCCTAAGAACGCGGAGGATGGTATCGCGCCGGTATATTTTTCAATCGATTTTGTAAACTGATCCTCAGTCCTGCTGGGCTGTTGCGATTGCCCCGTTCCAAAAGCTCCCTCATAATTTTCCATGATAACCTCCTTCAGTTTGCTGACGGTTAGTGAATGCGGACGCGAATCTACGTTACGTGTTTTTAGCAGCCCGGGGGGTACGCTTATACGGAGAGCAAAACACGTACCAGCACTTAAAGCACAGGGCATGTCGTGAATGGCTTGAAGATTTTTCGGAACGCCTGCAAGGGCTGATCTTACGAACGAAGCAGAGCGGCGGATTTAAGTCTTAACTCTGAGACGACCAGGGTTAAATCTACAGCGTGTGGGTAATCGTGAGTTTCAGAATACGTCGACGCCGAACCAGCCAGATGATAACACTTGCATGCGACATGCAATCAACTAATGCGCTGGGGCATCCTGGCAGTGCCGGAGGGCGAACTGTGGCTGCGATCTTTCCCCGACCCTAATCTGATTCTAAAGGGAGCGCCTGCATCACGTAACCAGATGATCGCCTCACCGGCGTTGATCGGGATGGCGGGAGTCTCGAACATTTCATCAGGCGACAACCCCGGGAGTTGACTGAAAGCAGCCGCGCCGGAAGGATCGAGCGCCAATACAATATTCACAGATGACCGGATGGAGCGGGCGACGGCGTTGGGATTACCGGTCGCGCACATCATTCCTTCAAACTGAGAAGGAATATCCAGCGGCGCGGGTTGCCACGATCTGGAAAGGACATCCTGCGCTTCATCGACAACGATCCAATGAGGATGGCCGGTCCTGGCGCGAAGTTGTTGAAGCCGGGCGAACAGCTCCTGAATGAAGGAGCTTCGTTGGCGCATGCTCACGCCGCTCAAGTTAATAATCGCATTCTCCGCCGGATCCTTCAGAAGACGGATGATTTCATCCACCGTGGGCGCTCGTTTAGGACGCCCGAGACCAATTGCGTTGGACACCTCCTCGAAAGCGCCGCGCGGATCAAGCAGGCAGTACTGATAGCGTTGCTTGCAAAGATTCTCGATAAACGCGCTGGCGACGTTTCGTCTCTGATCATCAGATGAACCGGCGAGTAAAATGTTTGACGCGAACGGCGAAACGCGAATTTCCCTGCCATCAGCCGCAGTGCCCAGCAGCAGATGATGCCTGGTCAGGCTGGTGTCACGATCACGAAGATCGCTAACGATGATTTCGTTGATTAGTTCTGCGGCGCCTTCGCCATTGGCAGCCGTGGTAACAAAATCCGCCTTTTCCTGCAACATCGGCAATGCATTGGCGACCGCGACAGAACATTCGCAAAGCGCCAGAAGAGCATGGTCGTTTTCGGCGTCACCGACCGCCGCGACGTTGTGCGGCGACAAATTCATTTCTTTCAGAGCGGCCGCAAGTCCGGTAGCCTTGCTCGTGCCCGAAGGCAGGATCATCACCGCCCCTTTATTGAAAATCAACTGCAGCTCCAGCCCAAGCTCGCGAATAGTATCGAGGACCAACGTCTCATGGGGATGATGCGTCGAAACAATGACATCGCCTACGGAAATCGGTACGCCTCGTTCCCGAAGACGGGCCACGAACTTTGCCGGTGGCGGACTCGCTAGAATTTTTTTCTCGCCGGTTGCCGGGTGATACAGCAAAACACCATTTTCCGCGACAACCCGTTCAAAAATAGTATAATGAGGAAATACCGAGATAAGATCTTCTAACTCACGCCCAGTGACGAGGATCAGCTTCCGGCCCGATGCTATGAAACGTTGCAGGGCTGCTAATGTGCGGCTCGAGACTTGACCATCGCTAGCCAGAGTTCCATCGTAATCGCAGGCCAAAGCGAGGTAGCGCATGTTTCCGTTTCCTCCGAGCATCTGGGTTGCATACTTCTAGAATAGGGGATGAACGGGAGCATTTCAAACGTCTTTGCCGCCGACCATTGGTGTATGAAGGATCTGAGATTATGAACGAAATTATTCGCTTGCCCGATGAATTCTACATCCTTGCGACAGCATCCGCTGCAGAGGAGTCCCGAGTCCTAAAGATGGGCGAGAGCTTTGGAATTTTCGACCGCTACGGCGATATTCTTCAGTATGGCTTAGGCGAACAAGGAATCTATCACGAGGGAACACGGTTCCTCTCTTATCTTGAACTTCGCATGGGAAACATCCGCCCTTTTCTACTGAGCTCGATGATCAAAGAAGACAACATTCTCTTCACCGTCGATTCGACCAACCCCGATGTTTACGTCGACGGCACGATCGCGCTGCGCCGCGGTGATGTGCATCTATATCGCTCAAAATTCATCTGGCAGGCAGTCTGTTATGAACGGCTGCAACTGGTCAACTATAGCCTGTTGCCCATCGAAATTTCTTTTGCGATTCGCTTCGACGCCGATTTTGCCGACATTTTCGAAGTGCGCGGCGTCAAAAGAGAAAAGCGAGGGACGCGCCTGGTGGATGAGACTCGACAAGGATCGCGCGATGCTGAGCTATCTTGGCCTGGACGACATCGTTCGCCAAACAATCATCGAGTTTTCTCCAGCCCCGGAGAAGCTGGCGCCTGGTGAAGCGACCTTTCACAGAATTCTCGATCCTAAAAAACCCGAGGCGTTTTTAGTCTCGTACGCGTGCAAATCGAAACGCTCTGTTCCGGTTCGCCGCCCCGTAGAGCTGGCGCTGAAACAAGCCGAACAAGCGCTAGCTGCCTACAAAGCGGAGGAGTGCCAAGTCCGCACGTCGAATCATGAGTTCAACGGCTGGCTCGACCGCTCCTACGCCGATATTCATATGATGATTACCGACGGCCAAGATCTTTATCCGTACGCGGGAGTGCCGTGGTTCAGCACGGTGTTCGGCCGGGATGGGATTATTACGTCGTGGGAGCTTTTATGGATTTTCCCCCGGGTCGCGCGCGGCGTGCTGCGTTACTTGGCGGAGACGCAAGCGACGGAAGTTATCTCCGAGCGCGACGCCGAACCCGGAAAGATTCTGCACGAGATGCGCCTGGGAGAAATGGCCAGCTTGGGTGAAATTCCTTTTGACCGCTACTACGGCAGCACCGACAGTACGCCTTTGTTCGTTATGCTGGCGGGTGCTTACGTCACTCGCACGAACGATGTTGAATTCGCTCGCTGGATCTGGCCGCACGTGAGGCGCGCGCTGCACTGGATTGAAGAGTACGGTGACGTCGACGGCGATGGCTTTGTCGAAACGTTGCGCCGCTCATCGCATGGGTTGGTGCAGCAAGGCTGGAAAGATTCGTGGGACTCCGTTTTTCATCAAGACGGAACTCTCACCGAGGCGCCACTGGCGCTGTGTGAGGTTCAGGGTTACGTGTACGCCGCCAAACTTGCGGCGGCAGGAATCGCGACGCTCCTCGGCCATAGCGACGAAGCCGTGAGGCTTGTCAGTGAGGCCGAGCGACTCAAAGAGCAATTTCAACCAAGTGTTTTGGTGTGACGAGCTTTCGATCTACGCGTTGGCGCTCGATCAAGCAAAGCGTCCTTGCAAGGTGCGAGCATCGAACGCCGGCCATTGCCTGTTTGCCGGTATTGCTACGGATGAGTATGCGTTGCGTACTGCAAGCACGTTGATGAGCGAAGATTTTTTTTCCGGCTGGGGAATCCGGACATTATCGACCAACGAAGTGCGTTACAACCCGATGTCCTACCATAATGGATCGATTTGGCCGCACGATAATGCCGTGATCGCAGCCGGCTTTGCTCGTTATGGTTTGAAAGAACCGATATCCACGGTGATCACCGGACTGTTCGAGGCCAGCCTCTACTTTGAAATGCATCGTTTGCCCGAGCTTTTCTGCGGTTTTCCGAGACGCGAAGGTGAAGGGCCGACCCTGTATCCGGTTGCCTGCGCGCCGCAAGCGTGGGCGGCCGGCTCGGTCTTTTTAATGCTGCAAGCGTGTTTGGGACTCTCGGTCCATGCGAGCGATGCGAAGATTTACTTCGACTCGCCTGTGCTGCCCGAGTGCATCAATGAGATATACTTGAAGAACCTGCGGGTCGATTCGTCACTACTCGACTTAGTAGTCGATCGTTCCTTTCAAGGCATTGGAATTGAGCGCCGCCAGGGCGACGCCAGCATTGTGATCAGTTGAAGCTTTGATCACGCGGCGGTAGACGCTGAGGTAATCTTGCGCCATACGAGAGGCGCTAAAACGTTCTTCGAAAACCCGGCGACAGCGCCGGCGGTCAAAAGCCGGAATCTTACGAAGCGCCTGAAGGGCGCCTTCGATGTCGTCGACGATGTAACCTGTGATGCCCTCCTGGATCAACTCCGGTACCGAGCCACGCCGAAACGCAATAATCGGAGTGCCGCATGCCATCGCTTCGATAATCACCAGGCCGAAAGGTTCCGGCCAATCGATCGGAAACAGCAAGGCATAAGCGTTCGCGAGAAATTCTTTTTTGTCCTTGTCGCCGATCTCGCCGATAAATTCCGCCGACGAATTGCTCAAGATGGGTCTGATCACCTGTTCCATGTAATTACGATCGGCGGCATCGGTCTTGGCGGCAATGCGAAGTCTCATGCCCGAACGAGCGGCGATTTCGATTGCGCGATCTAGCCGTTTTTCCGGTGAGATTCGTCCAACGAACGCGAGATAATTCCCGGGTTTCTCACCGCAATCATAAAGCTCCAGAGGCAAGCCATGATAGATCGTCTGTTGCCAGTTGGCGCGGGGCAGAGGTGTGCGTTGCGCATTCGAGATCGATACAACTGGCATTTCGCTGAATTTTTTGTACACGGGCATCAGGTCGGCAAGATCAAGCCGGCCATGCAGGGTGGTCACGTGCGGAACCGAGTATCGACGCGCTAGCGGGAAATGAAGGTAATCGGTATGAAAGTGGATGATGTCAAAACGGGACGCTCTCTCGAAAACCTCTTCGAGCATAACATAGTGATGAGCAAGCGGGTCGAACACATTGTCGAGACGCAGGGCTCGCTTGCGCGCCGCTATGAGTTGCGCCGCAGTGACCGAATCGCCGCTGGCGAAGAGCGTGACCTCGTGTCCCTGCGCCACCAACTCCTCGGTCAGGTAAGAAACGATCCGTTCAGTGCCGCCATAAGTTCGCGGCGGCACACTTTCATAAAGAGGCGAGACCTGCGCGATTTTCATTCGGGATCCTTAAAAAAAGCGCCGACAACGATGCTAGGGGCAGATTTGATTGCGGCGGAAACTTTAAATCAAGTAAATCGAAGACGCGGATAATTTGTTATTACGCAATGGCGATGCCATTTAGAATGCCGAAACTGAAGAGATGAAAAAAGCAGCAGAGTCGATGCTTAAAGTCTTCAGCAGCAACGATAGTTGCTATCGCATTGCGCGGAACGGAACATTATAACTCCGCTCTTGTATCTATTTTGAGACGAAGGCGGTCTTGTGAAGCGAGGCCACATGTCAGAGAATTCAACGCGCCGCTAGGACAGGGAACGGTAAACTTTCGTAAATCAGATGACCATCCGGTCTTTTTCTCGGCGACCAAAATGTTAAGCTCAATCCTCTAGCCGGATCGCGTACGGATCCGCGCAGCCGAACTATCTGCGAAGGAGAGGGGCCATGCGAAAGCGCATTATTAACCGTGAGAGAAACTCCTTACCTCTCGATCAATCCGTGGCTGGACCTGGAATCCCTGGCGCACGTCGAAGTATCCTCTGAAGAAGCGCAGCACCCGATCGAAGCGGCGTTGGTTCCGGGCGCTTCGCCCGGTTGGCGCGCGGCAGCGCCGGGGCAGCAGATTGTTCGCCTGATGTTCGATGACCCGCAGAATCTCCGGCTGATTCATCTGGTGTTCGATGAGCATGAGCAGGAACGGCTGCAGGAGTATACACTGCGATGGTGCTCGGGTGTCGGCCAGCCTTATCGCGAGATTGTGCGACAGCAATACAACTTTAGCCCGCCAACCACCAGCAGAGAGGTTGAAGATTTCAATGTCAATCTCGACAGCTGCGCCGAATTGGAGCTCAGTATTATTCCCGATCTCAAAGGATCGGCAGCTCATGCCTCGATCGCGGAGTTTCGCCTGGCTTGACCAACGATGCTGATCCGCTGGACGTATCGAAATCATACTAAGTTAATCTAAAGGGAGATCTTGCAGATGATTGAAGCCAATACCAATTGCCCAAAATGCGGCGACGGCACGATGGAAATAGTTCCTGAGCAGAGAGCCCTTGCGCCGGATTTACCCGAGGATAACGAACTTAAGGCGAGGTGCGACAAATGCGGCTATGAGGATCGAGTCGAGGTGGTAGCGACTGATGAGTAAACACGAGTCGAAAATGCTTTCGCACAGCGCCGTCCATCATCGTTTGTGAATTAGCACGTCTTTCTCTTCGCGCTTCATAATCTTCGTCACTACTCGGACGGTCTGATCTATCCCAGACCGCGCCGGCAAATCCATTATCTCGCGGCCAAAAGCCCGACCGCAGAAACCGATTGACGAATCTCAGCGGATTCGTATACGATCCCTTACCTCTCATGAATGGCTTAGAACTTCCCACGGTTCTCAACGTCGATGACAACGAAGCGCGGCGCTACGCCAAGAGCCGCATCCTCAAACGCGGCGGATATCAGGTGATCGAGTCGGAGACCAGCGCCGAGGCATTGCGGGTTGTCAAGGAGTTTCAACCGAGTCTTGTACTGCTCGATGTCAAGTTGCCCGATACCAGCGGCTTTGCAGTCTGCGAAGCGATTAAAGCAGACCCGGCAACCGCGCACATTATGGTTCTGCAAATTTCGGCTATGTACCTTAGCCCGGAGGATCGGGCTATTGGCTTGGAGCGCGGCGCTGACACGTATTTGACCGAGCCGGTTGAACCCGCGGAACTTCTAGGCGCGACAAAGGCGTTGTTGCGTCTCTACGTACGCGATCAAGAGAAACGCTTTCTCCTTGATCAACTTCGCGAGGCTAATCGTCAAAATGCGGCGCAGCTGGCGGAACTCAATTCTATCTATGCAACAGCTCCGGTGGGTCTCGCCGTACTAGATACCGAGTTGCGTTATATCCGGGTAAACGATTTGCTCGCGGAGAAGAATGGTATACCGGCCGACCAACACGTCGGTCGAACCGTCCGCGAAATAAATCCTAGCATCGCCGGCGCGGTCGAAACAGTGTGCCGGGAATTGATAGTTACAGGAAAACCTCGTCTCAATGTTCAGATGATAGGCGAGACTGGCGCGCAACCCGGTGTCAAGGGAACATGGCTAAACAGCTATTTCCCATTAAAGGATCTAAATGGCGAGTGTATCGGGGTCAATGTAGTGATTCAGGATCTCACCGATCAAAAACAACTGGAAGCGAGATTGCGCGAGGCTGACAAACGGAAGGACAAGTTTTTAGCCGTACTCGGGCATGAGTGGCGCAATCCTTTAGGCGTCATCATCAATGCCTTTGAGATGCTGCCCGTTTCGGATACACCGGAAGCGCGAGAAATCAGGGCTATCATCAAGCGGCAGATCACTCGCATGACACATCTTACTAACGACCTGCTCGACGTTTCGCGGATCTCAGCCGGGCAGATTGAAATTGATAAACAGTCCTGCGATTTCGCGGCGATTGTGCGCGAAGCAGCGGAGGACTATCGAGGGATCCTAGGCTCCGTCGGCATCCGCCTCGCGCTGCAGCTGCCGCAGGATCCTGTCTGGGTCCTAGGGGATTGCAGACGTTTGGGACAGGCGGTTGGAAATCTCTTGCACAATAGCCAGAAGTTCACGCCACCGGGACGGCACGGTGACCATGACCCTAGCCATCGTTCCGAATCAAGAAACAGCTGTTCTCAAGGTTCGTGATACCGGGATCGGCATGGATGAGAGCACGCTGACCCGATTGTTCGAGCCATTCAGCCAGGTATTGCGAACTTTCGATCGTAGCCGCGGCGGACTCGGCTTGGGTCTGACTTTAGTCAAGGCATTCATTGAAATGCACGGTGGGACGGTATCGGCGAGCAGTAAGGGACCTGGAAAGGGTTCAGAGTTCATCGTTCGGTTGCCGGTCCAGAGGGATCCTACCGCGCCGCGCGATCCCAATCCTGAATCGAGCGCTTCTCAATCGAAGGATCCAATCTCATGCCGTGTTCTCATTATCGACGACAATCAGGTTGGAGCTCGAGCCATGCAATTGTTCCTTCAAGATGCTGGCCACCTGGTCGAGATAGCCCATAACGGAGTCGAAGCGTTCGTGATCGCGAGAAACCTGAGACCCGATGTCGTGCTCTGCGACATTGCGCTACCCTGGATGGATGGCTACGCGATTGCGCGGACGATCCGGCAAGACGCCCAGCTCAAAAATGTTTATCTGATCGCGATCTCGGGGTACGCACAGGACGAGGACCAGCAATTGGCGAAACAGGCCGGTTTTGACGAATACTGCGTCAAGCCGGTTGATCTAAAATCCTCGACCGGATGATAAAGAATAGTCTGTGTGCTCGGCCGCGCTAGCGTGCGTGCAGTTCATCGCTCCTTCGAGTGCCAATTGTCTTCCGAGTGTAGCTTCAAGTTCAGGGGCGAGCTTGCGGGACTTTTGAGGTTGCTCGTTTTCTTTGCGGCCTCGACTTGATAGCGCGCGAACATCAAAAACTGCTTGGCGTTGCCGTTTCGGTGATTGGCCTCATGCTTGTCGATTTTTCCTTCTCTAAGAAGCCGGTTGGTTTCTCTTCTAAGCCTGATGTATTCTCTGGTGTAGTCGCTGAAAGTTTCTCGCAACTCCCTGCTCATTATCATCCTTCCATGTGCTCTGAGATCATTGCCCGCGCCGTCAACGGATTGGTGTACCACGACGAATCAAAGAAGCGCAGCAAAAAGCTTGCATTCCTTTGATCTGATTCGTCGATTAGGAATTTATACGAGTCTAAATAGGCTTCGTTATCTGAGTCATACTTCCAACCGGTTGCGCAGTCAAGCGCAATTCCCGTCCAGATGCGGCGTTCCGCGATGCGTCATCTCGCAGTGAAATTGGCGACTTTCCAAACTACATGCCGGTTGGTTTCACGAGCATACCTATAAGTTGCTTGGTCCTGACGAGCCATGTAGTCGGAGTACCAAAGTCGGCGACCCTTATTGCCACCGTGGGTTTTATTGTATACAGCAGAAGTGATGCCCGCGACTATTCTCCTCGTCGAAGACAACCCTTTGGCCCGCCGGAATATGATGCTTTTTTTCAAGATCCACGGTTACGACGTTGTTGAAGCGCAACGCGGAGAAGAAGCTCTCAAATTGATTCGGGACGTTGACAACTTTGATGTCGTGATTACCGATTTGCGAATGCCGGGAATGGTCGATGGGCTGGAGGTTCTTCGGGTTCAAAACGAAGTATCTCCACGCTCGAAAACTATTCTGGTAACGGCATATGGTTCTAACCAGATAAAATTCCAAGCCGCTGCGCTAGGCGCCATGTATCTTGACAAGCCGGTTCAGCTCGATGACCTGCTGGTGCATGTCCGGCAGCTGACGTCTCCATGATGGAAGGACACCATGAGACTCGATGAGATTGGATACTCCTCTTGAAGCCGGGAAAAGGAACGACTTAGGTCTCCCCGTTGAGATAATCCGCCCTACTTACCCATTGGTGAAAGCTCGCTCAATCTGACCGATCAATTCACTAATTTCCTGATACTCGCCGTCCTTGAGATCTCCGTCTTCCTTCTGTTTTTGTGCTTCTCGACGCAGCTGATCCAGCAGCAGCGTTACGGTAGAATTTTTCATTGATTATAAATCCTTTCTTTTGGAGATGGTTGTACCATGGAGAGCGGGTTTTTTTTAAGCGAGCTCTCCACCTTCATCCATGCCCGCTGCACCGTCGGCCGATCTGAAACCGAATGCATACGTTGAGAGAGCCACGGATGGTTATTCCAACCGTAGGACATTGAATGGGCGTATGTCACTCATTCGACACGCGTAATCGAAATTGTTTGGGATAACTTTTGGAACGACATTTGCTGTGAAGCCCTACGCCCTCCTGCGATAATCTGCATACAGGTAGCTCCTGTCGCTGAGCGGCATACACGTTTGACTTAATCGAGTTACGCGGGCCGCGAAGCGATCGGTCCTGGTTGGAATGCGCACCCTGTCTGATGGGGTGCCGCAAAATCCAGCGCACAGGAATAGGAGAACTATGTCTGAAAAGAACTTGGAACCTTTGATTTCCAACAGAGCCGTTGAACCTCCCGCCTTGCGCACGAGCCAGATGCCGCCCAGCAGTGGCTCCGCCTATCTCTCCGGTGCGAATGGATCGTCATGCGGCGACAATGATTCCAGTCTAAACGCTCGACAGTTGCCTAGATACCGCGAGGATTTCCCGATCGTCGCGCACTCCCACTTACGTTGGGATTTCGTCTGGCAGCGCCCGCAGCAGATACTCTCGCGGCTTGCTGCGCGTCATCCGATAACTTTCATGGAAGAGCCGATATGGCAGGGTAGCGAGCACCGGCTCGAGATCAGCGAGCCTTATCCCAATGTTGTGCGGCTGGTACCTGTTCTGCGCGTCGAGGAAAGAAATCACGAGAGCGATACTCAATATGCGGTCGTCTTACCATTGCTGCGCCGCGCGATCAGTGAGCATCCAGCTGCTCAGGGGGCGATTTGAATCTCCGATTCAGTGGTTTTATTCACCGATGGTCGCGCCGTACTTCCTCGACCGCTTCGATGCCAACGTTACGGTTTATGACTGCATGGATGAACTTGCGCAGTTCCGCTACGCGCCGCCATCCCTGAGAGAGCGCGAGCAGTTGTTGTTTTCCAGAGCTGATGTTGTGTTTACCGGTGGTTATCAACTCTATCAATCGAAGTCCCGTCATCACAGCAATGTGCACTTTTACGGGTGCGGAGTCGATGCGGAGCATTTCAGTAAAGCACGGCAGCCGGAGACAGACGCGCCGGTGGAAGTTGCGAAATTGCCGCGGCCGATTTTTGGTTACTTTGGGGTGATCGATGAGCGGCTCGATTATGCTCTGCTGGCGCAGATTGCACAGGAAATGCCGGATGCCTCCATCGTTATGGTGGGTCCGCTGGCGAAGGTCGAACAGGAGTCGTTGCCCCATCTTCCGAATATCCACTGGCTCGGGCAGCGCGCTTACACGGACCTGCCCGCGCTGGTTAAATCTTTTGACGTCTGCCTGATGCCGTTCGCTCTCAATGAGGCGACGCAGTACATCAATCCGACCAAGACACTGGAGTATATGGCAGCCGGCAAGCCCGTCGTCTCAACAGCTGTGCCTGACGTCTTGCATCACTTCACGCCGATCGTCGATGTCGCTCAAACGGCCGAGGAATTCATCGCAGCGATTCAGCGCGCCGCTCGGAGCCCCCGCGCCGAGTTAATCGAGCAGGGAATAGATCGCGCCAATCGTGCTTCGTGGGACAGCATCGTCGGCGCCATGCGCGATCACATGCTCGACGTCGTGCGAGCCGATTGGCACGCCCAGTGTGGCAGAGCGCGTTTCCATAACGGCGATCAGTAACTTTAATGGTTCGCGTTCCCGCATGTTGAGGCTCCCCTCAATTTCGCAGTGGTCTGTTCGATCATCGCCGGGGGCGCGGGGAGCTCAAGAAATATGAAAGGAAGAATTCAATGAAATTGGACGTCTTAGTTGTCGGCGCCGGCTTCTCCGGATCGGTGGTCGCGGAAAGGCTCGCCGGGCGCGGCTTGGAGGTGCTGCTCATCGACAAGCGGCCACACATCGGCGGTAATGCTTACGATACGCTAGACCGTCACGGCGTCTTGATGCATCCGTACGGACCGCACATTTTTCACACGAATGCTCCGCGAGTAGCGGAATATCTCTCGCTCTTTACCGACTGGAGACCTTACGAGCACCATGTGCTCGCCAAAGTCGGCGAACAGTTTGTGCCGATTCCGATCAATATCGATACCGTTAATCGAGTTTATGGGCTGAAGCTTACCGAAGAGACCATTCAGGCGTTTTATGATCGCGTACGCCAACCGCGCGCGCAGATCAGGACCAGCGAGGATGTCGTCATCAACGCGGTCGGGCAGGATCTTTACGAAAAATTCTTCCGCGGCTACACGCGCAAACAATGGGGTCTCGATCCTTCGGAGCTTTCTGCCTCCGTGGCCGCGCGGATTCCCACCCGCACCAATCATGACGATCGTTATTTTACCGACACTTTTCAGAAGATGCCGCTCGATGGATATACCAAGATGTTTAGACGGATGCTCGACCACCGCAGGATCCATGTCGAGGTGGGGGTTGATTTCTTCGCGATTCAAAAAAAACTTCGCCCAAGCCACATCGTCTTCACCGGTCCTCTGGATGCGTACTTCGGGTACTGCTATGGCAAGCTGCCGTATCGCTCGATTCGCTTCGAGCACGAACACCTGGCAAACACCTCTCGCTACCAGCCGGTGGGCACGGTCAACTTTCCCAACGATTACGATTTTACTCGGATCACAGAGTTCAAACATCTCACCGGACAACAGCATGCCGGGACGTCGATTGTCCGGGAGTACCCGCAGTCTGACGGCGACCCGTACTATCCGATTCCTCGTCCGGAGAACGAGGTGCTGCTCAAGAAATACCAGGCGCTTGCGGCGAAAGAGTCCAAAGTGACCTTTGTCGGCCGCCTTGGCCAGTATCGCTACTACAATATGGACCAATGCGTCGGCGCCGCGCTCAAGACGGCCGATGAGATCGCTAATGTCATGGTGCCCCGAGCGGCTCTGAAGACGGCTGTGAAGCCAGCGGTGGCAGCGGCGCAACAGGCGCGGGCGGGTAGCTGATGAGAGAATATCAACTCTTTATGATTCGAGCCGGCCGGCATTGCTTTATCCTGAGCGCCTCGGCAACTGATTGCTCAACTGGCAAGCCTAGCGGTTTAACGATCCGACTCGTTTGTTGCTGATCGCTGGCATTGCAAACCTCTTTGTCGAACGGAGGTTGCCCCAGCTCATCGCGGCGCCCGCCTATTCGTTTTGAAAACAAATAGCGCCTTCAAGCATTGTCAGCCCAGGCTCATTTGGGCCGGATGATGACCCTGCGGCCAGGTTGCAATCACGAAATAAAATTCAAACGGCACGTAAAAATCTATGGCGATGTTGATAGTGCCGGAAGTATAATAGCCCGTTTGCCATCGTTTGTTGTGCCGCCCAAACAGAGCATTGATCGTCGTTAACCAGCGCGCATCGGGAGAAAGTTTCTATGGCTCTTTTGTTTTCTCCAAGTGGTGATGCTAACTCGGCTCTGCAAGACTCATCGCCGGGCCTCAATGGGAGCGCTGCCCCGAGCGCACAGCGCCAGGAGCCTACCTCCAGGCTTTTCGATTCGTTCTGGATGGCTGGTTTTGAATCTTCATCACACATTACTCGAGAGGGCATCCGCCTGGACATGATCGACGCGACCCAACACGATCGATTCGTGGCTGAAGACTATCGTCTGCTCCGGCGATTTGGATTTGGCACAATCCGCGATGCTGTGCGCTGGCATTTAATCGAGCGCGGCAGTGGTTACGATTTCTCTTCATTAGCGCCCATGGTAGAGGCCGCTCAAAAGGAATCTGTTCAGATAATTTGGGACATTTGTCATTACGGCTGGCCCGACGGGGTGGATATCTTTTCGCCGGAGTTTGTCGATCGCTTTGAGCGATTTTGCGGTGCGATCGCTAGGTTCATGAAGCAATACAGCGCCCGCACCCCCTTCTATGCACCGATCAACGAGATTTCGTTTTTTGCTTGGGCCGCCGGCCAAGTAGGGTTCATGCATCCATGTCGGACGGGAGAAGGGGTGGCGCTCAAAGAGCAGTTAGTGCGCGCTGCAATTGCCGGCATCGAAGCAATCTGGGCAGTTGACAGCCGCGCTCGGATCACACAAATCGATCCCATCATGCACGTTGTCACTCCCCGCCAACATCCCGAACTAGCCACCGCAGCGGCCGCGCAACATGCCAGCCAGTTTGAGGCATGGGACATGCTGTCCGGATTCGTCAAGCCCGAACTTGGTGGCAATCCGCGTTATCTCGATATAATCGGAGTGAATTATTATCACGCCAACCAGTGGGAATATCCGGACGATCGGTTGCGCTGGGAAGATACACCAAGAGACCAGCGTTGGATTCCCTTCTCTAACTTGGTGGCGGACGTGTATCGGCGTTACAAGCGGCCGATGTTTGTTGCCGAGACAGGCCATTTCGGCGTCGGGCGCGCCGCTTGGGCCAGAGAAATTGTTGCTGAGGTTATGCTCGCTAGAGATTCCGGCGTCCCGTTGGAAGGAATATGCTTTTACCCGATCATCGATAGAACGGATTGGGAAGATCCCAGTCATTGGCATAATTGCGGTCTTTGGGATCTGCAGCGCAATTATGACGGTCGGTTGGAGCGGGTGATTTGCCCGGAGTTTGAGAGCGAGTTGTCACGTATCATGCACCGAGGATGATTCTGCCTCAGTGCCAGGAACGTCCAGGCCTTCGGATCTATAAGATCTACTGTTCAGATGTTTTGCTCACGGATGCCTTAATCAACTTCGAATCGGTAGACGGTAATTTCTCGATACGTCTCGCGAGGCCTTAACATCGTCGTTGGAAAACTGGGATGGTTCGGCGAGTCTGGAAAATGCTGCGTTTCCAGGCACAAGCCGGAATGCCGCTGATAGCGCCGGCCCTGTTTGCCTCGAATGCCGCCATCCAAAAAGTTGCCGCTATAAACCTGGATGCCGGGCTGCGTGGTAAACACGCTAAGCGCTCGGCCGCTGATCGGCTCATGCAATTGCGCGGCGAGCGGGCAAGCGCCGGACTGTTCGGTTAGTACCCAGCAGTGATCGTAACCGCCGGCCAGTTGCAATTGCGCTTCATCCGAGCTGATGCCCGATCCGATCGCGCGCGCGTCGGTAAAATCGAAAGGGGTGCCGCGGACGGAGCGTTGCTCGCCGAGCGGGATCAACTCCGCATCGACAGGCAGATAGCGCTTGGCAGCGAGGCGCAGCAGGTGATCATGAATCGTTCCAGCGCCGGCTAGGTTGAAATAGCTATGATGAGTCAGATTGATGACCGTTGTCTGATCCGTGCTGGCGCTATAGTCGAGGCGCAGCTCGTTCTGCGCCGTTAATGTGTAAGTCACTCTAACCGTTAAGTTGCCAGGATAGCCTTCCTCCCCGGCTCGGCTGAAATGGTTTAGAACGAGCTGCGGTCCGTCAGCTGTTTCGGCGGGTTCTGCGCCCCACAAGATTTTATCGAAGCCAATTCTTCCGCCGTGCAGGTGGTTGCGCCCGTCATTGGCCGAGAAACAGTAGGCCTTTTCATCAATGGTGAAGCGCGCGCCGGCGATTCGATTGGCGTACCGGCCGATCAAAGCTCCGAAGTAGGGATGCTGCGAGAGATAAGGCGCAAACTCGTCGAAGCCCAGAACTATGTCGGCCTGAACTCCGTTCCGATCTGGCGCCCGCAGTGAAACCAGAGTTCCGCCATAGTTCATGATCCTCGCTTCGACACCTTGCTCGTTGGCCAAGGTGTAAAGCTCGACATCGCGGCCATCCGGCATCTCACCGAAGACTTGTTGCTGGATTTTTGCCATTTGCTGTCGCTGTGCGTTTACACGCCCGCGATTTTTCTCTCCCAATTCCAGGCATGAGACACAATCGTCGAGAGATCCGGGTAAGCCGGTGTCCAACCAAGATGCCTGCGGGCCAGGTTGGCGTCTGCTACCAAACTTGCCGGGTCGCCGGCGCGTCTGGCGGCATGGATCACTGGCACCGGCTTCATCGTCACCTGACGTACCGTTTCGATCACTTGGCGCACCGAAAACCCGTTGCCGTTGCCGAGGTTGTAAGCGGCGCTGGGACCGCCGCTCATGAGATGTCTCAGCGCTAAGGAGTGAACCGCGGCTAAATCGAGAACATGAATATAATCTCGAATGCAGGTGCCATCCGGAGTGTCGTAATCGTCGCCAAAGATCTGCGCCGAATGACGACGCCCCGAGGCAACTTGCAACAGCAATGGGATGAGATGGGTCTCAGGGTCATGCGTTTCTCCGATGCGGGCTTCGGGATCGGCTCCGGCGGCGTTGAAGTAGCGCAGGCAAACCGACCTTAGCCCGTAGGGGCTGTCGTAGTCTTGCAGCACCTGTTCGACCATCCATTTGGAGCGGCCGTAGGGATTGATCGGCTGCTTCGGGTGCGCTTCGTCGATCGGAACATATTCCGGCTGGCCGAAGATCGCGGCGGTGGAAGAGAAAATGAAGTTTTTTAACCTGATGGCGAATCATGGCATCGAGCAGATTGATCGTATGGGTCACGTTGTTACGATAGTACTTGGCCGGATGCTGAACTGATTCTCCGACTTGAATAAACGATGCGAAGTGCATGACACCATCGAAGTTCTCGTCAGCAAACAAGCGATCGAGCAAACCGGTGTCCTCGACGCTGCCTTGCACCAGCCTGGCAGACAATACCGCATCGGCATGGCCGGAAGATAGGTCGTCAAGGACGATCACCTGAGCGCCCTGCTGGCCCAACAGCAATGCCATGTGCGAGCCGATATATCCCGCGCCACCGACAACGAGTACTTTCATGTTTGTTCCTTGATATCCTTAGAAATATTACGACGTCTGGATTTGCAGCTTGCGCCAGTTTTCTCAGGATCCGTCGCTTTGAGGACGAGGATTTACTCGCGCAAAGTCCCCAAGACGAGAAGTTCGGAATCGGTTTTCTTACTTTGGCGCCTGTGCGTCTCGGCGGGGAAGCAGCCTGGCGGCATAAGATCAAACGCGAGTGTCGCCGGATGGCGCTACCAAGATCCGACCGCGCTGACCCGCAGTGTTGTACGCGCCCAGGACTCTTTCAGCTATCGCGAGAGTTTCACCTTCGACACACAGCGCCACGCAAGCGCCGCCAAAGCCCGCCCCTGTCAGCCTGGCGCCGTGCACCGCAGACTGACTCTGCAGGAGCTCGACCAGTTGATCGAGTTGGGCGATGGAGACTTCGTAGTCGTCGCGCAAGCTCCGATGCGAGGCGTTCATCAACTGGCCAAATGCCGCGGCATCGATCATTTCCGCCGCGCGCAGCACCCGATCGTTTTCGCTGACTACGTGGCGCACTCGGCGGCGCAAGGGCTGTGGAAGCTCTTCGATTGCCGCAGTGTCGGTTACGTCGCGCAGAGCCCTGACGCCGAGCAATTGCGCCGCTTGCTCGCACTCGGCTCGGCGTTCATTGTATTTGCTCGCGGCCAGCGAGCGGGCGACCCCCGAGTCGATCACAAGAATTTCGGCGCGTGCCGGCAGTGGCAAAACCCGGCGCTGCAGTGTTCGAGTGTCGAGAAACAACATGCTGCGGGTATCGGCAAGGCTTGATGCCATCTGGTCCATAATGCCGCAGTTGACATTGGCGTACCGGACCTCGGCTCGTTGCGCCAATTGCGCGATAGCAACGTCATCCAATGGTAACTTAAAGAGCTGGCGCAATGCCCGCAAGCTGGCGACTTCGAGCGCGGCGCTTGACGACAAACCGACGCCGATGGGAATCGACGATGAAATGTGAATGTCTAAAGGCGGCGCCTCGAAAATATGATCCCGGAGCTCGCGCAGGCAGCCATAAACATAGCTTGCAAAATGCTCATGTGGCGCTGACTCCATGGTGAATTCGGCGGCTTGCGCGAGCTCGGCGGCGTAAAGCGAAAACCGCTTGCCGGCATTTTCCCGCATCGACACGCAGGTGGTCTGCGCAATCGCCGTTGGCAATACGTAGCCGTCATTGTAGTCGGTGTGCTCGCCCAGAAGATTGACCCGGCCGGGCGCCTGTGCGCTCACCGCCGGCGGGTTTCCCGAATACCTCGGCAAACGTCTTCATCGCTAATCTAACATCACAACTCAAGAAATATTTGGATCTGTTGCAGCTCCCGCGCCTTTTCCTCGGGCAGGGCGTCCATCGCAAAAAATCCTGCAGCCAACTCGGTGCCGGCAAGATACTTGAGCTTGTCCGGTGTGCGGTACGGCGGATAGAACTCGGCATGGAGATGCGATTCCGGATGGGGCTTGCCGTCGGTAGGCGCCTGGTACCAAGCCATCAGGTATGGAAACGGTCGTTTCCACAAACCGTCGAATTTTAGCAGAACCGTCTTCAGCGCGCGCGCTAAATCGGCGCGCTGCTCTCCGTTCACATGAGCAAAGTTTTCTACCGGCGCGATCGGCGCGACCCACACCTCATACGGATAGCGCGCGCATACCGGAACGAAAGCGACCGCATGTTCGCCGCTATAGAGCATCCGTGGTCCTGTCAATTCCTTGCTGATGAGATCTTGCAGGACCCCGCTTTGATGGATTTGGTAATGCGTCACGGCAATCTGCTGCATCCGCGCCGGCACGGGAGGAACCACAGGGTAAGCATAAATCTGACCATGCGGATGATGCAGTGTGACGCCGACCTCCGCGCCACGGTTCTCAAACGGCAGCACGTACTCGATACCCGCAAGCTTACCCAAATTCTCGGTTCGGTCCGCCCAAACTTTCAGAACCAACTCCAAATGATCGAGAGGCAAAGCACCTAAAGATGAGCGCGTGTCCTGAGTGAAGACAACGACTTCGCATTTTCCTGAAGCCGGAGCGGTCGGGACAATTAGCTCCGGCGGCTCCCTTGATTGTAGAGACAATGAAGGAAAGCGGTTGTCGAAGACGGCAACATCCCAGTCGCCTGACGGGAGCTCGGTTGGATGCGCCGGGTCGAGGGTGACAGCCAGAGGATTGTACTCCGGCGGCGGCAAGAATGTGCGGTCCTGCCGATAGGCCGCGTAGGTAATCCACTCGCCGCGCAAAGGATGCCAGCGCAAATGAGGATTGCCATGCAATGGATCGGGAAACGGGCTCGGCGCTTCAACTTTCCCGGCGCTAAGGGCTTTGCGTCCGTAAAGCGTCAGCTCTCTGCCGTCAGCCTTGGTGAAAGTCGCTCGATGCATCTAGACTCCGTGGGCTATGTGGCTCCGCGAAGTTTCCGTCGCCTCCCTGATCTCATGGAGGGGGATTTTTGGCGTCCGGTCGGCGCAGAGAAGTCCGTTGGCTTCCTGAAATGTATCGGTGAACTGGGTGTAACAAAAACCACTGAAGAGAGCCATGCGCGCCACCACATTCAAGAGCTCGCGATAACGGCGCGCAAACTCCTCCGCGTCCTCGACGACGGAGTAACCCCAGGCGGTTTTTACTCCTGGAGCGCGGCACTTATCGTAAGCAATCCCGCCAAACTCAGTTAAGACAATGGGCTGGCCGCGATGAGGATAGCCGTCAAGAGTGAGGATTCGCCCGGCTGGACGCCGACGGTCGAAGAGCTGCTGAACCGGAATCTCCGGTCCGTAACGCAGGCGAAGGTGTTCGATATTGGCGTCGTAATCGTGAATGCCGATCATATCCGTGGCGCTACTCTCCCAACCGTCGTTGCCGATCACCGGACGAGTGGCGTCGAGTGTCTTTGTGAGATGATACAAAGCTTCCACCGCATGCCGTTGCTCTGGTGACGAAGGCAAATCCGGCACGCCCCATGATTCGTTCAATGGCACCCAGACAACCACGCACGGGTGGCTGTAGTCGCGCTCGATCGCTTCGGTCCACTCGCGCACCGTGCGTTTGATCGCGGTTCGCGTGAACCGATAGGCAGCCGGCATTTCCTCCCAGACAAGCAGCCCAAGTCTGTCAGCCCAGTAGAGGTAACGCGGGTTTTCGATCTTCTGGTGCTTGCGGACGCCGTTGAAGCCCATCTGCTTGACCAACTCTACATCGTGGCGTAACGCGTCGTCGTTTGGCGCGGCTAGAATCGTATCGGGCCAGTAGCCCTGGTCCAATACCAGACGAAGCAAATAGGGTCTGCCGTTCAGCACGAATCGATCGCGCACAATCTCGACCGAGCGTAAGGCAGTATACGACTGGCATTGATCGACGACCTGGTCGCCGCGTTTCAGGCGGATCTCGGCGTCGAGCAATGTGGGTTGCTCGGGACTCCACAAAATCTCGTTGCGAAAATCATCGATCCCGGGGTCAGACAAGACAATTCGCCGATTGGCTTCACCGTCCAGCACCTGGTAAGAGTCGCTGGCTAACACTCGGCCATTGTGGCGCAAGTCGATCTCGATTTTGAGGTCCGGCACCAATTCTCCGGAAACTCTGGCCTCGAAATCCAGCGCGAAGCCAACCATGTGCGGCGTCCAACGAATCTTGCCGATGTACGTCTGCGAGACCCGCTCCAACCAAACCGTCTGCCAAATTCCAGTTGTGCGGTGATACCAAATCGAGCGGGGTTCGAGATGCCAATCCTGCTTGCCACGAGGTTTGGTTAGATCCAGCGGATCGTCTTCCACCTGAACGGCGATAGTTTGCTTTTCGGACGGATTGAGCGCCGCGGTAATATCCGCAGAGAAGGGAGTATGACCGCCCTCATGGGTCGCAACTTCGCGACCGTTTACCCATACCCGGGCGTGATAATCCACCGCGCCAAAATGCAGGATCGTTCGCCCGCTATCGGGCGCCAAGTGAAAGTCCCTTTCATACCAACACACGCAATGAAAATTACGATCACCGATTCCGCTTTTCTTTGATTCGGGAGGGAACGGCACCTGAATAGTCAGTGGCCATTCTTGAATTTCCGCGGGGTGCCTAAATTTCTGATCATCGTCGAAACAAAATCTCCAAGGTCCGTTTAAATTGGTCCAATGCTGTCTCTCCAGCTGAGGGCGGGGGTATCCGGAATCCAAAATATTTTCCTCCGAGATGAAAATTCCGGAATAGTATAACCCACCGCCAACGCTAAACACGAGACAAAAGTTGCGCGCTCCTTAGCGATGGCGCAGAAGCTCCGAGTAGGAAAAAAGTGTCGCTTCCATCCGAAGAAGTAGTTGAAATGCGGTCCGACGGCAAATGCCGCCCGCCGGCAGATGCTGGGGTACTTTTTTACTCGCGGAGCCTTATGATCAATCCCAGGCGCAGGGTCGAGCCCGCTGACGAGCAGGCTCGACCCGAAGAACCTTCACACCGGCCGGAGGCGATACTCCGATTGAGATCGTCTCAGCTGGTCGCACCTCTCGGTTGATCTCGTCGGTGAGACAGCGCCGAGCCTTTTCCTGCAATTCCACAGCAGATGAAAGTGATTGAGCTCTTCGCGACAGATCCGCTCCAGCTCTTGAACGGTAGCGCTGCTATCGGCGGTGTCGATGCCTGGGCTTTTTGAATCAAGGTCTCATACAAACGCTTGCCGGTAAGTCGAGAAGCAATTGTATACCAGAAAATACCTTGCGCTAGTGGCGCGCGCGTATTGCTCGCGAAACAAACCGGCTTCAGTCCGTTACGCCTGTGACATATACCAGCGCGATTGCCATGCGAATCGGATTTTGTCGAGGTGTATTCCCGTGAGTCGATAGACTTGATAAGCTGATCTCATGACCAAAACACCTAAAGCGCTGCGCTCGGATGCTTACTCCGCACCTGTTGACATATGCGAAGTGGATGGCATCGCTCTCTCCGCGGAAGAAGTGAATCTCGCAAAGCTGCTGGTTGATAAGTTGGCACGGACTGCGAGGGGCAGCGTGATCGATTTCGGTCGGGCTTCGAAACAGCGCCTAAAGCGAACCAGGTCACCAAATCCCACCCGGTAAGTGTCACGGCCGGTTACGGATAGAGCCTCATAGACCCCGATAGCGACTTCAGACATCTTCGCAGAGTTTCCAGCCTAGCAGAACAATTCGTCCCTTTGATGCACCTTGCATAGATCGTGTTTCGCAGCCCTGCGACATTGATCGAGCTGCTTCGAGCTAAATGCTTGAGCTAAGCGGTGGCACAGCCGTTGCGTTGCTACCTGCATTCCCACCGGGCTAACGCTTAATCTCAGATCTCAGAATTCTTTGATCGAGTATTTAAATAAGGAGTGTTTATTTATGGAGAACCAACCAAGCCAAAGCGCCACGGGTGTAAGCGACGGCGGCGCCGTCCTTATCAATAAGGCGAAGAGCGAGGCCGCCGGAGTGGCGCAGGATGTGAAGCGGCAGGGTCAGGAACAATTCGAAGCGCGTAAACGGACGGCGGCGGACCAAACTGAAAAGCTGGCCGGCGTGGTCGACCGAGTCTCCGCGGAACTCAAAAGTCAGAATCAAGAATCATTGGCTGATTACGCGGGTCAGTTGGCAGGCAGTATGAAGGATTTCGCCGAGAGCTTGAGGCAGCGGAATCTCGACGAGCTGGTCAAAGATACCCAACAACTGGCGCGCCGCAATCCCACTCTTTTTCTCATGGGAAGTGTAGCGGTCGGCATAGCGCTTTCGAGGTTTTTCAAGGCATCGAGCCAGCGTAGCGGCGCCGGCCGGTACGACGAATCTGAGCTCTACGGCTCGAGCCAATCGGCCGTACAACCGATCACCTTTGAGTCGCGGCCGTCGGTAATATCCGAATCAGCGACGACAACACCCTCGTCAACAGCGGAGAGCCCGTCCTTCGCTGACGATCTGGAGAAAGGAGTTTGATCATGGCAAAACAACCGCCATTTCAAGCTACGCCGGCAAGCGAATCAGCTCGCGTCGACCGGGAACCCGATTCGACAGCCGGCCTGCTAAGTCGTCTCATGGGGGAAGTGTCAACGTTGTTTCGCAAAGAGATAGCCCTGGCAAAGGCAGAAGTGTCCGAAGCCGCTTCGGAAGCAAAAGCCGGAGCCGTCAGCCTGGTAGCTGGCGGGGCAATTGTTTTCGCCGCTATTCTCGTCCTGCTTGGCGCAATTGTCCTGCTGCTGGCCCAAAGGATGGAGCCTTGGTTGGCAGCTCTCATCGTCGCCGTGGTGGTAGGGGTCATTGGC
Organism: uncultured delta proteobacterium; assembly: GCA_963728565.1. Lineage (GTDB taxonomy): Bacteria > Desulfobacterota > Binatia > UBA9968 > UBA9968 > WHTF01. Next base: position 79,695 of record CAVSLC010000010.1, read on the forward strand.
TTTGTGACGATCCAAAGCGGCAAGAAGAAGTTAGATCCATTGTCTTTCAAGCCTGAGCGGACTCAGGATGCGCTGCGCAAAGACAAGGAGATGGTTCAAAGGAGGGCGTCGTGAGCGACATAAATAACGCAAGCAACCTCAGAGATGATGCGCGAAAAGATCCGGCAACCCTGGAACGAGAGATCGATCAGACCCGGGCTAACATGGACCGGACGCTCGGCGCATTGGAACGCAAGTTTTCGCCGGGTCAACTGTTGGATCAGGCAATGGAGTTCGCTCGGGAGAATGGCGGAGAGTTCGCAAACAATCTCGGCCGCTCCATTAAGGAGAATCCGGTGCCGGCGCTGTTGACCGCAGTGGGACTCGTCTGGATGGTCGCCTCGAGCAATCGCCCGAGATCGCCGGTCGCCGATGCTTACGATGACCGCTATGCACGGGATGCTGCCAACGCCGTCGATTTCGACGATACAGGCTATGAGGACGATGCCGGCGATCAGAGGGAAGGGTTGACCGATAAAGCGCAACGACTCAAAGCCTCTGCCGAGGGAACCTTGAGTGAAGCAGGGCAACGGGTAAAGTCCGCCGCCGCGCAAGCTCGACAGAAGCTGACAGGCACTAAAGATACAGTGTCAGCGGGACTGAGAAGAACTTCGGGCACCGCACAAGTCCAAACGCAACGAGTGCGTGAGAGTTTCAACAGTCTTCTCACTGAGCAGCCGCTGCTCCTGGGAGCTTTGGGGATTGCTGTCGGAGCCGCCATCGGCGCTGCTTTGCCGGCGACCGAGCAAGAGGATCGGCTGTTCGGTTCGGCGCGCGACAAAGCCCTCTCCGAGGTCAAGGAGCGTGGGACCGAAACGTATGAGCAGGTGCGCGACAAGGTTAATGCTGTCGGCCAAGAGGCAAAGCAATCGATCTCCAATGCGGTCCGGGAATCCACTTAATTGATGTTATTGGACCAAGCCTCACGTCAGACGGTACGAGGCTGCCGTTGAGTCTTATGTTCTGGGGTTCCGACCCCGGGATGGGCGTTAGTGCCTCTCGAGCTGAAGAGTTGTTCAGGAGTCCGTTAAATGCAACGTAAGTCTATTTTGCAGTTTCTAAAAACCACCATCAACGAGTGGGTCGAAGCAGAACCGTTCCAGCTGGCGGCCGCATTATCGTATTACACTCTATTTTCTCTTGCACCACTGCTGCTTATCGCTATCGGAGTCGCGGGGTTCGTTTTTGGCAGAGAGGCTGCGCAAAATCAGATCGTTGAAACGCTCCAGGGAATGATTGGGCAAGAGAGCGCCCAGACCGTTCAGGAAATGATCCAGACCTCAAACGAAAAACCGAAAACCGGAATGATCTCTACCGTCATCGGCTTTATCGCCCTTATGTTCGGCGCCGGCGGGGTCGTGGGTCAGCTGCAAACTTCGCTGAACAAAATTTGGGAAGTGACACCGAAACCGGGCCAGGGCATCTGGGGCTTCTTGCGGCAGCGGTTCTTCTCTTTTGCGATGGTGCTAGCAATCGGGTTCTTGCTGTTGGTCTCGCTTGTCGTGACCGCTGTTCTGAGTAGCTTCACGTCAATGCTGAGCAGCTTTTTAGGCGACGCGACATTCGTGGCTCATGCCATTGATATCCTGGTTTCCTTCGGATTTGTCACGTTACTATTTGCCCTGATTTATAAGTACGTGCCGGATGTAGAGATCCAGTGGAGAGATGTCTGGGTCGGCGCCGCGTTAACTTCGATACTGTTCACCATAGGGAAGTATCTCATCGGACTCTACATCGGAACCAGCGGCGTCAGCTCGACCTTCGGCGCCGCGGGTTCGCTGATTACGATTCTCGTCTGGGTCTATTATTCATCTCTGATCTTTTTTCTTGGCGCCGAATTTACCAGAGTGTATGCGACCCAATATGGATCCGGCGTTGCCCCTGCTAAAAACGCTCAACCGATGGATGCTGCGCCTCAGTCCGCGAACGCATGAGAATGGGGGATTTGGGCTGCTTCAGCGAAGATGAGAGGGTCTATTTTCGCTCACCTAGTTGCATCCAATTTCGTCTCGTCCTTTATTTAAGACGGGATCGGCTTGGCAGGCATTTCGACCAAGAGGACAGGGACGGAACGAAGTTCAATATGCCGCGCGCCAGTTTACTACCCAACCGTAAACCGCCAACCAGAAGAGCATGCAGGTTCCGAGAATAACCGCCCAACCGGCGAGCCACTGCAGAAGTGAAAGCGGGTTTTCCAATTCCTGATGTCCGTCCATCGTTGACCTCCAGTCATCGTGTGGGAAGGAGCATACATAAAGGGCAGATATGTGCCCCGTTGCCTTGTAAATGCAATTGTCACACCTAAACGAAACGACATAGAAGCTCAAAACAGGGCTAGCGCTCAGAGTTTTCGGCAGGATTGCGTGTAGGATATTGTCGTGATGATCTTCTGAATGCGCAGGGGCAAGAAATTTCCGCTGGGGGGCAGGAGTCAGCGGTCATCAGTAACGGGTCGAGCTTCCTCCCGCTGAAGCCAACCGCCTGAATGCTATTCCAATATTAATTCAAGAAGCTGATCAGCCCATCGGGATCAGGAATATTTTCCTGCCATCCCTTTGAGCATACTGTCGTCCAATTTTAGGGCAGTGCACCCGTTTTTCCCTTAACTCTGCAATAATTGCGGGAGGATCTTTATTGGCAAAAGCCTCCTCGATGCTTTGTTTGCTGGCCGGCCCTCCATTTAAGCTGACAGTAATGCCAGTCGTATGCAGATCACCACATGCATTGCACACGGCACAGACGTTATACATAGCCATGCTGATACCCTCCGGTTCGCAGTTCCAGCTAAGAAAACCAATCGCCTGTTACTTCGCCGCGTTTGTTTATTCCAGGTTTGCTGCTCAGCTACCCCCTTTTAAGTTGAAGTTCGTCTAAATTAATCTCGCGCGTTTCGAGCCCAAGTTCTCGCGCCTTCTGATTGCATGGATGACACACAAGCATATTGAGCAGTACGCCACCCGGATCCTCGCTGATCACACGGTAGGCTTTGCCCGTAAGCGTTCGCTCGCAGTGATCGCAAAATAATTCCCTGGCCATGATGAATACGGCGAGCAAGGCATATGCCATCTACTAACAAGAAAAAAGATTCTACTTTTGTCGATGATTTCTTCCTCCGCTCAAGAAAAATCGCACTGCTAACAGTTTCCTGAGGGCTCGGCGTCGCGTTGTTGCGAATGGAATCCCCATTCTGAACTGTAGGCTCGAGCTTCACCAGTTCGCGAGATCACAAACGAGACACTATTGGCCGATCAGAGGAGAAACCCCGCAAGGAACAGCTAAGTTGATGGGATCGTCGCTGGCTGCTGTACCAATTGTCAGCGAACCACGTCGTACGGCTAAACTGCGGGTCAAGCTGCTATAAGGGGATAGCCCGGAACAATATTGACCAAACGGACGAGCTATGATTCGCCACAGGCGCTGATCAGCTGACTGTCATAACTATGCTAACCAACTACACTGATAACCGAAAGGTAAATTCATGTGAGCGATCTTCACTGGTTTTTCCGCGGGTCTGGTCGTTCACGTATCGATATTTCGACAGTGGGAATTTGCGAGAGGGGACGACCGGCCAGGCAACTACTTCCTGGAGCCGCGCGAAGTGAGCCAACGGTCTTTGTTCCGGTAGCTCGATTCCGGTCGACTGCGTCATCGTGTTCACGTCCAACTTCACTTCGGCATGTTGGAGAGCCCAGGGGGGATGATGAATCTCGCCAAAAACCACTCGATCCGGATTCAATGCGGTGAACAGGCAGTACCTCTCGGTGAGCCAATAATCGAGCGTGCCTGGAGTAGCTCGATACATCGGTCCGGCAGGCGCATAATCGGCGCGGAACTCCGCGCGTGCAGAGTTCTTGTGCTTGCGGACGCTGTCATAACGAATAATGTCCGCGACAGATTCGACTTTCATGCGCGCGTCGTAATAGGGCAAGCCAAGCCACCGCGCCACTCTAACGGCAACCCAACTCGCCGCATCGAGACTGAAAAACCATACGCCGCTTTTCCCCGCTGTTTTTACATAGGTTCGGACGTTGAGCTCCGCTAATGACAGTGGCAGCGGAACGTAACGGGGCCTAACGCCACTCATGTGGAACGGAACGATTCCGATCCAGGACCATCCGTCAAAGGTATCGAGCTCGACCGCTTTGGGGATCAGCGGTCTGATGTATTCAGGTCGAATCGGCCAATGAAGGAACAGCACATCATGCCAGCGCATGAACATCACCCAGGGGGATTTTGGTAGCGGCCAAGGCCGGTGCGAAGATTGGTCCGTCACCGGCGGCAGGCGCAAACTGCAACTCGAACTCATTGTAGTTGCGCCCGCTGCGAACGCGCCATCAATAACTCCCGTCGATTCACAGCTTGGAAGGTCATAGGGCTGGTAACGCCACGGCGCGTTGATCGGTGAACATTTACTCGCGCGCATCAGTCGCGCCGGCGCTTGCGCCGATGATCCGATCGGTAATCCACTGTAGTAGGAATGATGTAGAAGTTCGCTGCCACGACACGTCGGATAGGCCGTGATCTGCGTCTTTAATCAAACGATGCGTTACCGACCGTGCCCGGGTGAAAGCGGCCAAGTAATTAGCGATCACCGGATGCGGCACGGTATTGTCCCGCTCGGACTCGACGATCAGCACATCACCGGGAAACGCCGCGCACGCGCGCAGCGCCCGATTTTCCTCCGGAGCCACGGCCCGCCTGCGGTATGCGCAAAAGTCCGGATCTTCATGAAGCTTGCGCTTGGGCAACTCCCAGCCGGCATCGTTGTAGAGGGCCGGCGCGCGCAGCGCGACCCAGCGCACCGCTCGCCGAGAGGTCATTATGGCTGCGAGATACGCGCCATAACTGCTGCCGACAACTCCTAGATCTGTGGGGTCCAAGCCAGGTTGGCTCGCCAATACATCATAGGCGGCCAAGAGGTCCCTTAGATTGTCTTCACGCGAAACGACCTCTCGTTGTCCATCGCTACGCGCGTGACCGCGCAGATCGAAGGTCAAGCAGATAAAACCCAGCTCGGCGACGGCGCGCGCCCGATTGAGGTATTGCTGTTGATTGCCGCCCCAGCCGTGGACAAACAGCACGGCGGGTCCCGCGCTGACGCCGGCGATCAGCCGGCCCTCGATCCGTTGATCGTCAACCGCGATCTCGATCGGTTCATCATGAATTGTCATACGGCTTGACCTGAGAATATTTGGTGATCGGTCCGACCCGATCATCGATTCCACGGAAATACACCACCGCATCCGGCGGCGCTTGGTTATCGCCATAGACTTCGACACATGCTGCGCGCACCGCGCATAGGCTCGGGTCTGCGCGAAAAGCTTCAAGGGCGGCAATCTCCGCAGCGCTGGCACCGCCGATGCGCCAAGATTGTTCGAGTACGCCGCACGAGCGGCGCCCGTCATCTGCGACGACCTGAGCAACATCGTAGTTGCGCCGGGAGGCTAGCCATCCCGCAAAGGCCCGTGACGCGGCGGCTTCGTAGGTGCGCGCGTTGTTTATCGCCCATCGCGCCTGTGGCGGCAGCTCGAGTCTGAGCAGATCATCGTAGTCGCCGCGCACTACAATTAAATCCGAGCCGCCGTAAACTGTGACGTCGCGGTTGTCTCTGGTCAACAACTGCCTGCCATAGTAGGTCGCCAACAGGTCCGCTACAGAAGTCTGGCCGACGCTGTAGGTTTCAATCCGATCGAAATTTTGTTCGATCACCGCCCCATAAAGGGCGAGTTCCGCTGGATCGATGTTGTCGAGAAGCGCCTCCAGATCCGCAGCGGACGTGATCACGGTCTGGCCGCGCCCGCCGATGCCACACGCCGGTTTAAAACGGGCGCGGCCGCGCGCCAGCACCCGTGCCGTTGCGAGGCGCAGGTCAGCAGGTGCGAATGCGGAAAAGCCAAAAAGAACCACACCCTGAACGCTGCGCGCGAACTCATCTGACCAACCTTCGGGAGCGAACGCGTCGCTCGACACTAACGGGTGTGTGATGGTTTTGGTTGCAGCGAACGGATACGGAACGACGCCGCCAAACAAGTCATGATGATCGCGAATACCGAGTTTTCGGATTGACTCAGATCCTGTGAGAGTGTCACTCGGAACGAAATACAACGGACCGGCGTAGCGGCGCGCCGCGTCGTAATCTCCGGCGAACTCATAATCCTTCAATGCCGCGAGCTTTGCCGCAATCATCGAGCGTGTGACGCTCTCGTGTTGAGCCGGCGGCTCGCAGGCACGTTCGGTATATTGAACCACTGCGCCTCGCGGGCACGACGAACGAGTCCCGATGTCATCTTTTGTGAGAATCGTCATTTTTCTTTGCAGCGCTTGTGAATGGTCCGCAGCAATCGCATGCCTCTTCTGCGCCGCAAGCGCACGCCGGCTAAACTGATCGAGTGTCCTAATGTCGGCGCAAAACGAGGGCCATCACAATACTCACGACGCCGCTTCGAATCACCAGGGCCGTGTCCTTAAATCGGCACACGCCGCATCGGCGTGATCGATCGCGTAATTGAAACATGATTGGTGGTTAATAGTTTCTCCTTTGGGACGATCGAGTAGAAGATGATCTTGATCAAGGATCGCTACGCGTAGCAGCATCATTGTTGTTAGTGCTTCGGCATCATCGCGGTCGCAGACAAATCCCGAACGATTGTATGTACCTTCACCAGCAGCCCGCTTGCGCGTGAGGCGCACACGTCAGATGATCATTGATTCGCCATGTCCGATGTGTGTGCGCGATGTATCCCAGTGGCATATTTGTTGCTGCCGCACTCCTTCAGCTGACACCAGCGCACGCTGAACAGAACATTATTCAATCACTTTCGAGTTATCAAAAACTTGGTTCTGTCCCGAGAGTAGCCACACCAGGGATAAGAATCCGAGAGGAACTGAGTTGTTGAATGGCTAGAATCCTCATCACCGGCGGAGCTGGATTTATTGGATCTCATTTAGCCGACGAGCTTCTGCACCATGGTCATGCCGTCAAAGTACTTCGATCTCCTGTGCTCGCAAGTGCATGGCGCGGGAAAGCAAACGCCTGAATATTTGAATTCTGGTGTCGAACTCGTGCTTGGCGATGTGCGCGACCGCGCTGCGGTTCAGCGGGCGTTGCAGGGAGTTGACGCGGTCTATCATTTTGCCGCGGCGGTCGGCGTCGGCCAGAGCATGTACGAGATCGAGCATTATGCCAGTATCAACGATATCGGCACCGCGGTGCTCCTCGAAGCGCTCATCAAACGTCCAGTCGAACGGCTGATCGTCGCGTCGAGTATGAGCGTCTACGGCGAAGGACTTTATCGTTCGCGCCGTGGAAATATTCATAGTGCCGTCGAGCGCAGCCCGACGCAGCTGCGTTCCGCTCGTTGGGATCCGTTGGATGACGAAGGCGCGGCTCTAGAACCGATCCCCACGCCGGAGACCAAGACGCCGGCGCTCAGTTCGGTTTATGCGCTGTCGAAGTATGTTCAGGAACGGATGTGCCTGATGATCGGCCGCGCCTACAATATTTCCACCGTCGCCCTGCGTTTTTTCAACGTGTACGGACCACGCCAGGCGCTATCGAACCCGTATACCGGTGTTCTGGCAATTTTCGCCTCTCGTTTGCTCAACGGCAAAGCGCCACTGATTTTTGAGGATGGCGAACAACAACGGGACTTCGTCAATGTCAGAGATGTGGTGCAGGCCTGCCGATTGTCTCTCGACGCCGCGGCAGCGCCGGACAACGTTTTCAACATCGGCAGCGGTCAGGCCTTTACTATTTCCGAGTTAGCTGAACGGATGGCCGACGCACTCGGGAAAAATCTCGAGCCGCAAATCACCGGTAAATATCGCATGGGTGACATACGCCACTGTTTTGCCGATATCGCGCTTGCCAGGTCGATCCTCGGCTACGCACCCCGGGTAGCGCTCGAAGATGGTGTCATGGAGCTTGCCGAGTGGCTCGAAGGGCAGATTGCCAACGATCACGTCGATAGCGCCAGCGCCGAACTGGCAGCTCGAGGATTGACTCTGTGAAGAAGGCGAGGGCCGGTCGAAACGGAGCGGCAGGCATCAAGGCAGATGTCTGCAAGCATCCCAGTTTGCGCGCCCAAATCGCCGAAGCCGACAGTGGCGCCGGCGTCCGGATCGGAGTCGTCGAAAGCTTTCGCATCGGCGATCGCGCCGGGGTGGAAAACGTTCTTGCCGATCTACACGCATTGAGAGTCGCCGACCTCCGTACCACGATATCGTGGGCCGATTGGGACAGCGCCGAAGGCGCAGCCTGGTACAGCTGGCTCTTGCCGTATTTAGCTAGGCAAGTGAATGTGATTCCGTGCGTGCTCTACACGCCGTTATCGCAGGCGGTGGCGCCGCGTGTGTCCGCGCCGCCTTGGGATCCCAAGGCCTACGGCGACTTTATCGACGTGCTGATCACCCGTTTGGGCAGCTGTTTTGAATGGATCGAGCTATGGAACGAGCCCGATCGATTGAGCGAATGGGATCGCACCCTCGATCCGCACTGGCAAACATTCTGCGCCATGATCGGCGGCGCCGCTTATTGGGCGCAGCGCCGCGGCAAGCGCACATTGCTTGCCGGGCTCAATGCGTTCGACCCTAACTGGCTCGAATTGATGTTCCGGCGCGGCGTGATGCAGTACATCGATGCCGTCGGCATCCATGGATTTCCGGGCACCTCTGAAGCCAATTGGGAGAGTTGGCCGGGGGTGGTTCAGAGCGTGCAGCAGATTTTGACGCAGCACCGTTCCGGCGCTGAAATCTGGATCAGCGCCACCGGATATTCCACTTGGCGCCACGACGAGTACGAGCAATTGCGCGCCTTCGCCCGGGCTCTGGAAGCGCCGGTGGAGCGACTTTACTGGCTCGGGGCGCGCGATCTCGACCCGGAATTTTCCACACGCGATGGCTTTCATGCCGACGATCGGGATTATCATTTCGGGCTGCGCCGCAGCGACGGTAGCGAGAAATTACTGGCGCGACTGTGGGGTGAGGGCGGACTGGACGCGGTCTGTGAAGCGCTCGAACCGCATTCGGGCGCGCGCCGCAGCGCCGCCAAGCCGACACAACCGGTGGTCATCACCGGCGGCGCCGGTTTTATCGGCACCAATTTGGCGCATCGCCTGGCGAGCGACGGCGAGCGGGTTTTGGTGTTCGATAACTTGTCACGCCCAGGTGTTGAGCGCAATTTGAGATGGTTGTTGGAAACCCACGCAAAGCGAGTCCAGGTGGAGTTTGCCGACGTGCGCAATCCTTACGCGCTGCGCCGCGCGGTGCGTAATGCCAAACAGGTATTTCATTTCGCGGCGCAAGTCGCGGTCACCACCAGCTTGGCCAACCCGCGCCACGATTTTGACGTCAACGCGCTTGGAACACTCAACTTGCTCGAAGCGTTACGCGGCGCCGATGACCCGGCGCCGCTAATATTTACCTCGACCAATAAAGTCTATGGCGGCCTGGACGATGTCCGACTGAGCTGTGAAGAAGGCGCTTATCACCCGCTCGATCCGTTTTTGCGCGAGCATGGGATCAACGAATCGCGGCCGCTGGATCTGCACAGCCCTTACGGCTGCTCCAAGGGAGCCGCCGACGAGTACGTCATCGACTACGCCCGAACCTTCGGACTCCCTGCGGCGGTGTTTCGCATGAGCTGCATCTATGGCCCGCATCAAATGGGCAACGAAGATCAGGGATGGGTGGCGCACTTCTTAATCTGCGCGCTCGAAGACCGCCCGCTGACGCTCTACGGCGACGGCATGCAGGTGCGTGACGTGCTTTATATCGACGACTTGGTAGAAGCCTTTTTGGCGGCGCGCTCGCAGATGCGCAACATTTCCGGGCAGGCTTTCAACATGGGCGGCGGGCCGCGGCGCGCGCTGAGCCTTTTAGAGCTCATCGACATGATCGTCGAGCTTCATGGCGAAAGCCCGGCCTGCGAAAGCAGCGACTGGCGCGCCGGAGACCAGCGTTACTATGTTTCCGATACCCGCAAGTTTCAGAACGCAACCGGTTGGGCGCCGCGCGTCGATCCCGAAGAAGGCGTGCAGAAACTTTATGAATGGTTGCGCCGCGCCCGCGGCCTGGAACAAGTTCGCGCTCTCGGCGGCGCCTCCCGCAACGGCTCGTTCAGACGGAAAACTGGAATGAGAAGCGGCCTGGTCGCGCAAGATCGACAAGAACGAGCGGGCAAGGCCTCGCAGCCCTATTGACCCATGACGCTCGACCATTCTAATCGCCGGACCATGCGCGCGGCACGAATCGTCGCGCCGCGGCAGGTCGAAATCGATGAAATCGCGGTGCCCGAACCGGGTGCCGGCGAAGTGCGGATTCAAGTGGATGGTTGCGGCGTCTGCGGATCGAACTTATCGCTGTGGCGCGGCCAGCCCTGGTTTCACTACCCGATCGAACCGGGCGCGCCCGGTCACGAGGGATGGGGGCGGGTTGATCAGGTCGGGGAGCAGGTCGATAGCGTCCGGCCCGGAGAGCGGGTTGCATTCGTATCCAACCGAGCTTACGCCGAGTACGACATCGCCCGCGCCGACAGCCTGGTGCGCGTTCCTGCAAGCACTGAAATATTCCCGGGCGAGGCATTGGGCTGCGCGATGAATATTTTTCAGCGCTGCGGCATCGAGCCGGAGCAGACGGTCGCGGTTGTCGGGATCGGATTTTTGGGCGCGCTCCTGATCCAGCTTGCGGTTGCTGCGGGCGCGCAGGTTCTCGCTATTTCGCGCCGCCCGTTCGCGTTGCAGGTGGCGCGCCGCTACGGCGCTGCAGAGGCGCTGGCTAGTAGCGATTCGACGGCGGTGATTGCGCGGATCATGGAACGGACCGATGGATCGGGCTGCCCGCGTGTCATCGAAGCCGCCGGCCAGCAGGAGACGCTCGACCTGGCAAGCGAGCTCGTCGGTATTCGCGGCCGGCTGGTGATTGCGGGCTATCATCAGGACGCGCCGCGCCGGGTGAATATGCAGCTTTGGAACTGGCGCGGCATCGATGTCATCAACGCTCACGAGCGCGATCCGGGCCGCTATGTCGCAGGGATGAAAGCGGCGGCCGAGCGGGTGGCGCAAGGGGCGCTGAAGACCGAATCTCTCTACACTCACGGTTTTCCACTCGAGAACATCAGCGCCGCATTTGCCGCGCTCGACGAGCGGCCGGAAGGATTTCTAAAAGCATGGATACAACCGCGCCCCAATCAGGCGAGCGTCCAAGAATGAGCAACAGAAAAGTGAGAGTGGCCGTCATCGGCGTCGGAAACTGCGCCTCGTCCCTGGTTCAGGGAGTGCAATTTTACAAAAGCGCCGATCCCAATCAATTTGTGCCCGGGCTGATGCACGTGAGCCTGGGCGGCTATCACGTGCGCGATGTCGAATTCAGCGCCGCGTTCGATATCGATAGCAACAAAGTGGGCAAGGACCTGTCGGAGGCGATTTTCGCCGAACCGAACAACACCTACCGCTTTAGCGATGTGCCGCGCAGCGGCGTAGAAGTTCGGCGCGGCATGACCCATGACGGTCTCGGCAAATACCTGAGCCAAAAAATCCGCAAGGCGCCGGGCTCGACCAGCGATATCGTCGGAACGCTGCGTTCCACACGCACTGACGTGGTTGTCTCTTACCTGCCGGTGGGTTCCGAGATGGCGACCAAGTGGTACGTCGAGCAGATCCTCGAAGCCGGATGCGCGTTCGTCAATTGCATACCGGTATTCATCGCCTCACAGCCCTATTGGCGCAAGCGCTTTAAAGAACGCGGCCTGCCGATCATCGGCGACGACATCAAATCGCAACTCGGCGCGACGATTACGCACCGGATGCTGGCGAACCTGTTTCGCGAGCGCGGCGTACGCCTGGACCGAACCTATCAACTGAATTTCGGCGGCAACACCGACTTCCTCAACATGCTCGAACGCGAGCGGCTGGAATCGAAAAAAATTTCCAAAACCAACGCGGTGACCAGCCAGCTCGATTACCCGATGTCGAGCGATGATGCGCATGTCGGTCCGAGCGACTACGTGCCGTGGCTGCACGACCGCAAGTGGTGCTACATCCGCTTGGAAGGCACCACCTTCGGCAACGTGCCGCTCAACTGCGAGGTGAAGCTCGAAGTTTGGGATTCGCCCAATTCTGCGGGCGTCGTGATCGACGCGGTGCGCTGCGCCAAACTGGCCCTCGACCGCGGTATGGGCGGCGCCGTGATCGGCCCGTCGAGTTACTTTATGAAATCGCCGCCGCAGCAATTTACCGATAATGAAGCGCGCGAGCGCACCGAAGCATTCATTCGCAATCATCAATCGACGACCGTCAGAGCAACGCCGCGGCCGGTCAGAAAGCGAGCTTGACGACGCCGCATGAGCGAATCCTCAAGCGTGCGATCCGGAATACTGGGAATGGCGGAGACATGAAGCTGGTTATTTTTGGCCTGACGATCAGCTCGTCTTGGGGCAACGGCCATGCTACGGTTTGGCGCGGCTTGTGTCGGGAGTTGGCGCGCCTGGGGCACCAGGTGATTTTTTTCGAAAAGAACGTTGCCTATTATGCGGCGCACCGCGATTTTCACGACATTCCCGGCGGCAAGCTCATTCTTTATGAGACCTGGAGCGAAGCGCTCTCCCACGCCCGGCAGCATCTGGCCGATGCGGAGGTGGCGATCGTCACGTCCTATTGCCCCGACGGGATGGCCGCTACCGAGGTCGTTGTCAGCTCGCGGCCGTTGAGGGTCTTCTATGATCTCGACACCCCGGTGACTTTGGAACGGATCGCAGCCGGCCATGGCGTCGGTTACATCGGCGCTTCGGGATTGCGCGATTTTGACATCGTCTTGAGTTTTACCGGCGGGCGCGCGCTGCTGGACCTCCGGAGCCGGCTCGGCGCCAAGCGGGCGGTGGCGCTTTACGGCAGTGTTGATCCCGCTGTCCATCGACCGGTAATGGCGCGGGAAAGCTACCGCGCCGACTTGTCGTATATCGGCACTTACGCCGATGATCGCCAAGCAATGCTCGACGCGCTCTTTCTCGAGCCGGCGCGGCGCCTGCCGGAGCGGCGTTTTTTAATCGCCGGAGCGCAATACCCGCCGGCCTTCGCTTGGCTGCAAAACCTTTTTTTCGTGCGCCACATCGCGCCGCCGGATCATCCGGCGCTTTACTCGTCATCACGCCTGACTCTCAACGTCACCCGTCGCGCCATGGCGCAGTCAGGCTATTGCCCGTCCGGGCGACTCTTCGAAGCTGCGGCATGCGGCACGCCCATCGTCACCGACTGTTGGGCCGGTCTGGAAAGCTTTTTTCAACCGGGCGAAGAGATCCTCGTAGCGACTCAAACTGCCGATGTTATGGCAGCGTTGGAATTGAGCGATGATCAACTGGCGCGCATTGCCGGGCGCGCGCGGCAACGCGCTATCGAGGAGCATTGCGCCGCCAGAAGGGCGCGGCAACTCGAAGCCATCCTCGATAGCGTTGCGGCTGATGGGCCGGAGCCGCTTGCGGGCGCAGCAGAAAATTGCCGTGTCCTGCGGGGAGAAGCCTGAGAATGTGGGGAATCATTCCGGCCGCCGGTGCCGGCCGCCGAATTCAACCGCTGGCGTTTTCTAAAGAACTGCTGCCGGTAGGGAGCCGCTTCGATGGCGAGACCGAGCGGCCTCGGGCGGTCAGCGAATACATTATGGAACGCATGGTTCGGGCCGGCGCCAGCCGAATCTGCTTCATTATCTCGCCCGGCAAATGTGACATTCTCGAATACTACGGCGCCAGCTTCGGGCCTGCGCGTTTGTGTTATGTTGTGCAGCCCCAGGCGTCGGGTTTGTGCGACGCGCTGTTCTGCGCGCTGCCGCTAATCGGCGCCGATGACCCGGTGATGATCGGCCTGCCCGATACCATCTGGTTTCCAGAAGATGGTTTCTGCTCACTACCGCGCGATGCTTTAGCGTTTCTGCTTTTTCCCGTGAGCCGTCCAGAATTGTTCGACGCCGTTCTGACCGACGAAGTGGGTCGCGTGCGCCAGATTCGGGTCAAGTCGCGTGAGCCGTTATCGCAGTGGGTGTGGGGCGCCTTCCAGATGCCCGGTTCTGTCATGATCAAGCTGCATGAGTTGTGGTGCCGGCGCGGTCGCGCCGACGAGTACGTAGGCACTCTGGTCAATGCCTATCTCGGCGAAGGCGGTCAGGCATGGGGCATCCGCGCCGGCAGCGCTTATGTCGATGTTGGCACTCTGTACGGTTACCGGGAAGCGATCCGGCTGCTCAGCGGTTCCGAGCAGCGCTCAGAACTTCAGGAGATCAAAGCGTGAATCGGCTTGCGGTTCCTCGGCGGAAGATGACCCGCGATGAAATCGAAACTCAAGTGCGCCGGCTCGGCCCCTGGTTTCACAACCTCGATCTGGCGGGCGTGCAGACCGCCCCGGAGCATTTTCTTGGAGATTACCCGCGCGTGAAGTGGCAACGCTTTGCCCACGCGATCCCCGACAATCTCGCGGACAAAACGGTTCTCGACATCGGTTGCAATGGCGGCTTTTACTCCATCGAGATGAAACGCCGTGGCGCGGCGCGGGTGGTCGGCATCGATTCGGACGATGACTATTTGCTTCAGGCGCGCCTGGCCGCGGAGATCTGCGGCGTTGACATCGAGCTCCGCAAGCTTTCGGTCTACGATGTCGGCGCGCTGGCGGAGAAGTTCGATGTCGTGCTCTTCATGGGCGTTCTCTATCATCTGCGCCACCCGCTGCTGGCTCTGGATTTGATTCGCCGACATGTGGCCAAGGATTTGTTCGTCTTTCAATCGATGCAACGTGGCAGCAATGAAGTCGCCTCTCTGGAGGACGACTATGAATTCTGGAACGAGGATATTTTCGAGAAGCCCGGGTTCCCGCGCTTGTGCTTCATCGAAAAAAAATACTCCGGCGATCCGACCAACTGGTGGGTGCCCAATCGCGCCTGCAGCGAGGCGATGCTGCGCAGCGCCGGTTTCACCATCGAAGCCAATCCCGAAGCCGAAGTGTACGTCTGCCGGTGCGCGGCAATCACTGCTGGCGGCCGTCACTGGCCCGGCGAAATAAAGGAGCCCTAATGGTCGAAGCGGTAATGTTTTGGAACGAGCCTAACAACAAATCACATTGGGATTTTTCGCTCGATCCGGAGTGGCGTGTCTATGGCGAAATGGTCAAGCTGGCGGCGGCCGCCGTAACGGCTGAAAATCCCCGGCTTGTCCGGGTGCTCGGCGGCATTTCTCCCATAGACGCCGCTTTCATCCTCAATATGCAGTCACAGCACGTGCTCGAAAGTCTCGACGCAGTGGCGGTTCATGGTTTTCCGCTGGATTGGAATCACTGGAATATTCATGAGTGGCCGGCAAAGCTCGATGAGATTCGCGCGGTGACGGATTTGCCGATCTGGGTTTCAGAAGTCGGCGTCTCGAGCTTCGGCGCCGAAGAAGTTCAGGAGTGGGGCTTGCAGCGCACCGCCGATCTGCTGATCGGCCGCGCCCCGCGGATACACTGGTATAGCCTTTATGATCTGCCGCGCGCGTGGCCGGCCACGACACGCCATCGCGAGGCCGAGGGCTCATCATACTACCGCCACTTTTACATGGGACTGCTTCATGAGGACGGCACGCCCAAGCTGGCGCTCAAACATTTTCCGCCGTACACGCCCGAGCTCGGCATCTGCCAATGGTTTCATTTCGAGGATTACCGGCTGGATCAAGCGGTGCGCTGGCTGCGCACACTGAATGTTCGTTATCTACGTACCGGCTTGAGCTGGTCAGACAGCCTGCGCCCGGGAGCCATGGAATGGTTTGACCGGCAGATGCGCGCTCTCGAGGAGTTCGATGTCACTTTGACGATGTGCTTTACGCCGGAATCGCGCGGGGTCCAGCCGCACCATACCAGCCCGCCGCAGCGCGCCGAGGAGTTCGCCGATTTCTGCGCGCGTATGGTGCATCGTTACAGCTCGGCAGCAACGGCAACGAATGAATCGACCAGAAAGAAATCCACTGCGGAGGGTGACTCATGGCCAGTAGAAGCCAATCCAGAACCGCCACCGACCACGACGAAATCCGTCAATGGGTCGAAGCCCGCGGCGGACGCCCCGCGGTCGTGAAAAGCACCCGCGGCCGAGGGAATGATAGCGGAATTCTGGGCAGCGATTTTCCCGGTTACAGCGGCTCCGTTCCGGGGAGGAAATCTCGTGGGAGGAATTCTTCGAACAATTCCATCAAGAAAAACTCGCCCGGTGTATCAGGACACCACCGCGCGGGGGCAGAAGAGTAGTTTCCACAAGATCGTCAGCCGCGAGAGTGGGACCGGCGCGCCGCGCGCAAGCGTTCCGGCGCCGCCAAAATCAGCGCGCGCAGATCGACCGGCCGCAAAGCCGCTAACGCGCCTCGCGCAGCCGGTGACGGTCGATCTGGACGTTGGCATCGGCCGTAGCCGTTATCGTTCCTAGGAACCACGCAGCAGCTGTGCTGCGGCAGAATGACGCGAAATGACAATTCGTTTTTCTCTGGAGCTAGAGCTGGAGATTCGCCAATGCGCGCGCCGCGATTTGCGGCAACTCGAATGGTTCGGTCTTCATACCGAATATCGCCAATTGATCGAGGAGGCTTTTCGACGTCAGCAAGCTGGCGAGGTGATGATGCTGGTGGCTGATCTCGACGATTTTCCGGTCGGTCAGGTATGGCTCGACCTGAGCGTTCGAGAAACCGATTCAGTGGGCGTGATCTGGGCACTGCGGGTGTTTCCGCCGTTGCGCAATCACGGCATCGGCTCCCGTCTGATGATTGCCGCGGAACGATTACTGTTCGAGCGAGGTTATCGTTGGAGCGAGCTGACGGTGGATCAACGAGAGCCGCGCGCGCGCCGCCTTTATGAGCGCCTCGGTTATCGCTCGGCGGGTTCCACCGAAGGGTTGCTCAGTTACACTACACCGGAAAGAAAATTCGTGGCGCTGAATCTCCAACTGTGGATTTTTCGCAAGCGCCTGCGCCCGAGGGCAATGGAATGGGAGGTTTCTCAAACCAGCCGCGAATAGTCTAGCAGGAAAGCAGCGCGGCCTTCAGGGGCTCACTGGAATTAACGAAACCTTGCGCAGCAATGATGATCTTCTTCGATATCGATCAGACCCTGATTGACCAGCGGAAAGCCGAGGCCGCAGCGGCGCGCGAGTTGCTGGCGGTCTATCACGACTCACTGGGTCGAAATTATTCGGTGGTCAGCTTCTGCCGGATTTGGGATTTCTTGCGCGACAAGCATGCGCGCGCGTTTTTCGCCGGCGTCATTACCAGCCAAGAGCAGCGCCGGTTGCGAGTGCGCGAGCTGTTCGGTCGCATCGGTTGGGAACTCTCCGATCGCGAAGCCGATGACTGCTTTGCGCTCTACGAGCGGCACTATCGCCGGCACTGGACTCTGTTTGACGACGTGCTGCCTTGCCTGCACGGCGTTATCGCAGCACCCGATCGGCATCATTTCCAACGGCAGCGCCGAGCACCAAAGGCGCAAGCTGGCAGAAACCGGCATCGCGGCTTTCTTTGCGGTGACCGTGGTGTCACAGGAAGTGGGCGCCGCTAAGCCACATCCTGATATTTTTCGCGCTGCCTGCCGAATCGCCGGCTGTGCGGCCGAACAATCGATCTATGTCGGCGATCGCCTCCATGTCGATGCGCTGGCGAGCCAGGCAGCGGGCATGCGGGGCGTTTGGCTCGATCGACGGCGCACGCAACGCCCGGCGGCAGTGCAGGTGGTCAGTTCATTGACCG
Organism: uncultured delta proteobacterium; assembly: GCA_963728565.1. Taxonomy (GTDB): domain Bacteria; phylum Desulfobacterota; class Binatia; order UBA9968; family UBA9968; genus WHTF01. Next base: position 97,465 of record CAVSLC010000010.1, read on the forward strand.
AGCTCTGCGCCGAGTTATGTGACGCGCCATGACACGGTTGCTCTTTATCCGGCACGCTGCCACCGATTGCGTTGCAAGTCGTCTTGCCGGCCGGGACTCAAACGTGCATCTGAACGCTGCCGGCAAAGTTCAGGGCCAACGCCTGGCGCATTCCTTGAAGCAACTGCGGATCGGTAAAATCTACAGCAGTCCCCAACCAAGAGCGCGGCAGACCGCAGAGTTCTTGGCGGAGCTCACTGGCGAGACTGTTACCATCGCACCGCAGCTCGACGAGATCGATTATGGCGAATGGACCGGGCAGAGCTTCGACGACTTGCGTGGCATCGCCCAATGGCGAAATTTTAATTCGCTGCGTAGCTGCACGCGCATTCCCGGTGGCGAGCTGATGATCGAGGTTCAAGCCCGGGTGCTTGCCCTGATGGAGATCCTGTGCCGGCGCCACCCGGCGATGACCATTGCGCTGGTCAGTCATGCCGACGTTATCCGCGGCGCGCTGGCGCATTGTTTGGGCATGCCGCTCGATCTTGTGCTTCGGCTCGAGGTCAGTCCGGCATCGATCAGCATCGTTGCCATGCAGCAGTACGGGCCGCGGGTTTTATGCATCAACAACACGGAAGAAATTAGTGACTAGTCACTTCGATAAATCGGCCGAACCTTGCTCGCGCATTGCTGACGCGTCACTACGGCCGCGAGTGGGATTTCTCGGCGTCGGCTGGATCGGCCGTCATCGCCTGCAATCGATTTGCGAAAGCGGCGCGGTCGAAATCGCGGCGGTGGCGGATTTTGATACCGCTGCCGCAAACGAGGTTGCGGCGCAAATTCCCGGTGCGGTGGCGGCGCCGTCACTGGATGCTTTGCTCGAATTGCAGCTCGATGGTGTGGTGATCGCCACGCCGACGGCGTTACATGCCGAGCAAGCTATCGCGGCCCTGCAGAGCGGCACGGCCGTTTTCTGCCAGAAGCCGCTGGGAAGAAGCGCCGATGAGACGGCGCGGGTGATTCGGGCTGCGCGGCTGGCGGACCGGCTCTTAGCTGTCGACCTATCCTATCGCTTGGTTCGCGCCGTTCAAAAAATCAAACAGATGATCAGCGCAGGGGAGATCGGCACAATCTATGTTGCTGATCTTGTATTTCATAATGCGTATGGGCCGGACAAAGCCTGGTACTATGACCGCAAGTTTTCCGGCGGCGGTTGCATGATCGATCTCGGCATTCACCTGATTGATCTGGCGTTATGGATGCTCGATTTCCCTGCAGTTGAGAAAGTTTCGAGCCGCTTGTTCAGCCAGGGCAGACCGGTGCAGCGGGCTGCAGGCGCTCTCGAAGATTATGCTCTGGCGCGCCTGGATCTGGCGACCGGCGCGACCGTCAACCTGGCCTGCTCCTGGGGACTGCCCGCGGGCCGCGATGCGATGATTGGCGCATCTTTCTTCGGCACCGCAGGCGGTTTGTCCGTAAAAAATGTCGGCGGTTCTTTCTACGATTTTCGCGCCGAACGTTTTCAAGGCACCAGTCGGATGCTTCTCGACCAGCCTCCAGATCCGTGGGGTGGGCGCGCCGCGGTTGCCTGGGCCCAACAGCTGAGCGCCGATCCAACATTTGATGCGCGGATTGAACCCGCGCACCTGGTCGCTGAAGTAATCGACGAAATCTACCGGCAGAATGTCTCGGATTGAACGGGAGGAATACTGCGAGTGGTGTTACCGACGCGGCCGATACTGATGACCGCCGATCCCATCGGCGGAGTCTGGCAATACTCGCTGGAGCTTTGCCGGGAACTGGCCAAGAGAGACGTCAACGTGGTGCTGGCAACCATGGGCAGGCAGCTCGAGCGCGGCGAGCGAGCTTTGATTTGCGATTTGCAGAACGTCGAGCTGCGCGAGAGCAGCTACAAGCTCGAGTGGATGAATGAGCCATGGAGCGATGTGGAAGCAGCCGGCCAATGGTTGCTCGAACTCGAAGCGCGCTTTCAACCAAGCCTGATCCATCTAAATCAATATAGCCAGGGCGCCATTGCCTGGAATGTTCCGGTTCTGGTGGTCGGCCACTCGTGTGTTTACTCGTGGTTCGAAGCCGTCAAAGGCGCGCCGCCCGGCCCGGAATGGCGATCTTACCGGAAAGCCGTGCGATTGGGTCTGCAAGGCGCGGATTTAGTGACGGCGCCTAGCCGCTCGATGCTGTCGTCCTTGGAAAAACACTATGGACGCTTTGCCGCAGCAGAGCCAATCTACAACGGCCGCAGCGGCGCGCGCTTCGCTCCGGGGAAAAAGGAGGACTACATCTTTACCGCCGGTCGGCTGTGGGACGAGGCCAAGAACATCGCGAGCCTGAACTCGATCGTCGGAAAGGTTCCCTGGCCGATTTATGCCGCTGGGGAGAGCCGCGCGCCCGACGGAAAACAGGCGCTCGTTAAGGGTCCCAAATTACTGGGCCGCCTCGATCCGGAAATGCTCGGGCAGTGGCTTCGCCGCGCGGCGATTTTTATTTTGCCGGCGCGCTACGAGCCATTTGGCTTATCCGCGCTGGAGGCTGCGCTCTGCGGCTGCGCTCTGGTTCTGGGAGACACTGAAAGCTTGCGCGAAATCTGGGATGACGCCGCGCTTTTTGTTCGGCCGCAAGATGCCGAGCATATTCGCGCGACGCTTGTCGAATTGATTGCAAACCCATCCTTACGCGAGGATTTCTCCCGGCGCGGGAGAAAACGGGCGGATTCGTTTACACCGGAGCGGATGGCCCAGGCGTATTTGGAGATCTACGCCAAACTGCTGCGAGCGCAACGCGGCCTGTTCTCGGAACAAATGACCCACGGCGAGTACCCATCATGAATATCGCTTTTTTTTATCATTCGCTGGTTTCGGATTGGAATCACGGCAACGCGCACTTCTTGCGCGGTGTCGCCTGGGAGGTTCAGCGGCGCGGCCACACGCTGCGGATCTTTGAACCGGCCGACGGATGGAGTCGTACAAATTTATTGCGAGAGCACGGCCAAGCGCCGATCGAGGCATTCCGAGAGATCTATCCCGGCTTGGGCAGCACCTTTTACAATCCGGCAACTCTCGATCTGGATCGCGCGCTCGATCGGATCGATCTCGTCATCGTTCACGAATGGAATGACCCGGCGTTGGTCCGGCGAATCGGCGCGCACCATAGAATCAAGGGCGAATACCGCTTGCTGTTTCATGACACGCATCATCGGTCCGTTACCGAACCCGAGAAAATGGCGGGCTACGACTTGGCGGACTATGATGGTGTTCTCGTTTTCGGTAGAGCAATTGCGGAAATTTATCGTTCGCGCAATTGGGCCGAGCGCGTTTGGGTGTGGCATGAAGCCGCCGACACGAGAGTTTTCATGCCGCTGCCCGATGAGAAAAAAGAGGGCGATCTGGTCTGGATCGGCAACTGGGGCGATGAAGAACGCACGGCGGAACTCCACGAGTTTCTTCTCGAGCCGGTAAGAGCGCTGGGTCTCAAAGCGCGCGTTTACGGCGTCCGTTATCCGGCAGAAGCATTGGCGGCGCTTTCAGACGCGGGTATCGAGTACGGCGGCTGGTTGCCCAACTTCCGAGTGCCCGTCACAATGGCCCGCTTCCGATTCACGGTTCACATCCCGCGCCGGCCCTACGTCAAAGCTTTGCCCGGTGTTCCGACCATTCGTCCATTTGAAGCGCTGGCCTGCGGCATTCCTCTGGTTTGCGCGCCCTGGGAAGACAGCGAACATCTATTCACCGCTGGCGAAGATTATCTGGTCGCCCGCGATGGTGCGGAGATGAAGCGGCAGCTGCAGCGTCTGCTCGCCGATCCTCAACTCGCCGGCCGATTGTCGGCGCATGGGCGCAAGACAATTCTGCAGCGTCATACCTGCGCCCACCGGCTCGACGAACTGATCGAGATCTACCAGCGCATCGATTCGCCGGTCCCATCAGATCACGCCATGGAGCAACCGCCCGAGAAGCACCTATGAAGATTGCGTTTTTCGGATCGAGTTTGCTGTCGGCGTACTGGAACGGCGCGGCAACGTATTACCGGGGAATTTTGAGCGCGCTCTTTGAGCGGGGGCATCGGATCGTCTTTTATGAGCCTGATGCTTGGGACCGGCAGCGGCACCGGGATCTTACCGAAACGCCCTATGCGCAGACGGTGGTGTATGCGGTTGATGGGGAGTCAGCCGTTATCGAGATGGTTCAGAAAGCCGCGCGCGAATCGGATTTGTTGGTGAAGGCCAGCGGCGTGGGTGTCTTCGATGCGCTTCTGGAACAGGCTGTTCTGGAGTTGCGCCGCGCTGACAGCATTGTTGCCTTTTGGGATGTCGATGCCGCGGCGACACTGGAACGAATCGCTCGGGACGAGGCCGATCCGTTTCGCTCGCTGATTCCGCTCTACGATCTGGTTCTTACCTATGGCGGCGGCGATGCGGTGGTGCAGAGCTATCAGCAACTTGGCGCGCGGCGATGCTTTCCGATATACAACGCCTTGGACCCGAGCACGCATCATCCGGCGCCCGCCGATCCGAGCTATGACGGCGCGCTGAGCTTTCTCGGCAATCGCCTGCCGGATCGCGAGGCGCGGGTCTTCGAATTTTTTTTCCGACCGGCCCAAGCCAATCGGCGCATGCGCTTTATTCTCGGCGGCAGCGGTTGGGACGATGCGGTGCCGGCTTATGCCAATGTCGCCTATCTTGGCCACGTCTATACCGCAGCACACAATGCCTTCAATTCAACGCCCATGGCCGTTCTGAATGTCTGCCGGGAAAGCATGGCGCGCTGCGGCTACTCTCCGCCGACTCGCCTGTTCGAGGTCGCCGGCGCCGCGGGCTGTCTGATTACCGATGCCTGGGATGGTATCGAAGATTTTCTCGAGCCGGGTCGCGAGTGTTTAGTTGCCAAGGATGGCGACGAGGTCGGCGAACAGCTGCGTCATTTAACGAGAGCTCAAGCTAAAGAGATCGGGCAAGCTGCTTTGCGCCGAGTCCTCGGCGAGCATACTTACGCGCACCGGGCCGCTGAGCTGGAATCGTTGCTGCAGAGTCTATGAATACTCAATCGCTCAACATCGTGATCCTCGGTCTTTCGATTACTTCGTCCTGGGGCAATGGACATGCGACCACTTACCGGGCTCTGGTGCGCGGACTCGAACAGCGCGGCCATCGGGTTTTATTTCTCGAACGCGATATGCCCTGGTATGCCGCCGCTCGCGATCAAACCCATGCCCGTCGGGGCCGAACGTTTCTCTACCGCAGCTTGGACCAACTCAGGAAACGTTTTTACGATACGGTGCGCGATGCCGATCTGGTGGTGGTGGGCTCGTATGTGCCCGACGGCATTGAACTCGGGCAATGGGTCGTGGAAACCGCCCGCGGCGTCACGGCCTTTTATGATATCGATACGCCGGTGACTCTGGCTTCTGTGGAGCGCGGCGATTCATTTTACCTCTCCGCCGACCTAATCCGAAAATATCAACTGTATCTCTCGTTTACCGGAGGGCCGATTCTAGAGCGACTGGAACGGCAGTATGGAGCGACAATGGCCCGGGCGCTGTATTGCGCTGTCGATGCCGATTTATACAGACCACTGGCGCTGCCCACGCGGTGGGACTTGGGCTACATGGGCACTTACAGCGCCGATCGCCAGCAGGTTCTGCAACAACTGCTGCTCGATCCGGCCAGCCGTCGCCCTGATGCGCGCATGGTGGTTGCCGGCCCGCAGTATCCCAGCTCCATCGAGTGGCCTGCAAATGTCGAGCGCATCGAGCATCTGGCGCCATGCGCGCATCCGGCTTTTTACAACCAACAAACTTTTACCCTCAATCTAACTCGGGCCACTATGGTTGACGCCGGTTATTCACCAAGTATCCGGCTGTTTGAAGCGGCTGCCTGTGGATGCCCGATCATCAGCGATTGGTGGGAGGGGCTGGATGCTTTTTTCAAGGTGGGGGACGAGATTCTGGTAGCCGACTCGGCGGAAAAGACACTCGAATACCTTTTCGAACTAAGCGCCCAAGAACGTAAACACATCGGGCAACGAGCCCGTGAGCGCGTTCTCTCTGAACACACGGCATTGCGCCGCGCCGCGGAGCTTGAAGGCTACGCTCGTCAGGCGCTTGATTTGTAAGCTCCTTGAATATCTCAGCGCTTCAGAGGTGCAAATGCCAAGCAGGGAAGCCTTGGCGCCTCCCTGCTTGTGTAGACTGATTGGTGCCGGTTAAGACCTGAGCCAAGTAGAGATAAACGCAACGCCACCGCGCTTATCACCTTATGACTTCGTACTCGACGATCAGCTGCCGGAGGAACCACTGGATGAGCCACTTCCGGAGGAACCGCTCGATCCGTTGTTGGAACCGCTCTTGGACGAGCCGCCACTCGACGATCCGCCGCCGGAACCGCTTTTAGACGAGCCGCTGCCGGAAGCGTCGCTTCCCGATGAGCCGCCGGTGCCCAACGAGCTGCCTGACGAACCGCTGCTCGACGGGCTGGTAGAGGAGCCGCCGGAGGATGATTTGTCGCTGGACGAGCTACGCCCCGACGAGGAAGCTCCGCTTCCCGACGAGCTTTTGTCGCTGCTTGACGAAGCTCCGCTGGGCGATGAACTTTTTCCGCTCCCCGAAGCATCCACTCCAAGCGCGCTGGCGGTCTTATCGTCCAGGCGTCCAGTTGCCTGCATACCGCTCTCTTTTTGAAAGGCACGCAGAGCTTGCTGCGTTTTCGGTCCCATCACGCCGTCTGCCGGACCTGGATCGTGTCCTTTATTTTTTAGCGCTTCTTGAACCTGCTTGATGTTTTCGCTCGATTTTCCGCCCATTGCGCGCGCGCTGGATTGGCCGCTCATGCTGCCGCTGCCTCCTGCCCGATCCATTTGACTCCCGCTACCGGATCTGCTTGATCCTGTAGCAGAACTGCCAGCCGACCCACCAGAAGCGCTACCTGATCCTGTAGCAGAACCGCTCGATCCACCAGCCGAGCCGCTTTTATCCTGACTGCTTGAAGGCGACGAGGATGCGCCGCTTCCTTTTTGGCTCGTGGGCTTATCTGAACTTTCCTGTCCGGCAGCCCCTGGGGTCCCGCTCGAACTTTTTGTTTGTGACCATACCAGATTGCCGTTCAGTGCAATCGTGCCGCTAAAAACAATACCCGATAAAATCAACAGTTTTCGATGCATCAGTTTTTTCTCCTTTTCTATGACCTTGTGGCGTTGCGTCCGTAAAGGATTGTGCAACCGATATGCCACGCATGTAGAGATTAATCTGTTGCATTCTCGATGCTGCTCCCTGAGGATTCGATTGTTACCGCGATTTATGTCCCAAACGCGGGTAAATCAGCAGCAAGTGCCTTGCGCAAATGGGACGAGGTTCTCAAGTGGTTTGAACAAGGGAGTCAACAGGAATGTGGCTGATCCGGGTGTGCCGCGCTGCGCGCTTAGCATACCCGGGGTACGGTAGCGACATCGGTCGGCAGTTTTTCAGGATCGGCAATTGGCGGAGACAAGGCTGCGCCAAACCTTGATGAGCTTGACGCTTTAGCTCGCGCGGGGGCGCGTGCCGAGTGGAACCGCGCAGATTAAACCCAACCTAGGAGTTGTGAAGTTCCTCGGTCGCAAGACCTTCTAGATCAAGGACGAGGATTGCAGACCGGTATTATGCTGGCACGAACTAGAGCCGCGGCAGAATCTTGCGCTCGTAGAATTGAAAAAAGCCTTCCTGATCAGCACCGACTTGATGGACAAAAACATGATCGTAACCCGCCCGCTCATACTCCTGAATCGCTTCCCAGTGACGTTCGGGATCGGGTCCGCAGATGACGGTTTTTGCCACTTCGGTCTTATCGATCATCGTGGCTGCTTGTTCGAAATAATTCGGCAGCGCCAACTCAGACATTAACGGCCCGCTCAGTCCTGAAATCGGCCACTGCTTGTAGGCGGTCGCCTCAGCTTGACTTTGGTTTTCGGCCCAGCAGACGGTGAGCTCGCCGTATCGTGGGTTTCCGCTGCCGCCCGAGCGATTGAAAGCATCGATGACCGCCGCGTCGGCGGTAGTGCCGACAAAACCATCGCCGATTTCTGCCGCCAGCTTGGCCGCGTTTGAGCCACTGCCGGCCAATGCGATTGGCGGCAGCTCGTCCGGTAAGGTATAGAGGCGCGCGTTCTCTACTTGGTAATACGCGCCGGAGAAATTTTCCTGCTTGCCGCTCCAAAGCAAGCGGATGATTTCCACGGCTTCCTTAAGCATGGCATGGCGAATGCGCACCGGCGGCCACCGATCCCCGAAAATATGTTCATTGAGATTCTCGCCGGCTCCCAGACCAAGGATGAAGCGCCCCGGCATCATGGAAGCGGCGGTAGCCGCCGCTTGCGCAATGATGCCGGGATGTATTCTGATGGTCGGACAAGTCACCGCGGTGCCAAGCAGCAGTTTGCTGGTCGTTTGAGCGATGGCACCAATCACCGGCCATACGAAAGGGCTCTGACCTTGCGCATCGATCCATGGGTGAAAGTGATCGGAGATCATTGCGAAGCTGAATCCGCATTGTTCTGCTCGCCGTGCTTGAGCGACTAGATCCTGTGGCCGATGCTCCTCGCTCGACAGCTTGTATCCGATTTTGAGCATGCAATATTATCCGTTGGCCTGCCGGAGAAACGACTTGATGGAGGCCTGATTGAAAGCTATGCGCGTTGAACGTTAGAAGTTCAAGGCTCAAACGTCAGCCTTTTACAGGCCGCCACCGCTGGAGCCTTGAACCCGAACGCCGAACGATGAAGGGGTTAACGGTTGGCCGCGATTAAACAGTGCGCCGTCGCCCGATTACGGCGCGATAGATCGCCAGCAAAATGATCGCGCCGATCACCGCCATGATGAAGCCGGCTGGCTCCCCTTCTTGATAAAACCCGAGAGCGCGCCCGACGAAGCCGCCCAGCAAGGCGCCGGCGATGCCTAGCAGAATTGTAACGATAAATCCTCCGGGGTCGCGCCCCGGCATCAAGAACTTGCCGACGATTCCGACAATCAGTCCGAAGATAATCCATCCAATCCATCCAAGCATAGTAGTTCCTTTCTTCTGTTGAGTTTGTCTAGCCGATTGAATAGCTCAATGTTTATCTTGCTCCGTGCCCAATTCCTGTAACAAGGTGACGAGGTCGTCAGCGTGCTCTTCTTCCACCGCCAGGATTTCTTCCATCAAACGACGGCTGGTGGAGTCATTTTCGCCGAGATAATGCGCCATCTCCCGATAGCTGTCGATGGCAATGCGCTCGGCCACCAGATCCTCTTTAATCATGTCGAGGAGGGTTTCGCCTTCGACATACTCTGCGTGACTGCGGGTCATCAAGCCGTCGGGCGATAAGTCAGGAGCGCCGCCGAGCTGAACGATACGCTGGGCGATTTGATCGGCATGTCCCTGTTCTTGGTTGGCGTGCTCGAGAAACTCCTGAGCCACTGCCTGAGCATGGATTCCCGAAGCCATGTAGTAGTGTCGCTTGTAGCGCAGTGTGCACACGATCTCCGTCGCCAGCGCTTCATTGAGTAGTTTAACCACGGTATCGCGGTCGGCTTTGTAACCCGGCGTGATGGCGCCTTGTTCGATATGTTGACGCGCCCGCTCTCGGAGCGTCTTGATATCGGTTAAAAAAGGCTTATCAGCCATAACTCCTCCTTTCACAGTGAACTCATCACCGCTTATAGCCAGATTGTCGGCGGCGGCGCAAGTCGGATAATTGTTCGCTTTGGGCTCTATTATCGGCGGCAGTGCCAGCCCAATACGGCCTCTATGTTAAGCTCGCCGCCTGGAGCGGTTTCCTGATTTCTTAGTTGCCTTGCGCCCGCTGCTCTTTTTCGTGCTGCCGGTTTTACGCGCCGCAGTCTTGCTGCTTGCGGACTTTTTGCTGGCAGCCTTGCGCGCGCTGGATTTGGAGGCAGCGCTTTTGCGGCCGGCCGGGGCATTTGATGCCTTTTTAGTTGCCCGACCGCTGTTCTGCATTTGCTGCTTTCGTTGCGCCATCTGCTGACCCAGCGAGTTCAGGTCGAGCTGGCTCTCCTCAACCTTGGGCAGCATCTCGTTCTCTTCTTCCTCAACGTGGTGCTGTACATTCTCCATTAGCTGGGAGAATTGCGATTCAAATTCTTGATTCGCTTCTTCCATCCGTTTAAGCTCGCTGATCAGTTGTTTGACGGTTTGGTGCTCCTCGATCGCCTCCTGGACCATCGAGCCGTCGTCGACTTCGGTTTTCACCGCAGGGTAGAAGATTTCCTCCTCGAGAGCGGCGTGAACTTCGAGCTCAGCCATGGCATTCTCAGCCAAGCGCCGCTTGGCTTGCGCGCCTTTCGTCTGCTCAAATTTTTTGAATAACCCTTCGACTTTTTTGTGGTCCTGACGGATCATCTGTGTTGCATTAGGCATAATTGGCTCCTCCATCGTTTGGTGAAATTGGTTGCTTTACTGCGATGCGCCCTGTACGTGTACCAGCTCGGGTTTGTCTACCGGCGGCCGGGTTATTTCTTGTTCCATTCCCGGTCTCTGCCGTTTGCTATAGGGTTCCAGTTGTACGACGCTGCCGATTTCCGCCGAACCGTAGAGTGCGCGGATAACGCGCACATCGGCCAATCCTTCCGCTCCGGATGGTTCCGGATCGACATTATCGATAATGCAGTTGGAAAAATAGATTAGCTCCGGGGCAAATTGATCCCGGCTGGAAAAAGTCCGTTCGCGGGTTTTGCCTTTAACCGTGAGGCGGTGCTTGAGCTCTCCAACATACTCATAAGCCGGCTCAACGCGCAGGCTACCCTCGGTGCCGACCAGCTCATAGGCCGATACATCCGCGGCTCCAAAGCTGCAGGTGAATGATGCTAATCGCTCTTCGGGAAAACGCAAAACGGCGCCGGTCATCTCATCGACTTCCCCGAAGCGCGGGTCTTTACCGCTGATGCTGAACGCGTGGACTTCCGACGGCTCGGCCTGAAACAGGGAGCGCGCCGCATTGATGCAGTACACGCCGATATCGTAGAGCGTGCCGCCGCCGAGCTCTCGTTTCAGCCGAATGTTATCTTCCTTCACTTGCATCGCAAACACCGAAGAGAAGAATCGCGGCTCACCGAGTTTGCCGGAACGCGCAATCTCGACCGCTTCAAGGTTGGCCTTCTCGAAATGAAGCCGATAGGCAATCATCAGCTTCACTCCGCCGTTTTGGGCGGCCGAAATCATCTTCTCGCAGTCATCTTCAGTCACCGCCATCGGCTTTTCACAGAGAACATGAATGCCGGCTCGGGCGGCGCGCACGGTAAAGTCACGGTGGAGGTTATTAGGCAGCGCGATATAGACGGCATCGACAGCGCCGCTGCTCAGGCACTTGTCATACTCCTCATACGAATAAGTATGTTGGACTTTGTATTTACTGCGGAGTTTCTCATGCTTGGCCGGATCATCCGACACCAAGGCGGTGAGCTGGGAATTCTGACGGGCGTGAGCGAATGCAGGCAAGACGGCAACTTGCGCGATGTGCCCGAGGCCGACCACGGCATATCTGATTTTAGCTCGTTCAACCATGGTGCTGCCGGCTTGGAAGAACGGTTGCGGTGCGGCCACTTGGTTTTACTTCAATTTGATCGTTCACCGTCAATCCTGAATCGACGCTCTTGGCCAGATCGATTGCTTTGGAACGCAACTCCTCAGATTCTACTGACCCTGAGAGAGTAATCTCGCTGTTAGTCGAATCGGCGCTGACGCCGAGCTCCGCCGATCTCAACTGTTCGTCGGCTTTGAACTTCGCTTTAACTGCACTCTCGAGGTCCGCATTGCTTCGCGCCATGGCTGTCGTTTCGCTGAGCGAGGGTGCTTGGTTGTCGGAATTACCGGATCTGTTGCAGGCAACCGCTGCGATGGCCAGCAGGAACACAACCACTGCCAGTAATTTCTGGATCATGAAACGCTCCGGGATCTCTCGTAATTTAGAATGATAGGGGCAAAAAATATGCCACGAAGCGGGTGTTTTCACCCTCGATGTTTGCCCCACGTTATCCTTGAGTGTCGCGCCAGCGCGGATTTCTCGTCCCAAAGCCGGTACGAGCGCACGAAGCTCGCATGCAGAACTGGGACGACAATCGTTGGTCAAGGATCATGGATGCGCATGAGTGCGCCCAGCGCAACCGGGCGATCTGCGGTGAGCTATTCTTTTCGATCAATGTCGATGCAGGCATGCAGCGGCAGATGATCTGATGCGACGCGAGTTAGCGGAGTGATGCAGCGGCGCACGCTGATCAGCGCTCGCTGCGGTTTGACCCAGATTCTATCGAGCGAAAAGATCGGCGCAGGCGAGGGGAAGGTTCGTAAGGCGGGTGCTCTGCCGAACTCTTCATTGAAGCGGAGAATGGGAAAGCCCCAGGGGAACCACTCATTGAAATCGAGCAGGACGATCACCGGCGTGGTGGCTTCTTTAGCGATACCGCCCAGGAGACGTTTGGTTTGGTAGATGCGCTCGCGTACCCGCAACCCCAGGTGAGAAACAATCACCCGCAGTACGCCATTGCCGGTATCGATATCGACGTCGATGGCGCCGCGCGCTTCTCTCCCGGGAACGCTCAAGTCGAGACGACGCGCGTTGATCACCGGATGACGCGACAGCAGTACGTTGCCGTACTCGCCGTTAGCTCGGGCGATCATCGGTCCGGCGATGGCGATCCGTCCTGTAGCTTCGGCCAGATACTGCATCTGGTGCGACTCCCCGGTGCCATTGTTTTCAGAGTGGACTTCCTGCAGGCCGATCACATCGGCATCGAGTTCATTAAGAACTTGAGCAATCCTTGCCGGGCTGCGCTGGCGATCGATGCCGACGCACTGATGGATGTTGTAGCTAACCGCGGAAAATAGCGTGCTCGTTTCTTTGACTTTGTGCAGTTTCAACGGTGATCGAACCGACAGTTTAGAGCCAGCCCTCCGCGCAGTGACTGTCCGTGGGTGTCAGAATCAGACAAGCCAGATCCTTACAACTGCATCAAACCAACGAGAAATGGTAGCAGTACGCTCGCAAATGGCAAGGCGCCTCGTCAGCGGGTGAGATAATCACTGAGAGTGAAGGTGATAAAATGCAGCAACCATATGAGGCCGGCTCCGGCAAATACACGGGCCAGAAAAGTGCTGTGTCTAAGATGCATGAAGTAGATCATCACCAGCGCCGCTTTGGTCATGGCGATGGCCAGTGCAGCCGGCGTGTTAAGCGGCCCCAGATTGATGAAGGCCATTCCCGTGGTGATGAGGGTAAGAAGCAGGAGCGCGCCGAATACCAGGAGATAAGTTTTTCTTTGTGCTGCTGCGGCGTGCGGGTCCATCAGTGCCGTCCAATCAGGTAAAGCAGGGGGAAGAGAAAAATCCATACGATATCAACGAAATGCCAGTAGAGGCCGACCATTTCCACGGGAGTATAATAGCTCGCGGAAAATTCTCCGCGCCAGGCGCGCAGTGCCGTCCAGATAATCAGCCCGGCGCCGATCACCATGTGAAGAGCATGCATGCCGGTCATAGCGAAATAGAGCGAGAAAAAAATCGCCGCGTGACGCGGATCGGCATCACTAAATTGAAAACCGGGGCCGGGAACCAGGTGCTCATGGAATTTGTGCTGGTACTCAACACCCTTGATGCCGAGGAAAACCAGACCCAGCGCTAACGTTGCCGCAAGAAAGAGGATCTGGCCGCGCCGCCGGCCCAGCTGCGCGCTGTAAACCGCCAGGACCATTGTCAGGCTGCTGCCGATCAAAACTCCTGTGTTGATCGTGCCAAGAGTAACATCAAGATGGTGGCTGGCGGCGGCGAACGCCTGCGGAAAGGACAGGCGATAGACGATGTAAGCGACAAACAAGCCGCCAAAAAAAAGAACTTCGGTAGCCAGAAACGTCCACATGCCGAGGGTGGACGCTTCGACCTGCTGCTCGGGATCGTCGAATTGATGCGCCAGCGCGGCGCCATGTATCTCAGCCAACTTTCTGCTCCTCCTCGTAGGCGTACGCCGGTTGCGATACTCGCGGCTTATAGTCGAAGTTATCGGTTGGCGGCGGCGAAGCTGTGGTCCACTCCAAGCCTCTGGCGTCCCAAGGATTGGCGCCGGCGTACGGGCCATAGCGCATCGACCAGAAGAAATAGATCAACGGAATCAGGTAGCCCACGCCGAGGATCGAAGCGCCGGCCGATGACATGACGTTAAGCACTTGAAACTCGTCAGGATAGGCGGCATAGCGCCGCGGCATGCCGAGATAACCTAAAATAAATTGCGGAAAAAACGTCAGGTTAAAGCCGACGAAGATAACCAGGGCGGAGAAGCGCGCCCATCCTTCCGGATAGAGCCTGCCGGTGATCTTCGGCCACCAGAAATGGAGGCCGCCGAGATACCCCATAATAGCTCCGCCGACCATGATGTAATGAAAGTGAGCGACTATGAAATAGGTATCATGCACATGCACGTCGATCGGCAGAGTAGCAACGAAGATCCCGGTCAACCCGCCAATTGTGAACAGACCGATAAATCCGAGCGCATAAAACAATGGCGTGCGATAAACGATCGAGCCTTTGTAAAGCGTCGCTGTCCAATTAAATACCTTGATCGCCGACGGAATTGCCACCAGCATACTGAGAAAGGAAAAGACCAACCCGGCGTAAACTGATTGGCTGCTGACGAACAGGTGGTGACCCCAGACAAAAAAGCCAAGGACTGCAATGGCAATGCTGGAGAAAGCGATAAACGTATAGCCAAAAATCCGCTTGCGCGAGAAGCACGGAACGATCTCGCTGACCACGCCCATGGCCGGCAGGATCATGATGTAAACCGCAGGATGGGAATAAAACCAAAATAGATGCTGGAACAGTACCGGATCGCCGCCCTAAACGCGGATCGAAGATGCCTAAGTGAAACAACCGCTCCAGGGCAACCAGAACCAGGCTGATGGCCAAAACCGGAGTGCCCAGTACCATGATCAGGCTGGTAGCATAGTGGGACCAAATGAAAAGCGGCAGGCGCAGCCAGGTCATTCCCGGCGCCCGCATTTTGTGAATCGTCACGATAAAGTTCAGGCCGGTCAGGATCGAGGAGAAGCCGGTAATGAAAGCTCCTGTCACGGTAAGAGCGACGTAACTATTAGCATAGGTGCTGCTGTACGGGGTGTAGAAGGTCCAGCCGGTATCGACTCCTCCCATGATGGCGGCCATCAACGTGAACAGACCGCCGATAATGAACACGTACCAACTCAAGAGATTCAACTTGGGGAACGCCAAATCGCGCGCGCCGATCATCAACGGCACGAGAAAATTTCCCAGCACCGCGGGTATCGATGGAATCAGAAAAAAGAAGATCATCACCAATCCGTGCAGGGTGAAAAGCTTGTTGTAGGTTTCGGCTTCAAAAAGATCGGATTGCGGCGTGAGCAATTCCAGGCGAAACAGCACCGCCGCGGCGCCGCCCAGAAAAAAGAATAAAGTGATCGCAACCAGATACAGCAATGCGATGCGCTTGTGATCGACGGTCAATAGCCAGGAACGAACGCCGTAGTTGACGTTCAAGTAATGCCGTCGCGGCGGACGCGCCTGCGAGGCGACGGATCTTTCGGCTATCACACTCATGATGGGTTCTTTTCCTCCGGCGCTCTGCCGAGCGTCCTTAGATAAACGAGGATCTGATGCAGCGCATCTTCGCTGATCTGGCCTTGATAGGTCGGCATAATCGGCCGGTATCCGGAGACGAGCTTGCTGTTGGGATTGAGGATTGATTCACGGATGTACGCCTCATCGGCCACCACAGACTCGCCCGAATCGAGTTTGACCCGACGGCCGAACAGGCCAGTCAACGCCGGGCCCTGCGCCGTGGATGTGGTCTGGTGACAGTTTTCACACCCGAGTTGCTGAAATAGCCGCTCGCCGCTGACCGCGATCGGTTCCTCACCAGCTTGCGAGGTAAGCCACTTCTGGTAGTCCACGGGCTTCATGGCGACCACTCTGCCGATCATTCCGGAATGTTGCGTGCCGCAGTATTCGGCGCAGAACAGGTGAAACTCGCCTTCCCGGTTGGCTTCGAACCAAGTCGTGGTATATCGGCCCGGAACGACGTCCATCTTGATGCGAAAGGCCGGCACGTAAAAACTATGGATGACATCTTCCGAGGCGAGGATAACTTTGACCGGCTGGCCCACCGGAATATGCATTTGATTTATTTCCCGGGCTCCGCTTGGGTGTTGAAGCTTCCACATCCACTGGCGTCCCACCGCGCGCAACTCCAGGGCGTCCTGCGGCGCTTGGGACATATGGACGAACAGGCTGGCGCCCCAGCCGAAACTGATCATGACCAGGATCAACGGGACAATCGACCAGAGAATTTCCAGGCGCATGTCGATGTGGATCGGCGGCGGCCGCTCGGTCGCGGAGCGGCGGCGATACTTAGCCGTAAAGTAAATCACCGTGCCGAATATGAGAGCGACGAAAAAAGTGGCCATCGCCACTAAGAAGAAATAGAGCGCATCGACTTGGCCGGCGAAGGTCGAGGCTGGCACCGGGAACAGCGGAAGGTCTTCGAACACCGCTAAGCCTCCGCTTCCTCGTGTGAGCCGCGCCGCTCGCGCCGCAGCATGGTGATGATAAAGGTTGCCATCGCCAGCACAGTTGACACTCCGGCCAGCCGTAGAGCAGCCATGATGACGAATCCATACTTTCCGGTGAGCGGATTATAGTGATAGCAGTAGAGCAGCAGTTGATCGATGGCGCTGCCGATGGTGCCGTCGCCCGCTTCCACCAATGCCAGACGGATGTCGCGCGTCGTATAGTCGATGCCGTAGAGCACCCGGGCTATATTTCCCTGCGGCGTAAGAACGAAAATCCCGGATGCGTGCACGTACTGCTGGCTGGCCTCGTCCCAGGCATAAGTAAATCCGGCGCTTCGGGTCACTTCTTCGATGGCGCTTTTCTCTCCGGTGAGAAAGTGCCAGCCGATCTCGCTGTCATCCCGGCCATAGCGATTGATGATCTCGAGTTGTTTTTTTTGCGCCATCTCCGGACCATCCCGCTCATCGATGCTGACCACGATCACGTCGAAATCGCGGCCCGCATTGAGCGACAAAGGTTTGAGGCTCCGCACCAATCCCTCAAGCACCAGAGGACAGAGCATGGGGCAATCGAAATAAGAAAAAACCAGCACTGCGGGTTTACCGGATAAAGCTGATTGCAGCGAAACCGACGCGCCGGTTTGATCGCGAAAGCCTGTTTCTAGCGGCAGCCGGGTGCCGAGCTTTTGTTCAATCCCGACGTTCTTAAAGATCTCCGGTTGATTGTGCGAGGAAATCGGCGCGACTTTGTCGTCATGCGGGCGCGCAGCTTCCGGCGCCACGATGTGGGTCATGGCGAGCGCAAAAATCGCCGCCGAAAATCCCCTCCAAAGATCAGACTTCACGGTTGCTCCTGTTTGCTTTGCGGCCTCTTTACCGGTGACTTTTGCGCCGGCAATCCGCGGCCGGCGAGAATTTCCATGGCACGTTCGATCGGTATCGCGGCAATGCCGGCCTCTCGATCGACCCAGCGGTAACTGTGCAATTGCGCCTCTTCGGCGGCTCGTATCTCCTGATAATCACGGGAAGACGCCACCTGGAGGTCCGGCTCCGGCGACATATTGGGCGCGGGTACGCTGGGAGTGACGACTCCTTGGCCGGGCAGCCGCCCACCGCTGAGAAACCACAACAGGGCGCCCATTGATACAAGAACCATCACCGCCAACACTGCCAGCCCGGCGCTGAACCAGCGGACTCCACGCGGGCTGAAATCCTCGGTCTCGTACTTCACGTTATCGGCGTCAGCCATGGGCGTTTGTTTCCTCCGCGAGCAGCGCTACATGCAGCGGCAACAACGGCATCTTTTGCAATTGCCAGAGAAAGACTCCGAGCCATATTCCGCCCATACCGATCATCAGGGTAACATCCAGCCAGTGGATAGCGGAGTTTTCGAAGCCCGGCACAATCATCCAGTAAGTGTCCAAAAGCCGCATCACCAGCACGCCCGCAGCCACCCAAACCAGGACATTGGGGTTGCGCTTGATGTCCCTCATGAGAAGCAGGAACAGCGGCACAAAGAAATGAAAAATCACCAGCAGCGGCGGCAGCCAGCTCCACAGCCCCTCGGTGCGGGCAATGTACCAGGGAATTTCTTCGGCCAGGTTACCCGACCAGATAATCAGATATTGCGAAAACATCATGTAAGCCCAGAGCATGATGAACGCGAGCAACAGATTGCCCAAATCTTGAAAGTGGCTAGGACGCAGTCGCATTGCCAGCGGTTCGCGCGCCCCAAGCCATGCCAGTCCGACGATGGCGAAGGCCAGAGCGGCGACTCCTTGATTGATGACCCAGATGACGCCGTATCCCGTCGAATACCAATGCGGTTCAATGGACATGATCCAGTCCACGGATGCGAAGCTCATCGTGAGAAGATAAATCAGCAACCCGGGACCGCTAAGGCGGCGCATGCGTTTGCCGGCGGGCAGTTCCGCGGATGCATCTTGCTCCCGCGACCAGCGGTTTAGAAAATAACCCAATACTCCCCAGAGACCGAGGTACAAAATCGTTCTGGCGATAAAAAAGGGTACATTCAGGTACGCGGATTTTTGGCGCAGAATTTCATCCTCGGCGACATGCCCGGGACTGGCCCAAGGGTAAACCGCTTGGAGTCCAAACAGCAGCGGCACAAACAACAGGGTCACAAGGGGCAAGGTGCGGGTTGCCGATTCGAGCAGGCGCCGGATCATCACGCCCCATCTGCCGCCGACGAGAAAGTGCAGCATCAGAAAGGCCAAAGAGCCGAGCGGAATCGCCAGCCAAAAGATATAAGCCACGATGTACGAGCGAAAAAATTGCGCGCTATCGAAGAAGCCGCCGATGACCGAGATAGCCGCGCCGACGACGCCGGCGATAAAAGCCTGGCGCGCCAGGCCTTCGATTGTCCATTCGCTAGTGGCAGAGTTGGTCACTTGGTCTCTTTCATCTTTGCGCGATCTTCCGGCGGCAATTGATCCAGGCGCACATTTCGACTGAACTGAAGAGCGCGAATGTATGCGATGACAGCCCACCGGTCCCGCTCCGAGAGTTGATTTGCATACGAAGGCATCTGGCCAAAACCCTGCGTCATGATCTCGAAGAAATGGCCCGCCGGGGCATCGCGCAGCCTGGGGTCGTGAAACGATCGCGCCGGCGTAAAACCGCGCCGGACGATCATTCCCTGGCCGGTGCCGAGCCGATCGTGACACGGCGAGCAAAATATTTCATAGCGGTCCTGGCCGCGCCCCAGCACTTCCATGGTCACCTCGAATGGGAAAGCATCGACCAGCTTGCCGTCGACTTTGCTATCGAAACGCGCGCCGTTCTGCTCTTTCCCGGCGCGCGCCACCGTGCCCGGCTCGACCGGCCGCGAAGCCATGCCGTCATCAAAAAAGTTGCTTGGCTCTAATGGTCGCTGGTGCGGCTGATCCGCCATTTGCTGCCGGCAACCGGCAATGGCGAATATCGCCACCGAGGTAAGCATCATCAACTTTTCGAGCAGTTTCAACATAATCAACGATGAGCGCTCAATTTCTTCGTCATGGTTCCACTTCATGAATCGAGCTCGGGTTTAAGCTGCGCAAAAATTCCACAGTCTTATCGACATCGAACTTCGGATCCGCCGCCTCGATGCATAGGAAAAAACGGTCGCGGCTCGCCAGTGCGAAACGCTCGACGTTGAATACCGGATGATACGGCATCGGCAACCCGTTCAATCCGAGCATGCCCAAAACCGCGGCCAGGGCGGCGCCCAGAATTGTCGTCTCGAAAGTGACCGGAATAAAGGCGGGCCAGCTGTTATACGGCTTGCCCCCGACAATCAGCGGATAGTCGATCACCGATGTCCAATACTGCAGGTAGAAACCGCCGATGCCGCCGAGGAGGCCGCCGATCAGCACGATCAACGGTAGCTGTGTGCGTTTAAAGCCGATCACTTCGGCCAATCCTTCAACCGGAAACGGGCTGTACGCATCCATCCGCCGGTAGCCGGCGGCGTGGGCGCGCTCGGCGCCGACGCGGAGCATTTCCGGACTATCGAATTCGGCCATTAGGCCATAAATTAGCGGCGCCTGTTTCACTCAGCTCTCCTCCCGTTCCTCATGCACCAATTCGCGCATCTCGAAGATTGAGATCATCGGCAGCACCCGGATAAAAAGAAAAAGCAACGAAAGAAAAAGACCCACAGTGCCTATAAACGTGGCCCAGTCCCAGATGGTCCCCGAATACATGCCCCAGGACGAAGGCAGAAAATCGCGATGAAGGCTGGTGACAACGATGATGTAGCGTTCAAGCCACATACCCAGGCTGACCACCAGAGAAATGACAAAAAGCAGCGGCACCGATGCGCGCAGCCGTGGCGACCACAGCAGTTGCGGCACCAGGCCATTGCAAATCAGCAGGAGCCAATACATAGGCGCATACGGTCCGGTGGCGCGATTGGACATCATGTAAGCCTCATTGGGGTTGGCGCTGTACCAGGCAAAGAATGCCTCCATGATGTAGCCATAAAAGACAAACAGCCCGGTGGTCAGCATCACCTTGGCCATGTTGTCGAGGTGGTGCATGGTGATCAGATCTTCGAGCCGGTAGGCAGCGCGCAACGGGATCGCCAGGGTCAGCACCATGGCAAAGCCGGCGTAGATCGCTCCGGCGACGAAGTAGGGCGGGAAGATCGTCGAATGCCAGCCCGGCAAAAGGCTCACGGCAAAATCCAGGCTGACGATGCTGTGAACCGAAATCACCAGCGGTGTCGCCAAGCCGGCGAGCAGCAGGTAAGCGGTTTCATAGCGATGCCAATGAACCGCCGAGCCGCGCCAGCCCATCGCCAGCATGCCATACGCCATTCGCGCGAAACGGTGCCGGGCGCGGTCGCGCAAGGTCGCCAAGTCCGGGATCAAGCCAATGTACCAGAACAGGAAAGAAACGGTGGCGTAGGTCGATACCGCAAAAACATCCCAGACCAGCGGGCTGCGAAACTGCGGCCAGAGGCCCATCGTGTTGGGATAAGGGAAGAGCCAGTAGGCGAATCCCGGACGACCCAGATGGAGAATTGGATAGAGGCCCGCGCACGCCACGGCGAAAAGCGTCATCGCTTCGGCGAAACGGTTAATCGAAGTGCGCCAGCGCTGGCGCAGCAGCAGCAGGATCGCCGAGATCAAGGTCCCCGCATGACCGATACCAATCCACCAGACGAAGTTAATAATCGCAAAGCCCCACGCCACCGGGACATTGACCCCCCAGATGCCGATGCCGCTAATCAACAGATGCGCGACCGCGACAAACAGGAGATTCATCAAAAGAAACGAGATGCCGAAACCAATCCACCAACCCTTGGGTGTTTTGCGCGTCAGAACGATCTCGCTGATTTTGTCGGTAATCGAACCGGGAGTATGACCAGGCCCGATCACATCGTAGCGACGGTCGCGTGTTCCGGTGTCAGCTGCGGCGGGTTCGGTCACTTTTTCTTGGCTCCGAGGTCCGGATTAGGATTTTTAAGCCGGGCCAGATATGTTGTTCGCGGCCGGGTGTTGAGCTCGGCCAGCATTGCATAGTTGAGCGGATCCTTCTTCAGCTTTGACACCGCGGCGCCGGCATCGCTCATATCGCCGAAGATGATCGCTTCGGTTGGACAAGCCTGCGCGCAGGCGGTGACGACTTCGCCGTCGCGTATCGGTCGATTTTCCTTTTTCGCTTCGATGCGGCCATGGTTGATCCGTTGCACGCAATACGTACATTTTTCCATAACGCCCCGGCTTCTGACCGTGACGTCGGGGTTGTAACCCAGCTTGCGCACTTCGGTTCGGAAATCGGCATACTGATAGAAATTGAAGCGTCGAACTTTATAAGGACAGTTGTTGGAACAATAGCGGGTGCCGACGCAGCGGTTGTAAACCATGTCGTTTAAGCCCTCGGTGCTGTGTGCCGTGGCGCCTACCGGACAAACCGGTTCACAGGGCGCGTTCTCGCAATGCATGCACGGCACCGGCTGGAACAGAACGTCGGGGTTTTCCGCGGGCCCTTCGTAGTAACGATCGACTCTCAACCAAAGCATCTCCCGGCCTCGGGCAACTTCCGCTTTGCCGACCACTGGAATGTTGTTTTCCGCTTGGCAGGCGACGACGCAGGCGTTGCAGCCGATGCATACACTGGTGTCAATCACCATGGCCCAAGCGCTGCCATCGAACTTGTGCTGGGGATAGAGCGACAAATCGGCCGGCGGTTCATGGGCCATCTCATGAACGAACTCCGGATGCTCACGGAACTGTTCCAAGGTGCCGCTGCGAACCAGGGGCCGTCCTACCATCGTATGATGGCCCTGCGTGGTGACAAGATCGTGGCGTCGGCCGGTTTTGCTTATCTGCAAGCCGCCGGCAAACCACGGCTGGCCGGTGGTACGCAGAGGATAAGCGTTGAAGCCGAGTGCGCTGCCCACCTTGCCGGCGCGGGTGCGGCCATAGCCCAGATGCACGGTGACAGACTGATCAGCTTGGCCCGGGTTGATCCAAACCGGCGCGGCGATCGCAGAATCGCCCAAGCGGAGTTCGACGACGTCGCCATTGTGCAATGTCAGACGTTGCGCCGTGCGCGGACTGATCAATGCCGCATTGTCCCAGGTCATCTTGCTCAACGGTTTCGGCAATTCCTGGAGCCAAGCGTTGTTGGCGAAACGGCCGTCCCAAATCGTCGGATCGGGCCGAAAAACCAGCTCCAAACCTTCCGCCGCATTTGCCCCAGCAGCGTCCGGCCTCGACGGCGCCGCAGTCTGCGCGCCAACGGCGGCGGTCCTGCGCCTTGCGCCGCTATCGGGAATAAACCCGTCATGCAAAGCGCGGCGCCACCATTCGTCAAAATCGGCGCCGCCGATGCGGCCGCGCCAGAATTGGCGCACGATGTCATGAGCGGATGTCTCCGCGCTACCGTTGAGCGCCGCGAATAACTCATGCGGCGATTTGCCGCCATAGAGCGGCGCGATCAACGGCTGCTGAATAGTTACGATGCCGTCGAAGCTTCGGGCATCGCCCCAGGTCTCCAAGAAATGAGCTTGCGGAACATGCCACTGGCACAGCGCCGAGGTCTCATCTTCATATTCGCCAAAATGCGTGCGAAACCGAACTTTAGACAGCGATTCGGCAAAACGCAGATCCGCCGGCGCGCTGTAAACCGGGTTAGTTCCGATGATGAACAGCGCTTCGACAGCGCCTTGCGCCATGTCGCGCGCGAGCCCTTGGAGGGAGCTTGCGCCGCCGTCGAGTGATTCCTCGGCAGGCTCGGCATAAACCACCGTGGTCCCGACGTTGCCAAGCAGTTGGTTCATCGAGTGGGCTAGAGCGTGCACCCCGGGGGGCTGAAATTCGCCGGCGATAACCAGGCTCGAGCCGCGATGCTGTTGCAGGTCTGCGGCAACCGTGTCGATCCAGGCTTTGTACGGCGCAAGTTCTTGAGCATCCTCGGCGCCGGGCTGTTTGGCGCCCAGGCGGCGCGCCACCGCCTGCGCCAGCGATCCGATCCGGCCCGCGGCTATGGCGAGGCGATGATCCGCGATTGACCCGGTTATCGACGGCGTCGGTTCGGCGACATAGAGCCGATTTATTTCCGCCTGCTCGCCGCGCACTTTTCTGCGATTGGAGAAATCACGCGCATAGCGAAGTGAGCCGGGCTCGCTGAAGAGAAAATCCGAGTCCAGTGAGAGAATTACATCGGCGCCATCGAAACGGTAAAGGCTCTCGGCTTCCTGTCCCAGGGCGATCCGAGCGCCGTCGCGAGTGTTATCGCGCGACACCGGTTCGTAGGCATGCCACTTTGCCTGCGGGAATTGCTTTAACAGAGTCCTGATCTGTTCTCCCAGAGTCGGCGAGGTTACGGTGCCTGTGAGCAAGCGCAGCCCCGCTCCTCCTGACCGGGCGCAGGGAATCAAGTCGCGTGCGCGCCGTCCGGACGAAGTCCTCCCAGGTGGTGATGGCGCTGGAGTGGCGCACGACTTGAGAACGTTCCGGATCGTAAAGGCTTAGAATCGATGCCTGGATGAATGGGTTGGTGCCGCCCAAACTCGCCGGATGCTGCGGGTTGCCTTCAATCTTGATCGGCCTGCCTTCATAGCTCTTGACCAGAATCCCGGTCGCAACTCCTGCCAGTGTGAATGCGCTGGCGTAATCGAGAGTTTCACCGGCGGTGCGCTCCTCGGGAGACTGAACGTAGGGGACGATTTGCTCGGTGGGCCGCTCAGCGCATGCGCCGAGACCGGCCAGAGCCAGTGAAGCGCCCATGATCCGTAAAAACTCGCGCCGGCTCAGTCCATTGCTCAACAACGAAGCGGCGCCGGGAAACTCTCCTTCGACAATTCGCTCGAATTCATCGCTTTGCGCCAGCTCTTCCAAGCTGCGCCAGTAGCGCCGGCCCTGCAGTCCGGACAGCCGCTGGCGCCATTGCGTGGCGACTTGATTCGTGGTTCCGAGTTGACTCACCTGGTTATCCTCATCTATGGCAAACCGAGCAGTCGGTTAGCTGTTCAGTGCGAACGTTGTATTTTCGAACCAGCTCCATGCCGAGCTCCGACTGGTTCGCCGGCGCAGTCCAGGACATGTTGAAGACTTCCTCGCGGGGACGGAGGTATTGCTCGGGATTGCGATGACAATCCAGGCACCATTCCATCAGCAGCGATTTTTCCTGGGCAACCAGCGGCATCTGATCGACCGCTCCATGACAAGTCGCGCAGCCGACGCCCTTGTTCACATGGATGCTGTGATTGAAATAGGCAAACTCCGCCAGGTTGTGAACCCGGGTCCAGCGCAGCGGTCGACCGGTGCGGTAACTTTCGCGCACCGGTTCGAGCATCGGACTGTTAGTCCAAATCTGTGAATGGCAATTCATGCAGATCGACGTTGACGGAATCCCCGCGAATGCGCTTTGCTCCACTGCGGTGTGGCAATATCGGCAATCGATGCCGAGCCCGCTGACATGATGCTTGTGGCTGAACGGGACTGGTTGCGGGCGCACCACGTTTGCCTGAGTGACATAAGATGATCGGTTCAGCTCCGCGAGTAGCCATAAGAGCCCGCCGATCAGAAACACGGCGCCAAAAATAGTTAATTTGGAGACCGTGTTGGTGCTGGGATGAAATATTTGAGCCATTCACCCGCTGTGATTAAGGTTTGCGCCCGGTTGCGCTCCAGGCGATGTTGCGCTTTTCGTCGTACATAACGATCGCGGGAAGCTCGTCAGGATCAAGGCCGATGCCCATGCGCAGATTGCCTTGGCTGTCGGCCAATCCCATGTCCGGCGAACCGGCGTCCTTCAAACCCACAATCAGCCGCGGTTTTCCATTGGCATCGCCGAACGCAATGCCGGCGTTGCCGTCGTTGGCCACTTTGAATTCAGCGCGAATCTTGCCGCTCTGATCCGCCAAAACCAGAGTCGATGCTTCCGTCTTGCTGTCCACGGCGAGGGTGCCGCGCACATTGCCGCTCTTGTCTCGCAAAACGAAACTTTGCGCTTCGACGACGCTTGCCACGTTGGGCTTGCTTTGACCCATAAGGAAGGCGGCCATAATCAAGACGGCGAGGCCCACGCTCGTGAGGCGATAACGAAAATTCTGCTGCTCGAGATTTGCCAGCCGCTGGAGAATTTCTGCGGTTTCTAAGTCAGCCATTTCTGATCCTCGGCGATTAAAGTTCGAGTAACATCCGCACCGGATCCTCGACCGCTGTTTTTATCTGTTTTAAAAAGGTGACCGCCTCGCGCCCGTCGATGAGGCGATGATCGTAGCTCAAGGCCACATACATCATCGGCCGGATTACAACAGCGCCGTCACGCGCCACCGGCCGCTCCTGCATCGCGTGCATTCCCAGGATAGCGCTCTGCGGCGGGTTGATAATCGGCGTTGACAGCAGCGATCCGTAAACGCCGCCGTTAGTGATCGTAAAAGTACCGCCTTGCAATTCGTCCGGCTTCAACTTGTTCTCCCGAGCGCGGCGGGCAAAGTCGCCGATGGCGATTTCGATTGCCGCAAAGCTCATGCTTTGGGCATCGCGCAGCACCGGCACGACCAGCCCGCGCCCGCCGCCCACGGCTACGCCAATGTCGAAATAGTTCCGGTACACGATACTACCGTCGCGTATTTCCGCGTTGACCTCCGGAATAAGCTTGAGCGCTTCAATTGCCGCTCTGACAAAAAAAGACATCAAGCCGAGTCTGACGTTGTATTTTTCCTTGAAAGCATCTTGATGGATCTGCCGCAGCTGATTGACGATCGACATGTCGATCTCGTTAAAAGTCGTCAGCAGGGCGGCAGTTTGCTGTGCCTGGACTAACCGTTCGGCAAGTCGGCGGCGCAACTGGCTCATCGGCACGAGTTTTTCCTGCCGCTCGCTTCGGCTATCCCTGGCAATAGGCGATACTGAAATCTCGGCAGGCCGCGTCTGCTCTGACGGCGCCTCACGATCGGGAACCGATGGCCTGGCCTCTAGCTCAATTTCAGCGCCTTGGGTTGGTCGCGGCCGGCGCGCTCGTTTGGCCTTGTTGCGGCGGTTGCTCGATGAAAACTTGCAGTGGGCTCAGTAGCGCTGGGTCGCGCATCCGGCCCGTCCTCGGAATCCGCTTCGCCGGCGCTGACCGGCTGTTCCGGCTTGGTTACTTTAGCCCGGCGGCCCTTTGGTTTTTTTGCTTCCGATGATTCAGCGACGCTCGTCTGATCTTCTCCAGCTCCATCGACACTGGTATCTCCAGCCTGGTCCAGATGGCCGATAACTTCGCCGACTTGCGCGGTTTCTCCGCTGGCTTTTAAAATCTTGCTGAGCCTGCCTGCTTGCGGCGCAACAATTTCAACCGTCGCCTTGTCGGTTTCGATGACGACGAGATCCTCATCCTGCTGCACCGAGTCGCCGACGGCTTTGAGCCAATCACCAATTTCAACCTCGGTGATTGATTCGCCGACCTCGGGAACCTTAACCTCAATGGTCATTGCCCACCTTATGGAATTGACCGGTCCTCAACAGCATTAAAGCTAGCGCTCGCTACTGGTTTCCGAAAGCGGCGGCCAGCAGCTCGGTTTGTTGCTGATGATGCCGGCTTGCCGAGCCGGTTGCCGGACTGGCGGAAGCGGCGCGCGCGACCACCGAAAAAGGAAATCGATCGAAAAGCTTGTTGCCGAGCTGAAGGTGCCAAAAGCATGCGGCGCCCATGTTGCGAGGTTCTTCTTGAATCCACACTACCGGCGTGCCGGCGCCGTAGCCTTGCAGAACCCCCCGCAGCCGCTCTTCCGGCACCGGATAAAATTGCTCGATGCGCACGATGGCGACGTCATCGCGGTTCATCTCCGCGCGCCTTTTCTCCAGGTCGTAATAAACTTTGCCGCTGCACAAGAGAATTCTCCGACAATCCTGGCGCCCGCTAAGATCGCCGATGACGGTTTCAAACTCTCCATCAGCCAAGGCGTCGAGATCGGAGACTGCCCCCGGATGACGCAGCAAACTTTTGGGAGTCATAATCACCAACGGCTTACGCCATCTGCGCAGCACTTGTCGGCGCAGGCAATGAAAGTATTGCGCTGGCGTTGTCGGATAAACCACCTGGAGATTATCCTTGGAGCAAAGCTGCAGAAACCGTTCGATGCGCGCGCTCGAGTGCTCCGGTCCCATGCCTTCAAAGCCATGCGGGAGTAACAAAACCAAGCCGCTCAGCCTGCGCCATTTTTCTTCGGCGCTGGTGATGAATTGGTCGATGATGACTTGCGCGGCATTGACGAAATCGCCGAACTGCGCTTCCCACAAAGTCAGAGCCTCGGGATAGTCAAGACTGTAGCCGTATTCGAAACCCAATACGCCGGTTTCGGAAAGCGGGCTGTTGATGATCTCCACCGGAGCTTGCCCGCGCTGCAGGTGCTGCAGCGGAACATAGGCGTGCCCATCGTGGTAATCACGCAGCACCCCATGGCGATGGCTGAAAGTCCCGCGCGCGCTGTCCTGCCCGGACAAGCGTACCCTGATTCCTTGGACGGCCAAACTCGCAAACGCCAAGGCTTCTGCTGCGGACCAGTCGATGGGCCGTGTTCCACGGGCCATTTCCTGACGCAGCTCTAGCCCGCGTTTGATCTTTGGGTGCGGCTGAAAATCTTTAGGGATGCGCGCCAGAGCTTCAAGCAATGCCGAGAGCCGTTCTCGCTTCACCGCCGTGGGGACCGGTGCTGCTGCCGGTTCGAGTCCGCCGGAATACCCGGCCCAGAAGCTGCCAAAACTCTGCGGCGTCGGAACGGCGCTGGTGCTGCGCGCCTGCGCCAATTCGTTCTCCAAATCGCTCCGGCGCTGCGCCACCAACCGGTTTGCTTCACCGGCATCGATGATTTTTTCCCGCAGCAGTTTTTCCAAATAGAGATCGCGCACCGGCCGATGCTTCTTAATCGCTTGATAGAGTCTCGGTTGCGTAAACGTCGGTTCATCGCCCTCGTTGTGGCCCCAGCGGCGATAGCCATACATATCGATCACCGCATCGCGTTTGAACGTGCGCCGGAAATCCATCGCCAGGCCGACGACCTGCGCGACCGCTTCGGGATCATCGCCGTTGACGTGAAAAATAGGCACCTGCAACATCTTGGCAATGTCGGTGGCGTAACGGCTGGAGCGCGCTTCTTTCGGGGATGTCGTGAAACCGATTTGGTTGTTTATCACCACGTGCAGCACACCGCCGATGCTATAGCCCTCCAGCTGACTCAGGTTGAGGGTTTCCTGAGTCACTCCTTCGCCGGCGAAAGCCGCGTCGCCATGAATCAGCAGCGCCATGCCACGGCCGTGTTGCTGGTCGCCCGTACGGTCCTGCTTGGCGCGCATACGTCCGATCGCTACCGGATTAACGAACTCGAGATGGCTCGGGTTGAAACAAAGGGAAAGATGTATTTTCTTCCCGGACGCGGTTTCGTAGTCATTGCTGTAGCCCAGGTGGTATTTCACATCGCCGCCGCCACTCTCGGCGGTGAGAGGATCGTCGAATTCACGAAAAATCTCCCACGCACTCTTGCCGATAATATTGGCGAGGACATTCAAGCGGCCGCGGTGGGCCATCGCCAGGACGATTTCCTGCAAACCGTCACGCGCCGCGTGATCGATGGCAAAATCCAGCAGCGGTATGAGGCTTTCGGCGCCTTCCAGTGAAAAGCTTTTGGCGCCAACGAATTTTTTTCTGACGAATTCTTCGAACGTCACCGCGTCGGTGAGACGCGCGAGAATCCTCAGCTTTTGCTTATGATCCAGCTCAAGGTGATTTTGGCTTTCTTCCATGCGCCGCTGCAGCCAATTTCGAATTGCCGGCTCGTCGATATGCATGAACTCGACACCGATGGCGCCGCAGTAAGTACGACGCAACCGTTCGACAATCTCGCCGATAGTCAACGGGCCGTTCCAGGGCAACCCAACGGCGGGAAAAAGCCGCTTCATGTCATCGACGGTGAGGCCGTAAAACTCCGGGTCGAGAGAAGGTTGCGGATCATTGGATAAGCCGAGCGGATCGATGCTGGCCGCTTTATGCCCAAGACTGCGAAACGCTCTGATCATCTCGTTGACTTGTTCTTGTAAGGTAGAGGCGCGGGACGCGACGCTGGTTGCCGAGCCGCTTGCATGCGCGACGCCGCCATTGCTTTCACTGCTCGGCGGCATCGGCGTGGTTTGGCCGTCGGAGCCATCGCCGTTGAGCGCGGCGAAGTAGGCGCGCCAGTCCTGATCTACCGATGATGGATCGACAACGTAAGCGGCGTAAAGCGCTTCTATATAAGCCAGATTAGCTGAATTGGAGACCTGTTGGATCCTGCTGTTCATGATCGCATCAAATCAGAAAAAAAATTCCAATCAACAGACAAGATTCTTCCCGGAATAGAGTTGGGCAATTGGCGCCGAGGTATTCATGAGCCTCTATTTGGTTAGGGGAGCGATGGAGTATGTCAATATGAAGCGCCGGTCACCACGCCGGTGTTAACAGTTTGCTAATCAAAAATTCAGCAAGGTATATGCCACGACCTGTGCGTCGCTTGTCGTATGACAACTTTTGGGTTGGCGATCATGCGTCCTGCTGCCGCTACAACGAGAGTGCTTCCTGTCCGATCCGCGCTACATGAGAATCACGGAGCTGCGTTCTGTCTCCTAAAGACAATGGCATATTTGTTGCGCTCCTCAAACGCGTCTCATCCTGCCTGTGTGTTGTTGTTTTGCCGAGGAGTTGATTACGATGGATTCAGAGTCCGCTCTGCGCGCGAACTGCGCTTCCGTTGCCAGTGCTCTGAAAAATTTTCGCACAGAAGATCAGCCCGAGGAGGATCGGCCGGAAGTCGATCTGGCTGACGGATTAGCGATCGACTCCGATAGCATCTCCGGTGACGGGCGGCGGGAGGCGGAGGAAACGGAAGCGAGCGTCGGCAAAGAGTCCTTGTCGATCTACTTGAACGAAATTCGCTCGTTTCAGTTGCTCACGCATCAGCAGGAGATTGACATTGCCAAACTCAGAGAAGACGGCGAATCCAAAATCCTCGAAAGCATCCTTTCTACGCCGGTAGCTTTCCAGCATGTGCTCGACTTGGCTGACAAAATACAAAACGACGAGATCCGCTTGTCTGACGTTATCGAGAGGCTGACAAGAGAAGACGACACTGCTGGCGCGCCTGTCGAATTCCAACTGGATACGAGAGACGCATTTTTGAAATCCGTACGCTCGATCAAGAGGCGCCTGAGAAAAATCGAAGCGCTGCAGCGCAAAGCGCAGGCAAAAAAAACCTCCCAACGAGCGCGCCGATTGCTGCGGCGAACTATCACCAGGGAAGACCAAAAGATCGTCGGCATGCTCCGCGACCTCGGTTTAACACGGCTGCAACTCACGGCAATCGCCGAATCGTTGCGGCAATCGGCGCGGCGCACGGTCGCCTGCGAAAGGTTGCTGGCTGACTGTGCTGGAGTTCAGCGACAAGCTTGCTTGCGGGAAATAAAGGAGATCGAACAAACGACCGGTATGAGTTCCGAAGAGCTCAAACGTCGTGTCGACGCAATATCGGACGGTGAGCAACAAGCAGATACGGCGAAAAAGCTTTTCACCGAGGGTAACCTCCGCTTGGTGGTCAGCATCGCCAAACGTTTCCGCCGTTTCAATATGGATCTCGCAGACTTGATCCAGGAGGGAAACATCGGTTTGATGCGGGCGGCCGAGAAGTTCGACCACCGTCTAGGGTATCGTTTTTCCACCTATGCCACCTGGTGGATACGCCAGTTTATCGCTCGCAGCATGGTTGATTCCGGACATATGATTCGGATTCCCGCTCACATCGTGGAAGCCAGGAGCAAGTTGCTGCGCAGCTTCGAGGATCTCGCGCAAAGGCTCGGTAGAACCCCTCGGCCGGAAGACATGGCCGCTGACACCGGCCTTAGCCTTCAAGAGATTCGAAGAATCGTCACACTGCCAAGTGAGCATCTGTCGCTGCAAGCGCCGCTTGGCGAGGGTTCCGAAGAAACACTGCAGCATTACGCCAGGGACCGACGCGCTCAGGACCCGGCGGACGAACTTTTAAAAACCGATCTCTATTCCGCTACTCGACAATCTTTATCGATTCTCAATCCGCGGCAACAAATCGTGTTGCGGCACCGGTTTGGCATCGACCTTACCCGGGAGCACACCTTGCAGGAGATTGGCGATATGTTTTTAATTACCCGTGAGCGCGTGCGCCAAATCGAGGTTAAGGCGTTGCGCCAGCTGCGGATCCCGGCAGCCAAGAAAAAAATCAAAAGGGCCGCCGGCGCGCTTTAAACCTAACACGGATAACATCTTTCCCCCTCGACGAACCGAAATTCGGCTAAAAATGCGGTTTCATGTATCGAGAACTCCCTGGCAGACATCAATCCGATTCGGTACTCAGGTGCCATTACAAACCGCGGCCGTGAGCTCGATAACAAGCAAAGGAGGATCTTTAGATGTACGTATCGCGTCTGACCTTTCTTACGTTACCCGGTAAAACGGGGGAAGTAGAGCATGAGCTAAAAACTTTGCGTGATATCGTCAAGCAAGCAGGTGGCGAGAATACGAGAATACTGCGCACCCATTTTGCCTCATCCGACGCGCCCAATGTGGTGTTTACGCAGGACGCGCCTGAGTTGAAAACATTAGAAGAACAGATCCGCAAAGTGACGGCTGAGCCTGCCTTCCAACAATGGAGCAAGAAGGTTTCGCCGCTGTTACGTCAGTCGCCCAACCGTGAAATATACATGGTGGTCGATTGAAGCTCGTCATGATCCGGCGGAAATTTGAAAGAGAGCCGGCTGCTTCTTCTCGTCGGAAACGCTGCACAGAAAAATAGGTGCTGCGGCTAATCCGGAGATAGATAGGCCTCAACTTCGGCCCGTATCGAAGAATATACCGCTTCGGGCGCGAGATCCTTAGATTGTGGATCGATTTCAGCCAACGAAGCTGCGTACCAGGAAGGGTGCACCTGGCTTTCCTCAAGGCGCATTCGGAATGTTTCGAACTGGCCCATTTCAATCAACGAGCGCAGGATACTGGCAACAGTCCCCCAATCGCTCCAGCCGACATTCGGTACCTCCAGAACGCGTAGCCTTTTGGCCAGAGGTGCGCAGATATCAGAGGAGAAATTGACGTTGGGTATGGTCTGATAGATGTGTTGGATGAAGCCAGGCGCATGGATGCTGCCCAGCATCGATTGAATCAAGCCAAAGGCATTGTACAGCGACGGCACCGTATCCCGAACCATCTGCCATAAGGTAGTGCCTCTGACGGTGAAAACCATTGTGTTCCACAACGCGCCTTGGTTTATCAAACGCCGTGCAAGCGCCAGCGGAGGCTTTTCGACAAAGCCCGCCACCGGCCGCGTCAGGGTTGCGCGTATCGGCTTTTTCAGTTGGATATAGCCATATTCCGTTTCTTGGCCCTGCTCGGGGGTCATGCCTAACAGGATCATCTTGTCGGAATGCCGCTTTAGATCCGCAAGCGCGCTCGCGACGGCTTCCATGAAGCGGTTCTCATCGCGCACGAAGTGATCGGAAGGGGAGACGATAACGGTGGCCGACGGGTCGCGGTGGGTAATGTATGACAACGGCAGCATGATACCTGGCGCAGTGTCGCGATTAGCCGGTTGGTAGATAATGTTCTCTTGCGGCCAATGGGAGAGCTGGCGCGCTGCTTCCCCGCTTTGATGCGCGCCCACTACTATGACCGTACGTTCGGCCGGCACCAACTGCTGCATCCGATCAAGGGTGTGCTGCAGCATTGAGCGTCGGCCGATGATCGGCGAAAATTGCTTTAGTCCCGTTCCACCACAAAGCTGCTTGAGAAAACCACGAACTCTCGTGCCTTCACCGCCGGCCAAAACGATCGCCCATACATTATTGTGGCCCACAGAAGCTCCTTTGCTGCGGATCGTTGATGAATGTAGCGGGGACAACGGCAAGCTCCGTGCCACATGCCTTCGGGACAGAACCCCAGTTGTGTTTGGCCGATGCGGCACGACTCGTTTCGAACACGGGACACCGGCTGACCGACTTTCGCGTAAGCGACACAGGAGAAGCGATGCCTACGAGACATGGCGCATTGCCGGTATAGGCTGGATCGACGAAATTTGCGTCGAGCATCGCGCTTCTCCCACTACACGACCTCACGGCGTTGAGCACGGTGGGATCTCCGTGCAGATGTCGCGCATGTTTCTTGGTTTCTTCATTAGCGTCACTGATCCGCTAAGCATCGATACTTTGTTGATCCCTCCACTCTGAATAGCAGATGAATTCTCCCGGCTCATCACTCGACCTGAGCAGTTTTTCCGAGAGATAACCAGGCTGTTGAATCATCAACGGCGCGCAGTGCTCTTTTCAGATCTGTGCTGCGTTCTTTGCTTCTCGGGCACTACCCTGACGGAAATTAATCTTACGATAGGCATGATCAACTCCTCCGTGCTGTGTGACTCTAAAAACAACGAGCGCCTACAACTGTATTCGCCGCGCGCGTGCCAGAGCCTCGATGTTCTGCCGTGCCTCCGCAGCGTTTCGCTCCTCAATATCTCGACCGCCTTCCGTCCCACTGAAATGATTAGATCATGATCATCGTCCCACATCGGAGAAAGGCAAATAATCAAGCCGTGCAATTCCACCCAGTTGGACAAGTGGCATGTGCGTTGCTCATGATTTGAAGCGAGATCAAACTGGCTGTGGAGGATCAAGTAATGAAACAGGCATTCGGAAGTGGCGATCGGGGGGAATTTTCCGGCAGCACTCGTTTTGAATCCAAGGATGCCGATTTTTCCGACGATATTTTGTCTCAAATCAGTAGTATGCCGCTGGGCATTCATGCGGCGACTAATCAGAACCGTCGAATGGAAATCATGGGAGAGTTCATCTTGGTGCAGGCGATCCTTCGTGAAGCCATTCGGACGTATCAGAAGTACGCGATAAAAAAAGGTACTCGCGCGACCCGGTTGTTTCGCGACGTGAACGAGTGGTTTTCATCCGATGACCGGCATTGGTTCTTTTCATTCGTCAACGTTTGCGACACCCTCGGGCTCGAGCCTACTTACATTCGCACCGGGCTCAAGCTATGGCGCGAGCGTAAGCTGCAAACAAATGGTGTGTCTTCGGCTATTCCGGATTATCAGCCGATTGCCAGGAATTCGCGGCAGCGACTGTTGGCGAATGAACTGAGAAGTTAACGACGGCATTTGCCTTTACCCCGACCCATTAGCTAAACGACTGGTCGCCGCCGGGGCGATTTCAGAATGTCAACTACCGAACAAGAGATAGAGCGATTAGTCGAGGAAATCAGCCGCGCGATTCAACGGGGCCCGGCGGATCAGCGGGCCGAGCTCCGTTCGTATGCTTCATCCCTCGTCAACGATATCGCTACCGGGTCGCCGGTTCCGCCAAGCCAAACTTCAGGTCAAACTGAACGCCGTCCATTTGGTTTAGTCGCCGCCGGATTGGCTTTACTAGTGATCGGCGCTGGATTCGCCTTGATGATTACACCCATCGGATTAACCCTTATGGCCCTTGGGTGTGGTTCTCGCTATCTGGGGTGGAATAGCTGGATGGTGGACGACTCGCGGAGATGTGCGAGCTGGCAATCAGGGAAGCCGATGAAGCAATTTCTCTAATCCTCTTCGAGGGCCGCTAATTGAGTGTCGTCTGTGTTGTTTTCAGGACACGGCCGGAGTAGTGTGTCTCAACTGAGACACGAATCTATTCACGGAAAAGGAAACCTCGCGGATATACAACGGGCACGCATCTTGCGCAAGCAAATGCGTTGCTAGCGTTTGTTCCTCATGCAGCTTTCCAGCGCTTCGGTTCCGCGCGTTGTGTGAGCCTGCAAACATAGAAAGAAAGAGTATCCACTGAGATGAGCGCGACGATCTTAGTTTGTGACGACGATTCCGTACCTCGGCGAAATATTGCCAGCGTATTGGAAGAAGAGGGCTATACCGTTCACCAAGCTGAGGACGGCAAGGCTGCTATCGACGCGATTAACCAGATCGATTTCGATTTGGTCTTAACCGATCTGAAGATGCCCGGTGTCGACGGTCTCAGCGTCTTGAAGCACGTGCGGAGTATTTCGCCCCAAACGTTAGTAATTCTTATGACCGCCTTCTCGTCGGTGGACACGGCGGTAGAAGCCTTTCGTCTTGGAGCGCAAGACTACATCCTGAAGCCGATCGTGATTGAAGATGTGATTAGGAAGGTCGGCCGGTTTCTCGAGCATAAGAATCTGGTCTGGGAAGTCGAGATGTTGCGCCGTGAGATTAACCGTTCGTCGGAGCCGACCAGTCTGGTAGGGAGCAGCAAGCCGATTCAAGATATTTTTAAAATCGTTTCAAAAGTCGCGGCAACCAATTCCACGGTCTTGATCACCGGCGAGAGCGGCGTCGGCAAGGAAGTCGTCGCCCGAACCTTGCATTTACAAAGCTTGTCAAAGGACAAAGTATTTTTACCGGTAAATTGCAGCGCGATTCCCGACACTCTGCTCGAAAGCCAGCTCTTTGGTCATGCCAAGGGCGCATTCACCGGCGCCATCAATGCCCAAGAGGGGCTATTTCAAAAGGCCCAGGGCGGAACCATCTTTCTCGACGAAATCGGCGAGATGCCGTTGACTCTCCAACCCAAGCTGTTGCGCGCCATCGAAACCAAGGAAGTTTTAGCTGTCGGCTCGACCCAGCCGGTCCGCTTAAACGTGCGAATCATCGCTTCGACCAATCGCGATCTTGAACGGGAGGCCAGCGAGGGTAAGTTTCGCGAAGATCTTTTTTACCGTTTGAATGTCGTGCATGTCTGGGTGCCGCCGCTGAGAGAACGGCGCGAAGATATTCCGTTGCTGGTCGATTATCTACTTTCACGTCACAACCGGGAGATGAAGAAGGCATACAAGGGCGCGGACAACTCGGCAATGAAAGTTCTGATGTCGCTTCCGTGGAAGGGCAATATCCGCGAATTGGACAACGTGCTCGAGCGCGCGATGATTTTGGGCGACGGCGAATGGATTACGCCGGAGCATTTGCCTGAATCTGAGATTCCCGAGAACGACCGAAATGTCACGGCAAACAATTTGCGCGTCGCCGTCGAGTCCTATGAGAAAAGCCACATCGCCAATGTTCTAAGGGACACCGCCGGCGACCGGACTCGGGCAGCGGAGCTCCTCGGATTGAGCCGATCCTCGCTCTACCGAAAGATGGAGAAGCTTAACATCCGTGACGATTAGTCGAGTCCTGCCACTCTCCAGATTTCTTGCCTGGCCATCGGATGCATCAGTCAGCGCTTACAGCTTTTCCAATCACCTCTAATTTTATTTGGCCCCGTAAAGAAGTTCGCGGTTTGGTGATAATCTCGCCGGACGGTATTTTTCAACATCCTGCGGTGCGCCTAACCGTCGCCCCAATCGAATCTTAAAATCGAGCTATAGGAAAAGCATGACCCGGAACATTCACGGCAGCCGCATTCGCCAAAAGCAAAATGACACGAGCGCCGTTCAGACCCGCAATCCTCCACCGGCCGCGACTACCTCAAGAAGTTCAACTGAGCACCGTATCCGTGCGGTGATCGAGGGAGTCAAGCCGGAAATCGACTGCGGCCGATTTCCGATCAAGCGAGTGGTCGGGGATCATGTTACGGTCGAGGCCGATATCTTCACCGACGGGCACGATGCGTTGTCGGCGCGCCTGCTGTTTCGAGCGCAAGGGGATTCCGATTGGCGCGAAGCGCCGATGCAGCCGCTGGTGAATGATCGCTGGCGCGGCGGTTTTAACATCATGGCGCTGACGGATTATTTTTATACGTTGGAAGCATGGGTTGATCGGTTTAAATCCTGGCGCGACGGTTTGAGCAAGAAAGCCGCCGCCAAACAGGACGTCGGGTTGGAATTGATCGAAGGGGCTGAACTGATTGAACTATCCGCCAAACGAGCTGGTGGCAACGATGCCGAGACACTGACAGCCTATGCGGCGGCGCTTCGCGCTAAAGAGGCCGGCGCGGTAGAGAAGGCGCTGGAGGAAGAGCTTGCTGACCTGATGAGCAAGCATGCGGAGCGGCGTTGGGCGGCGCGTTACGACAAGGAGCTTCGTATCGTTGTCGATCGGCCGAAGGCCGAGTTCAGTAGCTGGTATGAGATCTTTCCGCGCTCCTGCGCTGATCAGCCGCGAAAACACGGCACACTCAGGGATTGCGCGGCGCGGCTGCCGAGCATTGCCGAGTTGGGCTTCAGCGTGCTTTACCTGCCGCCGATTCATCCGATCGGACGCTCCTATCGAAAAGGCATGAACGGCACTCTTGCGGCCGGCCCGGATGATGTCGGCAGTCCCTGGGCCATCGGTTCGGAAGAGGGCGGTCATAAGTCGCTGCACCCGCTACTCGGCACCTTGGCGGATTTCAATCAGCTGGTGGAAAAAGCCCGAGAGCACGACATCGAGATTGCCTTGGACATCGCCTATCAATGCTCGCCCGACCATCCCTATGTCAGGGAACATCCGCAGTGGTTTCGCAAACGGCCTGACGGCACCATTCAGTACGCGGAAAACCCGCCCAAGAAGTATCAAGACATCTATCCGATCGATTTTGAAAATGAAGACTGGCGCGCTCTATGGGACGAATTGAAGAGCGTTCTGTTGTTCTGGTGCCAACATGGGGTGCGAATCTTTCGCGTCGATAATCCTCACACCAAAGCCTTCCGCTTCTGGGAATGGGTCATTGCCGAGGTCAAAAAAGATTACCCGGAAACGATATTTCTCGCCGAAGCGTTCACTCGCCCGAAAGTCATGTACCGGCTGGCCAAGCTCGGTTTCACTCAGTCGTACACGTATTTCACCTGGCGCAACACCAAGGCGGAGCTAACCCAGTATTTCACCGAGCTGACACGAACCGACGTCGTCGAATTTTTTCGTCCCAACCTGTGGCCAAACACTCCCGATATCCTGCCGGAGTATCTGCAGGCGGGCGGCCGGCCGGCCTTCGTGTCGCGCCTGATTCTTGCCGCCACCTTGGGCGCCAACTATGGAATCTATGGCCCTGCGTTCGAGCTCTGCGTCAACGCGCCGCGTGAGCCCGGCAGCGAGGAATATTTGGATTCCGAAAAATACCAGATTAAAGATTGGAACAGCGAATCGTCCGATAGCTTGCGCGAGTTGATCATGCGGGTGAACCAGATTCGCGCGGCAAACCCTGCGCTCCATCGTAATCGCAGCTTGTGCTTTTACACCGTGGACAATGACGAGATTATCTGTTTCGTTAAACATACCGAAGACCGCAGTAACGTTATTGTCGTTGCTGTTAATCTCGATCCGCATCACACACAATCCGGTTGGGTGGAGCTGCCGTTGACGGAACTGGGTCTCGATCCGAGCAAGCCGTTTCAGATGCATGATCTATTAACCGACGCGCGCTATCTGTGGAACGGGCCTCGCAATTACTTGAGCCTCGATCCAGCGAGCGTGCCGGCGCATATCTTTCGGGTGCGGCATAATCTGCGCCGCGAGCAGGATTTTGATTATTTCATGTAGCAGCTGCTGAGAAGCAAGATTTTCAGCAAAACGAGAGAGCGTAGCAACAAGGTGAGCCGCAAATTCGCTAAATCCTCATCGATTCTTCTCGACGACAACCCGCTCTGGTACCGGGATGCGGTTATTTACGAGGTGCACGTTCGCGCCTTTCACGACGGCAACGGCGACGGCATCGGTGATTTTCAGGGACTGAGCGAAAAGCTCGACTATCTCCAGGATTTGGGCGTGACGGCGCTATGGTTGCTGCCCTTCTATGTCTCGCCGCTCAAAGACGATGGTTACGACATCGCCGACTACACCCAGATCCATCCGGACTATGGAACGTTGCACGATTTTCGGCTGTTCTTGCGCGCCGCGCACGAACGTGGCCTTCGCGTCATCACCGAGCTGGTGATTAATCACACCTCCGATCAGCATCCGTGGTTCCTCCGTGCGCGGGATGCCAAGCCCGGCACCAGCGCGCGCAATTTTTACGTCTGGAGCGACACGCAGGAGCGGTATCCCGAGGCGAGGATTATTTTCAAAGACTTCGAGCCGTCCAACTGGTCTTGGGATCCGATGGCCAAAGCCTATTACTGGCACCGTTTTTATTCGCACCAGCCGGACCTGAACTTCGACAACCCGGAAGTACACAAGGCGATTTTCGATGCGCTCGATTTCTGGCTCGATATGGGCGTAGACGGGCTGCGCCTGGATGCCGTTCCTTATCTTTATGAGCGCGAGGGCACCAACTGCGAAAACCTTGCCGAGACCCATGCATTTCTCAAAAAGCTGCGCCAACATGTCGACAGCAAATACAAGAATCGCATGTTGTTGGCCGAGGCCAATCAGTGGCCCGAGGATGCAGTGGCTTATTTCGGCGATGGCGATGAATGCCATATGGCTTTTCATTTTCCGGTCATGCCGCGCCTTTTCATGTCCTTGTATATGGAGGATCGGTTTCCCATCATAGACATTCTCGATCAGACGCCCGCCATACCCGAATCCAGTCAATGGGCGTTGTTCCTGCGCAATCACGATGAGCTTACCCTTGAGATGGTGACAGATGAAGATCGCGACTACATGTATAAAGTGTATGCCAGCGATCCGCGGGCGCGGATCAATCTCGGGATTCGGCGCCGGCTAGCGCCGCTTCTTGGCAACTAATCGCCGGCGCGTAGAGCTGCTCAATAGCCTGCTGTTCTCGCTGCCCGGCACCCCGGTGATCTATTACGGCGATGAGATCGGCATGGGCGATAACATTTACCTTGGCGATCGCAACGGCGTGCGCACTCCAATGCAGTGGAGCGCGGATCGCAATGCTGGTTTCTCGCGCGCCAATCCGCAGCGCCTTTATCTGCCCGTGATCATCGATCCGGAACATCATTACGAGACCGTCAACGTCGATGCGCAGCAACAAAACCCGGCTTCGCTGCTTTGGTGGATGAAGCGGCTGGTGTTGTTGCGGAAAAATTATCAGGCATTTGGCCGGGGTAGCATCGAGTTTCTTTTGCCGGATAACCGCAAGGTACTGGTGTTTGTCCGTCGTCTCGGCGATGAAATCATCCTGGTCGTGGCTAACCTTTCGCGTTTCGTCAACTACGTCGAGCTCGATCTGTCGGCGTACAAGGGCATGGTTCCGGTGGAGCTGTTCGGGCACACGCGCTTTCCCTCGATCGGTGAACTAACCTATTTTCTTACTCTGGGACCTCATGCATTTTATTGGTTCAAGCTCGAGCAGACGCGAGCTTCGGAAGCGCTCGCGGGAGTCGAGGGTTTCGAGCCGCCAACCTTGAAGGTGGAGGGTAGTTGGGAAGCTGTTCTTGCGGGCAGGCCGCGGACTATGCTCGAACGGAGCCTTCCCGCTTATCTTTTAACTTGTCGCTGGTTCGGTGGCAAAGCGCAGCAGATCCGGTCTGTGAAAAATGTCGATGTCATTCCGTTTCCGGTGGACTCGGCAACTATTTACCTGACTACATGGGCGGTGGATTACATCGGCGGGACGCCGGAAACCTACCTGCTGCCGCTGGCCTACGCCAGCGGTGATCGCGCGTTCGAATTGCGCCAATCGGCGCCCCAGGCGCTCATCGCTCAGCTTAAGATCGAAGACGAATCGGGCGAAAGCGAAGGCATCCTGTACGACGCGGTGCATGAGCCAGGTTTCCTCAAATCATTGCTGACCGCTCTGGCCGGGGGCGGCGATACAAAGACACCGGCGCCGAGCTTCTGGCGCAGCCGTCGAAAGTGTTTCGCAAACTGGTGGGAAACACCGAGAACCCGCTTGAACCATTGCTGATCAAACGTGATCAGAGCAACACTTCGGTAGCTTACGGCGATCGACTGATGTTTAAACTTTTTCGCCGGGTGACCGAGGGGCTGAATCCGGACGTTGAGATCGGCCGGTTTCTTACCGAACTGGAATTTGCCCATGTACCGCCAATGGCCGGCCATCTGGAGCTGCGCAAGGGACGCGGCGAACCCGCCACCATCGGCATTCTGCAGGGGTTGGTAGCTAATGAAGGCGATGCCTGGCGCTACACTCAGGACAGCCTTGGCTATTACTTCGAAGAAGTTTTAACGCGTAAGGTCGAGGTCGGAGCCGCGAGTTTACCCAATCGTTCGCCGGTAGAACTCGCCCAGCACGAGACTCCCGACTTGGCAAAAGAATTGATCGGTACTTACTTGGGATCGGCATGCCTGCTGGGCCAGCGCACTGGCGAGATGCACGTGGCGCTTGCGTCCGATAGCAAGGATCCGGCTTTTGCGCCGGAGCCGTTTACCCCTCTATATCGCCGTTCGCTTTATCAAAGCATGCGCAGTTTAGCCGACCAGTCTCTTGGGCTTATTGCAGAAGCGTTTGAAGCGGTTTCCGGAAGAAGTCCAGGAACATGCCGCAGAACTTTTAACTCTCGAGATCGAGATCTTCAACCGCTGCCGTCAACTGGTCGAACGAAAAATCGGCGGTATGCGAATTCGTTGTCACGGCGATTACCATCTCGGTCAGGTCTTATATACCGGCAAGGATTTCGTCATCATCGATTTCGAAGGTGAGCCGGCCCGGTCAATAACCGAACGGCGTCTGAAACGCTCGCCGCTGCGCGACGTCGCTGGTATGCTGCGATCGTTCAATTACGCGGTGCTGACCAAATTGCGCGGCGGCGCGCTGAGGCCTGAGGATGCGGTTCAGCTCAAGCCTTGGGGTCGCTACTGGGAGTTTTGGATTTCCGTCAGTTATCTGAACGGGTATTTCGACGTCACTCGACAATCCGGGTTACTTCCCAAAACCCGCGACGAGCTCAGCCTGTTGATGAATATTCTGTTGCTGGACAAGGCCATCTATGAATTGAGCTACGAGCTCGATAACCGTCCCGATTGGGTGGCGGTGCCGATCGAAGGGATTTTGGAATTGATTAAGACCAAGATGGCCGTCGGTTCGCAGTGATATCTCTACCTGTTATTGTACTTCGTGAATGTTGGCGGTCGAGCAGAGGCTCCCCGTCTGCTTGGTCAAGGAGCTAAGTAATAATGTCTAATCGCGGCTTCAGCCTGATCACCGCCGATGACAGCCATCTATTCAATGAGGGCAGCCATTTTCGTCTTTATGACAAGCTCGGCGCCCACGTGGTGCAGCACGCCGGCGAAAGCGGCACTTACTTCGCCGTCTGGGCGCCCAATGCGGAACAGGTTTCGGTGATCGGCAACTTCAACGACTGGGACAAGAGCCGCCAGCCGCTTTCTCCGAAAGGCAGCACCGGGATCTGGGAAGGCTTCGTTCCCGGCATCGGTCAAGGCAGTCTTTATAAGTATCACATCCGCTCGCGCGTGAGCGGTTACCGCGTCGATAAGGCCGACCCTTTTTCTTGCTTCAATGAGATTCCGCCCAAGACCGCATCGATTGTCTGGGACCTCGACTATCAGTGGAACGATCAGGAGTGGATGGCCAAGCGCCAGCAGCATAACCGCCTCGACAAACCTATGGCGATCTATGAAATGCACATCGGTTCCTGGCGCCGCGTGCTCGAGCAAGGCAACCGCTCTTTATCCTATCGAGAGTTGGCCGCACCGCTGGCCGAGTACCTTCAGCATCTGGGCTATACCCATGTGGAGTTTCTGCCAATCATGGACCATCCGTTTTTTGGCTCGTGGGGATACCAGATCACCGGTTACTTTGCCCCCTCCGGGAACTACGGCACGCCGCAAGATTTGATGTACCTGATCGATTATCTGCACCAGCACGATATCGGGGTTATTTTTGATTGGGTGCCGTCGCATTTTCCCACCGACGAGCACGGCCTGGCATTCTTCGACGGCACGCATCTTTACGAGCATGCCGACCCGCGCCAGGGATATCATCCCGAATGGAAGAGCTACATTTTCAACTACGGCCGTTCGGAGGTGCAAAGCTTTCTGATCAGCAACGCCATGTTCTGGCTCGACCGTTATCATGTCGATGATTTGCGCGTCGACGCGGTAGCCTCCATGCTCTACCTCGATTACGGACGCCGGCAGGGCGAATGGATTCCAAACAAGTACGGCGGTCATGAAAACTTGGAAGCGATTAATTTTATCAGACGCATGAACCAGGAGGTGTACCAGCATTACCCGGCGATCCAGACAATCGCCGAAGAGTCGACTTCCTGGCCGATGGTTTCGCGTCCCATCTATCTCGGCGGTCTAGGTTTTGGGCTGAAGTGGGACATGGGCTGGATGCATGACACCTTGGAGTACATGAGCCGCGATCCGGTGCATCGGCGCTATCATCACAACAAGCTGACCTTTCGGATGATCTACGCATTCCATGAAAACTTTGTCTTGCCGCTTTCTCACGACGAGGTGGTCTATGGCAAAGGTTCCTTGCTGGGCAAGATGCCCGGCGACCGCTGGCAGAAGTTTGCCAACCTGCGCGCGCTCTATGGCTATATGTATGCGCAGCCGGGCAAGAAGATGCTTTTCATGGGCGGCGAGTTCGGCCAGCCCAGCGAATGGGCGCACGACGGCAGCTTACCCTGGGAATTGCTGAGCGATCCAATGCATCGAGGATTAAAGGACTGGGTCAGCGATCTCAATCATTTGTATCGCAACGATCCCGCGCTTCATGAGCTCGACTGTGATCCCGGCGGTTTTGAGTGGATCGATTGTGACGATGCCGAGCATAGTGTGATCAGTCTCATTCGCAAGGGAAAATCGACCCAGGATTTGATTCTAGTGGTCTGTAATTTCACCCCGGTGCCACGTTACAGCTACCGATTAGGAGCGCCGCGGGCGGGGCACTGGGAAGAATTGTTGAACAGCGATTCTGCCCGTTACGGCGGCAGCAATATGGGCAACTTGGGCGGCGTCTCAACCGTGCCGATCCCGCTCCATGCGCGGCCGCACTCGTTGACCCTCACCTTACCGCCGCTGGCGGTTTCGCTGTTTAGAAATTCGGGATGAGTAGCGAGGCGATAAGAGAGTGACTTCGCCGCCAAGCAAATTCCACATCAAAGAGTTCGAAGATCGAAGATTTCTGTAGGAAATCGCCGACCGGTACCCGCCATGAACAAAC
Organism: uncultured delta proteobacterium; assembly: GCA_963728565.1. Taxonomy (GTDB): domain Bacteria; phylum Desulfobacterota; class Binatia; order UBA9968; family UBA9968; genus WHTF01. The sequence goes on from CAVSLC010000010.1 coordinate 142,014, forward strand.
TCGTCAGGGGACAAAAAAAGGTCCCCTTGGGGGGACCTTTGTAGCCGCCGGGAGAGGCGGGTTAAAAAGCCGGTTGCTAAATTACGCGGCTTTGGATTCGAACTTCTTGTTCTCTTTGTGCTCGATCTGAACCGGGATCTTGCGTCCAGTAAGCTGCGCCGGAAGCGGCACATGGATCTCAAGAACACCATGTTCATAGCGGGCGGCAATCTTGTCGGCTTCGATGCCTTGCGGCAGAGCTACCGTTCGTTCGAATTTGCCGTAAGAAGTCTCCTGATAACCCTCTCGCTTCTCTTCTGATTTTCGTTCCCCGGAGATGGACAGAACATTTCCTTCCGCCTGGACCTGCACGTCATTGGGATTTACGCCCGGGAGATCGAATCGTAAGACGTACTCATTGTCCTTGCGGTATGTCTCCATCCGAGGCACCCAGTTGCCCAAAGAAGAAGTAGCTTCAGAGCGTCCGAAGAACCGACTAAACAGGTCGTCAATATCACGGTGCCAGTTTGACAGTTCCTCCGACGGATTAAATCTCATCAGTTCACCGAACATACCTAGTACCTCCTTTCGTCTTCGTTAATTTCTGACTGAAATTTAATCGTGATAAGGAGCTAGTCAAGGTCTGCCAGCGCAAAATTTCCGGTCTTAATCCACATGATTGTAAGCAGGTGACGAGAGTCCATTCAGGGTCCTCGGGCGTAGCGCACTCGGAAGCGCTACACCACACAGGTGTTTCCAGTTGACACCCGAGTTTGTTCTTGGATAATCTCCGGCGGCAGTGCTGAGAACGTTTAGACTTGATTGTTCGATGGCGAGCATGGGTGGTCGGAGGCGTTCGCAGATCTGCTGGATTGGTATTTTGATGCTTCGTGAACTGAAGGGAGCCGCTGGGATGAGAAGGAAACAAAGTCTTTACCTGAGCATAATCGGCAGTACTCGTCGCCGCCGTTATCGCCGCTTGCGCTGCCCAAAAGAGCGACGAAGCAAGCGCGGTACGGATCGATAACGATGATATCGGAGGCGTAGTCACGAGCGCAAAGGGACCGGAGGCCGGTGTCTGGGTAATCGCCGAAACCAACGATTTTCCCACTCGATTTGCACGGATGGTGGTCACCGATGATCAGGGCCGATACCTGCTTCCCGATTTGCCGAAGGCCAATTACAACCTGTGGGTGCGCGGCTATGGCCTGGTCGATTCGGAGAAAGTCAAGGCGGCTCCCGGCAACATCGTCAATCTCACGGCGACGATCGCGCCCAACGAAGCGGCCGCGGCGCAATATTATCCCTCGGTCTATTGGTATTCGATGATGAAGGTTCCCGACAAAGGTGAGTTCGGCGGCAAAGGCAAGATTCCAGCGAAGCTGACACAGAATGAATATCTAAACTTGATAAAGAGCAACGGCTGCGCCAATTGCCATTCGATAGGCCAGCGCTCGATGCGCACGTTTCCTGCGGATGTGCCATTTCCTCTGGGCAAGTTCGCCAATTCACAAGAGGCGTGGTTCCGACGACTCCAGTCGGGACAAGGCGGCCACACCATGTTTCGCGATGCCGTTAAAGAACTCGGCGGCGCCGTTATCCCTTATCTTGCTGACTGGACCGATCGCGTTGCTAAGGGCGAACTGCCGCACGCTAAACCGCAGCGGCCTCAAGGCGTCGAGCGCAATATCGTCGTCACTACCTGGGACTGGCTTGATGACAAACATTATCTGCACGACCTGATCGCTTCCGATCGTCGTTTTCCAACTGTGAATGCCTACGGCCCGGTGTACGGCTCGACCGAGCTTAGCGTAGACGTTATCCCGATCCTTGATCCGAAGTCTCACACTACCAAAAACTTCCCAACTCCCGTGCGCGATCCGGATACGCCCCCTGCTACGGCAGATAAACCGATGCAGCCATCGCCTTATTGGGGCAACGAACAGGTATGGAAGAGCAAGGCTAACAATCACAACGGCATGTTCGACCGTAACGGACGAGTGTGGTTCGCGGCGGCGGTTCGCGGCCCCGATAATCCGGCGTTTTGTAAGAAGGGCTCTGACCACCCTTCGGCCAAAGTATTCCCGACGGAACGCGCGAACCGCCACCTTTCCATGCTCGATCCCAAGACCATGAAGTACACGTTTATCGACACCTGCTTCGGGACGCATCATCTACAGTTTGACGCCGACGACAGACTGTGGACCAGCGGTGGGGGTCAGGTGGTGGGATGGCTTGACATGAAGGTATTTGATCAGACCGGCGATGCGGCCAAAGCGCAGGGATGGACGCCAATGATCCTGGACACCAACGGCAACGGCAAGCGTGACGCGTACGTGGAGCCGAACCAGCCGGTGGATCCAACCAAGGACAAGCGAATCTCGGCCGGCTTTTATGCGGTAATGCCGAACCCGGCCGACGGCTCGGTGTGGGGCTCGTTCCGGAGTTTTCCGGGGGCAATCGTGCGCATCGCGCCGGGTCCAAATCCCTCGGAGACTGCGCTCGCGGAAATCTATAATGTGCCGCTGCCTGGCTTTGGCATTCGTGGCGCCGACATCGACAAGAAAGGCGTCGTTTGGGCATCCCTCGCGAGCGGACATCTCGCTAGTTTCGACCGCAGCAAATGCAAAGGACCTCTCAACGGTCCGAAAGCGACCGGCGATCACTGCGCCGAAGGCTGGTCATTCTACAAGTATCCTGGCCCCGGCTTCCAGGGCATCGGCGACAACAGCGCGGAGTCGAGCTACTACTCCTGGGTCGATCAGCACAACACCTTTGGGCTCGGCGAAGACGTGCCGATGTCCACCGCCAATTTGCAGCACGGTTTGGTCGCAATGAAGGACGGCAAGATGATCCTGTTGACCGTGCCGTATCCGATGGGGTTTTACGCAAAGGGCTTTGACGGGCGCATCGATGATCCCAAAGCCGGTTGGAAAGGGCGCGGCTTGTGGAGCTCGAGCGGCGACCGCACGCCATGGCTAATGGAGAACGGCAAGGGGTCCAAGCCGCTCGCGGTGCATTTCCAGCTCCGGCCTGACCCGTTGGCGAAGTAAACGACGCGAAGCACCCGATAAATCAGGACGGGGCGGAGTCTCATGCCTATCTGTTGGACGCGCGAGACTTCTCCCCGTTCCCATTTTCATAGGTAAAGCTCACAGCTCGCGGAATGGGACGTCGAAGCGTAAGCGAGCACCGCAATCTGCCGCGCGCATCATTACTCAAGTGGTTTAATTAAGAGCTAACTGTGGAAGCGAAAGGAGCCGCCCCATGAAGAGGACAAAGTTTCATTCAGGTGTGCTCTTGGTTGGCCTGATCGGTTTGCTGGCGGTCATGCCGGTTGAACTGGACGGTCAACAATCAAAGAATGTAACCGTGCGCATCGATGCCGACGACATCGGCGGCGTTGTAACTGGTGCCAATGGACCGGAAGCCGGTGTTTGGGTCATCGCCGAGACCAATGATCTTCCCACCAAGTACGCCAAGATCGTCGTTACCGACGATTACGGACGTTACGTAATCCCCGATCTTCCAAAAGCTGACTACACCGTGTGGGTGCGCGGCTATGGCCTGATCGATTCGCCGAAGGTTAAGGCTGCGCCCGGCAAAACCATTAACTTGAGGGCTCTCGCGGCCCCGGATCAAGCCAGGGCTGCGGAATATTATCCGGCGATTTACTGGTACTCCATGCTGAAGATCCCGGAGAAAGCCGAGTTCCCCGGAACCGGCGAGAACGGCAATGGGATTGGAGAAATTATCAAAAGTCAGCACGAGTGGCTCAATATAGTTAAAACCAACGGCTGCATGTCGTGCCATCAACTGGGCAACAAAGCGACCCGGACGATTCCGAAAGAACTGGGCGAGTTTAAATCCTCCGCCGACGCATGGCAGCGCCGGCTTGTATCCGGACAGGCGATGACTACGATGCTCACCCGCGTTAAAGAACTTGGCCCCAAAAATCGGTGGGACTCTGGGCTGATTGGACGGATCGAATCGCCGCCGGTGAATTTCCGAAATCCAAGCCGGAGCGGCCACAGGGTGTAGAACGCAATGTTGTTATCACCATGTGGGACTGGAGCCGCGCGACAGCTTATCTTCACGATGAGATCTCCACCGATAAGCGCAATCCCACCGTTAACGCCAATGGCTTGATCTATGGTGCCACTGAATTGAGCACGGACTTCGTCCCGGTGTTGGACCCGGTTCGGCATAAGGCGACGGAAATCAAGCACCCGGTGCGCGATCCCAACACGCCGTCGGCGAAAACCGATCCGATGACTCCATCTCCTTATTGGGGCGCGGAGCCGATATGGGATAGCCAGTCCAATCATCACAATCCGATGATGGATGAAAAAGGTCGTGCATGGTTTACCGCGCGGGTACGTTCGCCGGAGAACCCGGAGTTTTGCAAGAAGGGCTCGGACCATCCATCGGCTAAGATATTCCCATTGAACAGCGCTAACCGGCACCTCTCGATGTATGATCCGAAAAGCAAAAAGTTTACTCTCATCAGCACCTGTTTTTCCACGCATCATCTGGTTTTCGCGGAAGACGCCAATCATACTTTATGGACGAGTGCGGGTGGTGCGGGCGGCGGCGCCATAGGCTGGCTCAACCGCAAGATGTTCGAGGAGACCGGCGATGAAGCCACATCCCAGGGCTGGTCACCGTTTATCCTGGATACTAACGGCAACGGTAAACGGGACGAGTACGTCGAGCCCAAGGAGGCGGTAGATCCCGCAAAAGATAAGCGGGTTGTCATTGGCTATTACGGGGTCGCGGTGAACCCTAGAGACGGTTCTGTCTGGGGTAGCTCCCTGGGCTTTCCCGGCTATGTCGTCAGGTTCAACCCGGGGCCGAATCCAAACGAGACCGGTCTGACGGAAATCTACGAAGCTCCGGCCGAGGCTAATGGTTACGGCGTGCGTGGCATGGACATCGACCGCAATGGCGTCGTTTGGGTTTCACTTTCGAGCGGGCATCTCGGAAGTTTCGATCGCCGCAAATGCAAAGTCCTCAACGGTCCTACCGCTACGGGGAAACATTGTCCAGAAGGATGGGCGCTTTATCAGTTTCCCGGACCACAGTTTCAAAACGTGACGGAATCCGGCAGCGTCGAGTCCAGCTACTATACATGGGTGGATCAATTCGATACCTTCGGTTTGGGCAAAGATGTGCCGATTGCAACGGGTAACATGAATGACTCGCTGTTAGCTTTGGTTGACGGCAAGTTCGTTACACTCCGCGTTCCCTATCCAATGGGCTTCTACGCCAAGTGGATGGATGGGCGCATCGATAATCCGAAAGCCGGCTGGAAAGGCAAAGGATTGTGGTCAACCTATGCATCTCGAGCGCCATTCCATATGGAAGGCGGCAAGGGCACACGGCCGAAGGTCTACAAATTTCAGCTTCGACCCGACCCTCTAGCGAAGTGACAGCCAGACCCCTGTCATCCCGAGGAATGCGAGGGCTCTTAGAATGATTTCTCTTGGATGGCAGATGTAAAGCAGAGCGCGTCTTTGTCCTCCAGTCACTCGACCACGACGAACGTAAAATAGCTTTGAGTAGCGGAGATTGTTTAGCAATTGGGTGTGAAGCCTGGAACGAACTTCCCGAACAGGAGTGTACGCATGAAGCGTAGTGTTTTGAGCGCAACCGTTTTGGGGTGCGCGCTCTCGGCTACCACATTGTCCGCGGCAGAAATCCAAAGTAGTGCCGCGCGCGCGAGCGGCTGGAGTGTGAAAACGCCTCTGCCGCGAACCAATTCCGAGTTCGGTGTCGTCGAACTAGACGGCAAGATTTACGTCATGGGTGGCTATCCGGCGGATCGTAAAACCGTCGCCGAAGTCCAGGTCTACGATTCGAAAACGGACAGATGGCAGATCATCGCGCCAATGCCCCAAGCGCTTAATCACATCATGCCCGCGGCAGTGAACGGCAAGATCTATGTAATTGGCGGACAGACGACCGAAAGCAGCGAACCGGACAAGGCGGGATTCGTCAATACGGTTTACGAGCACGATCCGGCAACCGGCAAGTGGGCCGCTCGCGCGCCGATGCCGACGATGCGCGGCGGCGGCGTCGCGGCAGTTGTCGATGGAAGAATCTATGTCGCCGGGGGCCGCCCGCCGGGCGGACATGATTTCGCCGTTTATGATCCGAAGGCGGACAAATGGACGACGCTCGCGAATTTGCCAACGCAGCGAAACCATCTCGCAGCCGGCGCTCATGACGGCAAAATCTATGTCTTCGGCGGGCGTTTCGAGGGCGGCTTTCGCAGCAAGACCACGGATGCGGTAGAGGTCTTCGACCCCAAGACGAATTCATGGTCGGCGAAAAAATCGATGCCCAAACCGCGCGGCGGTGTCAACGGCATCTTCGCCAACGGGTGCTTTCATCTGTTTGGCGGCGAGGGCAACCCGAATCATCCTTACGGTGTTTTTCCAGATCACGACTACTATAATCCAGCTACGGATACCTGGCATGCCCTGGAGCCGATGCCGATTGCGGTGCATGGTGTGACCGGACTGGCATTCATCGATGGCAATATTCATTTGCCGGGCGGCGGCACGGCTCAAGGCGGGAGTAGCGGCTCAACGATCCACCAGGTTTACCGTCCCAGCATGAGTTGCCGCTGACGAGAGACCCTGTCACTCATAGACGCGTCATTTGTCGGTCAATGATTCGCTCTCCTGCAGCAGGAACGGATACGCCTTTCGTCGTCGGCAGCCTTGCGGCTTCAATCTTATAAGAACGAGCGCTCAATTTAAGACTTTTCTGTTGGTCATCTCGTCAAGAGAGCAAGCAAACGATCCTGCATGGCAACGCAGAAGAGTTCTACCGCTTTGAAGTTCAAGGCGTGGACCCCTTACTGAATGAATTTCTTACCTATCCGATAAAACAGCAGGTAAAAGGACAGCATCGCGTAGTTATAGAAGAAATCCTCCAGCGGAATAGTCCCGATACGCAATCCCCAAATCGCCTTGCTGTTGTACTCAACCACAGGAAGCGCCGTCAGCACCGTATTGATGATTAGGAAGGGCACATAACAGATCGCCAACCAGATCCAATACTGTTTGCTTTCGAGGAGCGGCCGATCGAGCAAGAGTGCGATCATGAGAAAAAAACCGCAGGAGGCCAATGCCTTGGTGGTGTAGCCTTGCGGATAGAAGGCGAGGCTCGACGCAAGTAGAGCGAGCATCATCGCGATGATTACACTCGCCGGCAGTCTGAATTTGCTGCTTTTCGTTGCATACAGCACAACCTCATAGATGAATAAGCAGCTATACGGAACAGTGATAAAAAACAGAACTTCTTCGAGAGGAATGTTGAGAATCTGCACGCCGGTCAAGTATTTGGCGTTGAAGCTCCACTCGCCGCGTGCGGTAACCAGTATATCCCACAGCAAATAGCAGGTGCTCACCACGGCGATCGAAAAACCCAACGCCGCCAACCGACGATAATAGGCGGTACGCTTGTCCGGTGTGTACCATGCAGGTACGGCGATGATGCAGAGATTTAACACCAAATAGGTTAGTGACATTTAGGTTCCGAGATTAGCTGAAGCTCTAAGCGAAGATTCCCCGCGTCGGCACCGATCGTACCGGTTCCTCCTGGAGGCCGTGCTTGGTCAGAATGCTGTTGGCGCACATAATCCCGGACGTGTAAGCTCCTTCCATCAGCATTGCCGGAGTGCCCGTCTTTACCCAATCGCCCGCGAGATAAAGGTTCGGTATTGCGGTTGTGAACTCCGGTCTGCTCTTGTTCAGGTTTGTATAGAATGCGGTAAAATCATGCCGGATTTGAAGATGATCGTAGATTGTTTTGGCATCTCGAAGCTCAGGGAAATAGAAATGAAGTTCGGCCAGAAAAGCCGCCTTCACCTGCTTTTCCGACAGTGTGCCGGAGGGCAGCGCATAGCAGTGCAGCTCGTAAACGCCGCCGCCGGTACCCTGCGCCCACGCAGCCGAGCTTCCGTCGAATTGATGGTAGAAAGTAACCGAGTCGAGAACGTCATGCTTCTCGGTAATGATAAATACCGGTAACTCGTCGGCGGTTCTTTTGTTTAGCCATATCCGGTACACGGCATAGCCGCCGGAAGCCTTCAACGACATCAATTCCGAGTGGGTCTTTTCCGAAGCTGTCCGGATCCACGGAGAGTTTGCGCAGATGCTTTTTGTTCCGACCACATCGGATGCTAGAATCAGGTAATCGAACGGCTCCGATTCGACGATGAACGTGTCATTGTCGAGCCGCGTTTCCTGCACACCCCGGTTTAGTTTGATCGAGACATTGTATTGATTTAGATGCCGGGTTGCCGGTTGGATTAATGCCTCTTGATAGTCGGTGTCGAAATAATCATAAAGCAGGCCATGATTGTGGCTGAGGTAGAAAAAATGAAAACTTTTCATCAACTCGGCTGTACTCAGCTTGTCTGCCGGGGCGAAGAAAGCTCTGGCGAATGTATTAAAAATCAATTGCAGAGATTGCGGTAGACTCGCTTCCCTTGAGAACTCTGCGAAGCTGCTGGAGTCGTATTTGGCAAAAGTTTTTACTGCATCGTATTCCAGGAACTCGCCCATCCTCCAGCTTGGCGGGCTGAACAACACATCGCGAAATTTGAAAAATTTATTTCTGCCCAAGGACAAGATATTCAGCACCGGCGTGGTCTCGACGTCCTTGAAACTAAAATGTCTTCCGTCTCTGGCCAAAACCAGGTAGTCGGCGATGGTTTTCAGATGTTCGGTTGCGCCGATCTTTTCCATGAACGAACGTAAGTTGTAGTAGTGCCGGAAAAATGCGTGAAAGCCGTGGTCGACCTTGGTAATATTGCCGTCTTGGAACGGAACATCCCAGCAGCCGACTTTGCCGCCGAGATAATGATTGCGCTCGAACAAGGTCACTTGGAATCCTCGCTCCCCGAGCAAGGATGCCGCGCCGATTCCAGCCAGCCCACCGCCCACGACAGCAACTTTTTTGGCTGACTGAACGGATTGGGGTTTAGTCGGATCGGGTTGGTTGATGACGATGCTATAACCGCTAAGTTTGCTTTTTATTTTCGACCGCAAAAAGCTTCTAAGCATCGGTGTGAAATCCTGAGAGCGCGCCCGCCGATGTGCTAATTGAGCGGTTGGTCAGTTGCCTGGCGCCGAACTAGTTCCTGTACGCGGCGGATGGCGCGGTTGACTTCGAACGGCTGGCGCAGCGGCTCCTGGTCGAAGGCTGCCTGTTCGTCCTCGATCATTATGACATCCTGACGAACTAGATTCGCCAGCAATTTCTTAGCGACATTGCTAAGAGCGCGCTTCAAAAGGCGTCGAATGGCAACAGGCGCATGATTCAAGCCTTTGAACTTGGCCAGGGATGTGTAGTGAATAAGGTAGGCATGGGTTGAACGCTCGTTGACCGGGCAAATGAGACAGTAGATCTTGAAGTCCTCTCCAAGCGCCGATTTCCAGTTGGGATACTCATAGGTGACGGTTAGAGGAACCGGATGAAGCTTTCGGAGTGACGGGATGAACAGCTGGAGAATGGAGCCGAGATCTTTTACCTCGTAGTACGTGGTGGCTTGGTAAGTTGCCGAAACCTGTTTTTCGTCTTCAACCACTTCCTTGAGCGATTCGGCGGTCCATACCTGGTACTGCGCATGCAAGCTGCCGTGGTACATGTCCATCAAATTTTCGATGAGGTAGGAAAAATGAGCTCGAGTCCTCAACGTCACAAAGCTGGAGATTTCATTGAGGTCATCCCATTCGTTCATTTCCATAGGGGCAGTCATATCAGACAACGCCGGGTTGCCCGGAAATATCCAGACGAAACCGTGTTTTTCCACTACCGGAAACGATCGAACTGCACAGTTTGGCAAAGTCGTTCTGGATCCCAGGTGCGGAATATGGACACAGCGACCGGCGCCGTTGAACTGCCAGCCATGATAGGCGCACTCGATCCTGTCGTCTTTCACCCGTCCGCGGCTTAATCTCACGAGCCGGTGCGCGCAGCGGTCTTCCAATGCGCGCATCTCGCCCTGTCGCGTTCTGAAGAGCACGACCGGCTGTTTCCAAATCTCCCGCCGCACCGGTCGTTGGTGAATCTCCGACGACATCGCGATCATGTACCAAAGATTGCAATTGATTCCCGCTCGCCGGATCGGGCCGTTAAATTGCGCATGGGGCTCAACGTAGGTACTGATCTCTGGCTTCACGTGGTCGCGGCTCCGAAGCATGAAAGATAGACAGAATTGCTCTCCCGCACAAGTAACCGAGCCGAAGCGAAAATGAGAGTTACTTTGCCGGCGCTCTTAGGAAGAGGCTTAGGAACGCCGAGGCGAACAGCATGGCGATGAAGATGCTGAAGGAGAGGGAATAGCTCTGCGTGGCGTCGAACAGCAGACCGAAGAACGGCGGACCGCCGGCGGAAAATGCGCTGGTGATCAAAGAGCCCATGCCGCGGATTCGGCCCAGCGAGATGCGCCCGAAGTAATTGGCCCAAATCATCTCCGCCAAGATCGAGGTTCCACCCATGCCGATGCCGTAAAGAAAAAAGCCGGCATAGAGGGAAACAACTCCGGGATCGGAAAGCGCCAACAGAATGCCGAACGCTTGAATCAAAAACTTCGCCATGATCAGCCTGGCGACGTTTGCGCGTTCGGCAAGCACTCCCCAGACCATGGGTGTGCTGAACTGCATCACAGCAATGATGCTCATTACCAGCGCTGCCACCATAGCCGGATGGCCTTGATCGCTGACATAGGAAAAGACGTGAAGGTTAAGGCCGGTCACGCCCACGTGGGCAACTCCGAAGGTGGTGACAATGAGCCAGAAGGCGCGGGTGCGCAGTGCTTCACCACGGCTCCAGGTCACGTCCTCTGCCGGGCGCCGTCGCGATTTCAACTTGTTTGATTGCTCGGCGGGCACGCTGTCGCTTTCACCGGTGGATCTGCCATCCGGCAAAAGACCCATGTCTTCCGGGCGCCGCCGCATGAGCAGTAACGAAGGAGCGACCACCAGCGCGAGCGTTATCACGCCGAAGACGACCCATGCGCCGCGCCAGCCGACGTAGAGGATGAGCGAGGCCGCCAGCAACGGCATACAGACTTTGGCTAAGCCGTGCCCCATGCCGGCAAGGGCGAGAGCGCGGCCGCGCATGCGCACGAACCATTGGGAGATTGAAACATTCACGACCATGGAGCCCATGAGCGTGTCGCCCGGACTGATAAGGATCCAGCGAACGATTGCAAACTGCCAAAAATCCCGCGCCTGACCCAGCAGTAAAAAGCCCGCTCCCGACACCAACCCGCCCGCGGCTATAAGCCACCTTCCGCCATGCCGATCCAATAGAGAACCGACCAACGGCGCTGCCACCGCGCCAATGAGTATTTCTCCGGATCGGATCAGGGAGAACACGCCCCGGGAAATCCCTAGGTCCTGCGACAGTGGCTTAAGAAAAACGCTCAGGGTGCTCGATATCGAAAACGCGGATGCGATGTGCGCGAGGAAGCCGACGGCGACAATCACCCAGCCATAAAAGATTTTTGCCTCGTTAGGTGCGAGCTTCGCGAGCTTGGACAGTGGCACCCCCTGCTTGTATCAAGGTTCGCAGCGAAACTCCAAAGAACCGGCTTGTTAGACATGGGGCACCAGGAAAGCAGAAGACAAATTGTTGTTAATGAAAATACCCTTCGCGCTATTCGACTGATCGAGGGCCAGGGTTTGCCGGCCGATGGTCGGGCGTCCAGGTGAGCTGAAATATACTGCACTTAAATAACTATAATATGTATTGTCTTATAGTTCGCTTTTGCTAGAATGAAACTATCAGCAAATGGAGGTGAATAGTGTTCAACGACAAAGTGACTGAGAAAGGATGTGGTAAAAATGGATCCGGAATTTCAGGATTTGCTCAAGCGGGTCCTGGCGATTCAGGCCGATTGCGAGATCGGTGGGCCGCACCTGTATGTGAAAGATATTCTACCGAACGCGCCGACCAAGGCGGATCAAATCATGGTGGCGAAAACGGCTGCTGAGGAAATGGATCACTTTCGGAAGATTGCCAGGTTGGCGGGTGATATTGGGCACGACGTGTCGTATGTGCTCAGCTGGCCGAATCAGAAACGCTATGTGGAAGCGTTTCGCGGGAAGATCAACACCTGGGAGGATTTCGCCATATTCGGCTATCTCATCGATCGCGTCGGCCGTTACCAGCTCGAGGAATTCGTTGGCTGCAGTTATCAACCGTTGGCCCAGATTCTGCCTCACATTATAAAAGAGGAGATCGGCCATGTAGGTTACGGAGGAAGTAAGGCGGCAGAACTGGCGGCCAAGGGGGATGAGAGCAGGGAGCGATTGCAAAAAGCCGTCGACTTCTGGTACCCCAAAGCGCTGGATATGTTTGGCCGCTCCGACTCGAAGCGTTCCGAGCGGTACCGGTATTGGGGACTCAAGCGCCGCAGTAACGAGCAGGCGCGCAACGAGTACATCAAAGAAGTGAATCCATTAATCGTAAAGCTGGGACTCCAGATACCTGGTGTGGAGAAAAACCGATTGCATCGATAAAAGCGAAACAGAGCGCCGGCGAATCAAATACCGCGGATCCTAGTCGGCCTTACTTGGCAAAGCTCGGCCAGGAGGTCCGCAGGTTGCGCCAACTACGCGGTATAACTCTCAAACGGGTGGCGCAGCTCTCCGGGCTGAGCGATCGCTTCCTTATCGAAGTGGAGAAAGGCAAGGCCAATCCGTCTTTAGCAAGCGTGATTAACCTAGCCGATGCCCTGCAGACTTCGCTGACGGATCTTCTGCCCAGTGATAATCAAACCAACAGGGACGATTCAAGCACGTCCGTGAGGCAGGTTTTGGCTCTTTTGAAAAACCGGCCGGATGAGCAAATCTCTCGAATCCTGAGCTGTTTGTCATCCTATTTGGACGGCTCGGAGGGCCTGCACATCTCACTTGTCGGAATGCGCGGCGCCGGGAAAACTACTGTCGGCAATATCCTGGCCCGGCGCCTAAAAGCGCCGTTTTACGAACTGGATGCGCTGATCGTTAAAGACACAGGACTTTCGCTCCGCGAGATTTTCGATTTGGAAGGGGAAAATTATTACCGGGCGGTCGAGGAAAGGATCCTCGAGCGAGTACTGAAAAAAACTCCAGGAGTGATCGCGGCCGGCGGCGGGCTGGTGATGAATCCAAACAGCTTGCTTCGTCTGAAGCTGCATACTTTTGTGGTCTGGCTTCAGGCCGCGCCCGAGACGTTGATCGATCGCGTTCAGACCGGAAAAGACAAACGGCGCCTGAGCGCTCATCCCGATGTCCGCAAGCAGCTGCAGGCAATTCTGGATCGCAGAACGCCTCGCTACGCTCAAGCCGATTTGGTGGTGAATACTACTGACAAGTCAGCGGAGGCAATCAGCAAGACCATTCTCAACGCGTTTAGAAGCGCGGCAAGTTCCAAAGCAACTCAATCAACGAAATAAGATTCGCGGCAAATACGCTCTCTCACAGCGGCCCGCAGCTATACACTTGATTAAATCGGTTAGCCAACCCATGGGGTCAGCGATGTTATCGGTTTGAGCGAAGACTTCGCCCCTTTTCTTGCAAGTCGTTTTCCGCTAACCCTGGCCAATGGCAGAAAAATTCAGCGCGGTATTAAGACATCGCAGCCAGCGAATCTGGCAGCGATTGAGCGTCATCCGTTTCTGCGTGAATTGCACGCCGGGACCTTGCCGATGGATCGGTTCACCTATTTTATCCTTCAGGATTACGTTTACCTGCTCGACTTCGCTCAAGTTCTTTGCCAGGGCGCGGCCAAGTCGCCCGACCTCGAGACGCTCGAGTTGTTTGCCCGCCATGCATTGGGGGCGGTCGAAGTTGAGCGCAGTTTTCACGCGAGTTTCGGAAAAACGCTGGGCCTATCGCGCGAACAGCTGGACAGGGTGCGGAAGGGGCCAATCACGCAAGCGTATATCGGTCATCTACAATCGATCGCGCGTAGCGGCAGTCTCAGCGAAGTCGTCGCGGCTGTTCTTCCTTGCTACTGGATCTATGGGGAAGCCGGCCGGCGCCTGCAAAAGGGAGCGCCAAGCAAGCCAAAGATTTACCGGGAGTGGATCGAAACCTATGCTTCGGAAGATTTTTGGACGCCCGTACGGGAGCAAATTCAATTGATGGACGCACTGGGCGGCGCGGCAAAACCCGGAGAAAAAAAACTTCTCGCGAATCATTTCATCCTCAGCAGTCGATATGAGTTTATGTTCTGGGAGCAGGCGTATCGATTGGAGCAGTGGCCGATCTAGCAGACTGCTGAAAAAGCCTCATAAGCTTCGTTGCGCTTCAATCGCCTCGCGTCAACGTGCTGAGCGAGTACTCCTCCGCTCGTCGATTTGTCGCGCGCCTCGCTTCTGAGCCTTTCTGAGCAGCCTGTTACGCATTCTTGTTAATGACGTTGGGACGTTGACTGTTCGCCAATGGAGGCTTTCCGATAGCGCGCAGCGGCCATGTGGCCCGTCCCGATTGTCAGGAGCCCGAGTGCCAAGTGGATTACTTGAATGATCCAGTGAAACTCACCGGGTAATAGTGATGACTGCATCATGCCGAAGACGATCATGACCGCCCCAACGATCAACGCGCCGGCTGCGATAACCCAACTGCCGCGCGGAGCAAAGGCCTGCGCGACTCCAACTATCCAGAGCGCACCCACGGCCAAGAAGCCGAGCAGCATGTGCAAAGCCATCAGATTCAAAGCGGTCCCGGTCCAGAACAGCACCCCGGTAATCAGAGCGAGCACCCCCGCCAATGTCAGAACGGCCGATGCGATGCGAATCATCATGCTAAGACTTTTTCCTTTCGGCCCGTACTCAGATAACAATGTTTGTACGACATGAGGCGTCAATGCTCAAGAACGGGAACGCAATACTGAGTAGCTTCATTCTTCTGTCTCAGAAGTTTGAATCCTATAGTGCAGCCGGTGACTACCCAGCTAGCGGATTTCTGGCAACATGTGTGCCGCAGCGTCTGCGAGGATCTAAAACTCGAGAAGCCCCGTTTAGCGGGGCTTCTCATGTGGGTCGGCGCTCGATCCAGGATCTTTTTACTGCTAATCGTTTCTGCCGCGATTGTCCCTTATCTGTCCGCGGATTTCCCCGGCGCCGAATTTTTCAGAGTGAACGTTGGCGTAAGCCGCTCCATTGCGGATGGCGCGAACGAGCTCGTCAAAGTCGCCGGCCGCAAATCCCTGCGCATCTTGGGCAAGGACGTGCGCAGGAGTAATGGTTCCGGTCACGATCCCTTCTGAGGGGCATGATGGCGTTAAGGAACGCACAGCTTCCGGGGCCTGGGTTCCGGCGGTTTGGCACAGCCAGACTATGATGCCGCCAACCGTATGGCGCTGGCCGAAATGGATGTGCGCCTGAGTCACCGGCGCTACGAGCCCCTCGTAGCTGAGCTCGTACTCAATCATGTCCGCAGGGTTATCGAGGATTGCGGTGAACCGCCCCTTGGCGGGTGTTGAAATTGCACCGCGCAGGGCAGGTGCTACCAACGGTGGTCCTGCTTGTCCGGCAACAAAAATAACCTCGTTGAAGCCGGAAAGCCTGGCTGAAAAAATTGGTTGTTTTTTTAGCGCGTCGTTCTCAGAGTAATTGCCTGTTGGCTTGTTTGAAGACATGATTTGGGCCGCCGCTATTCCAGCAAACATTACGACGGCCGCCATGATCATCGGTATTGTTCTCACACGGCTGAAGGAGTCGCGAGTTGCGCCGAAAAAGACTTCTCTGAAGCTTCTTAACGTCATCGTTCTTATAATTTATTTATGTTTTTAAGAATTTGAGTGTTGTTCCCTCCTCAGGATTGTTACGAGAGCTTTAGGTCGCTCTCACCTATGGTTTTGCCCAACCCGAGCGACGGCCCCTTTCTCCGGAAATAACCACTAACCTTTAACCTTCCCACTTAACCCTCGTCAATCCTCCCTGAGAAGTATTTGGAAGTATTTGGCTTGGTAAGAAGTTTTTGGAGACATTTTCGTTGATGCCATTAACTTCACCGACCACGGATTTAAACCCAGGAGTCTTGTATGCGTTCGGTTCGTTATGATCATCAATTCTGGGTTTGCCTTTTCAAATGTCTGGCATTGATATAAGCAACCAGCAGGAGGACGCTATGTTGCTCATTAACAACCAGGAAGTGGAAAAGCTCTTCGATATGAAGGCGTGTCTTGCGGCTCTGGAAGACGCCTACGACGATCTGCTCATCGGTGACGCGGTTTATCGCCCGCGCTTGGATCTCTGGATGCCGTGCGATCGGCCGGACGGTTATTGGCGTTGGGGAACGATGGAAGGCGCCAGCCGGAAGATCGGCGTGTTCGCGATTCGGATGAAGTCCGATGTGGTTTACTGGCCCAACGGCGACACCGAAGAAAAATACTGTATGCAGCCGGGGACATGGTGCGGGTTGGTCATGGTTTTCAGCGTGCGCAACGGCGAGCCGCTGGCGATTATCAATGACGGTTTGATGCAGCATATGCGGGTGGGCGGCTGCGCCGGGCTGGGCGTGAAGTATTTAGCTCGCGAGGATGCCTGCGATGTCGGCATGTTCGGTTCGGGCGGTATGGCGCGCAGCTACCTGGAGGCGTTTTATGAAGTACGTAAACTAAGAACAGTCAGGGTCTACAGTCCGACGAAAGCCAATCGAGAAAGCTTTGCTCGGGAGATGACCGGCAAATTGGATTTAGAAGTGGTTGCCGTGGACTCGCCGGAAAAGGTCGTGCGCGGCGCCGATATCGTCGCCACCTGCACCGATTCGACCCGAACAGTTTTCGATGAGCCGGAGTGGCTGAAAGCAGGAGCGCATATCACATGCGTGCGCGCTTGCGAGATCGGCCCCCAGGTGATCAAAAAATGTGATCTGTCGGTCAAGCTTGGCAAGAACACGATCGAAGCGATGGACGAAGGCATGATCCGCCTGCATGGCAATGTCGGCTACATCGCCGGACAACCCGAAGAGCGGAGTCGCATCCCCAATCCGACAGTAGACAATTACAAAGGCGATTACTTCAAGTACTTTATGGATGTTCGCGGCGGAAAGGCGCCTGGACGAACCAGTAGCGATCAGGTGACCTTTTTCATCAATGCCGGCACGCAAGGACTTCAGTTCGCCGCCTGCGCCGGCAGGGTCGTCGAATTAGCCAAGCAAAAGAAAGTCGGCCGCGAGCTACCGACCGAATGGTTTTTACAGGATATTCGTGACTGAGTGAGAATGTGCATCGGAATTTGCCGGTCAGATCTCCTGCTGTCGGCAGCGCGAAAACACTTAAGGCAGGTGCCAAATTCAATCGCTCCCACATCCGCTTCGATGATCTTACCGTGAGATGTCTGTTGGGTTGGCAAACCAACCCCGCCATTCGTTTGCTCATTGAGGGAAAATCAGACATCTTCCATCACCAGAATATATAGCCATGGAAAACGCCGAATTTTTCAATCTATACAATCATGGGCTCATCCGGGTCGCCGTCGGCATTCCGGAAGTGCAAGTCGCGGATCCGGCGTTCAACGGGAGCCGCACCATCGAGCTTATGGAAAAGGCGGAGCGTGACAAGGCGGTTCTAGCGCTGTTTCCGGAACTGGGGCTCTCGGCCTACTCCTGCGACGATTTGTTTCACCAGCAGGCCCTGCTGGACGGATCGTTGGATTCCCTGCGGATGATCTTGAAAGCGTCGGAGGCTTTGAGCCTCATAGCCGTAGTCGGCATGCCGTTGCAAGTCGATCACCTCTTGTTCAATTGCGCCGTTGTCCTCTCTCGCGGGAAGATTCTCGGCATCATTCCTAAGTCGTTCCTGCCCAATTATCGGGAATATTACGAGTACCGACAGTTTGCTCCCGCGGCCGCAGCTTGCAGTACCGAAGTGGAAATCTTCGACCACAGCGCCATTCCGTTTGGGTCGCACCTGCTTTTCCAGGCTGACAAGCAGCGCGAGTTTACGTTCTGCGTGGAAATTTGTGAAGATCTTTGGGTACCGGTTCCGCCTTCGTCTTATGCCGCATTAGCCGGCGCCACTGTTATCTTAAATCTTTCAGCTTCGAATATTACGATTGCCAAGGACGAGTATCGACACAACCTAGTCGCCAACCAGTCGGCCCGATGTATCGCCGCTTACCTCTATACCGCAGCAGGCACCGGCGAATCGACCACCGACCTTGCATGGGACGGCCATGCGATCGTCTATGACGGCGGCGTTCTTGTCGGAGAGTCGGAACGGTTCCGTTACGACTCCCAGCTGGTGCTGGCGGAGCTCGATTTAGAGCGGCTGGCGCTCGAGCGCATGCGTCAGAACACCTTCGGCCAGAGCATGCAGCTACACCGCGAAGAGTTGCGCCGCTTCCGCAAAGTTCCGTTTAGTCTCGAGACGCCGAAAACGGGCCGTCTATTGTGCAGCCGAAAGATTGATCGATTTCCTTACGTTCCGTCCGACCCGGCGGTGCGCGACCGCCGCTGCTATGAAGCGTACAACATTCAGGTGCAGGGATTGGTCAAGCGGCTCAAGAGTTCTAAAATATCCAAAATCGCTATCGGCATTTCCGGCGGGCTTGATTCAACTCACGCGCTGGTGGTGGCTGCGCGAGCGATGGATGTGCTGCAACTGCCTCGTTCTAACATTTCGGCCTATACCATGCCCGGCTTCGCCACCAGCCAGCATACCTTGGAAAACGCCAACGCGCTGATGGCGGCCATAGGTTGTGAATCCCATGAGTTGGACATTCGCCCGAGCTGCGAGCAGATGCTGCGAGATATCGGCCATCCCTATGCGAGCGGGGAACCGGTTTACGATGTTACCTTCGAAAACGTTCAGGCGGGAGAGCGCACCAGCCACCTTTTTCGGCTCGCCAACCTTCATCAAGCATTGGTGCTTGGCACCAGTGATCTGAGCGAGCTGGCGCTGGGCTGGTGCACCTATGGGGTGGGAGATCACATGTCCCATTACGCCATCAATGCCAGTGTGCCGAAAACTCTGGTGCAGTTTCTAATTCGCTGGGTTGCTGATACAAACCAGCTCGGTGAGCAAGCGAGCCAGGTTCTGCGGGCGATTCTCGATACCGACTTCAGCCCGGAGCTGATTCCCGCCAAGAATGATGGAGAGCCGTTTGCCCAGAGAACAGAAGACGTCATTGGTCCTTACGAGCTGCAGGATTTCACGCTGTATTACACCCTCCGCTTTGGATACACCCCCTCGAAAATCGCATTTTTATCGTATTGCTCCTGGAGAGATCGGGCTCAGGGCCGCTGGCCCGAGGTTGCGGAGCTTAAGCGCAACCAATACGCCATCGGCGAAATAAAGCACTGGCTTTCGGTCTTTGCCCGGCGTTTTTTTCAGCTCAGCCAGTTCAAGCGGAGTTGCATACCCAATGCGCCGAAGGTCGGCTCAGGCGGGTCTTTGTCGCCGCGCGGCGACTACCGGGCGCCCAGCGACAGCGAAGCGACGGTTTGGTTAGAAGAGATAAAGAACATTCCAGATCAGGATCTCGAAGCCGGTTCGTAGCCGCTCTGGTTTTTAGCATGGCCAAGTAGCAGCGTTCAGATATCGACTCTGCAAGCTCGATGAACGAAATCAGCGAATACGTTGCGCGCGTTGCCGAGCGCTTCCACTCTGAACTTGGGTCTTCGCTGGTAGGAGTCTATAAAGTTGGCAGCCTCGCCCACGGCGGCTTCAGCGCCACTTACAGCGACATCGATGTGGCTCTTCTGCTCAACTGCCAAGAGCCGCCATCGGACTTCGCGGCGCTCGTGATTCAAGCCAAGAGTTTGCACCCCGAGTTAGGCAAAAAGCTCTCGGTGTTTTGGGGCAATCCCGTGTTCAGCTGGGGGCGCCTGCCGATAATCGATCGGTTGGATCTACTGGATCATGGGATTCCGATAGTGGGCGATCACCAAGCGGACTTTCCCCGGCCGACGCGGGTTGAAATTCATCAAGCGCTACGTGAAAGCATAGAAAAAAGTTGGCAGCCGCGTATTCCTGAGCTCCAGGGGTTAACCCGGCTCGAAGCAAAAGACCGCAAGCCCTACGTGCGCGCAATCCTGTATGCAGCGCGCCTGATTTTCACCTGGGACAAGCTTCGGGTGGACTCGAACGATCGCGCGGTCGAATATCTGCACCAGGTCCGACCTCCCGGCCTTGATCTCGAGTCCATCGAGAGGGCGCTCGCCTGCCGCCGAGGTCAGTGTACTGCCGAGGAGGTGTTTGCTCTGCGAGCCGATCTCAACCGCCAGGTCCAAAGCGCGCTCAGTTATATTTCGAAAAGAACTTAGGGCCAAACGGTTATGCGCGAGCAGCCTTTGAATTCAGAGTTTTCCTGCCGAGTGAAGAAGTTGTTTCGACTGAACTACTAGAGCTACAGCCTCACTGACACGAAGTCCTAAACTCCTACAGGAGGCGAATCATGAAAATCGCGACTGCCTTTCTTGTGCTGGTTGCCAGACAGGAAATTACCAGGAGAAAAGCTGGTTGCTTGCTCTTCTTGTCTGTCCATTTGATTTCCAGTTGCGCGGTATTAAACAACAGCGTGAAATTTTATCAGGACCAACCGCGCCGGCCGATCAATTGGCGCGAATACACAAGCGACTGAGTGTGGTGAATAAAAGAACCGCTCAAGCTCGCGGCTCGACGGTGCGAGAAGAGTAGGACTCTGGCTTGTCGAGAATGCCGTCAGAGCGCTTGCGCTCAGCCGGTCATCTCGTACGGCACTTGAGTCGGGCCGTCGATCTGCCGGATGGTTTGCTTCTCCAGATCATAACTTCCCTGCGTGGTTTTTCCGGCGACCCTTTCCGAGCGCAGGATGATAGCCACTGATCTGGTGGCGCCGCCCTGTTCGGCATGGATATCGAACGGCGGAACCAGATCTACTTTGCCTGCATTCCCTTCGGTGACGCTTTCCAATTCCAATTTCGCATAACCTTCTTTGCTCCGATCATCGGCGCGGCGGAATCGTTCGAGTCTTTCAGTGCCCTCCAAAATACCGTACGCCGTCCAGGCATGCGCATGATCGTGGATGCTCCCTTTGCGACCTGGGACGCGGACGACACCGTTGATAGCAAAATTGAAATCCGGATCTTCGTAGAACAGTAGATTCTTGCGTCCTTCGGTGGAAGGCCACGATCTCGCGGCATTTTTAACGCTAGGATCCTTGACAAACTCTTCCAGCAGGCTCGCGCCCTTTTTCATACGAGCGTGCATGTCCGGCAATTCGGACCAGGCAGCGCGCAGTTCCTGGATAAACTTTTCGAATGCCGGAAGTTGTGTCGCAGTTGTCATCTGACCTCCAATAGCTGCTGGCAACTAGCGCTTGCAGACCGAGAGTTTTGTTACTGATTTGAAGAATAGCATACTGAGACTGCAAGCAAGATCATTTGCCGCTGTTAACTTGACGCACGAACCGGTCATCGAAAAACTGCCCCGGTGCCGCTTTCTTTGCTTCGGGGATGGTTTCCGACAGGAAATCCAGAATGCCCTGAACACCGGGTTCGGAAATTACCAGCTCCCGTCTGAAGCCCGCCCGCCGATAAAACTCATACGTCTTGTCGAGCACGTCGGCATCCGCTTCTTTGGTGTATTTGCCGATGACCTTCATGGCGAAGGGCTTGTCGCTGTAATATCGATCGATACCCGCGCGCACCGAGCGCAAGAGCGGCACTAAGCGCGAGCCGAGCTCGTCCATGCGGTTGCGCCGCACGACAATCCCGACATTCTGATAGGGAACATCAAGTAAATTAACCATGGAACGAAAGCCGGCACGCTCCAGGACAAAGCTGGCGGGAGGCGCGCCCAAGCCGCCGATGATCTGACCGCCGTGGAGAGCGGCAACGACCTGGGCACTGCTGCCGAGAGGAAACAGTTGCACGTCTTTCGGCGTGAGCCCCATTTTTTTGAGAGCTACCAGGGTGCCGTAAGCCACCGGCGTGGCCGGCCGGTCGGTGCCGACTAGCTTGCCCCTGAGTTGTTCCGGGCTTTTTATTTCCGGTCGCGCATAAAAGTCCCAGATCATCGTATTGAGCAGTCCCGCGACAAAGACGACGTCGTGACCGCGCAAGGAAGCGGTAATTACCGGTGCCGCCGAGACTTGAACCGCATCGATTTCATTGGCGATGAGCGCCGGTATGGCGACACTCGAGGCCATCGACAAAACTTCGACTTCGACCCCTTCTTTGGCAAAGCCGCCGATCTCTTTAGCCATCCACAGCGACGCCATTGTCGCCGACGTGCTGAGATAAGCGACCCTGAGGGGCCGGCTCGGGCGAGGAGATGCTTGCGCGAGGGTGACTTCGGCCTGAGTTATTGAAGATGGCAGCGATTGCAAAGAGGCTGCGCCGGCTTCAGCGCCGAATAGCATTCGGACGGCCATGCCGATCAGCAACAAGGCATTGCCCATGAGCCGATGCCGCAAAAAAACTGAAGCGCGCAACCGGTAAAACAGCCTGATCGCGGTTCGACGTGTTCTGGCAGGCTGCTGAAAAAAGCCTCTTGCAGGCTGCTCAAAAAGATCCAGAGGCGAGACGATTGAGCGGCAACGAAGCATATGGGTCTTTTTCAGCAGTCTGCTAGGATGTGCTTCTTTTCTGGATCGATTCATTCTGTAGTCGTCACTCAGGCGAAAGTCAAAATTATCCGAACAAGCAAGGCAGGTGCAGAAGGAGCGTCAAGCATGAACATTTGCCAATCATGAACTCACAGGGTGCTCGAACAGAGCACCGCGGGTCAACGGATTCATGCGGCTTGAAGTTCAATGCGCATTACTCCCTGTTTCGGCTCATTTGCTCGTCCCGTCGCGCTGCGTCGATCTCCCATTCCATGCGATTGCCGACCCATTCCGCGGTTTCGATCACTCGCTGTGCGCTCCATCGACGATCGGTGATTTGCTTCAAAAAGCGCTCGATCTCAGATCTAACCTCTCGATTGCTATCCCAGTAAATTCCCTGGGGCAAATTGGCTTCAATATACTCGAGCCATTGGTAAATGGCTTTTAATCCGGCGGTAGTCTCCTGAAAACCCGGTTCTCCATGGTTCTGACGCACTAATGTGATACCAAGATAGAGTCGCGCCATTGCATCGTCTGGAAACTGTAACGTCGCCTGCTCGAAGGCTTGGCGCGCTTCCGAAAACCTCCCCAGCTGGTAAAGAGCGCGACCGGTATAGGTGACCGTGGACTGTGGAAGTGTGCTGAAATACAAGAACTCAGGGTCGAGCTCGGCGGCGCGTTGGAAATGAGCGAGGGCGGCCTGCGCATTGCCGGCAAGGAGCGCTTGCCTGCCTCTGTGCACTTCAATCATTGCGGTCATCGGTTTGCAAGCAGCATGGTTGAGGACGAAAGGAATTATCAGTAGGAGAAAGGCGGTCCTCATACTCAGGTTTGACATATTCAATAGTACGTGCCGCTTGATGGTGCAAGAAGCCGCGCTCAGGTGGCGCGCGATTATCGAGGTATGGCGGGACCGGCGACAGAGCAGCCGAGACCACTCCTGATCGCGGCGAGTCGAAATAGCCAATACGGCTTCACGACGGCGTGCTCACAGAATCCTCAGCAGGTGAAGCACGACCGCGCAGCAACAATTTTGGTTATGGTTTGATCCGGTATAAAGGTAATTGCTTGGTATCGAGTGATCCCGGCGTGGCGCTGTGTCTAATCAGAAAAACTGTCGATCATTGCGCAACCAGCACGGCTCCGGCGGTTTTACTTTCGCTAAAAACACCTAGTTTAGTCAATGTGTACTGCCCTGAGCCGTAAACCGGTCCCTGGTCCAATTGGCATCCCAGCCCGAGTGTCAGATGCAATTGGCTGTAGTACTCCATATCCATGCGGTGATCGATCTCCACATAGTAGCCGTCGAGGCGGCCGGCCGGAGTGTCGAACTGCGACGAAGAGGCGGGCTTTACCTGATGGGTCACGCGCCCGGCGCGCTTGAGCTTGCCGGTGGCAAGACTGTACATCTTGTAACCGGTCTCCCGATGAATAAGGTCGGAGGATTTGACATCGCTGGGCATCACCGGCAGAGCCGAATCATAGATGATAAAACTCCGGCTGTTTGGCAAGTCGAGTCGCTTCATCGTCAATGCGCCGCCGGGTTCGCGAACTACATGGACGGCAGCGTAGTTGCCGAAAATGAGCTTCCATCGTTTTCCGTTGGCAAGGTCGGGTTCGGACGTGAGCGGGACCACTTTGCCGCGGTCCTTGCCCTCGGTGATCTTAAATTCTTTCTGCCAGCTGGCCAGAGGAATTAGCTCCCGGAGAGAAGATTCGGAAGGTAGCGGCAAAGACCATGCAAGGGGAGGTAGTGCGGAGATTGACAGGCAGATCACTAGGTTGAAGATAACAGCCAGAGGACGTCTCATCGGGTCTTTCTCTCCTCGTTCTGCGCGTCTGCGCCTTAGGCGGGACAAATTCTAGCCACTAAATCATAACTCACCAGCTATTTCAAATTTGCCGCGCCTGTTATAATACAGGACGAGGTTCTCGTTCGCTCGGGGCTTTGCCTGAGCCTGGGTTAGACTTGAAGGAGGAAGCATCATGCCCCCGCATTCTATTGGTTCCGGTACGATTTCCTTCGGTTTAGTATCAATTCCCGTTAGACTTTACTCAGCCGCCTCCTCGCAGTCGGTGAGCTTCAATCTGCTTCATGCCAGATGCGGCAATCGGATCCGGCAACAGCGCTTTTGTCCGGTATGTAATGAGGTCGTCGAGCGCGATGATCTGGTTAAAGGCTACGAGTTTGCCAAGGATCAATACGTCAAGATCCAGGACGAGGAGTTGAAAGCGCTTGAGGACGAGGCGTCCAATGCCATCCAGATTGCCGAATTCGTGCCGCTTTCACAGGTCGATCCTGTTTACTTCGAAAAGAGTTATTATCTCGGCCCCGACAAGGGGGGCGAAAAACCTTATCGTTTGTTGTCCGATGCGATGGCGCAAGCCGGCAAGGTTGCCTTGGCCAAATTCGTCATGCGCGGCAAAGAAAATTTAGTGCTGGTGCGCTCGGCGCAGAATGGCCTGATGCTTCACGCGATGTATTTCGCCGACGAGGTGCGTAATTTTGCTGAGATCGGTAAAGGAGAATCGGCCAAGGTCACGGATGCCGAAACCAACCTGGCGCTCAGGCTTATCGACGAGCTTTCGAGCGAGCAGTTCAGCCCGGAAAGGTATGAGGATGAATACCGCGACCGTGTTCTGGAGTTGATCAACAGCAAGGCGCAGGGCAAACAAATCACCATCGCCGCGCCCCCGGCGCCGCGTGCCCAGGTCATCGACTTGGTGGCCGCGCTCAAGGAAAGTCTCGGCAAAAAAATTCCGCAGGAAAAGAAGCCGGCAGTTCGGGCGAAGCCGGCCCAGCCTGAGAAGGCCAAAAAGAGAGCTCAATCCGGTAAGAAATGAAACTGTTCACCACCGGCGAGGTGGCGAAGATTCTCAACCTTCCGGGCAGTCGCATCCGCTCTTTTGTTCGCGCCGGATTTCTCAAGCCCGGCCGCGGCAAGAAGAAATCGCTGCAATTTACGTTTCAAGACGTTCTCTTTCTCAAGACAGCCAAAGGTCTCCTCGACTCCCGCGTTCCATCTAAAAACATCATCCGCATGCTGTTGTCGTTGAAGCGCCAGCTTCCCGGCGATCAACATCTGTCCAGCGTGAAAATATATGCCGACAATCGACGAGTGATCGCGTGGGACGGCAAGGCACGCTGGCAGCCCGACTCCGGACAGTTTTTGTTTAACTTTGATGCCCGGGCCGTAGTGCAAAGCCTGAATGCGCCGATAACTGCGGCAAAGCCGCAAGCCGGCAAACTGAGCGCTCAACATTGGTTCGATCTGGCCGTGGAGTTGGAGGAGAGTTCAGTCAAGGAAGCTCAACGGGCCTACCACATGGCGCTGGAGCAAGACGCGAAAATGGCGGATGCGCACCTAAATTTGGGAAAGCTTTATCATGACCTCGGTGAGCTCAAGAAAGCCGAAGCTCATTACCGCGCTGCCGCCGAAAGCGCACCGAAGGATCCGGCGCCGAAATTCAATCTCGGTGTGTTGCTTGAAGATGCGCGGCAAATCCAAGCCGCCCGCTGCGCTTACCAGGAAGCAGTCAAGCTCGATCCGGGCTTCGCCGATGCCCACTATAATTTAGCTTTGTTGTGCGAGTCGTTAAATGAGAAAGCCGAAGCGGTGGCACATTTCCGCGCTGCGCGAAAACTCTATCTGAACAAATAGTATCTCGCCAAGGTTCATGGCCGGGAAGATTTTGTCGACTGCTCATGGCGCTCCTTGAAGCGTTTCAAGAACCATGACGCAGCGATGAGAAGCAACACTAAAACCACTATCAAAGCAACGAAGCTACCCGCCCCTGGATTGCGCAGGACCTGTTCGATTTGAAGTCCGGCAAACGTCAGTACGATGATACCGGGTATCCTGCCGACGATGCTGGCCGTAATGAAGTGTCGGAAGCGAATAGGAATGCTGCCGATAAAGATATTTACCAGTGTGAAGGGCGCTACCGGTAAGAGGCGCATAGTAAGCACGGCCAAGAAACCATGGCCGGCCGCTTGTTCGAGAAGCCGGTCGATTCGCGGACCGGCGAATCGGTGAAAGAGCTTGTGCTTGAAAGCCCGACCTATAGCATAGCCCAGTGCGGCACCTGCAAGCCATCCTGCGAGACCATAGGCGTTGCCCCGGATCGGCCCGAAGGTAAAAACCGTGGCGACGTTGAGGATGGTCACCGGGAAGAGGACCAGACTTCCCGCTAAATAGGTGCCGATCACGAATAAAAGCGCCGCCGGATGAGCGCGCACGGAGTTTTGCCATTCGACGATAGTTCTGAAATTGATCCATTCACTGATCGGCGTCCAGCGCCAGGCGATGGATAACCCGAGTAGCACAGCAACAAGCAGGAGACATTTGAGCAGCGGGCCGCGAGTTTTCTCAGCGGTTTCGACTTCGCTCTCGTGCGGAATCCCTTTAGCTGCTTCTCCCATTTGATTTAGGGTAAAGGTCGGATTGCCGTGAAGCAAGGTCGGATTTGTTATTCTCGCTATTGGGACACGAAGTCGATCCAGCTATGGGTAACCGGCTGTCAATGATGCCGCGCGCATCATCCAACCATCAACTCTCGGGTGCAGCGAAATCTGCTGGCGCAGGCTTTGCTTTTTGACTACGTTGATGCCGCAAAAACCAACTTCCGAAACGGCAACGAGAGATCGTCGTCGGCCAACGCATCGTGCAAAATCGCGGACGGCGGGCGCGCCTGACTCCAGCCCGTTGCGCATTCCCAAAGACCGGGACAGCGTCGCAATCGATTGGGAAGGCAAAAATGTTACGCTAACCAATTTGCGTAAAGTATTTTGGCCTGATCTGGGGATAACCAAAGGCGATCTGCTTCAGTTCTATGCCGATGTCGCGCCGGTATTGTTGCCCCACCTGGTAAATCGCGCAATGGTTATGAAGCGCTATCCTCATGGCATCGCCGGTGAATTCTTTTTCATGAAACGCGCGCCGTCGCCGCGGCCAGAGTGGATCGAGACCTGCGCGATTGAGCACTCGTCCGGGAACGTTATCGATTTTCCGGTGATTCGGGATCTCGCCTCGCTCCTATGGGTTATCAATCTTGGATGCATCGATTTAAATCCTTGGTATGCTCGCTGCGATGATGTCGATCGGCCGGATTATTTACATTTCGACCTTGATCCGGTGAAAGGTGCAACCTGGGAGCAGATGTTGGAGACCGCCTCGGTAGTGCATGACGCCTTGGAGAGTCTTAAGTTACCCTCCCTGATCAAAACTACCGGCTCGAAGGGCTTTCATATCTACGTGCCGATCATGCGCGGGCCAACCCAGAAGCAGGTCTGGGCGGTCGCTAAAAAGTTTGCCCTCACCTTGGCAGCTCTGCGTCCAGATTTAATGACCGCCGAATACCGAATCGCCAAGAGGCCGAACAAGCGAGTTCTGGTTGATTACAATCAAAACGCCTGGGGCCAAACCTTATCCTCGATTTACTCGGTAAGACCGCAGCCTAAAGCAACCGTTTCGACTCCGATTACCTGGAAGGAGCTGAAGAAGGGACCGGGTATCGAAGACTTCCACATCGGCAATGTTCGCGAGCGGATTCACAAGCTAGGTGATTTGTGGGCGCCTTTGCTGGCGCAAACCGGACGCGCCAGATTGGAAACCCTGTATGACGCTATCGATTAGCCCGTCGTTTCCGCCCATGGAAGCCTCGTGCCTGCCCAAGATCCCTCGGCCGCATGTAAAAACGCTGCGCCGTGTCTTGATGAGCGCGCTTCAGCGACGCAGTATGAATTCAGGAGGTTAAAAGCATGAAATACGAAGTCAAAGAATCAAAGGAGCGATCCGGGGAATTCCTTGCGATTGCGGTCAATGAAGCCAGTCACAACGAAATATTTTCCGCGCTTTTCTGCGGCCCGGACGCAAAGCAACGAGCCGAGGAGTATGCCGCCTGGAAAAATAGCCAGCTGGAAGTGACCGGCGAACAGCTGTTGCAGCGATAATTGTGCGAGGTCCGTCAAAAGCAAAACAGCCGGCGCCGTCTTCGGATGCGGCGCCGCGCCTTTTTGCCCGCTTTCTCGCTGAGCTTCTCGATCAGCGTTTCACGATTCCCGGGACCTCGATCCGGATTGGGCTCGATCCGCTTATCGGGCTAATACCCGGCATCGGCGACACCCTCGCCAATCTCGCCGGGTCAGCGATTCTTTTCATCGGCGCGAAGTTCAATCTGCCGAAAGTAGTCTTATTACGTATGGCTTTGAATATAGCATTGAATACGCTGATCGGCGCTATTCCGTTCGTTGGAGATCTCTTTTCGATTTGGTTCCGCAGCAACGTCAGAAATGTTCAATTGTTGGAGCGCTACGCAAGCCAGCACCGTCAAAGAGCGGCGGCCGCGGATTGGCTTTTCGTTGTGGCGGTCATAGGCGGGCTGGTGTTGTTGTTGATCGCTGTGCTTGTCGGACTGGGTTGGTTATTGCAGCAGCTGGTGCGCACTTAGCTGCGGTGATGACGATCTTCTCCTTGCGACCAGGGCACACAACGTATGTCTCGGTTTTGAGAAAGAGTCCCACAGCTGAAACAGCGAAACTCTACGCAGGCTTTGAAGAGCTTGGTAGCCTCTCGGTTTTCGCGTGGCACACCAGTTGCGCAGAGTAGCTGTTGAACGAACTTTACTGGAGGCGCCATGAAATTATTGCTGATTGTTTTCTTTTCAGGTTTTGTAATGCTCGGATGTTCTAAAGAGCAAGATCGGGCTGATCAAACCGGATCAAAATCTTCGTCATCCGTTGCGGCTGATAATACCGCTAAGAACGAGCGGGATCGCAACGATGCAACGAAAACCGCGGGAGATCAATCGGAGAATGAAGCCGACCGAAAGATCACGCAGGAAGTACGGAAATCCATTGTCGATGACGACAAGCTTTCCACCAACGCCCAGAACGTGAAGATCATCACCAACGACGGCCAGGTCACCTTGCGTGGTCCGGTGAAGACCGCAGAGGAGAAAAAAGCGATCGAGAGCAAGGCGAAACAAGTAGCCGGGGTGAAGAACGTCGATAATCAGCTTGAGATTGCCAGCAACTAATTCTAGTAAGATTTATCTTCAAAGAACGGAGAGGGGCGATGGCACTATCGCCCCTCTTGCGTTGACGGTCAGTTAACCTTCAGTAGGGCCGCCTCTTCTCCGTATCAAGATTCTCTCCATTGAAGCCCGGCCACCCGCGAAGCGGGTATCGAATCAAGGTGTTCTGGCTTGAAGCCGCCGGATTCAACGTCCTTCCAGCTGACTTGAAACGTTGTCTTGCTAATTCGGGTCCTCGCCTCGGTGCCGTGTCGCATGCATTGACTCCCTGCCAATGACGGGTAAAAAGGGATGTGGCGCGGAGAAGTGCGCTATCAATCTTACAAGTCGAATAGAAACCATCCGACAGCATCCGTTCCTGCTCGGGTTATTTTTCGCTCTCGGAGTGCTCGTCGGCGCGGGTCTTATGAGCTGGCGCCCCACCGCTCCGGCAGGGCCCATGGGCTATCGTGATCTATCCAATGATGATCTGTCTGAAAAAGGAGTAACGATGGCGCGCGCCTTACGCGCTCTCGCCAGAGAAATGATGGCTACGGATGAAAAGCTTCGAAGACGCTGCGATGGAGAAAACGAGTTGGCTAAAACTGAACAGGCCAAAAACCAACTCCGGCAATCGTGCAATGATGAATCGCTCAAAGCCACGCAAAATTTTCTTGGCCAATACGAGGACAGATATAAAGCCGAGGTGCTGATACTGCGCGAAGAGATGCTGCGCAGACTACCGGAGCTCAGACAAAAAGCCGCGCCACCCGTTCTAGCGAGTCACCCTACCAATGCTTTAGGCTTAGGCGAAGTCGCCTCCACGCTGGAGGTGCTCGCTAAGCTGCTACCCAAAATGCCGTCTAAAGCTTAATCCTAGTCGAACCCTATTGCCCCGTCAGAGCGCGGCGGTTACTCTGTATGGAAATCTGGAGCAGTCCTTCCAATGCAGGATAGGTTTTATATAGCCGGACAATTGAGGCAGATCGGTCGGTTTCTCAGCGTCATGGGCGAGAACCCATTCAAAATAAGAGCCTATGAACGGGCGGCGCGGGCGTTGGAAAACGCTGCCGGCGACTTCGATGCGCGCGTCAAAGAGGGACGTTTAACCGAGATCGATGGGATCGGCAAGGCTTTGGCAGCCGTCATCGAAGAAATCTACCACACCGGTGAGAGCGCTCTGTTGCAGCAGCTAAGCGAGCAGCTGCCTACCGGCGCCGTCGACCTCAACCAAGTTCCCGGGCTAACTCTCAAGAAGATCGTCGCGCTTCACGAAAGTTTGGGTATCAAGAGCGTTGATGATCTGAAATCCGCTTGCCAGAAGGGGCTGGTGCGGGCTGTCAAAGGCTTTGGCCAAAAAGCTGAAGCAAACATTCTCGCGGGCATCGAGAAGTTGCAGCATCGGGAGGACCGCACTCTAATTTCGCAGGCGCTGGCAGATGCCGAGCCGCTGCTTCAATATTTACGAGCCTGTTCGGAAATTCATCATTGTGAGATTGCCGGCTCGCTGCGACGCCGCAAAGAAACAGTGCGGCGGATCTGTATAGTTGCCGCGAGCGCAGATCCGAAGACCGTGATCGAACGTTTCCTGCGCTACCCGTTATTCGCCCAATCCGATGAAGCCGGAACGAATCGTTGTGTCGGGCGTCTCGCCAGAGGTCTGGAGGTCGAGCTCGACATCGCGGCGCCGGCGCAGTACGCCGCGGCTCTGCATTACTCGACCGGCTCAAAGGATCACTATGCAGCTCTGGTAGATCGCGCGCGATCGCAAGGTCTTATGATGAGCGCGGAAGGTTTGCGCGGGCCCAAGGGTAAAGCGTTGAAGGTTGAAACCGAAGGCGATATTTACCGGCGACTGGGACTCGAATACATAGCGCCGGAGCTGCGCGAGAATCAAGGCGAGATCGAGGCTGCTGCCAGCGGCCGCTTGCCGGAGGCCGTCGTCGCCGAGGACATTCAAGGCATGGTTCACTGCCATACGACCTATTCCGATGGGCAAAACACGGTTGAAGAAATGGCCCGAGCCGCCGAAGCCTTGGGCATGCGGTACATTACTTTCACCGATCATTCGCCAACCGCGTCCTACGCGGGCGGAGTCAAGATCGATCGCTTGCGGGCGCAGTGGGAAGAAATCGATCGAGTTCAAGAGCGGGTGCGGATCAAGTTGTTAAAAGGAACCGAATCGGACATTCTCGAAGATGGCTTGCTCGATTATCCGGACTACATTCTGGAAAAGTTCGATGTCATCATCGCCAGCATCCACACACGGCATAAAATGAACGCCGATCAGATGACCGCTCGTTTGTTGCGCGCGCTGAAACTGCCGCTATTTAAGATTTGGGGACATCCACTCGGCCGCTTGATTGAGTCGCGCCCGCCGTTTGAATGTCATATGGATGAAGTGCTGGATGCGGTTGCCGCTTCCCGCGCGGCGATAGAAGTTAACGGCGACCCGCGCCGACTGGATCTCGAGCCGCGCTGGATTCGAGCTGCGCGGCAGCGTGGAATCAGATTCGTCGTATCCACAGATGCGCATTCGCTCAAAAATCTAGAGAACCTACCATACGGCGTGGCGATGGCGCGCCGGGGCTGGTTGGCGCGCGGTGATATCTTGAATACCTTGCCGGTTGACGAGTTTATGGATGCGGTCCGGCCGTGAATCGGATTTTTCTGCTTTCGCCTGCCAATTGTAATGGGGTGCGGGCCGGCTGGATTCTCCGTCCTCAGGCTCGTTCCGAGCTCGCCCGGCGCTTGCGCAGTCCCGAAGGAGCGTCTCTCGCCGAAGTCTTCAGTTTTCTTAGCGCCCTTTATTTTCGCGGCAAGCTTGCCTATGCGCGGGCCTTTGCTCACCCGCCGGTCCCATCTTCGGGAGTCCTATTGATTACTCCGACTGCGGGTTTGATGCCCGACGGCGCGTTGGTGCGGATGTCGACATTGCGTGGTTTTAGCCGCGTTCCGATTAGTGTAAAGAGTCGTCGCTACCGAAGCGCTCTCCTGCGAGACGTCAAGCAACTGGCCCGCGAGATCGGCCGCGATTGTGAAGTGGTTTTGTTGGGCAGCATCGCCACCGGAAAGTACCTGGATATCCTCAATCAAGCGCTTGGCGACCAACTGAGGGTTCCGGCCGAGTTTGTTGGTCTAGGTGATATGAGCCGCGGCGCGCTATTGCTTCGGTGCGTGAAAGAACGGCGGGAGTTAAACTATATCACGGTTGCGGCTGCTTCCGAGCGCTGCTGGCGTGCCATCGCGCCGGAAGCAGTGCAACCGTCCGTTGAAACAACTGTATGCTAAGCGCGTGTGTGACTGAGCGCGCTCTGAACTAGAGCTATCTTTTTTTCTTCTTCTTGCTTTTACTTTTAGATGAACTCGAGCTCTTGCTCTTGCGCGACCTTGTCGATGCTTTGGCTGATCGCTTCGGCTGGATATCTTCTTCCTCTTCTGAAGCGTCAATTTCTGAAACATCGAGCTCTTCCGTCGACCCTGAAGCTTCGTCCATGGTCATGCTTGTCAGCCAATCGCGAACTTTCTCCAGGTGCTCTTGTTCCTCTTCGTACGCTTTGCGGCACTGTTCTTCGAGATCGTCTTGACCCAGCTCCGCGGCGATGTCTTGGAGCATCTGCCAGCCATCGTTATCGACGAGCTCTGCCGTGAGCATCGCCTGCAGCGTTTGCGGAATGGTGGTCCGAGGATCACTGACCACCTGCATGACACCATGACTCAATACCCCGGCGACATCCGCCGAAGGCGTCTGCACGGTGGCATCCCCGCCCAAAGCGGTGATGGCATTTTGCAGCAGGTGAAAATGCTCCAGTTCTTCGTCGCAGATGTGGCGCAGTTCTTCGGCAGAAGGCCCCGAGGCGTTTTCCAGATTAAGCGACTCGCATTTCTGTAGGAACGCCTCGTAAAGCCGAGTGCCTTGCCTTTCAAAGGCCAGCCGCTCGCCTAACTTGTCGAGCAAAACCGGCTAATCCATCGAATTGTCCGACACTCTCACCGTCTTCAGAAACTTCCACCATAACCGGTGATGAGCCGATCGGCACGGCCTCCTCTATATACTCGGCCTTAACCGCTGCCATCTCCGTGGCACCGCCTTGTGAGCTTGGCACGGTTTGTTTGGCTCCCTCGATCATTTCGATACTGAGTTCTGGATTGGTCATGATTCCCGTGCGATTACCGGGAATTTCCTGTTTCGAATCTGACAGAACGTCCATTTCATGCGTTTCCATACGATGGTCTCCTGGTTTATTTACGCAACTTTAGTTTGCAGCTTCTTGATATCGGGAGTTTCTTCCGCCAACTCGGTGCCGGGCTTCCACTGGTAGCCGGCGGCGACGGTTTCGGACGGCGAGCCTTTTGAATTCATCTGCTCGCGGTAAACCACCGACGGCGAATCGGCTCCTTCATCATCTTTGTCGATGAACTGGGTCTTGCGCGCGCGTAAATCGACTTCCTCGCTCAATGTCTTGCGCACGAATTCGCGATGGCTTCGGTATTCGATGGGCTCCGGCAGCGATTCCGGGATAATCTCGGCTGGGTCACGCTTTTCGAATTTCTTGAACAAGTCGAGAACATAATGGAAGTGCCCTAGCTCGTAGTCGAGGAAGCGTTGCCAGATTGCCTTCACTTTCGGATGGCTCTCGTACTGCAGGCAGCTGTAGTAATTATAAATTTCGCCGGCTTCGTGCATCAACCATTTCTCCAGCCAGGTCTCCTCC
Organism: uncultured delta proteobacterium; assembly: GCA_963728565.1. Taxonomy (GTDB): domain Bacteria; phylum Desulfobacterota; class Binatia; order UBA9968; family UBA9968; genus WHTF01. Next base: position 176,268 of record CAVSLC010000010.1, read on the forward strand.
GGGTCGATGATCGATTCGTATTGGGTGACATGTTGTTCTTCGATAGAAGCGATTTCGGCATAGAGCTGCCGGGCTATGGGGTCGGCGAACATAGGTCCGATGGTCATGTAATAGTCATGCGTTTGATGTTCGCCGGCCATAATCGTTACCGCGTTGAGCTTGCTGATCGGCGCCGCCTTCTTGCGGTCGTAAGCTTCGCGTAGATCGTCTTCCGGCGCGCGGTGTTCCACGGCAGTGGGGCGTCCCGGCAGGATGTCGGTATAACTCTGAAGAATATTATTGGCGTCACAACCGATAACTCGATCCATCAAGGCGGAGAAGCGATACATATGATCGAAATCTTCGAGCAGCCCGAAGCGGTAAACCTGGGCCAGGTAGGGGTCTGGTTCGTGTTCCGCTACGCTCGCGGTCACTTCAATAGCGACCTGCTCAAAGCCGATGGTTGTTTCGAGCGGCGAAAGATCGGCGGGTAACAGCCAGTTGACCATGGTTTGTTGATGTTGTTCGATGCGCCGCACCCGCGCCAAGGCAAGCTGCAATTCTTTATTCATGCGCGCGCAGGCGTGTTGGAACCGCAGCGCCTCGGACTCGATGCCGTTCATCAGGATAATCCGCACCCGAGTAAAAGCGTCGCTGTCTAGCTTGCTCGTCGGCACCCCCGCGATATCGCGCCAATTAAATTTTTGTTCATCCAAGCCAACTCCTTTTTCCTTCATCAAGTCTAAACTCATAAGGTCTCCTTTCGTCTGGAACAGTTGCAGTGATTGGTCAGCCGCTCTAACGCGCTGTAACAGAACTTCAAGTTGTGCAGAAATTTCGAAGCAGAAGGTGTCGCGCAGCAATTAGTGCAAGTGAGGTGCCAGTAAAAAACGTCTTGCTTCGATACCTGAGTCTCCGGCTTGCGACATTTCTCTCAGAACTGTTCCGTAGTTGATTGATATTCTGCGCCGTTTCCGCGTAGCACCTTGTGGTTCGAGCGAAGATAGGTCAGATTTTAAGAGATATTCTCAAAGCAATGGTTTTGCATGATCCCATCAAACGCGCCGGTTATAGAGATTCACTCCGTTTCCAAACAGTTCGGCGATCGTATGGCGGTCGACAATCTCGACCTGGAAGTACCGGCTCGGACTTGTTTCGGTTTGCTCGGGCCCAATGGCGCCGGGAAAACCACCACATTGCGGATGATCTACGGCGTCACCCAGCCTTCCAGCGGTACTATCCTGGTTTTCGGCATGGATATCGGCCCGAATTCCCGAGCTGTGCGCGCCCGCCTTGGGGTTACATTGCAGCAAAACGTCTTGATCGAGGCGCTGTCGCCCAAAGAGAACCTTCGGGTATTCGGCCGCTATCATTTGTTACATGAGCCGGAGCTGTCGCGCCGGGCCGAGGAATTGATCGACTTTCTCGAGCTGCGTTCCCACGCCGACGTCCCGGTGAAACGTCTGTCCGGCGGTTTTCAGCGCCGCCTGGCGATCGCTTTGTCTCTGATCAACGGCCCGGAACTGCTGATTCTCGATGAACCGACGACCGGCCTCGATCCGGCAGTTCGCCTCGCTTTATGGTCACGTATCCGTGAGTTGCGCGCATCCGGAACCACGGTGCTGGTCACGACTCATTATATGGACGAGGCGCAGCGTTTATGTGACCGGGTGGCCATCGTTTCTGCCGGAAAAGTCATTCGTTCCGGCGCGCCGGCAGAGCTCATCGTGGGACTGGCAGCGGAAACGATCGAGCTGGATTGTTCGATTGAAGAAGAAGCGGCGCTGTTAAATGGCTTTGCCGCCGACGCGCAGTGCCTGCGAATTGGCCAGCGGCTGATGATTTACCTGGAAAACACCACCGGCCTGATTGACCACATACGTCGTAGCGATCACGGTGATCGCCGGCCGATCATCGTTCGACCGACAAATTTGGAAGACGTTTATTTGTCACTCACCGGTACTCGGCTCGAGGGCGGCTCATGAACCTTTCACCTGCGTATGCATTGGCGGTTTGGTTGCGAAACGCAGCCATGTACCGCCGCACCTGGATGTGGAATCTGTTGCCCAATTTTTTTGAGCCGGTGTTCTATCTTTTTTCGATTGGCATTGGGGTAGGCGCTTACATCTCACAGATGGAGGGACTTACCTATGTCGCGTTCATCGCGCCGGGCCTGGTTTGTGTTGCGGCCATGAATGGCGCCAGCTACGAAGTCACTTACAATATTTATGTACGGCTGACATTCGAAAAGGCTTACGATGCGATGCTGACAACTCCGATAGAACCCGACGACATTCTAGGTGGCGAAGTCTTGTGGGCGATTACCCGCGCAAGTATATACGGCGGCTGCTTTTTTGTCGTTCTAGCGGTGTTTGGCCTGACGCCGTTCCCGTCTTCTCTTTGGGCGCTATTGGTGATCCCGCTCACCGGGCTGCTCTTTGCCGCAATCGGCATAACATTTTCGCTGCGCATTCCCAATATAGATTCATTCAGCTTTTACTTTACTCTATTTTTGACGCCGCTGTTTTTGTTCTCGGACGTATTTTTCCCGTTGCAAGAGCGACTATCGCCAGGCTGGCTGTGGGTTGCCGAGGCGTTGCCGCTGCTTCACCCTGTGCGTCTTGCGCGTGCCGCCTTCAGCGGAAACTTTAGTGTGATGGCCCTGTGGGATATTGCCTACTCGCTGGTGGGGTCGTGCTTGCTGCTGATGTGGGCGAGACGCGCCGTGCGTCAACGTCTGACCAACTAGCTGCTTACAGATGGAAGGGTCTTAATGGGCGGTGCGGCGAGCACGTTGCAACCGTGCTCCAATCAGGCGAGCCGCTCCTACCACAGTGATGGCGCCAAGAACCGCGGTTGCATAGGAGCCGAAAGAATTGCTCCCGATGATGACCCAGAAAAACAATGAGTGCCCAAGCAGCGCGCCGATCACACCAAAAATAACATCGCGCAGATGGTTGTTGCCTGGGCTGGCGCCTCTGCCGTCCCGTTCTCCGTCAGCGGCTATTCCGGTCAACCAACCGGCAATCGCACCCAACAAGATTCGCGCGAGAAGATTCATAGGGGCCTTCCTTGCTGATGTGCAGCGAACCGGAATGTTTCGTGTCCGGCAGGCGAGCTCAAGCGAAGCGGAGAAAGCGGGCAAGAAAATGGCGCTGGTTTGCTCGAGGGCTCACGCCGGTCTTCCAGCGCGAAGCGCCTCGCTAACCTGTTCTTCCACCGCGCTTTTGCTCTCGCCAGTCACTTCCGAAATCTCGCACACCAATAGCTTTCGAGCTCGAGCCAAGATTTCCCGCTCAAAGGGCGATAGCGATTTAGTTCCGGCCAAGCTGGTCAACGATTCGATGATCACCGCCAGATCGAATGCCGACCCCGAGCTTAAAAGTTTTGTGTTATCCGTATTGCGTTGGCGCCAGTTTTTGGCGACGTCGGCTTCCTTCGTTCCGGATATTTTCTTGAGGCGGCGCAGCAGTTGGGGGATCTCACACTTATCGAGCAATGCGCGCAGATGCAAATTGGCGAGGTTCTCTACCGGCACGAACAACTCGCCTTTACTATCATCCAGTAGTGCCAGAGGATAGAATTTCATGGTTTGCCCGCCGACCACCTTTTTAACGACTTCGCCGATTAGACAGGGGCCGCGGCTCGGGTAAACGACTTTAGCTCCAACCGTTAACATCATTGAAATCTCCATTCTGCTGGAACTTAACCGAGGCATAATCCAGCGAGACCACAGTTCTCAGGCGAAAATTGCTAGCTCAACGAGACCGGCGATATTATCAAGGCGTGTCGCTGTTGGCTGCAACGGAAGTCAACACAGAAGTTTTCATCCGGATGGCAGTACCATCTGATCCTACCACCCCTGGGTCGGATAAGATACAGACTGATTGAACGTCTGGCGGGTAAAGACTACCGATGTAGCCGAAGAGATACCCGAATGGAGATTACGACGAGTGATGAGGCAGAAAACTCTTCATCTATAAATATCACGGGTGCGAGCGACATGGATACCCGACCGGGCAAAGGCGCTCCCCAAGAGCCGGGTACGGCCCGCCGGGAGCACCTTAGAACAAACTAAGAATCTGCAGTGTTAGTAAATGATCGAGCCCTTCTCAATCTGTTTTTTACGGTCTTCATATTCTTCACGAGATATTCGCCTATTCCTGTAATCCTCCTCCAACTGCTGCATCTGCCGGTAAGCCTGATACTCGTAACCGCCTCCAGCAGCCCCGGCGCCTACCAATGTTCCCGCGAGAAACTCGCATCCCGATTGCGTGAGACCTGTTATGAGCAGCCCTACTACAATAAGTTTTTTCATCGGAACCTCCTAGTTTTAAACTTACAATATTGCTCCAAGCTATCGCGAATTCCTTTAATCCGCCGCAGTAATCTCATGGTAAGCTTATTATCCATGGCCTAATTGCTCGCTACCGGAGCGCTTATTTTCTTTTGCTTCATCGCCTGAACCAATTCCTCGAAAGAGGATTTGGACAGCACTCGATTGAATTGCGAGCGGTAGTTATTAACCAGGCTGATGTTTTCTATGATAACGTCGGTAACCTTCCACTCGCCGTTCACATCGATAAGCCGGTAATCGAGCGCGAAGTTTTCACCCTTTCTGTTGATTAGCTTTGTGTTGACTTCAGCAAAATCGTTTTCCTGCCGCTCGTTGACGAACTGAATTTTCTCGCCGCTGTACTCTTCCAGTTTGCTCAAGTAGGTGCCTTCGAGCAGATCCGTGAACAGCCGGACGAACTCCTGTTGCTCTGCCGCGCTGCGCTTTTGCCACTGCGCGCCCAATGAGCGCTTCGCCATCTCCTCGAAAGCGAATCTTTCATGGACGGCTTCCTTGAGCTTCTGCCGCCGGCTCGCACTCTTGGCGTCCCCTTTTAACGATGGGTCAGCCAAAATAGTCTGGATTTTTTCTACCGATTGTTTTAACTGATCGCTTGCCGCACCGGCCAAAGCTGGGCTGGGGAGCGACAAGTAGAAGTGTACCGAGCGCCACAGCCGGCCATTTCTGACGTCTAACGGCCGCGGTCGACAAATCTGTTTTTCAAGCGAACGCGAGAACTGAGAAACAGATCCTGCAGAATGTATGAGACGAGCAGGTTCACTCGACGCTTGTTGCCGGACAGCGGCTTAACTTCCTCGGTCACTGCAGCCACGAGATCCCCTAATGTGCTATCTGTATTCGCTTGCCCGCGCATATGATGCCTCCTTTTTTCCGCTCACCAGTCTATCAGAGTTCCGGGATAGGCGGTGAATGAAGCCAGGGTTTCAACGAGCAACGCATATGCCATACTGCGGAAGGGCGGCGCTATCTCCTTAGATATACAGGAAGTTTTCCATTTGAAGGGAGAATCTCAAGAAAACAACAATGAAGGTTTTTCCAGTCGTTTTTTTATGATAGAAAACGACGTTGGCTATACTCTCGGTCAACACTCACGATGGTTAATCGATTGAAGATGGTTCGACGCCATCACTTCAGATCGAGCAAAAGATTAGGCGTTTATGTGCGTGACAAGCGCCGCTGAAGTGATATTGTTCTAGAGCAAACTGGCCGCAGCTCATTCAGCAATCTCCTGGTAAGGCATGAGTCACTGGTGATTCAAAACAAGCCACAAATGAGTTTGATACACTCGGCATTGTCCGAACGACGACTGGTTATTGTCTCCAACCGCTTGCCCTTCAATGTAAAGGTCGAGAACGGAAAGATGACATTCCATGAAAGCGCCGGTGGCCTGGTCACGGGATTGGCTTCATTCATGCAATCCCGCAGACGAACGCCGGCTTTGAGTATGGAACATCTTTGGGTCGGCTGGCCGGGAAGCACGGTCGAGGTCTCTCTCCAGGGGCAGCTGATCCGCGAGGCGCTCAGTTCCTTTCAGTCTTACCCGGTGTTTCTCAGCGAAGAACAGATGGAGAAGTTTTATCTCGGATTTTGCAACTCGACCATTTGGCCGCTGTTTCACTACTTTCCTACTTTCACCGAATATCAGTCCAATTACTGGGCGGAGTACAAACAGATCAATCAAATCTTCTGCGATGCGCTCGTAGAGGTCGTCAGACCCAACGACATCTTGTGGATTCATGATTATCACCTGATGCTGCTGCCGCGGCTGATCAAAGCCCGGCGGCCTCAAGCGTCTGTAGGCTTTTTTTTGCATATCCCCTTCCCCTCATTCGAGGTGTTTCGTCTTCTCCCGGGAGAATGGCGTCGCGAGATCCTGGAAGGCTTGCTGGGCGCTGACTTGATTGGATTCCATACTTATGAGTACACGCACCATTTTCTCCAGTGCGTTCTGCGCATCTTGGGCTACGAGCATCAGATGGCCCAGCTTTTGACACCCGATCACCTCGTCAAGATCGACACGTTTCCCATGGGGATCGATTTTGACAAATACTCCAGTGCGCCCGCTGAGCCTGATACGCAGCAGGAAATACAGGCGCTGCGCAGCACGCTTTCCGAATTCAAGATGGTCTTGTCGGTCGATCGGCTCGATTACTCCAAGGGGATTCTGAACCGACTGGAGGGATATGAGCTTTTCTTGGAGAGCAATCCCCAGTTTCACGGAAAGGTTGTTCTGCTGATGATTGTCGTGCCGTCGCGCATCGGAGTCGTGCAATACGACCGTATGAAGCGACAAGTTGAGGAACGGGTCGGCAAAATCAATGGACACTTTGGACGAGTCGGTTGGACACCGGTGGTGTATCAGTACCGCCATGTCCCGTTCTCATCACTGGCGGCGTTCTACTCGGTTAGCGATGTGTGTCTGGTTACGCCGCTGCGTGACGGAATGAATCTAGTCGCCAAGGAATATGTGGCTACACGGACCGACGGCACCGGGGTTTTGATCCTGAGCGAGATGGCAGGTTCGGCCAAAGAGTTGCCCGAAGCAATCATCATCAATCCAAATAACCGGTCGGAAATCGCCAGTGCCCTCAAAGAGGCGCTGGAAACACCGCTGGAGGAGCAAAAACGCCGCAACAAGATAATGCAGCGGCGCTTGCGACGGTACCATGTCACGCGCTGGGCGAATGACTTCCTCAACAACCTTGTCGCCTTACGCGAAGTCCAGGATCGGACCGAAGCCAAACTGCTTTCGCCGCAGGCGCGGCGGGCGGTTGTCGAACAGTATAGAAAGAGTTGCCGGAGAGCGTTGTTTCTCGACTATGACGGTACCTTGACTCCATTGGTAAAATCGCCGGAAATGGCGAAACCGGATGAGAACAGGCTCGCGCTATTACGTTCTTTAACCGCCGATCCGGCTAATGACGTGATCATCACAAGCGGACGCGATCGCCAGACTCTGCAGCAGTGGTTCGGCGACCTCAGGATCGGCCTGGTTGCCGAGCATGGCGCATGGTTCAGGAAGGCGGCCGAGACATGGCAGCTTTTCAAACCATTCTCGGTGGCATGGATGCGCCAGCTATTGCCGATACTGGAGATCTATGCAGACCGATTGCCCGGCGCTTTTGTTGAGGAAAAGGAGAATTCCGTGGCATGGCACTATCGTTCGGCGGATCCTGAGCAGGCCCATTTTCTCGCCGCCGAGCTGACCGATCATCTGTTGAGCCTGATCTCCAAGACTGATCTTCATGTCCGGCAAGGGAGCAAAGTGGTTGAAATCACTAACGCCGGGGTCGATAAGGGAACCGCAGCATTAAAATGGATTATCGAAAAAGATTACGACTTCATTATGGCTATCGGCGATGATCTGACCGACGAGGATCTATTCAGGGTTCTACCGGATTGGGCAGTCTCCATTAGAGTCGGCATCGCCGGGACCCAGGCGCAACACAACTTGCGCAGTGATCCCGAAGTGGCCGAACTGCTGCAATCATTGGTTCAGACTTCAGGCGTGTCGTTGAAAGCCAGTAAAAGTTCAGGCCGATATCCGAGTTGAGGCGCCGGGTCGGTAGCTCTGCAGGTCATCGATGGAAGAAAGGTTTGTTCAACATAGGGGAGCTTGCCACTGCGGGCGCGTGCGATTCGAAGTCGACGCAGCGCTCGACATTGATGCATTGGAATGCAACTGTTCGATCTGCAGCAAAAGCGGTTTTCTCCACCTGATCGTGCCGCGCGCGCGATTCCGGTTGCTCCAGGGATCCGCAGACCTGGCAACGTACACATTCAACACCGGTGTCGCCAAGCATCTATTCTGTAAGACCTGTGGCATCAAACCTTTTTATGTCCCTCGTTCTAATCCCGACGGCTACAGTGTCAACGTTCGCTGCCTCGACCCGGCGACCATTGGGCACGTGAACGTCAGCTCCTTCGACGGCAAAAATTGGGAGGCCCACGGCGCCGATCTCGCCGTTCGATCATTGGAGCGGTGATAGGTTGAAGCTGCCTCGAACGGTTGAAGGTAAGCGTTACCCTAATCCGAAATTATTCGGATCCCGCGAGGCGAGCGAGCCCGACAGCGTGGGCAATGGGACAGTGCCTTAAGGCCAGCGCGCGTTCCCCTGATGATATTTGGTAGCGGGTCTCAGGAGCTAACTGCGTGTTGACTGCCCACGGCTTCCGCTCTCGCCACCTGGCTCACAGCTGACAACGCTCAACTATGGTCGGATTAGTGTTACTTGATGGACAAAGTCCGGCGCAATTGATAAGGCATAAAGATGGTGTGCTTTATTAACCCGAATTCCCTAGTTGCATTGGCTCTGGAGGGCTGGCCGCTTGATCGCTGGGCCACTTTGAACTACGGAATCCGGGATTAGTGGAGAACTCGTTGCCGATTATATCGCGATACCATGCAATCGCTTCATTTATTGACGTTTTCCTCGTTCAACTCAGGAGGTGCAAATGGCTTATGATCTGTTAATTCGCGGTGGGCGCGTCGTCGATGGCTCGGGCTTGCCCTCTTACGTCGCCGATGTCGGAGTAAAAGGCGGCAAGATCGTGGAAGTTGGACGGTTAACCGGCACAGCGGCGCGGACGATCGATGCCGCCGGGTTGGCTGTGTCGCCCGGCTTTATTGATCATCATACGCACTTGGACGCGCAGATGTTGTGGGATCCCTACGGAACTTGTGAACCGCAGCATGGTGTTACCAGCGTGGTCATGGGTAACTGCGGCTTATCGCTTGCCCCAGTCAAGAAGGGCGATGAGGACGCCATTGTCAAAAGTTTCGTTCGAGTCGAGGCAATTCCGCGGTTCGCTCTGGAGCAAGGGGTGAAATGGGGATGGAACACCTACGGCGAATACCTCGACGCGCTGGAGGGGAAACTCGGTATCAATGTCGGCGGGCTGGTCGGCCATATCGCCATGCGCCACAACGTCATGGGTGAGGAGGCCGTGGAGCGCACGGCTAGCGCCAAAGAAGTCCAGCAGATGCGCGGCTTGGTCTTGGAAGCGATGGAAGGCGGCGCCTTGGGATTATCGACCAACCGCAACGAGCGTCATATGCGCGAGGACGGCAAGCCGGTGGCGAGTCGTTTGGCCGATGATGATGAGCTGTTCGCGCTGTGCGATGTTTTGGCGGAGCGCAACGGCGGCGTTATTGAAACCATTTTGGGCCGCAACAAGATCGAACATTTCAAATTTTACCATGAGCTGGCAAAACGGACGCAGCGACCGGTCCTCTGGCAGAGCCTGCAACATCGATGGGCAGAGCCCACTCTGTGGCGTGAACAGCTCGACGCCGTAGAACCGATTTTCCGCGAAGGTTATCAAGCGTATGGCTTGTCCCATACCGTGCCGCTCGTGCGCCACTTCGAGCTTAGGAACTGCCAGGTTTTCGATGAATTTCCGACCTGGAAAAATCTCATGTTCCTTCCCGTGGAGGTGCGTAAGCAGGCTTTTGCCGACGGCGAAACCAGACAAAAGTTGCGAGCCGATCTCGCCAATCCGGCGCCCACCAACTTTCACCGAAACTGGAACATCGTCCGCGTCGAGAAAGTGATGAAACCCGAGAACGAGAAATACAACGGCAAGACAATCGCTGAGCTGGGGGCGATGCGCAATCAAGATCCGCTCGACGCCTTCCTGGATCTCGCGCTCGAGGAAGATCTCGGCACCGTTTTCTGGAATGCTAATAACGGCGGCGACATCGATGCAATGGGCGAGATCCTGCGCAGCCCGTATGTGTTGATCGGAACTTCCGATGCAGGGGCCCATGTGCAGTTTGGCGCCGATTTTGGTTATTGCACCATCCTGCTGGGTATGTGGGTGCGCGAGCGTCAGGTAATGAGTCTCGAACAGGCCGTCCATAAACTGACATTCCATGTGGCATCGATCTTCGGCTTGGAGGATCGCGGTTTGTTACGGCCGGGCTATGCCGCCGACCTGGCGATCTTCGATCCCAAAACCGTCAATTCTCATGAACCGGAATGGGCTCATGACTATCCGGCGGGAAGCAAGCGGTTGATCCAGCGTTCGGTGGGGATGCACTATACCATCGTCAATGGCACGGTGATCCATGAAGACAGCCGCATGAGCGGGGACTTGCCAGGCCAGGTCCTGCGCGGGCCGCTCTACAGAGAGCAAAAGGTCGCGGCTTAATCGGATGGGAGTGAGCTATATACCGGTTGCCCGGATTGGCGAGTTGGCGCCGGGTGTCATGAAAGAAGTCGACCTCGGCGGACGTCAGGTGCTGTTGACGTTCGCCGGGGGAAAATACTTTGCGTTCTCGAGGCAGTGTCCTCATGAAGACGCCGACCTGCAATCCGCCGGACAACTGCTGGACGGAACCAAGTTGCGTTGCAACAACCATGGCTATTGTTTTGACCTCAAAACCGGCGAGTGCATGCTGCCTCAAGGAGGACCGCCGCTGACGGTGCTTCCGGCCGAGGAAAAAGGCGAAGATGTGTGCATTCGCCTCGAATGGTAAGTAAGCCCATCTTTTTGCCGCGGGATTGCTTCTGAGGCCCCTCCGCGGTTCCGTTTCACGCTACCAAGACTGCCGGTAGGCGATTTACAACCGTCTAACCGCAGCTCTGGTCAACTTTCGTGAGAAAAGGTAAATTTCTACATGGCTGGCTTGCATAGCCTGCTCGTTCGATCGGGCTGTTGAAGCGCAGAACGTCATGGCACCTCACAGAAAATTACGTTTGCTGACTCTGCTCGGGCTCGGATTTTTATCTGTTGCTTTGGCCGGCCAGCTAAGCGCGCAAGAAAAGAGCTTCCTCTGGAAAGTGGATTCCGGCCAGAACAATCTTTATATCCTCGGCTCGATTCATTTGCTGAATAAGGAGGCCTACCCACTCAAGCAGAGCATTGAAAACGCATTTGAGCAGGCGAATAAACTGGTTTTGGAGATCGACTTGCTCAGCGTAAATGCCGAAAAGGTTCAGCAGCTGATGCTGCAGCAAGGGGCCAGTACCGATGGCAGCGGGTTGCCTCAGAATGTCTCCAAGGAAACCTACGAAAGTGTCACGACGAGGGCCAAAGAGCTGGGTATCGATATTCGGCTGTTGAATTCTCTTAAGCCCTGGATTGTCGCCACGACTATGGCGGCGATGAAGCTGCAACAGCTGGGATTTGATCCGAGATTGGGGATCGATCGATACTTTGCCGGGCGCGCCATTCAATCCAACAAGCCCACTGGCGGCTTAGAAACTGTTGAATTTCAGCTCAATTTGTTTGATCACTTTTCGGCAAAGGATCAAGAACTCTTGCTGCGCCGGAGTATGAATGAGATGGACCATTTGGAACGAAATGTCTCCGAAATCGTGCGCGCGTGGAAAACTGGCGACGTCGACTCATTGGAAAGACATCTCCTGGCGGGCATGCGCGATTATCCGGAGATCCATCGAAGAGTGATCGATGATCGCAACCGGCGCTGGCTGCCGCAGATCGAAGGCCTGTTATCGAGAGGCGAGAACGCGTTGATCGTCGTCGGCGCGGCTCATCTGGTTGGCAAAAACGGCGTCATCCAGTTATTGAAGGGCCGAGGCTATAGGGTGGAGCAACAATAATGGAAGCTGTAAAGACCTCCAACGAGATCAAGGTGGCAGACTGGATGACGGAGACGGTTTTGGCGGTTGAGATCTACGATAGTATTTCCGTCGCTCGGCAGCTCATGGCCAAGCACCGCGTCAATCAGTTGCCGGTGCTCGATCATGACCGTTTGATGGGGATTGTCACCGATCGAGACATCCGTGATGCGTATCCGACCAGCATGTTGATCGGACGCACTAAAGAGATCGACAAATTCGCCGAGTCCTATACCGTTGAGGAAGTGATGACGCATGATGTCTTTACGGTCGAACCCGAAACGCCGTTAGCCACCGCAGTAGCGTTGTTGCGCCATCATCGGATCGGCTCGCTGCCGGTGGTCAAAGAAAAGCAGCTGGTGGGAATAATCACGCGCAGCGATATTCTGGACTTCGTTTTGAGCGGGGCCGGTATCAAGAGGCTCAGGCGCGCGCAAAAAGGCGCGCAAGAAATCGCCGGCGGCAAAAAAGGGTAAACGTTCCAAGGCCGCCAGGGTGCGCAGAGCCAGTAAGGTTCTCTGATTGGTGGTCGTAAAATCTTGCAAGCTATGAAAAAGAACCAGAGGCGAGGCTGGCGAAGTACAAGGATGAAAGCGGAAATCTGAAAGCGGAATTCAAGTTTCAGCTTTTAAACTCATCTTTCCAGAGCATACGAGTTTTTCAGCAGCTGGCTAAAGCAGGAGAAAATTCATGGCGTCTTTCGATGTTGTTAACCGTATCGACCTGCAGGAAGTCGATAACGCGGTGAATATCACCAAAAAGACAATTCAATCGCGCTACGATTTTCGCGAATCAAAAACGGAGATCGTGCTGGATAAGAAAGACAAGAAGATCAACGTTACGACTGAAGACGAAATGAAGATGCGGGCGGTGCAGGAAACATTGGTGGAAAATCTGGTCAAGCGAAAAGTCGACACCCGGTGTTTGGAATACAAGCCAAGCGAAATGGCAGCACAGGGGATGATCCAGAAGGCGATCACGATCAAGGAAGGAGTCGATTCCGATACTGCCCGGGCGATTGTCAAAATGATCAAGGATCAGAAGATGAAGGTTCAAGCGGCTATACAGGAAAAGCAGGTACGAGTCACGGCCAAAAAGATTGACGATCTGCAGGCTGTCATCAAACTGCTAAGGTCGTCGAATCTGCCCATTCCCCTGCAGTTCATCAATATGCAGAGCTGAGCGAGCAGGGTCGTTCAGGAGGAAACCATGAGTGAAGCAAAGGAAAAGATCGAAAAGTCCGATGAAGAGTGGCGCAAAGAGCTGTCGCCGGAGCAGTACGAGGTGTGCCGCCAGAAAGGGACCGAACGGGCTTTCACCGGAAAATACTGGGACTGTCACGACCAGGGAACTTATCATTGTGCCTGTTGCGGCAACGAACTATTCAGCTCCGACAGCAAATTCGATTCCGGCACCGGGTGGCCGAGTTTTTACCGGCCGATTGCCGAAGACAAGGTCGAAACCGAAAGCGACAACAGCTTTCTTATGCGCCGCACGGAAGTGCTCTGCGGTCGATGCAATGCTCATCTAGGCCATGTTTTTGATGACGGGCCTGCGCCGACTCACTTGCGCTATTGCATCAATTCGGCCTCATTGAAGTTGGAAAAGAAGTAGACCCTGCCTTTCGATGGATGGGCAAGCATTTCAGGATCAGGGCACGGTGCGCTACTGCCACGGCTGCGGCGCCGACAACCAACAAGGTTTACGCATCAAAAGCTACTGGGATGGCGAGGAAGCGATAGCAAGCTGGCATGCGCAGCCGCACCATTGTGGCGGGACCAAACAAAACCTCAATGGCGGCATCATTGCTTCGCTCATCGATTGCCACAGCTTGAATCTGGCTATCGCGCACGCCTACAGGCAGGAGCAACGTTCGATAGGTAGTACGCCGCGCATCGGCTACGTCACGGCGAATCTAAACGTGTCCTATCTAAAGCCTACGCCGCTTGCGGAACTGATCCATTTGCGTGCGCGCATCATCAAAATCGAGGGCCGCAAGGCATGGGTCAGTTGCGCATTGACCGCCGCCGGCGAGCTTCGAGCCACAGGAGAGGTGCTCGGAGTGCGGGTGCATTGGGAGTAAACAGGTTCAAAATTAAGGTTCAAATCGTTCAAGCCGATGAAGTCCACGACGCGCTCTTAACGTTTTGAACTATTTGAACGTATTAAACGGCTTGAACAGACGTTTCTGGGATCTATGGAATACACTATTTTAGGTCGCACGGGTCTTAAGGTAAGCGTCGCCGGTCTGGGCTGCGGCGGGCCGAGCCGCCTCGGGCTGCGCGACAACGCCGCCGCCGAAGCCGGCGCCGTTTCGCTGGTTCGACAGGCCATCGACTTGGGTATCAATTTTCTCGATACCGCTCAGTCGTATGGAACCGAGCCCGTCGTCGGCAAAGCGATTGCCGGACTACCACGGGAGGACTTGATTGTCTCGACCAAAAAGACCTTACCGCCGGTCGATCACAGCAACCCCGCGGAGCAGGTCATCAAGGGTCTGGAGCAGAGTCTGAAATCAATCGGCACCGACTATATCGATATCTATCATCTTCATGGCGTCGAGCCGAAAGATTACGTCTTTGCCAAAGAAGAATTAATGCCGGCCATGCGGCGCCTGCGCGATCAAGGCAAGATTCGCTTTATCGGTGTTACCGAGGGGTTTGCGACGGATACGTCGCATCGGATGCTCCAAGAAAGTTTGACAGAAGATCTCTGGGACGTGGTGATGGTCGGCTTTAACCTTCTCAATCCGTCCGCGCGCAGAACCGTCTTCCCGTTGACGGCCGCAAAAAAGGTCGGGGTTTTGGACATGTTCGCCGTCCGCAGGGCTTTGAGCCAGTCGGATCGTTTAAGAAGCTTGTGCGGCGAATTGATGCAAAAGGGAGTGCTTCCGCATGGCGCTGTCGATGCGGACGATCCGCTTGGTTTTCTTCTCGAGGAAGAGGTTGCCGCGACAATCCCGGAAGCGGCTTATCGCTTCTGCCGGCATGAACCCGCCGTCGATGTTGTCCTCACCGGCACCGGCAACCCCGAACATCTTAAAGCCAATATCGAAGCTATTCTGAAGCCGCCCTTGCCCGCACCGGCACTCGAACGATTGGAAAAATTGTTCGGCGAGCTGGATTCACTCACCGCGAACTAGTCTAGGCTGGCAGGCTGCTGAAACAGACCCGATATGCTTCGTTGCGCTCAAATCGCCTCGCTGCAACGTTGTGGAAGTACGCCTTAGCTCGTCGATTTTTGCGCGCCTTCTATCTTCATTTTGAGCAGCTTCTTATTCCGAAGTAGATCTTCTCTGTGACATCTCAGGCAGCTTTTCGTCGCGTGTCAGCCGGTGCCAAATCAACGATTCCTGCTGCTATTAGGGGTTCGACTCAAACAGCTTTGAGTATTGCTCCCATGGTGCGGGTGCGACGCGGGCGGTGCGCATGTTTTCTTCGACATGCTTGAGCTGTTTCATGCCCACAAGCGCGGTGGTGACTCCCGCGGTCGAACGCACGAATTGAATCGATCTTTGGCTGTCGGTTTCAAGCCCGTTTAATGCGGCGCCGATCATCGACGGAAGATTGGCGGCGAGCTGGCCCTGTAGAATGGAGGCGCTGCACATAACCGTAACGTCCAAGGCTTGCGCCGCTTCTAAAACGGTAACGGTTTTGTCTCCTACTGTTTGGTTTGGCAGGGACAACGCTTCAGTCATGCCAAGATTGAACGGCAATTGTATGACCGCAAAATGGTGATCTTTGCCGCCGGCTTTTGTCGCTAGACCGATTATCTCGGCCAGCGACAGGTAATCCTTTGCCTGCGGATCACTGCGATATCCGTTCCAGGTCGCGGTGCCGTACATGCGGATTTTTCCCGCCGAGACCGCCTGCTCCATTGCTTCGAAAGCCTTCAGCAAACGGCTATTGAATTCCTCACGGGATATTTTGCCTAACTGGCTTTCCGGATTGTGGACGTAATAGATATCGAGGCACTCGAGAGACAGATTTTTCAAACTGCAATCGAGCTGATTCAAGAGATAAGCCGGGCTCATGCAATGAGAGTTGCTGACGATGTCGGAGGCGCTGGCGATGCCGGGCTGAAAGAAGGTTTCTTCAAAATAGCGCCGCACATCGGCTGGCGGCGAGCTGTCATAAGGAATGAACCCTCCCTTGGTGGCGACAATAATTTCATCCCTTTGAAATCCCTTGGCCGCAAGATCCTGCAAGGCTGCACCGACTGCGCGCTCGCTTCGTTGCAGGCGATAATTTATCGCGCTGTCGATCACGTTACAGCCGCACTGAACCGCGCGGCTGATAGCCTGGCAGTACTGACGGTCGGTCTCCGTGTTGTAATCCCCGAGATAAGTGCCGATCCCGACCGAAGACATCCACAAGCCTTGAGATTGCCGAAAGTGATCGCGGTGAATTCTATCGGCAAAACGCTCGCGGTAACGGTCCGTGCCCGCAAGTGTCGCTGCGCCGGGGATTATCATCGTGATCCTTTACGTTTGCTGCTCAGGAGTGGACCGTGCAAACCTGAGTTTTTGCCTGCATGGTGAGAAAATCATAAAAAGTGCGATCATGAGCATTGCTGCCAAGTTGGGAACGCCGCCTAGCGAGCGAGATCAGTGTAGCAGAGACAGGTTCATTCTGAAAAGTTTATTGTTGAAGCAGTTGCCATCGGCAATCTGCTTACTTGAATGAACCAGTCCGCGGGCAGGCATGGTTAATGGTTTCAGTATGGCGCGATACCCCGGGCGCTCCCGCTTTCCGCGCCACCTTCTCTCACACCGGGCCGTTAAAAGGAGTCTTTGAGCCGGCGCACTTTCGCAAAGACGGAAACAGGATCTGCACGGAGATCAGGGTCCTGAGATTTGAGGGTCGCTTGAAGCTCTTTACTATCCCAGCGCAAGAACGGGTTAGTTTGCTTTTCTTCTTCCAGGGTGGCGGGAACCGTGGAAGCGCCGCGCGCTCTTAATCCCTGCACCCGCTCAAATCTGGAGGCCAGCTTATGGTTCTTTGGTTCCAGTGTCACGGCAAAACGGAGATTGCTTTCGGTATATTCGTGACCGCAATAAACTTTCGTATCATCCGGAAGCGCCAGCAGTTTTTTTAGCGATCCATGCATCTGCTCGGGCGTGCCCTCGAACAGCCGGCCGCAGCCGGCGGTGAATAGAGTGTCGCCGCAAAACAGGTTGCTGCCGAAGAGATAAGCGACATGGCCGCTGGTGTGCCCGGGAACAAAAAGAACTTTGCCGCTCACATCACCGATCTTGATCTCATCCCCTTCTTCGACGCCTCGGGTCAAACCGAAGATTCTCGCGCTATCACTCTTATGACCGTAAACATCGAGCTTGTGGTGCGCAAGAATTCCCTCGTTGCCGCCGGTGTGATCGCGATGATGATGTGTGTTTAGTATCGCCGTGAGAGTGACGTTTTCCTGTTCTGCTCGCCTCAAGACCGGCTCGGCTTCAGAGGGGTCGATGACCGCCGCCTCTTTGCTCTTATCGCAGATAATTAGATAAGCGTAATTATCCCGCAGTAGCGGAACCTGGATGATCTTCATGTGTAAGGAATGCGCCTTTCGAATCGGAACGAGCCCCGTCCCTGTTGATAAAGAGCTATCACATATTATCACGTATCTAAAGCGAAACACGATTAGAAGCTGAGTTGCGCGGCAGACCACGATCGCGAATCGATTGATCGCTGCTAGTTCCAGAGAACTCCCGTGTGGTTAAAGATCGGTGTTTCATGATATGACCCGGTCCATCGACCTGGAGCAATTTCGAAAGGACGTAACATGAAACCAATCCTAATTAGCCTTGTCCTTCTGATGTGGACGCATGCTCTTGGAGCCGCGGATAGGATCCGGATCGGCTACAGTTCGATCAGCGGCGCCTACATCCCCATCTGGGTTGCGCATGATGCCGGCTACTTTGCCAAAGAAGGCCTGGAAGATCAGATCGTGCTGATTCCCAGCGGCACTCAGCTGGCGCAAGTAACCGTCGCCGGCGAAATCGATGTCGGCTCGATGAACGGCAGCTCTGCAATGGCCGCGGCGCTGCAGGGCGCCGATTTAAAGATCATTGGGAATTCCGGCAATAAGATGATCTTTTCTCTCTATGTCAGGCCTGAGATCCAAACCATCGAAGCGTTGAAGGGGAAGAAGATCGGCATCACCCGTTTTGGTTCTGCGCCCGACATTTCGATCCGTTACGCGCTGAGAAAATACAACATCAATGCAGAGCGAGATCTCACGTTGATCCAGCTCGGCTTTATGGCGACTGTTGCAGCCGGGCTGCAAGGTGGATCGATCGAAGGCGGAGTGGTTTCGCCGCCAACCCAATTCGCAGTCGAAAAGGCCGGCTTCAAAGAATTGATCAATATTACGGATATGGACTTTGCTTTCCCCAATCCTTCTCTGGTGGCGGTCGGATCCGTCATTAAAAGCAGGCCCGCTGTCATCGACCGCTTCATGCGCGCCTATGCGCGCGGCGTTCAGCGCGCCCGCAGCGATAAAGAGTTGACGTATAAGTCGATGTCCAAGTACACCAAAATCCAGGACCAGACGGTTTTACACAAGGCTTACGAGCTCTACATGGGCAAGGTGCTGGAGAAGGCGCCCTACATCAACATGACCGGGCTGCAGAACGCGCTCGATGATCTGGCGAAAACAGTGCCTGCCGCCAAAACCGTTAAGCCTGAGCAATTTGTCGATCGACGCTTCCTCGATAATTTAGATCGAAGTGGTCTCATGAAAGAGCTCTATCCATGATTGCGCGCGCGGCTTGCGCTGGTCCATTTGCTAAAAGGCATGCTTATCGACCGCGCTACCGTGGCGCGCGGCGGTGCACATGGGAACCCTCGAGTAGGAGCGGCATTTCCCGATCTGTCGCCTCGCAGGACAAAGATAGCAGATGAAAAAACGAGTCATTATGAGATTTATCAGAGTTGGGGAGAGATCACGATTAACAAGGGATTATTGCCGGTGACCTTCTATCGCTCGATCGGGAGAGTGGCGTCGACGGGCAGTAAGGGCGCGTTCGTCAATCAAAGACGGCGCCGAAGCGCACATCGGCATGATAACAGACTCCCGGCTATTCTTCTCTTCGGACGCTGCGTCAAGAAATTGGTGTTCCGGGTAAGTTAGGTGTGTTAAACTAGGCAGGTTCCACTCGGCGACTGCCGATTCAACTGCTCATGCACCTCCGAGCTTCAAAACCTAAGACCGTCATCAACGCCAAAGGCTTCAGCCTGCTCGAGCTGCTTGTGGTCGTTGCCATCATCGGCTTGTTGACTGCCATCGCCATCCCAGAGTTTCTATCATACCGGGCGCGCTCCGTGGACAGCCAAATGAAAAGCGATCTCAAGAATGCCGCTCTGGCGATGGACTCCTACTTTGCCGAGAAGAAAGTATACCCCACTTCTGTTGCCGCCATCGTAGCCGTGGGCTTCACTCAAACAGAGGGCGTTGCCCTGACGATTGCCGTTCCCACGCCCTCTTCATTTACAATCACGGCCAGCAAGCCTAGCGGCACCCAGCCTAGTTTCACTTTCAGTAGTGTCACCGGCACGATCAATTGACGCTGCTTACAACCAGCCGGCTTTGCGGAAACGGATGAAAAGGTAAGCGTCGATGACGACCATTGTGATCAGCGTGAAGGGATAACCCCACGGCGAACTCAGCTCGGGCATATGTTGGAAGTTCATTCCGTAGATTCCCGCGATCAGCGTGGGTACGGTTATGAGCGCCGCGTAGGACCCCAGACGCTTGGTAATTTCGTTTTCCTGAATCGTAATAAGCGACAGGTTGACTGAAATCGCCGTTACCACCATATCGCGCAGGCTATCGATGGATTGATTCAAGCGGGTCAGATGATCGTAAACATCACGGAAGTAATCCTGCAAACTTAGACATAGTTGCGGCACCCGGCCGCCGAACAGACGGGTGATTGCTTCGATCAGAGGCTCGGTGGCATGTTTCAAAACGGTCAGCTTACGCTTCAGTTCATAGAGGTCCTCGATGTTTGCGCGACTATTTTGGTTAGCGAAGATTTGCTCTTCGATGCGCTCAAGATTCGTGTCCAAGGCGTCGAGGATGGGAAAGTAGCGGTCTACCACCGCATCCATCAGCGCATAGAGCACGTACCCGGTGCCGTGCTTCATCAGCTCGGGCTCGCGCTCGCATCGCTGGCGGACCTCGACGAAGCCGCGCTGCGCCTGCCGGCGAACCGACAAGACGTAATTCCGGCCGACGAAGATCTCTGTTTCGCCGACGACGAGCTCATCCCCGGCGAACTCAATCATGTGCAGAACCACAAAAAGCGACTCGCCGTACTCCTCGATTTTGGGCCGCTGATGACCGTGTTGCGCATCTTCGACAGCAAGCTCGTGCAGTCCGAAGACTTTCTGCATCTTTTCGAGCTCACTCGGCTCCGGGTCTTTCAAGGCAATCCAGACGAAGCACGCCGGCCGGTTGATATAGGCAGGTATCTCCTCGACGGAAATGTCGGCGAGCTTGTGGCCGTTCTCGTAGGCGGCGCAGTTGATGATCATACTGTCTGAGCTCTCGTATCTACAGGAGTTCCGTGAGTTCCGCGGCTCGGCGCTAGAATTTATTTTCTGCGGATCAACTTACCTATCTAGTTCACGGGCCCAACGCTCGGTTATAGGTTTATGACGGCTAACAAGGTTCTTGCAGGTTCCCTGCCGGCAGTTTTTTACCTGGGAGTTCGCAAGAAAAATGTCTGTCCTGTGACAAATCTGGTTGCATCGCTCAGCAGATACCTAACCAGTCCGACGATCTCGTCTTTCTGAGTGAGCCCGTCCAGGAGCGGCGGAACTTCTTCGCGCTTTTTGAACTGTTCGGGTGTAAAACCGATCCTCGACATCGGCGTATCGGTTGCTCCCGGGCACACCGCGTTGACGGTGATGTCGTATGGCGCCAATTCCATCGCTAATGATTTGGTAAAGGCGATGACGCCGGCTTTGGATGCGGCATAGTGCGCTGCTCGAGCTTGTCCGGCGACGCCGCGCCCGGAGGCGATGCTCAAGATGCGTCCCTTTTTCTTTGGTATCATGTGCCTGGCGGCCGCCTGGGAACAGAGAAAAACGCCCTTGAGATTGATTCTCATGACCCGGTCCCATTCTTCTTCGGGCATGTCGACCACCGCAATGCGATCCATGACCCCTGCGCCGCAGAAAACGTAGTCCACCGCGCCGTATTTGGCGATGGATTGATCCATCATCGCGGCGACGCTCTGCGGATTGCCGACATCGACTTGGATGGCGCTCGCTTCTCCGCCTGACTGACCTATTTCTGCCGCGACTTTTTCCGCCGCGTCTTTTGCATAGTCGGCGATGAGTACCTTTAATCCATCGCTCGCCAGCCCTCGGCACAAGTCGGAACCAATGCCACCGGCGCCGCCGGTCACGATAATGACTTCGTTCATATCCATCTATCTCCTCGATCGTTTTTTCGCCGAAGCTACCACTTGTGCTTGCGATGGGTCAATCAGGCGACGGCGCGCGAATCACAAGGATGAAAGCGGAAATCTGCAAGCGGAATTGAGTTTTCAGCTTTCATAATTCATCTTTTCGAAAGCATGTGAGCCTTTTTCGTCAGACTGTTAGTAATCGTCTGGAGTGCTTCGGTGATACTGAAGCCGTACGTTGCCTTTCTCGACCATGCGGTCGAATCGCCGCCGCAGCCAGCGCTTGAAGATGGTTCGGGTGAAAGGGATCAACAGCACTAGAGCGGCGAAGTCGGTGATGACTCCGGGTACGACAAACAGAACTCCACCGGCAAAGATCAAGACGCTATCAAGCATCTCTTCCGCCGGCAGAATACCTTGCGAAAGGTTTTGCCTGATCTGATGCAAGGTTCTGAGGCCCTCGAAGCGGGCAAGCAACAATCCCAAGAGCCCGCTGAAGATTATCAAGGCGATGGTTAGAAGTGGGCCGAGATAGCTGCCTATTTTGATCAGGATATATAATTCCAGGAGAGGCAGTCCGATAAATAGAAGAGCCAGACGCATGGCTAAAGATTAACCCTTTTAGCGAGATCAGACGATATCGGCGCTGGAGATAATTCCGGATGGACAAGCTGGCTGAGTATTTCCAACCCGTCGATGAGACGCGGCCCCGGCCGACTAAAATAATCCGCGCCGCTGACTGCGAAAACGCGGCCGTCTTTGACCGCGGGCAAGGTTTGCCAACCCGGGCGATTCTTCAGCGAGAAACTTTCTCGAACTGCGCGGTCCAGGTCAAAGCCGCAGGGCATTAAAATCAAGACCTCCGGCCGGGATGCGGCGACGGCGTCCCAATCGACTTTGGCCGAACGCTCGCCTGCGGCTCCCAGAATGGCGTTACCGCCGGCGATCTCGACCATTTCGGGTACCCAATGGCCCGCCATGTAAATGGGATCAAACCACTCCAAACAGGCCACTCGTGGTCGTGAAGCTGATCGCGTCGTTCGATCGCGTACCGCTTGTATTCGAAATTCGAGCTCTTGAACCAGTGACTCGGCCTGCTGCGCCCTATGGGTCGCTTTGCCGATGCGCAACACATCGTTCAATATATCACCGAGACAATGCGGGTCGAGTGAGACGATGCAGGGATCTCGCGCAAGCGAGCGCGCCGCTTGGACGACATCGTTGTAATCCAGCGCGCAGACGTCACATAATCCTTGGGTGAGAATGACGTCGGGTTCACTGTCTTTGAATCGTTTCTCATCGAGCGCGTACAGGCTTTGCTGCGAGCGCAGCAGATCGCCCACTCGTCGATCGATTTCTCCGCTGCCGATCATCGTCGGATCGATCCGGCTTCTTACCATCACCGGTTTCGATCGAGCTGCCGCCGGGAAATCGCATTCGTGACTGACGCCGACGATCTCGTCGGCCAATCCGAGAGCGCATGCGATCTCGGTGGCGCCGGGAAGCAGGGAACAGATCCGCATAGCTTGTGCTTAGCCGATCGATCGCGCATTTGCCACCTGAGCCAGTTATGTCCCAGGCTATTCGGTCACGCTAGGAATCTTGACCCGATTCGCTGCAGCTTAACCGAGTTCAAGTGCTAAACCCCCTTGCCGCGGTCGTTCCCCGAAGGAGATCGCTCCGCGTTTCGAAGTGGGTAGTTGCACCGGGAACAGCGTCAAAACTCACGCCTGATGCTGATGGAACTGTCCTAGCCACATTCCAATGATCACATCGGCGATGTGATCATTGGAAGCTAGATCATTCTCAAACGCATCAGCTAAATTCACTCCGATCCTAATTGCCCAGGCATTCACTTGACAATGCATAGGAGTCGGAATGAAAATCACTCCACGTAAATCACCTTCGATGGGAGATCATATGAGCGAGCGAATTTGGGATCGACTACTGAGCGAGCAAGACCGCGCGCATTTGGCGGCAAGCCCGCGCAAGCACATTGGATTGGGCTCGAAGCCGGCGCTCCTTCTCATCGATCTTTACCGTTGGGTCTTCGGCGACAAGCCGGAACCCTTGCTCGAAGCGATCAAAACATGGCCCTTGAGCTGCGGGCTAGCTGGCTGGAACTCCCTTCCGCATATTCAGAAATTATTGGCAGTCGCCCGTGAGCTGGGCATTCCGGTAATCCATGTCGTGAACATGGACGGGAACGGAGTGGAGGGCAGGTATCCGAATAAGGGACGAGAAGATTTGAGCCCGGAAGCGCTCGAGCGCCGGCGGAGGAAGTACGAGATTGTCGATGAGCTAAAGCCCATTCCCGGTGAAACTGTTTTGCAAAAATCTTCCCCGAGCGCTTTTTGGGGCACACCTCTATTCGGCCATCTCAACTGGCTGAGAGTCGACACGATTCTGGTTTGCGGCGAAAGCACGAGCGGCTGTGTTCGCGCTAGCGTCGTCGATGGCTGCACCAATCGTTTTCGCATGGTCGTGGCAGAGGAATGTGTCTTCGACCGGCACGAAACAGCACACGCGATGAATTTGTTCGATATGGACCGAAAGTATGCCGCGGTACTGCCTGTCGACGACGTCATTAAGTATCTCCGCGGGTGGCAAGCGGAACTAGGCGGTCACGGTGAACCGGTAGGCTAGTCCAACCGATCACTGCACCTTAAACACCTGCCGATATTCGTCGTAGTATTTCCTGTAGTCCGGGGCCAAGCTGATATCGCTCGCCATCAGATTGATTCCTTCCACAAGCGTCGGCGGCTCGGCCTTGACATCCGACCGCACCGGTACCCGGGAGGTTTTGACCAATAATTCCTGCCCCTCCTTGGAGAGCAAAAAATCGACGAAAAGGCGGGCGGCACTCGGATGGGGCGCATGAGCGGCAACGCCAACGACATAGTGGTACGCGATCACAGGATTTGCCCTTACCCATTCTATCGGCGCGCCGCTCTTCTTCATGACCTCCATCCTGGGAGTATACAATACGGTGCCGAGCTTGAACTCGCCGGCAGCCACGAGCTGCGCCATCAAGGAGTGGCCCGCGCGAAAAGTAAGATCCTGAGTAGCCAGTCGCCGCATATACTGCAGACCCTTGTCGCGCCCCATAAATTTCAACATATTGGCAAACCATTCCGTCTCTTCGCGATCCATGACCATTTGTCCCTTCCACTTCGGATCCAAGAGATCGGACCAATCCTTCGGGGCTTCGGCGCGTGGAACCAGCTTCGTATTGTATCCTATGGTTGCGGGATTCATGTAGAAACTCGTCCAGTGTCCCTCCCGGTCCTTGAAATCGTCCCGATAGAACTTCGAATGAGGCGAGGCATACTTCGCGAACAAGCCTCTCTCCACAAGCACGTTGCCCTCGAAAGACCGGATATTGAAAACATCAGCCTCGCGTCTTCCCGCCCGCGCCTCCGTGAGAACTTTTTGCAGCAGACTGTCCGATCCGGCACGAAACTGGGTTATCTTCAGGAACGGATACTTGCTTTCAAATACTTTTCTAATGGTCTCCGATTCACTTGCGGTAATCGACCCATAAAACACCACCGACCCTTCCTTCTTTGCTCCCTCAACGAGCTTGTCATGCCTTTCCCTTTCAGCCTCCGCAGCCGCAGCATGGCCAATCGACGGCAAAATAAGCAGAACCGAGGCGATCAAGTAAATGTAAAACGCTTTCATTTTTTGCACCCCTCTTGTCGAATGGAGAGAGCCATTACAAAGTAACTTTGCGCGGAGTCTTAGAGATATTTGAGGGTGCACCCGACTGTCAACACAGAAAGCGGTTGGGGATCCATTCTGCGCGTCTCTAGTTGGAATACATCAAAATAAGACCTGGCCCTCCATGCTCGCCTCCGCAGGTATTTTCCGATGCTCTCAACCGAAAATTAACTTGACGTATGTCAATTCTATATTAGTGTGACCGCTAGAAACTGCATTGCTGCTCATCGCCACTGTAGGCCCTGTTCTATGGAAGCAGCACAACAATGAAGCACTATGTTGCCGAGGACATGGAAGAGAGGTCAAATATGCTGAAGAGGAAAATCATGACGGTGGTTCTGCTCTCTCTCATTGCCGGCACGCTGATGGCTTAGGAAGCTAAGGTCACGTCTCTCATGTCGAAGGTTATGACGGACGTTTCCGGCAAGGAAGGCCTGCTGATAACAGTAGAGTATCCGCCCGCCGGGTCGGACCCTATCCATCGTCACAATGCGCATGCATTTGTATACGTGCTGGAAGGCTCCCTCGTGATGCAGGTCGAGGGCGGAAAACAAGTGACGCTCACACCGGGACAGACCTTCTAGGAAGACTCCGACGATGTTCATATCGTTGGACGGAACGCGAGCAAAACCAGGCCGGCAAAATTCCTTGTGTTCCTGGTCAAGGACAAGGGCGCTCCAGTGCTCGTGCCAGTGAAGTGACTGGGGAGCGTCTCCCGCGTGCTCCGGATTATCGTCGACGGAGCACTGGAAGGACACAGGAGAAACGAGCCGTTACGATTCAACAAATATCGGCAACGTTCCCACACGGATGCGCCTAAAACGTATTGCGAATCCCTTTGCTTCTTAACCAATCTTGACCGTGGCTGTTGCAAGAGTATAAGACACGCACAAGACCACGCGAGGAGAAGATCTATGACATTAGCAATAACAAATGAAGAAGCTGTAAATCTTTTGTCGATGAAGGACTGCCTTTCTGCTCTAGAGACCGCCTATAAAGAACTAGCGGCAGGCATCGCTGTAAACCGTCCTCGATCTGACATACACACGAATACACCTACTCCCCAACAAACATTTCGGTTCAAAAGCATGGAGGGAGTTGTCCCAGGACTTGGGGTGACAGCTCTTCGCGTTAATTCAGACATTGTCAGCTGGCCCGTGGTGGATGGAAAGCAACGCCAAATAAAAGTGATGGCGGCGCCTGGAGAAACTCAGTGTGCCTTCATCATGCTCTTCAAGAACGATACCGGCGAACTTCTGGCGATCATTCACGACAGCTACGTGCAGCGAATGCGAGTCGGAGCCGCAAATGGATTGGCAGCGAAGTATCTCGCGCGGAAGGATGCCACATCCATAGGCTTGATTGGATCTGGATGGCAAGCTGGCGCCCAGCTCATGGCCATATGCGCGGTACGGCCGATTCGGTTAATAAAAGTCTACAGCTCTAATGCGGAACATCGCTCAAACTTTGCAAAAGAAATGACTGAGACCCTCGGCATCCAGGTGCAGGCCGTTAGGTCAGGTGCCGAAGCTATGGAAGGCTCGGAAATCATGGCTGCCGCCACCAGTTCTATGGAACCCGTTCTGTTTGGTGAATGGTTGAAGCCGGGGGTTCATGTAAGTGGAATCAAGCGTTTTGAAATCGATGACGATGTATTTAAGCGCAGTGATCTCATTGTGGTTCATGTCAAAGAAGGCAAAGGCCCTAACTATCTTTCCAGCAATGCACCTACAGACGACATTCCATACATGAAGGGTGATCCGTTTGACATCCAGGAAATGCATCGCATGCCGGAACTAGCAGATGTTATTGCGGGGAAACATCCTGGCCGAGAGAACAACAATCAAATCACATTTTTTATGAATAACATCGGCATCGGGATTCAATTTACTGCGTCGGCCCACGTGGTTTATCAACGAGCATTGGAGTGTGGAATCGGAAGAGAAATTCCATCAGACATTTTTCTGCAAACTTGGCATTCCTAATTTAGATAGGAGATATATGAATCGCAGCGCAGAAAGGAAAATCTTGCAGAGTGTCACCCTGATTCTGATATGCTTTTTCACCAGTATTGCCCATGCTCAATCGCTCGAGAAGCTTATTATCGCCTATTCGGCAATTAGTCCGTTCCAAGTCATCGTGAAGGTCGCCGAAGACTCAGGGATATTCAACAAAAACGGCTTGGATGCAAAACTTGTTTTCATCGAAGGTGGTTCTAGAGGAGCCCAGGCCCTTTTGGCCGGCGAGGTGCCTTTCGTTGTTGCAGATGGATCAAGTGCCGTAACGAGCCGATTAGCTGGCGCAGATACAGTTATTATACTCGGTCTCGTAAATACGTTCCCGTACACATTGATCAGCGCACCACAAATTAAAGACGTAGCTCAGCTCAGAGGCAAAAAGGTTGCGATCAGTCGGTTTGGTAGTGCCACTGATGTGGCGACACGAGTTGCGCTGCTAAAGGTTGGACTTAATTCGGACCGTGATGTGACTATATTACAAATCGGCGCCCAAAACGCGCGCTTTGCCGCCCTGAAAGCGGGCAGTGTCGACGCGGCCGTGATCACGCCGCCATTCACGTTGACTGCGAGAAAGCTCGGCTTTCATAGTTTGTTGAATATGGTTGATTTGAATCTGCCTACCTCGCAGTCGGCCGTTCTAACGACCGATTCCGTTATTCGGCGAAAACCGGAACTGACGTCAAAAGTTGTCAAATCCTTCGTCGATGCGATCCACTTCTATAGAACCCAGAAAAAAGACTCTATTAAAATCCTTAAAAACTTCCTACGTTACACGAGTGACGAGGAAGTGGAAGAAGCGTACAACGAAGCCGGACTTAAACTCGTACCTGTCAAGCCGTATCCCAGCCTAGAGGGGCTGGAAAGCATCCTGCAGACCGTGGAAGAAAAGAACCCGAAAGCAAAAGGCCGTAATCCGGAAGAGTTTGTGAACGTATCCATTTTGGAAAAACTAGATAAGAGCGGCTATATAGACCGACTCTATTCGAAAGACTCTCGGTGACCTCTTTCTAAAGTCCTCTCTGTTCTAATCAACAGGCAGCCCAGAACTCCGGGCCGCGCGCTGGCAGGCAGATTAAGAGGCACAGACGCTCCGGTGAGAATTTTTTCTGATTCCCTTTTTCAATCATTGGGGAATGTGTGATCACCTGATTGACGCGCCCCTGTTTTCAAGACGTCGGTGTCGGCCTGTCGGTCCGCATCAGTCACCCATCAGGTTCAAGGCTTTGGGAGCTGTCCTCTATGGACAGCGATCTCCCACCCCTGGCACGTACTTGATTGCATAGTGACCTGCAACCACGTTCACCTTTTGATTAGAGTCACCGGTCCAAAGTTTATCGCCGATAGCACGCAACTGATTGCGGGCCGCAGTGGTCAAGAATACAATCAGCGCAAAGGACGCCCCGGTGCATTCTGGGAAGACCGCTATAATGCCACGACCATCGAGGCTAACGAGCACCTTCAACGTTGTCTTGTTTACATCGATCTGAACATGGTTCGTGCGGGCGCCGTAAGCCATCCTGCGAAGCGGGAGGGAAAGTGTCAGGCCTTCCCTTTCCCTCCCCTTCCAGGTTGTTCGAGTCGATCAACGAGGCTGTAGCCATTTGGTCCCGAGCAAGCTCCGGAAAATGCGGGACGCCCCGTTCTGCACAGAAACCGCATATCCCAACTCGACAATCTCAGATTCTGTAAATTCCGCTTTCAGATCGTCGAAAACGGCATCGCTAACCTGCCCTGTCCCCACTAGCCCTTCGGTGTAGCGCAAGGCAGCCTGCTCGCGCCGCGAGAAAACGGTCAGATCCTGCGCGCGCAAGGCGGTTCGTTCACGGGAGCCAATTCCTGCTGCAGTCAGTGAGGTACTAGCTTCCGGCGCCCACGCTGGGCATTGTACATATTCAGCCAACAGGACACGCTGAAGCTGTTTGATACGGTTCTCCACAATCCCACCCTCCACGACGGCCTCATAGAGCGCTCCCCATGTGCCAGGTAAGATGGGGTGGGGGGAGAGAAACTTCAACCAGGCGGGTGGGGGCGACCGGCGCTGCATGGCTCGGTCGAGTAAATCTGGAATCGACAGCATTGGCGGATGTGGAATAGGAGGGCGCGGTGTTTCCGATTTTACTGCATCCGCGTAAGCAAGACGGACGGGCAATGCTTCGAGCACTACCTTTCCGTCTCTCTTGTAGCCTTCCGCGCCCCAAGACGTGAGCATGTTGGGACCACCAAACTGCCAGGCGCAGAGTGTGACGACCTCGATCATTTCCTGTTCTGAAAAGACCCGGAGCAAATCTTCGTAATCGCTTTGGTTCAAGTCAGGCCATTCGTAGCATAGCCTTTTGCCAAACCGCAGAGCCGCTTGCTCCCGTGGGGTGACTCCTTCAGCATCGGCGTCACCAGCCTCGGTCAACTGCTTCTCTGTCAACCCTTCGTGCCTCGCCGAGGCAGAGCGATGGGTGGCTCAGTAGTCACAGTTGCGCCATGAAGCGATCTTTACCCGTAGCAGTTCTTTCAGGCGATGCTCGACCAGGCCTTCGTGGAAGATAAACCACATGAACCGCCGACCGGCTCGCTGCGTATCGCGATTGTGCGCATCGAGCGACAGCGACGTCGGTGGTGGGGTTCCCTCGATGTATGATGTACGGAAGTGGGCCTCGACTTCCGGATCGTTCCAACTCTCCACGACTTCACCCGGGACCAAGCTGAGTCGTGGCCTCGGAATGTCAACCATATTCATTTTGTCCCTCCCTTCTCTTAAAATATGTCAGGCAAAAATCTCTTCAGAGGGCCTACTACGTGAACAAGGAATCAGAGGAGATGGATGTTTTCAAGGCCACAGTAAATAAGACGTCGAATAGGCAACAGGCAACAGTAAGAAGAGAACTCGTTCAACGGTTCAGTCGTTCAAACGTTCAACGTCGGATTTATCCGAACACGGCCTTCAGTTTTGCCGGCAAAAGTGAGGCTCAAGGCATCAAGACACATTCGTTTGGAATGAAAACATGAAATCGCGGGCCGGGTCGGTCGGACCACGTTATGTCTAAGTGATCTCAGCGTTTTCATCCCACAATAGTGTATTTCCCGCCTTAAAGCCTCACTTACGGCCGTAAAACTGGCGCTGTAAGGTTCACTCTCCTCTCCAAGCGATACGTGCCGCTGTCCTCCAACACTCTGCACCCATGGCTTTTGATCCGAGTTCGCTCTTCACCTTATGAATGAAGATAGAGTCGCCAACCGCAATCGCCTCCGACCACCGTTCGTCTCATCCCCCAATCTCGCGGCTCTGCGCTTCACTTACCCACTGAATGAATCTGGAAGGACGACGCTCGACCGGGTGGATGCTTCAATGCTCGTGCAAGCCAGCGATCGGACGATTGGGTTGAGCGCACTGCTTATGGCCGAGCAGTACCGCCGGCCGAATTTCCTTCGTTTGGCGAACGCGCTGTCGGCGTTGTATCCTAAGTAAAGTGAAGAGGAGCGGCTGCTGGACGCAATGCTAGTAGCGGTGCCGAGGTGAGTAGCGGATAACTGATCTTATGGCCGGACGACAGCTTAGAGGCATAGGTGGTGAGGAAGCGGTAAAGGCATTCGTGAAGGTGGGCGGAGTGCGGCGGGCTGGCAAAGGCGATCACGTCAACATCAAGATGCCGAACGGTCAGCTCGTCACCGTACCCTTGCATCGAGATCTCAAAATCGGCTTGCTGAAGGCTGCTATCCGCAAGGCAGGATTAACCGAGAAAGAGTTTTTGGATTTGCTTTAGAAGGAGTATTCCATGCAATACACAGTTGTCGTGCACAGTGCAGAGGAGGGCGGATATTGGGTGGATGTACCGTCTCTACCCGGCTGTTTCAGTCAGGGTGAAACAATCGACGAGGCGATGAACAACGCCAGGGAAGCGATTGAGCTTCACATCCAGGGGTTAAAAGACGATGGACAGGAAGTTCCTAAAGAAGAAGGTTTAGTGATCGGTCGAGTGGACGTTAAAGCCGCTTAAGGGTCCAATGAGCATTTACGCTACACCTTGGTGGCTCAAGTTTCCGCGTTATGGCGACGAGTACATCGGGTGCGAATGGATCAGAGTTAGCGCCAAAGGGTTCCCGCCCACATTGGTACACCCACGCCGGGATTCGGTTACAAGGATGGCGACCCATACGCCGACTTTCCTCCCTCCGGCAGTGGACGTGAACGCCGCCCCCCGGTCGCAGGCCTGCTGCGGCGAAGGCTCAGCAAGCTCCGGAAACTAAATCGAGGCAGCGCACACGGTCGCATGGTAGTCGTGGCGCACGCCGGGGGGCGCCAAGTCGAAGGCGTTTGGTTGCTTCCGGAGGCTGAAGCCGTCAATAATCTCCGAGGTTTCAGCAGTTGGCAGTCAACTTTCGGACCAGACCCGCGTGTACGGACGAGTTAAGTGAGTCTTGGGCAACTTTCTTCGTCGCCGGCGCGCTACAACTACAGTGACATAGCGTCCAGTTTTCTCGGCCTCGTTAAGCGATCCCCTTGCCGAGCTCGGTGGTGCACGGGCATTGATCGGGGAAGCGCTCGCAGTCGATATCGACAGCCGGCGATTTGCGGGCGCGCTTTCGGCGCGTTCTTTTCTGATCTGCGCTCTGAGGGTTTGGGTGATCAGCAACCAGACCGCGACCGTTACCAATAACACCCAGGTCATCCAGCTGGTATCGAGTGGCATCGGAATCTTTCCATCGGGAGCCGCCCGCTTGAGCCAAATGAGAATAACGAGCGCGCCCAGCGCCTCGGCGATTCTTGCAGCAATGCCGTCGACGGCGATCTTCACTGACGAGCGTTGGGTGGCTGCGACCGGGATAAACGCCTGTTCCCAGATCGACCGATGCACAGAGGAGCGCAGTCCGCCCTCAGTCACGCGCAGCACCGAAAGACTAAGCGCGGTTGCCGCCGCAGTCGCGAATGTGGCGCCGCCGATCAGCGCCAGCGGCAGTACCATGAGCCCGCCGCGCAAGCCGACCTTGTCCTGAATCGTCGGCGTCGCAAACAGTTGCAGCAGCAACGAGCTGAAATTCAGCAGGATATAGAAATTGGCGAAGAAATTCGCGTTGCCTTGCGATCCCATATCGGCGCTGGTTGCGGCCGCATAGAATTGGAAATCGATGAGCAACCCGGCCAGCGCTCCGGTCATGGCAA
Organism: uncultured delta proteobacterium; assembly: GCA_963728565.1. GTDB lineage: Bacteria > Desulfobacterota > Binatia > UBA9968 > UBA9968 > WHTF01. The sequence goes on from CAVSLC010000010.1 coordinate 208,498, forward strand.
TGAATAGAAGGGTTCGCGCGTACTTATTCGACAGCGAAACCAGAAAACCGAATTTGTTTTTTGGCTCATCGGGTTGCTTCGGTCACGATGTTGCTGGGAAAGCGCTTATGAATTTGCCGCACCAGGACAGCCACGCCAACCATCATCATAGCGCCGGAAAATATCATCCATTTGGCATCTAGATAGGGAGCGAATCCCTTGGCGATGAGTCCACCGAGCATCCCGCCGGCGAGCGTCGCCGCGCCGATCTTGCTGAAGGCTCGCGCTGCTTCGCGTTTTTCCACATTTTCGAAAATGTCCGAGGCCAGCAGCCACAGACTTGCGAAGATGATTCCGAAGATTGCCGGGATGAACATGAACACAGCTAATAGAAGCGTGCTTTCGCCGGGCTGTAGAAAAGGCGCGGTCAGCGCCAATACCGTAGCCGCAAATAGCAGTATTCCGATTCTGGCTGAGCGCGCGCCCCAGATCTTCATAGCCTTGACGAAGAGCAGCGCCAGCGGCAAGGCGGCGCCGGCGATGTTGATGTAGATGAGCGGCAGTTGTAAGAGGCCGCCGCCGCCTTGAAAGAACAGCGCGTCGCGTCCGGTTTTGGCAATGATAAAAGCCAACGTGGTTAAGCCGAGCGCGAGCGCGAGAGACACAATCGCCAGGTCGGTTTGTTTTCGAGGCGTCATTGTTTTTGCCCGCCGTAGATGATGAATCCCGGATTGTTCATATCGTAACTCGCGATAGATCAGCCGTTTGCCAATATGCCCAACTTAGCCGCCCAAGTCGACCGATTTGGCTCGATTATCGCGGGTGAATCGTTTATGTCCGCCGCGGGAGGATGCTTTGCGACACGGCGATTTTGCCAGTTGATCGGAAACCATCCGGCTTGCCAGCGCAGTCGAGAGAAGCTTGACGTTATCGTGACGGTGGAGAGTAACTACTCCATCGATTCGCCATATTGTTGAATCAGCTTTGCCACCAGGGCGGTCCAGCCGGTCTGATGGCTGGCGCCGATGCCCGCGCCGTTATCGCCGTGGAAATACTCGTTGAAAGGAATCAAGTCGCGCCAGTAAGGATCGCTTTGGAACTTCTCGCTACCGCCGAAGACCGGCCGTCGCCCATTCCGGTCGCGGGTAAAGATGCGGGTCAGCCGTTGCGAAATCTCTCCTGCGACTTGCCAGAGATTGGCTGTCTGACCGGAGCCGGTCGGGCACTCTACCTTGTAGCTATCGCCGAGAAAGAAATGAAATTTCTGGAGCGATTCGATAAGCAGGAAATTTACTGGAAACCAGATCGGCCCGCGCCAGTTGGAATTGCCGCCGAAAAGACCGGTGCTCGATTCCGCCGGCTCGTAATCGACCCGATACTCCGTGCCATCGACTTTGAGCGTGTACGGGTGATCGCGGTGGTACCTCGACAGCGCGCGGATGCCATAGGGAGACAAGAACTCATTCTCGTCGAGCATGTATCGCAGCACGCGTTTCAAGCGATGGCGGTTGACCAGCGATAAGAAGCGTTGCGGACCTTCGTCGGTGGATTGCGTTTCGATGTGTTCGCTCAAGCCGGGGCGATTCTCGATGAACCATTGCAGGCGTCTCTTAAAGCCCGGCAGAGCATCGACGATCGCCGGGTCCAGAGTTTCGACCGCGTAGAGCGGGATCAGCCCGACCATCGACCGGACCTTCATTGGCAGACGCTCGCCGCTGGTCATGTTCAAGACATCGTAGTAGAAACCGTCTTCGACGTTCCACAGTTTGATCCCGGCGCCGCCAAGATTGTTTATCGCCTCGCAAATATAAACGAAGTGCTCGAAGAACTTGCTCGCCACGTCTTCATAGACAGTATTCTCGCGCGCCAGTTCCAGCGCAATCGCCAGCATGTTGAGGCAGTACATGCCCATCCAGCTGGTTGCGTCCGATTGCTCGATATACCCGCCGGTCGGCAGCGGCGCGCTGCGGTCGAATACGCCGATATTGTCCAGACCTAAAAAGCCGCCCTGGAAAATGTTTCTGCCCTCGGCATCTTTGCGGTTGACCCACCAGGTGAAATTCAACAGCAGTTTTTGGAAGATTCGCTCGAGGAATTTTCGGTCGCCCACGCCGCGGCGCTTTTTTTCCACCTTATACACCCGCCACGCTGCCCACGCATGCACCGGCGGGTTGACGTCGCCGAACGCCCACTCGTATGCGGGTAGCTGACCGTTGGGATGCATGTACCACTCCCGCGTCATGAGCAACAGCTGTTCCTTGGCGAAATCCGCATCGACCAAGGCCAGCGCAACGCAATGAAAGGCGAGATCCCAGGCGGCATACCACGGGTATTCCCATTTGTCCGGCATCGAGATCACGTCGGCATTGTAAAGATGCCGCCAGTCCGAATTCCGGCCCTTGAGACGCTGGCGCGGCGGCTCGGGCCCGGATGGGTCGCCTTTGAGCCAGCGATCGACGTCGTAATGATAAAATTGCTTGCTCCAGAGCAGACCGGCCAATGCCTGACGCATAATATTGCGGCAGTCCCGGCTGGTATTCTGCGGAATGACCGATCGATAGAACTCCTCCGCTTCGTCGCGGCGTTGCGCCACGAGCTGATCGAACTTTCCATCGAGCGCCTCACTCGACATCGGCGCAAGATTGCTGAAACGGAGCCGAGCCGTGAAGGTTGCGCCTGGCTGCAATACCGCCGAATAATGCACCGCCGCTTTAGTTCCCGAAGCGTCGGGATTTACGCTGTTCAAAGCTTTGTGAATCAAGTAGTCGTTGATGCCGTCTTTTACGAAGCGAGTGGCGTTCTCGGCATTGAACAAGCGGCTGTGATTGGTTTCATTCTCGGTGAACAGCAACTCGGGATTTTTCTCGCAGTAAAGCCAGCGCTTGCCGTAATAATAATGATTGAGATTGATAGCCGCGATTTCCGTGGTCGCATCGCGACGCAGGCGAGGCCTGCGTGCGTCGAGTCCCCACGCCCAGGTATTGCGAAACCAAATGGTTGGGAGTAGGTGCAGCGGCACAGACTCGGGTCCGCGGTTGATCGCCTCGATGCGAACTAAAACGTCATCCGGCGCCGCCTTGGCATATTCGACGAACACGTCGAAGTAGCGGTTTTCGTCGAAGGCTCCGGTATCGACAAGCTCGAATTCCATGTCTCGCTTGGTCCGCCTGCGGCTTTCCTCTACCAGTTGCGCATAGGGAAACTCGCACTGCGGGTACTTGTAGAGAAACTTCATGTACGAGTGGGTCGGCGTCGAATCGAGATGAAAATAATATTCCTTGACGTCTTCGCCGTGATTGCCTTGATTGCCAGTCAGCCCAAAGAGCCGTTCCTTGAGAATCGGATCTTGGCCATTCCAGAGAGCCAAAGCGAAGCAGATGTATTGATGGCGATCGGAGACGCCGCCAATGCCGTCTTCGCCCCAGCGGTAGGCGCGGCTGCGGGCGTGATCGTGCGGCAAATACTCCCAGCTGTTACCGTCAGGGCTGTAGTCCTCGCGCACCGTGCCCCACTGGCGGTCGGCTAGATAAGGTCCCCAGCGTTTCCAGTTCGCCTTGCGCCGGCGATCTTCCTCGAGTCTTTCTTCTTCCTTGGTCACTCTACGTTCCTTGGCAGGTTGCCGGAGATCGGATTAAACGTGCAAGAATTCTATTTCATGGTTCGCTTCAAAAATCGCAATGCCTGACCCCGTGCTTTCCATTCTATTGCATCGTCCACGATTTTTCATTCGTTAGCCCCAATCCGGCAATAGCTCACGTCACGAGTCGGTCAGCGACGCCAGCGAGTCTGGAAACCGTGGGCACGTAAACGTACAGGTTGTCTGCAGGCCGGCGCCATCGGTAACATCATCCTTGGTGTTTTGGGGAGTGGCCCTCAAGGCACTGCCCCATTGCCCACGGTGGTAGGGCTCGCGGGCCGAGCCGGGTCTGAAAAATGTCGGATTTGGTTAGATGCTAGTTGAAGCCATTCGACCCGACAGTGGCTGCTTCTCGGATGCAAGAACCAGCCGATCTAATCGCTGTTCCTCAGGGACCAGGCTTGAACATGCGCTTTGCAGTTGGCGTCCAGTGCGCTGCTCTTTGGATCATTGCGGAAGGTCATGGGACTATGCTCAACGATGGGCTCTTTGCCAGTTGCGCGAGCAGGATTGAACGCCGCGCGGTCATCGACTCTGAATTCGCTGAAACCTCAGAGGGTCCTTGGCGGGAAATTGATTGGCGAGAGCTCGACATCGATATTTTCTTGTCTCTGTATCTCGAAGAAACGTTCACGCAACGAATTGATATTCACTTTCGCCGGCACTGAAATATTTGCTTCAAGTCGGAAGATCGGCGTGCCGCTGTCCGGAGCTGCATACGTCTTGGTCTCCATCGATTCGATGTTGACTCCCAGAGCGCTCAACACGCCGCTCAACTGATAAACGATGCCCGGATGATCCATGCATGACGCAGTCAGGCGATAGGGGAGATAAGATTCTGCGGTCTTGCGTTTGGACGGGGTTTTGATGGAAATCGTCAGAGCGGTCTGCGCTTCGAGGGCCCGGTGATCATTGGCAATCTTAAAGAGACTGCCGCTGTCGCCGGTGAGCAAAAGAATTACGGCAAATTCGCCGCAGAAAACAGCCATCTTGCTATCTTCGATGTTGCAGCCGTGGCTCGAGATGAATTCCGAAAGCTTTTCGACGAGACCCACCTGATCGGGTCCCACCGCCGTCAGGATAAGATGATCTTTTTCAGCCATAGACACTCTGTTTAATCACGCCAAGAAGAAACCGTTAATGATGGCATCGTGCCACAGTTTCGCCACCGGCGTGGCAATGCCCTGCGGCAGTTCGGGCTCCGTTTGAGACCAGGTATGTACTCCCGCGCCGATGGAGACGCAACGAACTTTCGGAGGGGGATTCAGCTTGGCAAACAGCGACAGAGCCTTGTCACAGCGGGACAAGGTGACGGTATCGTCGTTAATCCCGTGAAGCGAGAGGAAAGGCGGCACAGGTTTGACTCCGGGACCGGATAACTCTCGGGTGTAGCCCCAATACCGTTGCGCTAGGCGCTCACTATCTGTGGCCGACAAATTCAACCGCGCCGCGGCAGCGCGGGCGGCTGCCTCCAGGGCCTTCACCGAATTCTTGTGGACGAAGTCTTCAGCTTTAAAGTTCGGCCGTTTCTTGTTTTTCTCCCAGCGCTCGAAGGTGAGCTCGATCAGCATCGGCAAGCCGATCCCTTTGTCTTTCATACCTTCGTAGAGGTACCGGGCTGTATCGCGCCAGGTGCGAAGCCGCAGCCGATTAAACGGGAATTCCCAGTTGTCGCCGCTGACCTGTGGGTACATGTAACCGAATGGGGAAGTGCCGTAACCGATGACGCCGACGACATTGGCGATGCGTTGCGTTGCCATCATGGCAAACGGCCCTCCGGTGGAATGGCCGTGCATATAGATCGAGAACCGGCCTTGCGGTAGGTGGCGTCTGGCGGTTGCTTGGATCGCTTCCTCGAACGCCACTGGCCAAGCCGCCATACGGTGATAAAATTCTGTGCCTTGCCTGGCCGAGAGCGAGATCAAAGTTCCGTAGCTTTCGCGCTTGGAACCATCTTGCACGATCTCGTACTGGTCTCTGGTTATGTTAGTTTCTTTACTCCACAGCGGCGTGCGTGCCGACCCATCTGAACGTTCGACATCGCCGGGCCAGTCCCTGCTTGGATCGAGCAGGTAGAACCTGCCGGGAAAAGTCATGCTGGCGACTTTGATGCCGAACTTCTGCGCCAGTATTCGAGCGATGCCGTCGACCGATTTATAATCCGACACGCCGCCGTGAAGGAGGAGGACGCCGATACGATTGCCGTCGGGCCCGAATGGAATTTTCGTAGCATCGGAGGGCTGGTAAACAACCACCCCGATATCCCATGCCATTTCCAAGGCATCAATGCGGAAGACGTCCTCGCGGACGTTTAACGAGAGATCCGGCATTGCCGCGACCTCATGATGAAGCTGTAGAACTTCTTCGCGGGAGACGACGGAAGCTGGTTCCCAAATTGAATGGATCGACATGATCGAATGTTCTTTGCGGTGAGCGTGACGAGTTTAAGACTAAGCGAAACCCAACAACCGTGTCAATGCAGAGCGGCGGAAACGTCGTCCAGCACGCGGCCGCTTGAGTTCTTTGGAGCAGGAAAACCAAGCAACCCTGAAATGGTTGGGGCGAAATCGATAATGCGGACGTTTTGCAGCCGGCGTCCCGCGGCGATTCCCGGGCCTTGAAAGAGCATGAGAGTGCGCATCGAACTTTGCTCCGGACTGGCTCCATGGCTTCCGTAAGGTTCGACTTGCGTGATCACCGGCTCCGGAGTCGTCCGTGGATCAAAATCGTAGCCGGGGACGAGCTCGATGTAGACGTCCCCGCCCGAAGGACCGCCAATGCCCATTTCTGCGCCGTGGGTTTCGGCATCATATACGTTTTTGATCACCGGTTGGTCGCCATCGCGCACCCCGCTGAGCAGCTCACCTACCTGGCGCGCGAGTTCTTTACGTTCTTCGGCAGCGACGATACCGTTTTTGCGATCCATCGAGTTGATCAGCAAGTAACCATTGTTGATCGAGGGATAGAGAACTTTCGTCTTGGACAGATCGATCCTGCCTTGTGCATCGATTGCCAACAGCCCTTTCTGTTGCAGCAGCCGATTGATCGCGAAACGTTTATTCGCCCCTTGCATGCCGTGATCGGAAATCACCGCGACGATCGTGTCCGCAGAGCGATCGGCCAAGAGAAGACCCAAATGATCATCGGAGGTTTTGTAAACCTGCTCCAAGAACGGGCGGAGCCGATCGGCGACCTCTTCACGGTAAGTCGAGAGCCCGGGATCCAGATAGCCGCGCCAGAGGTGCTCGCTCTCATCCGGAAACGGGGTGTAGGCAAAGAACAGGTCCCAGGGAAGATGCGCCAATGCCCAGCGGTTGGTTTCCATAAGCTGATGCTGCGCGAACCTCACAGTCTCGAGATATCTCGCTTCGGCGCCGCCGCTGCCGCCGCTGGGGATCGTTCGACCGAAGCTTCCCTGCTGATAGAGAATGCCCGCGCCGTTGCCAATGAATGAACGTACCGTGTCTCCGGCGCCCTCCAGCGCATCTTCGGGAATCACCATGGCGCGGGCGGGTCGGGTGAAGTAAAGAAAAAAATCGCTGCCATCGCCTCTGAGCTCGAACAGCCTGAAATAAACACTGGCGCTACGCTCCCCGGTGGTTTTGACTTCCACCGGGCCGCTCCAGAAGAGCTCCCCTGCGGCCCCGGCAGGGATGCTTTTGAGCTTTACTTCAATGTCTTCGGCGTTGCGGCTGCGGGTGAGAAGCAAGGTGTCGTAGCCAATCTGTTCGTCTGCCGGATCATCGACGAGCAGACCGAAAAACTTGGAAGCGGCGACGGCGAAACTGATTTCGAGCGCCGGCGCATCGCTGGCCGGGAGCTTGTCCCAAGAAGCAGCCGGCTGCGGCGTGCTCAGCCGCGGCGTGACAACACCATCCCGTCCGGTAATCATGTCGTAGCCGTAGAGTCGCACGGTACCCTCCGAATTTTCTGCCGCAAAGGAGGGGATATGGGAGATCACCACCTTTTTACCGGCGCGTCGGGCCGCGGCCCATATGGACTCCGCGAGCAAAGGCGCCGCCGAAAACCCAGCCATGCTGTCAAGAATCGTGTGCTCGGCGCGGGGCTCGCGCGGCACTCGATTGCCGCTAATGCCGGTTACGCGCGGTGGCGCGCCGGTCATCAGCGAGGCAAAGCCGGGCGCCGTCTTCGACGGAAATCCGGGCCTCACATCATCGGCAAAAGCACCGCCGGCAATGAGCTTTGTCAGATTGGGCAGCTTTCCTTGGCGAGTCAATTCATCGACAAAGGTTGAAACCGTGCCGTCCCATGCAAGTACGATCGCTTTCGTGGTCTGGCCTTGAGTCGCGCCGGGAATGGCAGCGGCGCAGATGGCACACGCTAAGAATGCGATTTTACGAAGACAATTACGCATAGAAATGACGAGAGTAGCCGATGTGAAAACAAGCTGTCAATTGATGCCTGCTAGGAGAGACTGGCGGCCGGTTGCGGCTGCCGCGATTATTTCATAATCAATGCTGATACCTCCCGTGGGATGTTCATTCTTTTGCGGAAGCCCCGGGAGTCCGGAAAGGCAATCAATGGCGAAAAAAATTCCCGCCGAGTTTCAAAAACACGGCCACTTGCGTGTCGACGATTACTATTGGCTGAAAGACCGGGATAATCCCGACGTGATCGCTTACCTTAAAGCCGAGAACGAGTATTCCGATCGTATAATGGCTCATACCAAGGCACTGGAGGAAAAGATCTTCGAAGAAATAAAATCCCGGATTGCCCAAACCGACATGTCGGTGCCCTACAAACGTGACGGTTATTTCTATTACACCCGTTACGAACAGGGTAAAGAGTATCCTATTTTCGCGCGCAGGAAAGGTTCGCTGGATCAGCCGGAAGAGATTATGCTCGATGCCAACGTGCTGGCGCAGGGCCATGAATTTTTTTCCATCGGCGGGTGGGCCCTCAGCGCCGATCAAAATCTGATGGCGTATGCGGTGGATACGCAAGGCCGAAGGATTTTTACGATCTACATCAAGAATCTCATGACCGGGGAACTGTTGCCGGACGTCATCGCCGACGTCACGGAAAATCTCACCTGGGCCGACGATAATTCGACGCTTTTTTATGCCAGGCAGGAACTAAAAACCTTGCGCGCGTACCAGATTTACCGCCACAGGCTCGGAACCTCCGCGGATACCGATCAGCTGGTGTTTGAGGAATCCGATGAAACTTATGTGGCCTATGTCTACAAGACTAAATCGAAAAAGTATCTCATGATCGTTTCGGCACAAACGCTCAGCCAGGAATATCGTTATCTTGAGGCTCAAGATCCGTTTGGCGAATTCAAGATCTTTTTACCGCGGCAGCGCGAACACGAATATTCAATCGATCACTTCGGCGATCGCTTCCTGATACGCACCAATGATCAGGCGAAAAATTTTCGCCTGATGGTCACGCCGGTGGAAAAAATCGCCAAGGAGCATTGGCAGGAAATCGTTCCAAACCGGCAAGATGTCTATCTCGGCGACTTCGAGATTTTCAAGGACTATCTGGTTTTGGAGGAGCGTAATCGAGGTCTTACCCAGATCCGGGTGATACCCTGGTCGGGCGGACAAGGCTACTATCTTCCGTTCGATGAGCCGGCGTATCGCGCCAATATTGGAGTTAATCCGGAGTTTGATACAACCATTCTGCGCTACGAGTACACGTCGATGAAGACGCCGTTGTCGATTTATGATTACGACATGGTGACGCACGAACGGACATTGTTGAAACAAGAACAAGTGTTGGGCGGTTTCAAGTCAAGTGATTATGATTCGGAGCGGCTGCATGCAACCGCTCCGGACGGCGTTGAGGTGCCGATTTCTCTGGTCTACCGCAAGGGATTGAAGCGGGACGGTGAGAATCCGCTGCTCCTCTACGGTTACGGCTCCTACGGCGCCAGTATCGATCCGGCATTTTCTTCGCCGCGCTTGAGCCTGATCGATCGCGGATTTATTTTCGCCATCGCCCACATCCGCGGCGGTCAAGAGCTGGAGCGGCAGTGGTATGATGACGGCAGGCTTTTGAAAAAGAAAAATACCTTTACCGACTTCATTGCGTGCGCCGAATATCTCATCCGCGAAAAATTCACCCGTCCGGAAAAGCTGTTCGCCATGGGCCGCAGCGCCGGCGGCCTGCTGATGGGAGCAGTCGCCAACATGCGGCCGGATCTATTCAAGGGAATTGTTGCCGAGGTGCCATTTGTCGATGTGATCACAACGATGCTCGATCCCAGTATTCCGCTGACCACGGGAGAATACGACGAATGGGGTGATCCTAATCAAAAGGATGTTTATCAATACATGCTTTCGTACTCGCCGTACGACAATGTGGAGACTAAGCAGTATCCCAACCTGTTAGCCACCGGCGGCTTACACGATTCCCAAGTGCAGTATTGGGAGCCGGCGAAATGGGTGGCCAAGCTCCGGGATCTAAAGACCGACAACAACCGGGTGCTGCTCAAGACCAATATGGAGGCCGGTCACGGCGGCTCGAGCGGGCGATTTCGGCGCCATCGCGAGACCGCGTTTTCCTATGCCTTTATCCTCGACTTGGTCGGGATTAAAGAGTAGTCGCTTTGGCTCAATCAACCAGGATGCCGCAGCGAAAGTAACCACTGCAGCGAAACCGATCGAGCGAAACTAGACACTAGCAGGGTGCTAAAAAGCCTCTTGCAGGCTGCTCAAAAAGATCCAGATGCAAGGCGCTCGAAAAATCGACGAGCGAAGGCGTACTTACAGTACGTTACAGCGAGGCGATTGAGCGGCAACGAAGCGTATGGGTGTTTTTCAGCCAGCCTGCTAAGCACTCTCTTGCTCTCGTCGGCCGATGTCAGTGGGTCTCTCGTGAGGTCAGGAGTCTGCCGTTTATGAACGAAGCCCAATGCGCTTCGCTTAATGCGCAGCTTGTCTCCGTGAGGTCGTTGGAGTCGAACCTGGCAATACATCACATTCGATCACCACACGAGTGGTAAAAACTTTTACGTCGTGTAGTAGGCGTTTTCTTTGATGTATCCCTCGGTCAGATCGCAACCCCACACACGCGCTGCAGCTTTGCCGAGGCCAAGCTCGACCGAGATCGTGACTTCGGATTGACCAAGATAGTCGCGCAATCCTTGGAGATCGCAATCCACGGGCGAGCCTTTCTTGAAAACCCTGGTGTCGCCGAAGCGGATTGTAACCTTGGCAGGATCGATGGCAGTGTCAAAACTTTTGCCAATCGCCATGATCACACGGCCCCAGTTGGGATCGCATCCATAGACAGCCGTTTTGACCAATGGCGAGTTGACGATGGACTTCGCTACCAATTTTGCTTGAGCGCCGCTCTTGCGAGCCGGCGACATCGACAATGATAAGTTTGGTTGCGCCTTCACCGTTCCGGGCAATCTCCCGGGTGAGAAATTCGCAAACATGCGATAGGGCGTCTTCAAAATGCCGCAGATTGACTTTGCCGGCCAATCCGTTTGCCATCAGCACGACCGTATCGCTGGTGCTGGTGTCGGTATCGATGCTCATGCAATTGAAAGTTCGGTCGACGATGCGGCGCAGCATGGGCCGCATCGTCGATCTCGGCAGCTCCGCGTCGGTCATAAGATAGACGAGCATGGTCGCCATATTCGGCTCGATCATGCCGGCGCCTTTGGCGATTCCGGCAATCACTGCCGAACCGACCTGGCAGAAAACGTACTTCGGATACATATCGGTGGTCATGATGGCTTCGGCGGCCAATTTGAGATTGTTAGGCTTGAGTTCTTTGCCAATGCCTTTCAATCCGGCGCGAATTTTGTCCATCGGCAGGGGCCGCCCAATGACCCCGGTCGAAAAAGGCAGGACGTCATAGGGACTTATGCCGAGCTCTTTGCCGACGATCCGGCAGGTTTCGATTGCATTGGCGACTCCCTGCTTCCCCATGGCCACGTTGGCGTTCTTGCTGTTAATCACCAGCGCCTGGACGAAGCCGGTGGCAATATGCTTCCTGCCGACAATCACCGGCGCGCCAGGGAAGCGATTGCGCGTAAACATCGCTGCGGCGCGAGCGCGGACGGTGGAATAAATCACAGTGAGATCCAGCGTATCGTCTTTAATGCCGACGTTCTTTGCCAAAGAGAGAAATCCTTGGGGATGATTAGATTCTGCGGGCGCGACCTGTTGCATGTGTCGGCGATGACTCCTGAAATGGTGCTTAATGGATCGAGCGCAAAGACGAGCGTGTCGCTCGCTCTTTACTGCACGAAAAGCTTCTTTATCTGTTCGACCACCTCTGGCGGTTGGGTCATGACTTCTTTCGCTGTTGATTGCAGGTGTTCGCCGCGCAAATGCGTGATCTCGATGCGCAGCTTCTTCGCCTCGGCGAGCAGCTCCGGATCTTTGGCGGCCTTTTCATGGGCGGCGCGCAGAATGGCGACACGGTCCGCGGGCGTTGCCGGTGGAGCCATCAACGATCGCGCCCATTCGCCTCCCTGGAGCATCGCCTCGGCCACCCGGCGCTTGGTTGCCGGTGTTTTGTATTCATCCATCAGCTCGTAGACGGTCGGCGCATCGGCAATTCGGCTGTCGCGTTTGCGACCGCTCTGGGCAAGGAATCTGACATACTTGTCCTTGTACCAGGTGCCAAATGGCTCGCGGCCGAAATAGGTGGCGATGGTCAATCCCATACAGGAAACCTCGCCTCTTTCCAGGGCTATCGCAATTTCGCTGCTGCCGGGGTAGCCGGTAACATGAGTTACCTTGGCGCCGATGGTGTCCTCCAGCACCTTGGACATCACATAGTCCGAGCTGCCCACGCCGGTGGAGCCGCATTTCGGTTGTTCTTTGGCTTTGATGATGTCGGCTATCGATTTATAGGGCGCGTCGGCGCGACCGAACAGCATCATGTCATCGTTTTCGAGAGAGCCGATCCATTGAAATTTTGCCAGATCGAACTGGACTTCTTTTTGTCCCGAGAGCTGGCTCAAGTAAACGTTATTGTGCGGCGCCAGCAAGGTCAGACCGTCCGGCTTCGCCACACCCCAGACGTAATTCGCGGCGGTGACGGAGCCTGCGCCGGGCATGTTTTGCACCAGCACCTCCGGATTGCCCGGTATGTACTTGCCGATGAAGCGAGCGAGCATGCGCGCCGCGCGGTCGTAGCCACCGCCGCTGCTCAGTCCGACGATGATGCGTATTTGTTTTCCTTTGTAATACGGCTCCTGCGCCGAACCCGAGCCGCGGTCCGGTGAGCATTAACAGAGAGGCGAGAACAAAGATTATAATCACCACACTACGACGCTTCATGAGTTTTCCTCCACGGTGTTTTGATGACGGGTTCTAAGTAATAGGATCGTAAACTTATTGATTTGCTTTGCAATACGCAAGGAATGCTCTTATACAGACGCAGCTAAACGACCGACGTGCAAATGCCGATCGGAAATGGCATGAGAGTCTCGGTCTCTTCTCACGTCATCATCTGATCAGCATTTTCGTTTTACTCCTTTCATTAGCAATCTTTGATGCTGTTCGCAGCTGTTGGTAAATTGCCCTTCATTGCGCCTTCCTTGACTTCATTATCCTGCGAGCCCTATAAGAAACTAATTCTGTAGTAATGAGGAGTGAGAGTGATAATCGATTGCGATAGTCATCTGATGCCCAAGGATGCTTTTGACAGTGTTGGCGGCCGCTTCGGCTCGCGCAAACCGATATTGAAGTTCGCCGACAACGGGCTGTACGCCGATGTCGAGTTTCCCGGCAATGCGCCTCAAGTGCCCGGGACCAGCCCGCTCGGCGCACCCGGTTCCGGCGCCATGTTCAGAAGCTTGTGGGATGTGGAAGCGCGCATGAGCGACTACGATGAGCGTCTCGGGATCGAAAGGCACTTCGTATTGCCGCAATTTTCCGGCTGGTGGTCCTACGTGATAGAACCCGAACTGGCCGGGCGGATGGCCCGTTCGCACAACGAGTCGATGCTGCGGATCATGGAAAAGTATCGCGGCAGGATTCTCGGCGTCGCGCTGGTGGCGCTGCAGGACGTTGCCGGATCAATTCGCGAGCTGGAATGGGCCAAGGAACGCGGCTTTGCTAGCTGCTGTCGTCGATAAGATTTTTCCCGTCAAAGATCATCCTTACGGCGAGCCTCTCGGCAGCCGGCGCGAGCTCTGGCCGTTCTTCCGAAGAGCCGAGGAGCTGGACATGCCGCTGTACCTGCACAACGTCCAGCATGGCCATCGCCTCAGTAACTTGCTGCCGTTCCAGAGAGACGGGCTTTACGTCTTCGCGCCGCAGGAAGGGCACATGAGCTTGGTTTCATTGTTCACCAGTGGTCTATTGGATGCTTGCCCCAAGCTGCAGTTTATTTACACCGAAGCAGGCACCGCGTTTATCAAACCCCTGGTCCAGCGTCTCGATAAAATTCTAGAAGCGCCGCCGGTGGATTATGACGATCAGGAAGAAGCGCCGCTGGGCAACGGCAATTTGTCCAAGACAGGCGAGAAGCTTCGCCGGGCGCGCGCGATCTCTGCCTGCAAGCGAGTTCCTTGAAAAAAATAAACAGCCGGCGAGCCATTATTTTAAAAATAACTTTTCCTTCACCATTGAGACGGAAGAGCCGGAGCTTGCCGAAGCCATTCAATTCCTCGGCGCTGAACGATTCCTCTTCGCCACTGACTATCCACACGACGATCCCGGCGGAAGGATGAAATTCCAAGACGTGCGAATTGCTGAGAAAACACCCGGACATCTCAGAAGAAGATAAAGAACTGATACGGTGGAAGAACGCCGTCCGTTTGTTTCATCTGGAGTCGTGATGCCCATCCCTGAACGCTACAATCTGGGCTACAACATCGGTGTGGGCGGCGCGGTGGTGCGTGACGGCGAGCTGTTGCTGGTGCGGCGCGCTTCGCGTCATGGCCGCGGCAACTGGCAATTGCCCGGCGGCTTCATCGAACCCGATGAAACCATCGAACAGGCGGTTGTCCGCGAGGTGCAGGAAGAGGCGGGAGTTGAGGCCGAAGTCGAAGCCGTCTTGGGCTTGCGGAGTCGCTATGATCCGGACTCGGGAAACGGCGTATACATCATCCTCTTGCTGCGGCCGGTGAGCGGCGAACCCACCGCTGACAACCACGAAGTCGATCACGCCGGCTATTTCACCTTGGAGCAGATTCGCGGCTTGAATCCATTGCCGCCGGTCAACTGGGAGATCGCCCAACGAGTGCTCGCGCCGGATCGCCGCTTGCTGTTTCCCAAGCCCCTCGCCAATTTAAACGGCGCGCAGTACACGCTGTTTGTCGGCTGAGCGATGGTTTCCGAGTCCAGTCGTATTCCCGAACCTACGCAGCGGCGGTTGTCGATAGCGTAAAACTAAACCTCGAGCCTTTGCCAGGCTCGCTGGTCACCCAGATCTTGCCCCCATGCAGCTCGACAAACTTCTTCGCCAAGGTTAATCCCAATCCGGTGCCCTCGACTTTGTGCGCATAGTCGGAGCCTACCTGGCGAAACTCTCGAAGATCCTCGGCTGGTCCTCGAGTGCGATGCCGATGCCGCTGTCAGTGACGGAGATTTCGACGGAACCATTGCTTTGTCTCGCGTCAATTCCGATCCGTCCTCCCTCCGGAGTAAACTTGACTGCATTGGAAAGCAGATTGAGAAGAATCTGCTTGATCTTACGCTCATCACCGAGGAAATCGCCAAGCCGATGATCCACTGTAACGTTGAGGGCAATGCCGTGCTTGGTGGCGCGCTCGCGCACAAAGGTGCGGGCATTGTCGATCGCTAAGGGGAGATCGAACGTAGCCAGCTCCAGCTCCATGCGGCCGGCCTCGACTTGGAGAGATCGAGTATTTCGTTGATGAGCGACAGGAGATGGCGGCCAGAGGAAAGAATGTCTTCGGTGTACTCGGCTTGTTTGTCGTTTAGCTCGCCGAACAGTTTCTCGCCCAAGACTTCGGAGAAGCCGATGATGGCATTGAGCGGCGTGCGCAGTTCGTGCGACATGTTGGCCAGAAATTCCGACTTGTGCCGATTGGCGGCTTCGATCTGGCGTCTTGTCCTCGATCTCGCGGAAGAGCCGAGCGTTTTGGATGGCCAACGCTGATTGCGTCCCGAAGGTTTGAAGAAGGTTTACAACTTCCGATTCAAATTCTCCGGACCGGCGTCGCTTCCCTGCCAGTTCTCTGGAAAGTATCGAAAGGCCGGTGACGTTGCCGCCGGGACGGGCAAGGCTTTCAACCAGGCCTGCCTCGACAGGATCGACCGGAAGCCCCGCAATGACGATGGGAATTGTCTTTGTCGCATTATTGGCAGCCCGGACCGTCCCGGCTCCCCCTGATATAACGATGATATCTACCTTGAGACGCATCAGCTCGGCCGCAAGCTCAGGGAAACGATCGAGCTTGCCCTCCGGATATCGATACTCGGTGGCGATGTTCTGCCCTTCCACGTAGCCCAACCTGCTCAAGCCTTTGTCGAACGGTGTAGGGGAGGCGGCCGGAGGGGGAGCACCCGGCGACAATAGGCCTATCCGGCGGAGTTTGCCTGGCTGCTGCGCTTCAACACCAGCGCCCAGAAGGTTTAGCAGCAGCAGTAAAGACAAAACACATTTGTTCATCCCTGCTTTTACTGCTGTTCACTAGAGCTTGTCTAAGGTTTTATTCCGGAGTTGCCATGTCCGCTAACCATGCGACTTATACTCGACCTGGGGTGTCGAACAATTGAATCACTTCTAAATCGTCTTTGGAGTTCAAGGGCTCGTTCGTCCGGGGAGTCATCAAGGCTTGTACTAACAATGCGCTCTTACTGATTGCTTCGCTAATTGCATCTAGGTCTTCGTGAAATTTAATAGGGTCACCTAAGTCATTCTTCATAAGAGTAATGTAACCTTGAATAATACTCATTACGCTGGCGAAATCAGCCATCTCTTCCTGTATAGCGATTGGATTTTCAGTAAGACTCGACTGGTATTTCTGTTTCTGCAGATTCTCAGGCCAGTCATAGTGACTTTTTGCAGCAATTAGGTCCGCTGTTATCTGCGAGGCGCGTGCTTCAAGGCGTACGCTAATGTGCTGCAACTCTTCTCGGAGTTTTTCTGCCTGACTCATGTCTCTGGCATGCGCTTATTGGGAGTGAATGTCCAGATATATTAATCTTTAATTCTATGCGCAGACTTTTAGCCGGTTTGTTTAATACTGAACATACTTCCTCTTGGGCAATGACGTATGCAGAAGTGGGAGGATCCAAAAAAATGAAATCCAATGAAACGCATGTCCAAAGGTCGTGCGACTCGGAAAGCATAGACGATATACAGGCCGCTTTATTCTTTACCCATTTAGACGCCCGATTCCACGACGGTGAAAAGCGTCCACTCGAAAAAGAGATAGACACGTGGGTGGACAAACAAAGATGACCGATGTTGATCAGTATCGGGGAACTAGGATTCGGAAAATTTGACGATAATTGTGTTGTTGGATTCAGAATGCGCTGGCAAACCGCACGCTCCTCCAGCAGCTTCTGCTTGAACTCCGCGTCCGTGATGCCGCCCTACTCAATCAACAGCTTCGTGAGTGCGTCTGTCCTGGCGAAGGTTGAGATCATGAGTTCTTGCAGCGATACGGTTTTGGTTTTGTCGAGTTCTGCCATTGCGTCCCTACTTAATCACCTTGTTCGCCCGCTCGAGCACCTCGACCGGAATTGTCAGACCGATCTGTTTTGCCGCCTTAAGATTAACGATGAATTCAAACTTCGACGCCTGCTGCACCGGCAGATCAGCCGGTTTGGCACCTTTCAAAATCTTGTCCACGTAAACAGCCGCGCGCCGGTAGAGGTCATCGTAATCCGCTCCGTAGGACATGAGCCCGCCCTCATCGACAAACTCCTTCTGAATGTAAATAGCCGGCAGCCGATATCTGCCGGCAAGCTCGACAATCCGCTTTCTTTCGGCGAAAAGGCGGCGCCCAGCACTTGTCATGATCGCGTCGACCTGCTTCTGCTTTGCCGCTTGAAAGGCGCTTTCCAGACCTTTGCGGTCAGGTTTAGTTTCGATTTCTTCTAGTTTCAGTTTCAGCGCCACCGCCGCAGGCCTGAGTTCTTTAATTTGCGGGTTGAATAGGCTATCCGCCGATGACCGCAGAAATCCAAATCCGACAAGCTTGGGAACTGCATCCTTAAGTATCTCTAGCCTTTTGGTGTTTAGTTCAGGCGCTAAACTAGACATCCCCGTGACATTGCCACCCGGCCGCGCCAAACTGGAAACTAACCCTGAAGCCACGGGGTCCCCGGCGTTTGTCATCACGATTGGTATGGTAGTGGTGGCGTTCTTAGCCGCCAACACCGGTTGTGTCG
Source organism: uncultured delta proteobacterium (assembly GCA_963728565.1). Lineage (GTDB taxonomy): Bacteria > Desulfobacterota > Binatia > UBA9968 > UBA9968 > WHTF01. The sequence continues at coordinate 226,420 of CAVSLC010000010.1, forward strand.
ATGCGGCAACAATTAGATCGACCTTAAAACGAACCAAGTCCGCTGCAAGCTCGGGCAAGCGATCATTCTTTTGCTCTGCAAACCGGTATTCGATCGCAATGTTCTTTCCCTCAGTCCAGCCAAGCTTGCTCAGCTCTTGCCGGAACGCGTCTATGAGGACCGCGCTACCGGAAGCAGTGCTTCCGTCCAGGTAGCCTATACGGAGGACTTTTCCTACCTGCTGCGCCGAGACCCAAGCCCCACTAAAGACGAATGTGAAAGCGATCACGAAAATCCCCACCCATTTTAGACTTTGGATTTTAGATTTTAGATTGTTCACGGAAAAAGATTCCGACCGGATCATCTTCCGGACCGGTTTTCTCCGCAATCCAAAATCCAAAATCGCAAATCCAAAATTCACTTGATGACCCTAACTGCTCGTGCCAGAACGTTTTGTGGAATTGTCAGTCCGATCTGCTTTGCCGTATTCAGATTGATTACCAGCTCGAACTCGGTTGCCTGCTCGACCGGTAGGTCGGCTGGCTTGGCTCCCTTCAGGATCTTGTCCACATAGATGGCAGCGCGTTTGTAACTCGCAGCTTGGTCCGCTGAATAGGACATCAGCCCACCGGCGTCGACGTAATCGCTTTGCTCGTTTGCAGAAGGTAGCCGGTTCTTGATGGCAAGCTCGGCAATCTTCTCCGCATGCGGATTAAGCACAGCATTGCTAATCGTGAGGAGGGCGCCAGCGCGCGCTCTTCCTGCAGCTTGGAACGCATCATCTAGATCCGGATGAGGGCCGCGAACTCCGATCGATTGGAGCTGTATCTTTAAAGTGCGCGCAGGCGTCTCATACATTTTGAAGTCACTGATTGAGGTCGCATTCATAAGAGCAGCGACACGCGATATTCCGGGGAGCACCTCCTTTAATAATTCGAGCCGTTTTCCGCTTAGCTCTCTTTGAAGCGTGGTTACCCCCGTGATATTGCCACCAGGCTTAGCCAGGCTGTTGATGAATCCGGCCGCCACCGGATCCTGAGTTGTCACCATCACAATGGGGATGGTCTTGGTCGCTTGCTTGGCGGCGCGGATCGATGGTTGGGCTCTAACGACAAGCACATCAACTTTCTGTTGCACAAGTTCGTTAACGAGCCGTGGAATCTGATCGGTTCTGCCGCTAATGTGGCGATACTCAACCAGAATGTTTTTCCCCTCCGTATAACCAACTTGATTAAGCGCCTGACGGAATGCCTCCACCTGAGTCCCGGGTCGATCTAGATTGCCAGCGGACACAAATCCGATCCGGGGGACTTTCTTCGGCTGCTGCGCCTCAAGTGGAAAGCTAAGCGCGCAGAGCATGGCGCAGAGCGTAAGACCGTAGAAGTTTCTTCTCATGAGTCTCCACACATGTCTTCGGCGAACCCTGGTCGTCGCTCCGAGCTATCTAATGACCTTGTCCGCTCGCGCGAGCACGCTCTGCGGAATCGTCAAGCCGATTTGCTTCGCCGTTTTCAGATTGATCATCAGCTCGAACTTCGTCGGTTGCTCCACGGGTAGGTCGGCGGGCTTAGCGCCTTTGAGAATCCTATCAACGTAGACGGCGACACGACGGTAGCTGTCTACTACATCCGCCCCATAGAACATGAGCCCGCCGGCATCTACAGCTTCTGCGTTGTTGTATATCGACGGTAACCGACTCTTTAACGCGAAGCCGGCAATCCGCTTATAGATAACCCACACTCGTGTGCCTGAGAGCACGTACAATCCGTCCGGGTGCTCTTTGATAAACGCAGCGAATGCTCGCTCGAAACCGTCCGGGTCTGGTACCTCCCAAGGCTGAATAGCTAGTTTCAGCAAACCCGCTGTCATTGGGAGAACTTCTTTCACCTCGCGTACATGGGAAGGATTGACTGGATCGTAGAGAACCGCGACACGGGCAAGTTTGGGAACGGCTTCTTTGAGCAGTTCCAACCGCTTTCCCCCCAGTTCTCGCGCAAGGTTTGTAAGGCCGGTGACGTTGGCGCCGGGACGGGCGAGGCTTTCGATCAGCCCTGCCTCGACGGGATCGGATCCGCCCGCCATAACGATCGGAATCGTTTTGGTCGCATTCTTTACCGCCCGGACCGGCGTGTTCCCTCCTGCCACGACGAGGACATCAACCTTGAGACGCACCAGCTCGGTCGCAAGTTCAGGAAAGCGATCGCGCTTGCCCTCCGCGTATCGGTACTCCGCGGCAATGTTCTGTCCTTCTATGTAGCCAAGCTCGCGGAGAGCCAGTCGAGTTGCCTCGAAAACAGTGGACTCACTAGCGGGACTGCCAGGTAATAGATATCCTATTCGCGGCAGTTTCGTTTGCTGCTGCGCTTCCGTCTGCGGGCCAAACGCAAAGAGCATGGTGCAAAGCGCAAAGGCAACGAGTTTAACTTTTGTCTTAGCGCCTAATGCCTGGTGCCTAATGCCTGGTTTCATTTGATCACCTTATCTGCTCGCGCCAGCACATTCGGCGAAATTGTCAGACCAATCTGCTTGGCCGTCTTGAGATTGATGACCAGCTCGAACTTCGACGACTGTTCCACCGGGAGATCGGCGGGCTTGGCGCCCTTGAGGATTTTGTCCAGGTACCAGGCCACGCGCCAATAGCTGTCCGCGGGGTCCGCGTCGTAAGACATGAGCCCACCGGCGTCTACATACTGTATATTGCTGCCCACGGATGGTAACCGGGTCTTCAACGCAAAGCTCACGATCCGTTTCAGGTTAGCCGTCATTAGCGGGCTCGTGGTCACGTAGAGTCCATCCGGGCGCTGCTTATTCAGCGCAGCGAATATCTTCTCGAAACCGTCACTGCCTTGTACCTCCCAAGACCGAACCGTCAACCCCAGCGCCCGCTCCGCTCCTGGGAGAACGTCTTTCAGCTCGCGTAAACTGCCCGGATTGGCCGACTCGTGGAGAACCGCGATACGAACAACTGTGGGAACGGCTTCTTTGAGCAACTCCAGCCGCTTACCACCTAGTTCTCTGGTAAGGTTTGTAATGCCGGTAACGTTGCCGCCGGGACGGGCAAGGCTTTCAACTAGGCCCCCCGCGACAGGGTCGATCCCACTGCCTCCCATAACGATAGGAATCGTCTTGGTCGCATTCTTGGCCGCCCTAATCCCCATGATTCCTCCTGCTACCACGACGATATACCTTGAGACGCACCAGCTCGTTCACAAGCTCCGGAAGCCGATCTTGCTTCCCCTCCGCATATCGATACTCGATGGTGATGTTCTGTCTTCTATGTAGCCAAGCTCGCGGAGACCCAGTCGAATTGCTTGGAAACGTCCGGAGTCACGAGCTTGATCGAGCGTCGATAGATATCCTATCCGAGGGATTTTCTTGCCTGCTGCGCGTCGGCCACAGTCCCACTCAACACAAGCACCAAAATGAACACCCAAAGCCCCAGCCATTTTGGATTTTCGATTTTGGATTTTAGATTGTCGGATTCCAAAATCAGAACCCGCATGCTTTGCTCATTTGTTTCTCCTAATCGAAAATCGCCAAACTGAAATCGAAATTATTTGATGACCCTATCCGTCCGTGCCAACACGTTTTGCGGAATCATCAGGCCAAGAGTCTTGGCGGTCTTTAAGTTGATCACAAGCTCGAACTTCGTGGGCTGCTCGACCGGAAGATCGGCGGGTTTGGCACCTTTCAGAATCTTTTCGACCATCAGCGCCGCGCGCTGGTATCGTTCGATAGCGTCAGATCCGTAGGACATTAACCCGCCGTTGGCGACGAATTCTCTTCCAGCGCCGATAGCCGGCAACCGATATTTTGTGGCAAGGTTGATGATTTGTACTTGATTAGTAGTGAGCAACGCACCTGCGGTCACGACGAGAGCGCTGTTATGCGCTTTAGCGGCCTCTTTGAACTCGCTATCTAATTGATCGGCGCTGTTTACCGCGATGGAATGAAGTTGCAGATCCAGCTCCTTTGCCGCGGGTTGGCTTTCTTTCCATACTTGCGTAGAGCCCGCGTTTTGCGGATTCCACAGCACCGCGACCCGAGCAAGCTTGGGAACGGTTTCCTTGAGCAACTCCAGTCTTTTGCCAGCCAATTCAGAGGCTATACTGCTGACCCCTGTAAGGTTCCCTCCAGGTCTCGCCAGGCTGTCAACCAGACCAAGCACAACAGGATCGGATCCCGCCCCCAGAAAAACGATGGGGATTGTTTTAGTAGCGTTCTTGGCGGCGCCCGTGTCATTGGACCCTGGCGTGATGATCACGTCGACCTTGAGACGGACCAGCTCATCAGCCAGGACGGGAAGCCGGTCGTACTTAGTATCGGCGAACCGATGGATAAAAATTACGTTCTTGCCGTCGACATAACCAAGTTTCCGGAACTCTCGCTTGAACGATTCGTGCCACGGTCGGGAACTGGGACCAGATCCAAGAAACCCAATCTTCGGTATCTTTATCGGCTGCTGGGCCTCAACGACTGGTACAGCCACCAGGAACAGGAAAGCGATGACCCAAACCCCGAGCCAACTTAGATTTTCGATTGACGATCCTTCGTCATGGCTCAGTACAGCTTTTGGACTGTCGTAAAGGGACTTCGAGGGGCAAACGTCCATTGGTTTGTTCTCTTGGATTTTAATCGAAAATCTAAAATCGAAATCCGAAATCTTATTTTATGACCTTGTCCGCTCGCGCCAGCACGCTCGGCGGAATGATAAGGCCGATCTGTTTCGCCGTTTTCAAATTGATGATGAACTCGAATTTTGTGGGCCGCTCTATCGGCAAGTCGGCAGGCCTAGCGCCTTTGAGAATTTTGTCGACGAAATACGCGACCCGGCGGTCGCTGTCCACGCGGTCCGCCCCGTAGGACATCAGCCCACCGGCATCTACGAATTCTCTGGTAAAGTACATCGACGGAATCCGGCTCTTTAACGCAAACTCGACAATCGGTTTTTCGTTTACACGCATTATCGTGCCGCCGAGCACGTAAAGCCCATCGGGATGCTGTTTGCTCATCGCGGCGAATACGCTCTCAAAAGCGTCCGCATGTCGTACCTCATAAAGCTGAATCGTCAACCCGATCGCACGCGCCGCAACCGGGAGATCCTCTTTTAGCTGGCGCACACTACCCAGAGCGGCCGGATTGTAGAGAGCCGCGACACGACCAAGTTTGGGAACGGTTTGTTTGAACAGCTCCAGCCGCTTTCCGCCTAATTCTCCGGTAAGGTTTGTAAGACCGGTGACGTTGCCGCCGGGACGGGCAAGATTTTCGACCAGTGCTGCCTCAACAGGATCAATTCCTTGGCCTGACATGACGATCGGAATCGTCTTGGTCGCGTTCTTGGCCGCCCGGGCTACTGTGTCGGCTCCTACTGCCACTATGATATCAACGTTGAGACGCACCAGCTCGGCCGCAATCTCAGGGAGCCGATCGAGCTGTCCCTCTGCATAACGATACTCAGTGACGGTGTTCTGTCCTTCAACGTAGCCTATCTCCCGCAGAGCCAGCGTAAACCGGGTGTTACGAGCTGCAGCGGTTCCTCCTGATAAATACCCTATATGGAAGACTCTCTTCGCTTGCTGCGCCTCGACGGCAGAGCACGGAGCAAGGAGAAGGGAGCATAGAGCAAGGAAAATGATTTTCTTACTCATTGCTGTCCGTCCTGCTTTTCCGATCTCTGACATCTGATCTCGGACCTCGGTCATCGGATCACCCGGTCCGCTCTCGCCAACACATTCGGCAGAATCGTGGCGCCGATCTGTTTGGCGGTCTTCAAGTTGATGACCAAATCGAATTTTGTCGGCTGCTCCACCGGAATGTTTGCAGGATTGGCGCCCCTGAGGATTTTGTCGACTAAGACAGCAGCCCGGATGTAATTATCAGCATCGTTGGCAGAGTAGGCTACGAGTCCACCGGCCTCTACATAATTACTTGTCTCGCCCATGGAGGGCAGGCGGTTCTTTATCGCAAGCTCTGCGATCTGCTTCGAATTACGGCGGACTAAGGCATTGTTGACGATGACGAGGGCGCCTAAACGATCTTTGACGGCATTACGAAATGTGTTCTCAAGATCAGGCGCGGCACCCTTAATCGGGAGCGACTGAAGTTCAATCGTTAGCGCACGCGCCGTAGCTTCGTATTTGTGAAAAGCACTAGCGGCTCCTGGCGCGTCCGCATCCCAAATGACGCCTACTCGCGATACTTTCGGAATCGACTCTTGAAGCAGTTCCAGCCGTTTTCCACCCAATTCGCGGATGAGTCTGCTGATACCCGTGATATTTCCGCCCGGATGCGCCAAGCTTTGTACCAGCCCGGTGGCAACTGGATCTGAAAGGATCACCATGACAATCGGAATCGTCTTGGTAACTTGCTTGGCTGCTTGGACCGCTGTTAAAGCTGTCAGGACAAGGACATCGGGTTTGAGTTTTACGAGTTCGGCGACCAGCTCTGGCAGACGATCCTGTTGTCCTTCAGCATAACGATACTCAACCAGTATATTTTTCTGCTCGACATAACCGAGATTGCGCAGCCCTTGGCGAAATGCCTCTACGGATGGGCTGGGATCGCGAACATCGCCAGTCGATGACAGAAACCCGACGCGCGCGATCTTTGTCGGCTGTTGCGCATTGACGGGGACACTAAATGCCAGAAACAAAATGCAAAGGGTGAAGCGGAGGTGTTTACTAGCTATACGTTCGCTCGTCGGCCGGCCGGTGCTTGAGATCACTGGATCAACTTGTTTGCTCTCGCCAGCACGCTTCCCGGGACTGTCAGGCCGATCTGCTTCGTGTGTCAGTTCGCCTAGCCCAGATCGGCAATCGAAATCAGAATCTTGGCTTATCCAGCGGATCATCAGAGTTAGTTTTCGACTAAATCCCAAAAACATCTCATAGAGCTCAAACTAAAAAGGCCCGACCGGTGTGAAACCAATCGGGCCCAATGAAAGGATGGTAAGGGTTGCAGCCTGAACAGCGTCAGCCGGATGTTTTTGTTTTTGCTAGTTTGCGACCACGTTACCAGTGCGCTTAAACTACCATTGTAGGCCGCTAATAGATCACCTCCGCTGATTTGTTGACGCTTTGCTGTCGAGCGAATCCATCCGAAATAGCTGCCTAGAGATTCATTGAGCAATCGCGAGGCCAGCGCTCGCTACTCTCTTAAGCAGCTCGGCACTATGAAACTGAAGAAAAATCTCATCATTCACTCGCTTTTCGATCGTGCGAGAGCCAGATCGATGTATCCGTTTGACTACCAGCCATAGCAAATTTGATTCGGGCTTGAGATATAAACCCCTGTTCCAACAAGTTGCTCCTTAAGTGACTTTTGCTGGGGCGGGGTAGGGAACCCCACTGGCCTCCAGCACCGGCGTTTGACTGACGCCAGGCGTCGCTACTAAGTAAATCGCACGCCTAAGCAATCATTTCAGGTCCGTCCCAATCGTTTGCCGGTTTGCTCAGCTTTGGGGCTTGTAGTAATGAGAGACACAGACAACCGACGGAACATCTCAGGAACCGAATCAATAAGTAGCTCAGAAACGATACTAAGCCGACCTCCTTTCAACCTGCTCTTTAGGTAGCGCACGTTCGGCTTCTCTTGTGCTAATGACCTCCACAGGTTTATGCGTCGACGCGTAGGCGGCTGCCGCGATCGCTGCACCGATAATCGGCGCGATAATAAATAGCCATAATTGGCTCAATGCCCAGCCGCCGACGAAAATGGCGGGTCCGATACTGCGCGCTGGATTGACCGAAGTGTTGGTTACGGGAATACCTACCAAATGAATAAGTGCCAGGATCAATCCGATAGCTATTCCGGCAAAACCGACAGGTGCTCTGATATCGGTGGCGCCGAGAACGGTGTAAACCAGAAAAAATGTTAGGACGACTTCGACCAGGAACGCCGATAATAGATTATATTTGCCCGGCGAGTGTTCGCCATAACCATTTGCCGCGAAACCAGAAACAGATGGATCGTAGCCGCCCGGTGCGCCTTGGGCGATGATCAACAAAATTCCGGCAGCCAAAATCGCACCGACGATCTGCGCCACGATATACCCGCCTGCAAACTTCGGATCCATCTTCTTGGTCAGAAGTAGTCCGACGGTTACCGCAGGATTTATGTGGCAGCCGGATATGGGTCCTATGGCATAAATCATTGCCAGCAGAGACAGGCCGAAAGCCAACGAGACGCCGAGAAAGCCAATTTTATCTCCCGCCAACACGGCGCTGCCGCAGCTGGCAAAAACCAGCACAAACGTGCCGAGTAATTCGGCAATATATCTGTTCATAGATTTGCCTCCCTTATAGACAACCATACGATGACCATTAACGAATGCTGTCTAATAATGGACAACCTCCAGGACTAAGCTAAGGCGGTGGGCCGCGGCGCGGCTTCTGCCCGGGTTCCGCTTGCCAGGAATCTCGATTTGATTACGTAGCGAACTTCAGAACTTCCCACTAGAACTTATATCGCACCCGGTACTGCAGTCTGGTCTCACCGTTTTTCGCGACGGGCAAATCGAACTGCGCCGTATGAGCGTCGGTTTTTTTATGGGTATGAGAGCTGCTCAGAATCTCCCAGTCGGACAGCATCGGTTCGATGACGTTCACGGTAACGGCTTCTTCCTTATGATTGCGCAGACTGATCTCGAATGCCGCTTCGTAAAGATTGTCGGCGAGCTTGCGCCAGTCGGTCTGCTTGCGCTGGCCGACGATGTCGAAGGCGTCGCCCATCTTGATCTTGATCGTTTCGTCCTTTGGCGTATGATCGATGCGGTCTTCGCCCACGAATTGCAGACTGCCATCGCTGTCGGCTTTGTAAACCCGCACAGTCCCTCTGGGCAGGGGCATGCCTAAATTATTTTCTTTCTTGTTGGCGATATCGACATAAACCTCAATCTTTTGGTTCGAGACCGGCGTGCCAAATCTGGACCGGAAATATTGCTGTGAGCCGCGATACACATACTGTTTGGTGATGGGAACCCCATCGGCTGATAAGAGGCTCACTTGTTTTGTCTGGTTCTCCTTGATGGTCGTGGCTCTCTGCAGGCTATAAAGGTGATATTCAAAGAACGACTCCTCGCTAAACGGAGCGGCGGCCGGCTTTGCGGATAGTTCTGACAATGCTCGTACGGCGTCCGCAGCGCCGCGCCGTTCGATGACCCGATTGACGTCGCCGGCGACGAGCTTGAGGCGGGCGTTTTGATAGCTCGCGCCGCTTTGATTGTCTAAGGTCACCCAACCGGAAAGGTCCAGGAGCTCGTCCTTACTGTCGAGAACGGCGACGTAATCGGCCCGCCAACTGATGCCTTGAGTGAGATAGGTTGCCTCCAGCTTATGCCGCGCTGTGCCGCGGTTTTCCAATAACCAAACCAGGGTCGGATGAGAGATGAGGTTGTTGGGAATGTTGGGGAAGATCAGGTTGTGCGGCTGCCCTGTGAAGATACGTCCGCCCAATTTGTAAACGATACCCTGATTCACGCTGAGAATCATGATGGGAACTTCCACGTTGTCTTTGAAAATCGTGAGCTCTTTGCCGACGAATTTCTCGAGCAGCTTCTGCGGAGTCAGCAGATCATACTCGTAGTTCTGTTCGAGAATCTGCAAATGCTTGGGATCGCTCAGCGACTTGATATGCACGGTCTGCGGCATGATTTTCGCCGCCACTTCCCCGAACTTTAGCTGCGTGACGCCGCTTGGCAAGGTTAGACGTCTGGTGTCTTTTACCAAACCGAGATTGCTATTGTAGACGGTAAGCGAAAGTGTTTCCTGATCGGCGAGGCTGGTCGCGACTACAGCGCCGGTAGGATCGGCTGCATAGGCAAATATGCGCCACTCCGCTCCCGGCGCAAGCATTATAATCAAAGCGAGCGCCAAAAACTCTAAAGCGCTTCTGCGGCGTAATCTCATTGTTTCCTCCTGAAGCAGTGTTTCCGCGTTGCGATTTCTTTGATTAGACTTAGCCAGGAAGAAAAATGTTCCGAGCACGCTGCTGAAAAAGCCTCATATGCTTCGTTGCGCTCGCCCGACTTGCTTCAACGTATTGAAGCGTACGCCTCAGCTCATCGAACGGTCGCGCGCCTAGCCTCTGAATCTTTTTGAGCAGCCTGCTAGGCTAGCGACTGGAAGGGGAGTCTGCTGAAGACAGCGGCGGGAGAATTGTTACCTTGATGCGAAGTTGATCCGCCGGCTTTACCTCGTTCTTGTGAGCCGGCGCCGGCAATTCGCTTTCGACATTACCCAAACCTGCAAGTTCTTTCTTGAATCCCTCATATTGGCCGGACCGGATAGTAACCCAGATACTTTGTGGCTGATCGGTTGCAATGGCGCGCTGCCGCGCCTGATCGAGATCTTTGAATTCACCCTCTACCGGCGAAGGTCGCGGCTCTATCTGAGGACGTTCCAATTCCAATGGCGCTGCTGCGGTTTCGTCACCCCGGGCCGGCCCTTTTAGACGCAGCGTCAATTCACGGCCGGCCGGGAACGCTAACCCGGTCCTGCCGGATTTAAGAGCATCTAAGGAACTGGAAGGTCGCTTCTCCGCGGGCGCGGCAGACGATGAGGGATCTCTGGCGGAGGCGGTGTCCTTATGATCGGTATGCTTGTCCTGCGGAACTGCTGTCGCTGCCGGTGGCGCATGCGCGTTGAAAGGCGAAAGCTGTTCTCGGCGAGGGGATGCAACGTCGCCTGCCGCTGAGGATTGTTTCTCTAATTTGGAAGGAGCGAGAGAGCGGCCCGTCCCATCGGCAGGACCAGCCGGCGGAGCGCCAGGCTGAATGCCGCCGATTGCCTGTTCTGCTGGTTCGGCAGGCGATCGAGGCTGTTCTGTTTGCGGTAAACCTTTCACTCCCGGTTTCTGCGCTCCTGCCTCCTGGGCGTTTTCCGCATCGGTTTTAAGTGCACGCGCTCGGCGGTCGGACGGCGGCAATTTGTCCGCTTCCGCTTGTTTTTGCAGACCATTCGGAGGCGTAATGGTAGTCGTTGTCGATTGACGGTGGCCGGCCTCTTTCTGATAAATGAAAACGGCCAGAACACCGATCAGAACCACCGCCGTGGCTTGTAGTGGAAGCTTAAGTTGCAGTGGTGAAAATAAACGCTGCCATAGGTTGGACCGATGGGCCGTGTCACGAACTTCTGCCATGACCCGGCTTGTGAAGCCTGCCGGCGGCTCGACCGGCGGCAAAGCCGACACGAGTCGTCGGCATGCAGCAACTGCGGCCAACTCTTGCCGGCACCGAGCACAGGCGGCAAGATGATCGTTCACTTTGCGCAGCCGCTCATCGCTGCTGTGATCCAACAAATTCGCAAAGTATTTCCGTGCCTCGAGGCAATTCATGAAACTTTCCGATGGCGGGTGAAGTAGGGCGCAAGGCTGATTCTCAACGCTTGTCGCGCCCGGTGCAGTCGCGATTTCACGGTGCCGACGGGCACATCAAGCGTCTGGGCGATGTCCTCATAGGAAACGTCTTGTAGATCCCGGAGCAGAATGATTTGCGCGTCATCACCATCCAGACTGTTCAGCGCTTGTTGCACGCATTGCTGGATTTCCTTCCGTTCCGCACTGGTCTCAGGATCTGCGCCGCAGTCGACCAGCACCGCGTCGTCCTCCAGCGCAACCTGTCGCTGTAGTTTGCTGCTCAAGCTTTTCCGGCGGCTACTGGCGTGGTTAAAAGCGATCCGATAGAGCCAAGTGGAAAATGTCGCGTCGCCGCGAAACTGCTGAATCGATTTGTAAGCCGAGAGGAATACTTCTTGGGCCGTTTCGGTGGCTTCATCATAGTCTCCCAAAAACCGATAAATCAGGTTGAAAGTCGTGTTTTGGTGTCGCCGCACCAAAATCTCGAAGGATTGGGTGTCGCCCCGTTGAACGCGCTTGACGCATTCCGCGTCACCTATTTCCTCAGCGAGCATGGACCTGTTCATTTATTAGACGGTGCGGTTCGAAAAAAGTTCCCCCGCGGTTTAGATCGGCAATTAAACGCGGCTTTTCGCGGGGTACCAGAATGTAGCGACGAGAACACACTCGAAGCCGTCACCCCCCGAATGCATTAATTGGGGGTCCAGGTCCGGTCTGGCCTGGATTCCCGATAGAAGCATTCGGCAATGACTGAGTTTAACAGATCCGAGAATGACTCTTTGGACAAGCGCGAATAATGAACCGTCTGATTAAACCGCTTCTTTCCACAGATGGGTGAACTCGATCGCGACCACTCTGTCGTAAGTCACCGGAGCTGACAGCAGCCCGATGTCGGTAGCGAAACGATTCATGCTGGTAATTTTTTCTTCGGTGATGGTCGGATCGTAGTAGGGAAGATCTCGCCGGATCAACTCGGCGATGAGTTCGGCTTCCGCAGGAGGGAAGCGTTTTTTGCCGACCTCGGTAGCCAGACTGATGTCTTGTTTGAGCGCCTTGTGCGCCTTGATGATGGCGCGGATCGCCGCGGCAGCGGTTTCGGGTTCCTCTTGGATTCTTTTTTCGGTGGTCACCAATGCCGGAAACGTATAGTGACGCGCCGGAGGAGGGCCGTCCCCGCGACGCACATCGATAACCATCGTTCCGACGCCGCGCCGCAACGCGACTTCGCATCCCATGCCGTTGGCCCAGAATCCATCGAGCTTGCCGTCTTCCAGGGCCTTTGCCGCAGAGAGCCCGAAAGAAACGTCGGGTCCGGCAGCGCCCGGAATCGGCATGATTTGCACATTGTTTTTTGCCGGATCGATGCCGGCTTCAACCAGCATTCGTTGCAAGCTCAAGTCGACGCCCGGAGCGGCGCCGATGCGCAGCCCTTTGACGATACTCAAATCACCGCGTTGGGGATTGAGATCCTTGCGAATCACCAAGAACCAGTAGGTATGCTGGGCGATTGCGGCAAGTAGTTTCGCGCCGTTCCAATCTGGAAAGGCCAATAGCGTGGCATGCGCCGAGCCGACGACAAAATCGAGCTGCCCGTCGCGCAATGCCGCGAAGGTTTTCGGCACCGGAAACAACAAGTCGACGCTGGCGTCGAGACCCTCAGATTTGAAAAAGCCCAACTCGACAGCGGCAATGGCCGGGAAATAAGAGTTCGATACTAAATCAGGTACGGCGATTCGGATCATTTTTTCCTCAACAAGTTTTTCGGTGACTCGTAATCCGACGTTGAACCCTGAACCTTTGAACTGTTGAACCGATTTTGGTTCAACAGTTCAAAGGTTCAACCGTTCAATGTCAGTCAATGATTATAGTTGGTGCCCGGTTTAGTCGGCCAGCGGCACAGTCATAAAAACATGGGGCTCGGATCCGAGCACGCGGGACGTATGCCCCTCGCCGGTGGTGTCATCGGCGAGCATGACATCACCGGTCTTGAAGATCCGCTTGACGCCGTTGCTGGCTTCGATTTCCCATGAACCGGATAGTGTCACCAGGAATTGGCGCCGTGGCGCCGGGTGGCGATCGAGAAAAAGCCCGGCGGGCGCGGAGCGAAAGATCGCGCTGGTTGCGGCTCGAGCTTCGGTCGTCAGCATCGGTTGATTGCCGCCAAAGTTGAGCTCGATTTCTTCGAAATGCGACTTTTGATCGTTACCCGTATACAGCCTGACGATTTTCATTATGTGCTCCTGTAAAATAAGTTAGCTGCGCATTAAACTTTGAATTGAAGGCCGGCTGCCTGGATGCCGGTGATGACACAAGCCTCGTCTTCATCGGCGGTCGCGCCGCTGGCGCCGGCGGCGCCGAGAATAACTTCACCATCCATGATCAATACGCCGCCGGCAACCGGAACGACCTTGCCGCCAGTCATCGCTGATAGCGCGTTGAGAAAAGCCGGAAGCTCCTTCAGCCGATTGCCCAGGTGACGGCTCGATTCTCCCATGCCGATAGCGCCCCATGCTTTGCTGATCGCGATCTGCGGTCGCAAAATGCTGGCGCCGTCATCACGCTTGAGAGCTTTTAAGTTGCCGCCATCATCAAGGACCGCGACGCAGAGCGGTCTGATCTTGGACTTCCGCGCATTCTCTAGCGCGGCATCGACGATAATGTTTGCTTTAGCCAAATCAAGTTTCATAAGATCTCCGGTTCTAGGCAATTTCGAATCTACTGAATGGGTCAATTCAAAGCGGTACTTGCCGCTTGTCCATCGCGCGCCGCCACGTTTCGTCTGTTTGCTTAGAGAAAATAATCTCCTTATCGGCGGGAATAGAAAACCAGGCCTTATTCTGAAGCTCTTGCTCTAACTGGTCGGGTGCCCAGCCGGCATAGCCGACGATCAACAAAAACTGGCGAGGCCCTTTGCCTAGAGAAATATCTCGAATCATCGTCGCATCCGAAGTGATTGCCAGGCCATTGTCGACTCTGGTCGAGTTCTCCCGCACGACATCGTCGCTATGCAGCACAAAACCCTGACGCGGGCTCACTGGGCCCCCGTAGTGAATCGTGATTTCTCCCTTGCCGCCTTTTTCGTCGACGCCGAAACCGGCGAGCACTTCTTCGATGGGCGCGGTAGCCAAGACGCGATTGATCACCAGGCCGAAAGCGCCTTCACGGTCATGCCTCACAATATAGATAACCGATTCGGAAAAGCGCCGATCTTTCATGTTCGGCAGAGCCACTAAAAGCCGACCGGTGAGAGAGTTCTCCTGCTCGGCCGCGACGACTTCTGGCGCCTGAGCGAGCGCGGCGAGGACAAGCAGTTGGCTGCACAAGCGCAGGAGCGGATTGGGCAGAACTAATTTGTGGATTGCCATGGTTTCAAGGGAGAAGCTTGTTCATTATCCGCGCCGCTTCGGTCCCACGTCGTCTATGCGGATGCGAATGATGACCCGTTTCTCGCGCGCCATTCGTTGGTGGAACGACGGCCAGTCGCGGTTTTCGCCTTTGGCTTGGCGTTCTAAGTACACCAATGTCTCCATCGCGTGCGGCAGCGATAAAATTTCAGCGTTGCCGTTGATTTGCACCCAGCCTTCGCCGTGGAACTCGTTGGTGAAGACACACACCGCGGCCCGTGGATCACGCCGCAGATTGTTGACCTTGTATGCGGTTTCCCGGCTGCTGATGACGGCGCATCCGGCAGAATCGATGCCAACGGTAACCGGCGACATCTGCAATGACCCTTCCTTTCTCCGGGTCGTCAACACGCCCCAATGATGCCGGGCCAAAAAGTCTTTCGCGGTCGGGATATCCATCGGCGCAAATTCAACCATGCTATTCCTATAGGCTGCAGGTAAACTTTTGACAAGCTAGAATAGCCGAGCGCTGTATTGCAAGAGCCTCTTCCGGGGTTGTCACGTGGCGCTGCCCGTTGTCATCCGCCTTGACCGTTCTCGCGCCATCACCTATAAACAGACAGGTGTTGAGACAAATTCTGTGGCAATGAAAATCCCAAATATGCCGATGCCGGAAATACTGCCGATCTTTCCGTTGACCGGAGTTTTGGTTTTGCCCGGAACGGTGCTGCCGTTGCACATCTTTGAGCCGCGTTACCGCAACATGGTGGAAGATGCCCTGGATGGAGACAAGGTGTTCGGCATGATTCAACCGTTCGTGCCGCAACCGGATAATCAGCCGCGGCCGGGCGCCGAAAGGGAATCACCGGATCTATACAAGATCGGTTGCGCCGGGTACATCGAAAAATACGAGAAATCTGCTGACGGCCGCTTCTTTATTCAACTCAAGGGCGTCAACCGCTTTAGATTCGAAGAGGAGCTCGAACTGCGACGCGGGTATCGGCGTGTCAAAGCCATCTATAGCGAATTTCCCGATGCGGCCCTGCCGGAGGGTTGGAACTGCGAGCGCGACGCGATACTGCAGGCGCTGACGTTATACGGGCAAGCTCACGGCATGCAGGTCAAACCGGAGCAGGCGCAGCGCTTCTCGGATCTGGAACTGGTGAATCTTTTGTCAGTCTCGTTGCCGTTTCATCCGCCGGAGAAACAAGCGTTGCTGGAAGCGCAAACTCTGAAAGACAGGGAGAATACGCTGATCAATCTGCTTCGACTCGGCGGCGGCCAAGCGGATCCCGATTCGGATATAACACCTCGCACCTTGAACTGATCCCAGGCTGCTGAAGATTCTAGGCTGCGTAACGCTCGATCAATTCTCGACAAGCGGAAGGCTGCATTCCGCGTCAGATTTCGCGCTTCATCCTTCGAGATCTTTGAGCAGCCTGCGGCGCTAAGAGTCGCAGAGCGTTTCAATTCTCCGACATATCGATCAGCACACCATCGGGATCCGATATGAAGTGTTGGCCGAGGCAACATTTGCGGAAATCGTTTTCGATCAGTTGGCCGTGCAAGCCCACCGTGAGTTTTCGTGGCGCTGCCTGCGGCGAAGAAGCGGTTAGCGCGTCGAGATCATCGGCCGCAGCTTTGAGATTTTCCACTTTGAATCCGACATGGTCGAGACCTTCTCGCAGGCCGCGGTAAAGGCCGTTGTCGCGAGGTCGAAGCAATAATTTAACTTTGCCGTCGGTCATGCAGATAGAGCCGTCATCGCGATAAGTCTCTGCTTCTTTTAGTTCGAAGACCTTTTCATAGAACTCCGCCACTGCCATTGGATTATCAGCGCGAATCGATAAATGATTGATCCAGCGCGGTTGATCCCAGCCGCTTTCGTTGTAGCCTTCTCGGACATTGCCTATATGCGCTTGCGCAATGTCGAACTGGGTGCCGGCGGGATCGTAGCTGCGCAATCCGGCAAACGGCACATATTCCAATCCTTTGGCGATCTTTACGTCCGGATAGTATTGCTCCATCCGGCGAACGAAATCCTTGATATCGGTCACTTCGAATCCATAATGGTCCATGCCCGACTGTATCCCGGCGTATCGCGGCAGAATGGCCATGCCGATGACGCCGTCGCTGATGTGCCCGCGGTTGGTATTTTGCTTGCCTGTTTCATCGACAGTGCCGCTGGTCATCCGTTTCATGCCAAAAATCGTTTGGTAGAAATGGGTCACGGCGGCGTGATCGTGAGTGTACATCGCTAGATGGCGGATTTTTGCGAACATACCGGACCTCCTTGCGATACTACCGTCCATCTAAGTTAGCGGACGGTGTTTGTCAATCATCCTGAATTCGAAACGTTAGTTCCCACGTATTAATTGTCAAACTGGCTTGCTCATCTTGCCGCCAAAAAGCTCCGAATTGCTCCGTGAGCTGCATCCGGATTGGTGAAGAAATAGTTGTGCGCTTCACCCGGAATTTCTACGAAATCGGCATTGGCAAGGCCGCGCGCCAGAACATCCGCGTCCTTGCGATGCGAACTTCCGGTTGAGGACACATGGTCATCGGAACCGACCATGACCAGGGTTGGCAGTTTGATGTCTTCGAGACGATCGGTAGTGTCATGTTCCTGCCTTGCGATGACGTGGCGTAAATAACTTTCCAGCGGTGGAAGATTTGCCATACGAACCTTAAGGAAGTGTTCGACCTTATCGCGATTCTGTTTGAGGTAGGCCGGGGTCCAGCCGACTTCAAGAGTGTGTTCTCGCACATAGCGTTCATAGCCGAGCTCGACCATTTCCTTGCATAACTGGAAAGGGATTCCCTTGGCCATTCCCGGATGACCGGCGCCGCTCGACGCAATAATCAGTTTCTTAACCTTGGTGGGATGTTTCAATGCCAATAATTGAACGATTCTGCCGCCCATCGAATGGCCGCAAACGATTGCCGGTCCCGCGTTTAGATGATCAAGAAT
The DNA here is from genome assembly GCA_963728565.1 of uncultured delta proteobacterium. Taxonomy (GTDB): domain Bacteria; phylum Desulfobacterota; class Binatia; order UBA9968; family UBA9968; genus WHTF01. The sequence goes on from CAVSLC010000010.1 coordinate 244,066, forward strand.
GGCGATGGCGTCCTCGACGAAGTCGTCCGTCGAGTATGGGACGGTCGGTTTAGTCGAGCGCCCTGTGCCCCGATAATCGTGAGTGATCACCTTGTGATCGCGGCAAAATTCCGGCACCTGGAAAATATTCCAGACATCGCCGGCGCAGGCGGTTTCGCTAAAAAACATCATCGGCGCGCCCTGACCATGAGTTTCGAAAAAGATTTCAACCTCTTTACGTTTGATGAAAGGCATGAGCGGGTTCCCTTCCCGAGTGTCTGCAGTCCAATTACGACGGTCACTCGGCAAATGCAATCGTTGTCTGATGTGCTCGTTGGCCATGTAAAAACTCCGGATCCAAGATTTGACATCTGCACCGGCGCTGTGCGAGTAAGCATTGTCGGCGAGGTTTACGATACATGGTACGAACTCAATTTATCATTGTGCGGCACGGGCAGACGCAGTGGAATTATCGCGGCGTACGGCAGGGCCATCTCGACAGCGATTTGACGGAAAGAGGCATTGCTCAGGCGAATGCTTTGGCTATTCGATTGACGCGCGAACATTTTACACGACTTTACAGCAGTGATCTGGGACGCGCTCTGCGCACCGCTCAAATAATCGCCGCTTCGACCGGTCATGAGATTGTGACCGATGCTCGCCTACGCGAGCGGCACCTGGGAATCTTCCAGGGACTTAACGGCGACGAGATCAGAGCGAGGTATCCGCAAGAACACCGGCTGCACCGTTCCGTGGGCCCGGATTACGTGATTCCCGGCGGTGAAAGCGTGCGGCAGCAGGTCGCGCGCAATGTGGCTTACCTCACAGAACTTGGCCAGAAGCATCCGGGTGAGACAGTTGTGGTTGTTACCCATGGAGGGGTGCTGAGCGGCCTCTTCCGCCACACCTTTTCAATTCCGTTCGATGCGCCGCGCCGGTTTGAGTTCACCAACGCGGGATTGAACGTGTTCAGTTACCGAGAGGGCGACTGGTTCCTGCAGACCTGGGGCGATACCAGCCACCTTTGCGAAGTGGGGACTGTGGACGGCGACGATCCTTAGGCATGCTGGTGAAAACGTCCAGCTGCTGCGTTCCGCTCGTCCGACTCCGCTTCCGGCGTACAACTCGAGTACGCCTGCGCTCGTTGGACGTCGCGCGCCTTGCATCTGAGCGTTTTGACCAGCATGCCGAGCCATCGTGATGTGTCCGTGGCAAACGTGATCGAGAACTCCGAACGAATACGAACACGCGAGCACGAACACGAAAATTTAGACCGCGTTTCTTTTCTCCATCCTCACCGAGAAGCCGGGTCGCTTGATAAAGATTTGATTCGAACCCTTGCGCCGGCTGAGCTGCTCGATCAGCCTTACCAAAGGCAGATCGCCGTTCAAATAATCGCGCGGTTTGCCGCCGTCCGGCAGCGCATTGACGTAGTCGTCGCCGGCGAAAAAGCGCAAGATCAACTCTTCATCGGAGAGATGAACGCCTAACTTCTGCCTGACTTCATTCAGGGTGGGTTCGGGTTGTTCCCAATGGGTCCATTCTTTGGCGCGTGGCCGGCTTAAAATTTTATCTCTGACATCGGGGTCCATGACCTCGACCGCTTCTTTGCCCCAAAACCCCAGCGCATACTGAATCACCTGATCAGGCACCTCTTTGTAACGCTCTCCGAGAAGCACGTTGATCGCGGCTTGAGTGCCGACGTACTGCGACAGCGGCGTCACCATGATCGGATAGCCGAAATCTTTTCGAACGTGAGCGGCTTCCTCGAGCGCGGCCTCCATCTTGTGCTCCATGCCGACGATCTTGAGCTGGTGGCGCATGTTGGAGATCATGCCTCCGGGGACTTGATGCAGATATTGAGACTCGTCGTACTCGACCGGTTTGCCGATCGGCAAGCCGGATTTTCTGGCCACCGCGGTGAAATGTTTTTCAACGGCTTCAAGCGGTTTCAAATCCACCATCGGGGTATAGCCGAGAGCGCGCAGATTATGGGCGATATTGAAGATCGACGGCTGTGACGAGCCGTTGGCCAGCGGCGGCACGGCGGTATGAAGAATTCTCATGCCGAGCTTGACGCCTTCGAGATAGCAGAGCGGCGCTTGGCCGCTGTTGCAGTGGGCGTGGAACTCGACCGGGATCTTTCCCGCGCTCTTGAGCACGATCGGGATCAGAGTTCGGGCTCGCTCCGGCGTGAGCAAGCCGCCGACGTCCTTGAAGCAGATCCGCCATGGATTGCTCGCTGCCGCTTCGTTGGCTTTACGGGCGTAGTATTCGTCGGTGTGACGAGGCGAGACCGAGTAGATCAAGTTGGCCACGGTATCCATGCCGCTTTTCTTTAAGTCGGCGATTTCTTCTGCGAAGTCGGCGAAGTCGTTCCAGGAGTTCGATGTTCGAGTCAAAGTCAGTCCATAGGAGACTAGCCGTTCGATCAGCAGCTTGAGAATGCAGTGAGGGGTTTTTTCAAATGCGCTGTGCATGCCGCCGTGATAACGCAGGCGGGTGTTCTTGATGCGCTTGGTGCCTTCGCGCACCCACTCCCATGGATTCTCCTTATGCTCGCGCACATACTTCTTGAACATGACGCTCAAGAAGAACTCCATCGATTCGAAGCCGGCCTGGTCCATCTGCTCGGCGATCGGCAGCATTGCGCCGACTCGCATATTGAGCGCCCAGAGGCTTTGATTGCCGTCACGCACGGTTGTGTCGATAAAACGAATCTCGCTCATCTAACCTCCGGAACACTCACAGTGTGTTCAAGTCGTTCAAATCGGACCGACAGGTTCGCCGTCGGTGGGTGTACTGATGCTCGTATAGTTTGTATAAATTCTTACAGAATAGATCAAATGGGAAAGCCGGGAGCGGCTCTATGAAAAGCTATCGCAAGGAACTGTGGTTTGATACGCCGACCCGGGTCGCGTTCGTTAATATCACGGGGCAGGTGCAGGAATGCATTCGAAAAAGCGGGGTCAACGACGGTTTGGTCCTGGTGAACGCCATGCATATCACCGCTTCGGTGTTCATCAACGATGACGAATCAGGCCTGCACCACGACTACGGTGTGTGGCTGGAAAAATTGGCGCCGCACGAACCGCTCGAACAGTACCGTCATAACGATACCGGCGAAGACAATGCCGACGCGCACATCAAGCGGCAGGTGATGGGCCGGGAGGTGGTCGTCGCCGTCACCGACGGCCGTTTGGATTTCGGTCCATGGGAGCAGATCTTCTATGGCGAGTTCGACGGCAAACGGCGCAAACGGGTGCTGGTAAAGATTATCGGCGAGTAGGAGACGATACTCCTCATTTGCCAAACCGCCGCGGTTCGATATTTTCGCCGACATCGAATCGCATCAGGTCTTCTCCGACGAGCAGCGGACCGGAATACCGCTTGCGCGTGGCCGGGATCAAATCGTCGGCCCTGGCGCCGCCGAAAAGCAAGAGATGGTTGTAGACCGCGAGTTTCGGTTTGATCCGAGCGAAAACCTCACCGGCCTGCTCCGGAGTGGTATGATTGCTGCCGATCCGTTTGAGTTGCGCGGGACTCTCGGCGGCAGCGCCGCTAACGGCAGTGACTTCGTGAACGACCAGATCGGCGCCCTGCCCATGGTCGATTAGATTTTCATTGAAAGTCGTGTCTCCGGACAGCACGGCGGAATGTCCTCGATAATCGATCCGATATCCGAAAGCAGGCAACTCTTCGCCGCCATGATCCACTTCGAATGCACTTATGGTGATGCCGTTATGCGAATAAACAACTCCTTCTTCAATCTCCTCCGAATCGAGTTTGGCGCCGGCCATGGGATAGCTTCTGCTGCGCACGCGCAGATCTACTGCGAAGGCCAACGGTAGATGTTCCATCATCTGGTTTGTCCCTCGAGGACCCCACACCCGAAGAGGGGTTTGTCGGTTCCCCCAGGGCCGGCCGATCCAGCCGGTCAGCCAGAGATCGACAAAACCTACGACATGATCGGAGTGATGGTGTGTGAGCAACAAACCGGTGATATCGGCAAACGGGATGCCAAGTTGGTGCAGCCGCTGCATGGCGCCGCGCCCGGCATCGAAGATAAATTTTTGCTCTCCGGCTTCGATCAAGGTGCTCGGCCCGAAGCGGCCTAAGAGCGGCGGCGGCGCTCCGGTTCCGAGCAAAGTCACACGGAACAAATCTGGAACAGGTTCTACCATATTTCCTCGCGAGATGATTATCGCAGCGGAGACGACGATGCCAGTCAATCTATCATCGACAGAAAGATTTGCGCAATTGACCCGGATCAGGCCGGCCGGTATCGTTGATCAGTGAAAAAAAGATCCAATAGCGACTCATCGCCAGGGAACCGGCGATCCGAGAGCCATGGGGAATCATTCAAGAGACAGCGCGATTCCCGATTCAAACCGGTGCAGCCACGCGAGCGCCAGGCGCCGGCGGAGCGGCCGTACGAGTCTCCGTGCCCGCACTATCCGAACTGCATCGGCTGTCCTTTGAGTCATGTTCCTTATCCGGAGCAGCTGCTCAAAAAACGCGATATCGTCAGCGCCGCGCTGGCGAACTACCCCTTGCTCGCTCATGCCGAAGTACCCTCGGTGATGGCGGCGCCGCACCGGCTGGGTTATCGGGCGCGCATAAAACTAGTCGTGCGCAGCAGCCGTGGCGAAATCGCGATCGGCCTTTATGTGCCGGGTAGCCATCGGGTGATTGATATTTCTTCGTGCCCGGTACATCCCCGGCCCGTCAATCAGGTACTTCAATATCTAAAGAAAAAGATTCTGGAGCTGGGTATCGAGCCCTATGACGAAAGAGACGACAGCGGACAATTGCGCTATCTCGACTTCCGCTACAGCTTTGGCCAGCGGGAGTTGAGCGTTACCTTGGTGACGCGCCACCGCGACTTTCCTCAAGGAGGCGCACTGGCCCGGTCGTTGACTCGTAAATTTTCTTTCATCAATGGCGTGATCCAGAACGTTAACCAAGAGCGCGGTAACGTGATCTGGGGAGACCACTACCGGACCATCTCCGGTCGCGACACCTTGCTCGATCAGGTTGGCCCGTTGACTCTTGGATTTCCCGCCGGGGTATTTTCACAAGCAAATCCATCCACCGCGAAACGACTCTACGACATGGTAGTCGAAATGGCAGAGTTAAAGAGTGTCGAGACGGTGCTCGATCTCTATTGCGGCGTCGGACCGATCTCGCTCTATTTGGCCGGCGCTGCTCGTCTGGTTTGGGGAGTCGATGAAAACGCGCTGGCGATCGACACGGCCAAACAGAATGCGCGCAGAAATGGCATATCGAACTGCCGTTTTTTCGAGGGTGATGTGGCAGAAAAACTGGGCGAGGCAAAAAAAACTCTCGGTGAAATCGATCTGGTCGTGCTCAACCCGCCGCGTAAGGGCGTTCAGCCGGCGGCGATGGAAGCGACCATCGCCGTGAATGCTCCTAAGTTGATCTACGTATCGTGCAACCCGAACAGCCTGGCGCGCGACCTCGGCAAATTGGTCGGGCAAAATTATCGCCTACGGCGGCTCCAGCCCTTTGATATGTTCCCGCAAACCGAGCAAGTGGAAACAGTCGTGTTGCTCGAGAAAAGTTAACCGTACTTGCAAAATCTCAGTTCGTTGTGATTCTATTGCTCAATTGATTGGCGGGAGGTGCTTATGGCTGAATTGAAAGTTGACGGTGTGGTCCACTGGTCGATTCCGGTGAACAATCTGGAGGAAGCCGAGAAATTTTATGGCGAGCTTCTTGGATTGGAACCAAGGGGACGTTTGGGCGGGTCGGGGATGTCCTGCTTTAAAGCCGGTGATCACAACATTCTTCTCTGCGTCCGCAACGACGCAACCGTCCGAACTCCGCAACAAGACAATCGGCTTCATCACGCATTTATGGTAAGTCCGGAAATGTGGGAAAGAGGATGCCGGGTGTTTCACGAAAATGGCGTGAAGATCGCTGAGCCGATCGTGTATCGGGAGAAAGGTCATTTCACCGGTCGCGAATTATACTTCCTCGATCCGAGCGGCAATATGTTGGAGCTGTGTGATCCGACTTGGAAGCCTGGGATGCCGGCGCCGACCTATGAGGAAATAGTCGGGGCGAACTGAATAACTGAGTTTCTATCGGCCGAAGAGAAACGTATTTTGTTCAAAACTGGTCAAGTTCAACCTTGACATTTGCACGTTGGAACCATCCTCCTCAAGGCGCGTCGGAGCGATACCACCACAGTTGCGGAATCGCCCAGCAAACAGCCAGAATGGTTAGCGTGCAAAGTATGCAGCCCACCAGCGCGGCGTTGGGCGCGCCAAGCAGCGCCGCTCCGGCACCGGCAATGACTGCTCCAAGGGCGTTGGTGGTTTGGGCGAAGACCGTCAAAAAACTGGTGGCGCGGCCGCGCATATCGTCGGGCGCGAGTATCTGCACCACCGTGCGGCGCATGGTCACGCTGATGGCGTCAGCTAATCCCAAAACACCGACCGCTATCAAACCAAGCCAAAACCATCTCGACAATCCCAAAAAACCCAAGCTCAACGCGAAGAGCAATGTCGCGGCAATCGACAGCGCTCCTTTACGCTTTATGTCTCCGATTGCGAGCAACATGCCGGAGCCGATAAGAGCTCCGATTGCCGGCGCGGCATAGAGGGCGCCGAGTCCTCGGGCGCCGACTTGGTAAACGTCATCGGCGAATATCGGCAGTATCGGACGATAAAAACCGAACAGCACGGCGAAGAAGTCCAAGAGAAACAGCGACAGGATGATGCGTGTATGGTAGAGGAACTCAAAACCCTCTATCAGGCTGCGCCAGCTTACTTGTCGCCGCGCGCCTTGTGGTTGCCCTGAACTGCGTACCAGCAAAACACAACAGATCGCCGGCACCAGCAACAAAGCATCGGCGATATAGGAAGCGTCCAAGCCGAAGAAATCGATCAGGAACCCGGCAAACACCGGCGCGGTTAGCTGGGTTCCCTGCATCATCAGGGTTGACAAAGTCACTGCGTTTAGAAGATAGGATTGCGGCACCAGGCTAGGGATGATCGCCTGGCGCGCCGGACCGCCGAGCACCTGTAGCGATGAGGTGACGACATTAAGAGTATTGATGTGCCAAACCTGGACCACGCCGCTGAGGGTCAATAGCCCGAGGGCCAAACCCGGCAGCAAGTTGATTGCGGCGGTGAATAGGATCAGTTTCTTACGATTGTAAGTGTCGGCAAGCACGCCGCCGAATAGCCCGAAGAAAATAAACGGCACGGCCTGAAAAAATCCCGCCAAACCAAGCTGCACCGAAGATCCTGACAATTGATAGACCTGGTACAAGCTCGCCACGTTGCGCATATGCATCGAAGTGTTGGTACACAGGATTGTGATGAAAATCAGGCGATAGTCCCGAATCAGGAGAGACGACCAGGGTCGGATGCGCGCCGCGGGGTCATTGGCGCCGTTTGTTTCTGAGTCTATTGTCACCGGGAATGGAAGACGAGTGATGGAATGTGATGGCAATGTAGCTGTTGCCGGAGCAGTCGTCAACTTTATGATTCACCTTCGAAGTTTTCCGCTTGACGTTTTACCGGCATCTCCATTAGCTTTGCACGTCAAGATTGGACGGAGGGCCGCTTAATGAAAAAGCTGATAACGAGCACAGCAATGATTGTCTGCATATTCTTTTTTATCGGGGCTGCAGCGGCCCAGAATAACTTCTATGAGGGGAAAACCATCCGCATCATCGTCGGGTTCTCGCCCGGCGGCGGTTACGATGCTCTGGCGCGGATGCTTTCACGGCACATGCCCAAGTATATCCCCGGCAATCCGACCATTGTCGTGGAGAACATGACCGGCGCTGGGAGCCTGCTCGCCGCCAATCATATTTTTAAAGTCGCCAAGCCGGATGGTTTGACGTTCGGTCACTTCAGCGGCGGCTTCGCTTTCAATCAAGTCATGGGTCAGCCTGGTATCGAGTTCGACGCCCGCAAGTTTGTTTTTGTCGGCGCGGTGGCGCGAGACGAGAGCGCTATCGCCTTAACCAAAGCAAGCGGCATCAACAATATGGAACAATGGATCGCGGCCAAGACGCCGGTGAAGATGGGCACCACGGGGCCGGGCGCGTTCGGCACCGACAACGTAATCAAAGTCATCAAGGCCGCGCTGAATCTGCCGATCCAAATCATCTCCGGATTCAAAGGCACAGCGGAGATGCGTCTGGCTGCCGAGAGCGGTGAGATCGACGGCACGACCTGGGGCTGGGACACCATGCGAGGGGCGTGGCAGAACGCGATCGAGTCAGGCACGGTGCTGATCGTGCTGCAGACCGTACCCAAACCATTTCCGGATCTGCCGCGCGTGCCGTTAGCCATCGATCTGGCGAAGACGCCGGAAGCGAAACAGCTGATTGAAGTGGGCATCCATTATCCGAGCAAGATTACCAAAACTCTCGCCCTGCCTCCGGGCACGCCTGGCGAGCGCGCGCAGATCCTGCAAAAAGCCTTGCAGGAGACTGTTAAGGATAAGGAATTCATCGCGGAAGCAGAGAAGGCGAAGCTGGGATTGGCGCCCGTGACAGCCGAGGAAATGAAAACCACGGTGGACGGGATCTTCAAGTTGGACGCCGGCATCCTGGCAAAGCTGAAGACCATTCTTTTTTAAATTCCGCCGCCGCACCAGAGCGTTTGGATTGTATCCGCCGCGATAATCTGTCGATTAACCAGCTAATTTTTGCAGAACGGGAGAAACTCCTATGCGCGTCATCGATTCGGATGGGCATTTCCATGAGCCGCACTACTTATTCGAAGAATATATCGAGAAGGAATATTGGGGAAAGCGGCCGCGCGTGGTCAGAATCCAAGGTCATTCTATGGAAGAGGGACGTTGGGCGGTGGAGGGAAAGGTCGTGCCGCGAATACCCCTGTCCAAAGGCGTCGGCGCCGGCGGCTTCCTATACTTATCGCCCCGGCACAAACAGATGCACATGAAGGACAGTTCGCTCGACGATGTCGCCGGTCGTGTCAAAGACCTAGGGCTCCTGGGGGTCGATGTTCAGATCGTTTATCCCACGGCTTTCGCCTTTGTCTCGGACGTGGAGGATAAGGGTTTGGCCGCGGCGATTTGCCGAGCCCACAATAACTATGTCGCCGAACGGTGCAGGCAAGCGCCCGATCAGCTCAAGGGTATTGCGCTGGTGCCGATACAAGATCCGCCCGCCGCCGTCGAGGAGATGCGTCGAGCGGTGCAGGATCTAGGTTTGGTGGCCGCGACCATTCCCGGCATGGTTGGCGAGCGCCCGCTTCATTCGCCGGAGTTCTATCCGTTCTTCAAGGCTGCCAACGATCTGGATTGTCCCATTGGATTTCACGCGGTGACGGGGATGCATTATACGCCGTGGGCGGATTGCTTCACCGATTTCTTTTCGACCCATATCACGTGTATGCCGTTCTCCATGATGGTGGCTCTCATGTCCGTGACGCAGATGGGAATCATGGCTGAGTTTCCCAAACTTCGCTGCGCCTTCTTGGAAATTGACGGCACCTGGCTGCACTACTGGGCAAGATGGGTGAACAAGCACGTCTCCGACGCAAAACGGGTTAGCGCCGGACATCACCTGGAGAAGGGCTGGGGCGAATCGCCCTATCTGCTTGCGGAAACCACGAGAGATCCGATGGAATACATCAAGTCGGGCCGCTTTCTCACCGGCTACGATGAGCATGAAGACTTGAGATATCTGATCGATCGGTTAGGCGCCAAAACTTTCATGTATGCCAGTGACTATCCGCACAGCGATACGGAGTGGGAACGTGTTCCCAGTACCAAAGCGTTAGAAAGCATAAGCGCCGAGGAAAAGAGCGCCATCTTAGGCGAAAATGCGGCGCGATTTTATAAGATCTGAATTAGTTCTAAAGCTTTTCGCAGCTTGTCGCCATTTAGGAGGCGTAATGAGAAAGCGATCGATGCCGCCATCTTCATTTCTATTTGGTTGATCTCGGGACAACCGGGTTTCGCGCAGGATTCCAAGCTCAGTGCGGAGGCAAAAAAAGAGGGCGGTAAGGTCGTGGTTTACAGCTCAATCGAGACGAGTATCGTCGAGAGTGTGGGGCGCGCTTTAAGAACAAGACCGGTATTGAATGGAATTTTGACGCGGGTCTTCGACGAAAGTCATGGATCGAGCGTTCAACGAGCACCGCGCCGGGAGGCCATTAGCCGACGTAGTAGTCACCATTGCCGGTCCGATCCTGGTCATGGAGCGCGAGGGCGTCTTTGCCAAGTATGACTCGCCCGGCGGCGGCCGCTTATTCGAAGGGTTGATCGATCCCAATGAGGTATCTATCCACCGCTACCGGACGCCGACAAAATTTCAGTTCCTCGGGACGGACGAGTTAGACACCGAGGCTTACGCCGAAAAGAAGAAGGAGTCTCGGAGAATTTTTCTTCGGTAAACAGGAAGCGGACCCAGGTCAAGGAATTCTGCTGATCGATACAGGAAACGGAAAAAGCAAACCGGTATGATTCCTATGGCGCGAATCGAAGATGCCGAAAAGTCTAGCCGAAAGTAACAGAACAATTTTGCGAACCAATTAGCTCCGCAGCCACACACGCAGGCCGTCTACTTTTGTCTCGGCGTACCCGAGACCGCCAACGAAATTCGCATAAACGCCGATATGACCCGATTGAACCCGATCCAGGGGAAAAGGCCCGCCGGGCAGGTTCATTCCATTCCAATAGAGTTCAGCTTTGCCGTCGTATACTGCGATAGCGATTTTTTGCCAGCCGCTGCTTTGCGGCGCTCCCCCGGGGATCTCCTCTCCTCTCCAGCGCTTAAGATACTCCGGAAAGTGATTGGTTTCCCTTCCCACGTAAGCTAGCGATAGCGCCGGTTCCGCTCCCATAAACTGAGTAGCCAGGCGATAGAAGTTGCCTGAGACGGTATCGATACGAAAAGCGATGCCATTGAGTGGACCCTTCTCGCCACGAGTGACCTGAGCGTGAATCCACGCTTCTAGGTAGAAATCCGATAGCGAGTTTGTCGAGACATAAGAGAGTGCAGCGAAGCCGCCAGCATTCTTGTTATCCAACACACCGACCCCAGGCTCGCCTTCGGGTGATGTTTCATCGATGGTGCCTCGCAAATTGTCCTGATTAAAATTGGGATAGGGCAACCAATCGAGTTCAGGCGTGCCGTTCCTAAAACTGTCTCTAATCGAGGCTTCACCTGAGTGCATCGTATTCCGCCATGCCGCAATGGGCGTCAACGCCGCGCAGCTTAAGAGCAGTGGTAGCACAATCCAGATGACGCTCCGAAGCCGCCAAAGACTCATAGGTAAATATTGAAGAGCACGGGTGAACGCTTTGAACAAGTCAGATGACTACCTTATGCTTAGCCTGTCTGGAGCAGTCTGACAACTCGGGGAGCTACTTCATCCGTTTAGGATTAAATCCTCAGCATTAAAGCTTTTTGGCGCGCGTGGAAAATTGCCATTTTATCCAACGCCGCCGCTCTGGATTCTGGGTGCATCACTCTGCGTGAGGCTCGGCGCCCGTCCGGTGATCTCACAACGAGTATCCTCTGACATCGAAAGCCGGACGGGTTGTGTGGCGGCATAGTCAAACAGAGTGCCGATAGGACGACTGGTAAGAATCCGATGTTCACAGAAGCAGTGGATAACTTTGTTGATAACTGAGGGACGCCCGCCGGGACACGTCGTTCAGTACCGCTGCCGAGCGAATTGCCTTCGTAGTGGGCATCAAGACCAGTAATATTTCAGTAGCTTACGAACGTATTGGATTATTGGGAAGTTCTCACGCCGACGTAATTTTTACCGTTTTTGGCAATCTTTGGCATGATTGGACAATACTTCCCTAAGCTGGCCATTGACACTTATCCACATGGCTCTGTTGGCAATTCCTGATCGGAGTACATGCCGGTTAGCGACATTGCAAAGCCTACTCGGATGATCCAACGGCGCAGATTCAAAGTATCTAAAAATCGCGGGTTAGATGTATGCACGGTTCTTGTCGTGTTCGATCGGATCACCGTCCGCCAGTGCTTTGGCGCTTTATGTAGCACACCTCGCGCGCAATTGGACGATATCACGGCAAACAGCCGCGGCGATCCTTATCTATGATCGCGATAGCGGCCAGACAGGTCGAACGTGATCGCGATTGCGGATAAGCGCGAGCGTAACTGGGACCGTCGCGACCCCCGAACCCGCGAATGGGATCGTGACAGGACGCCGGCCGAATTGAAAAGGCAAAAACAAACGGCCCGGCTAGAAGAGTTCGGGCCCTCTATTTATCCCTTGGATTGATAGCAACAGAGTTTTTAGAACTTGGATCTAGAGTAGCTGGAAGTTCGCTGTCAAATACTTGATCCGCGATAGCAGGGACCAGAACAATATTCATGATATAGAAGCCGTCACAGCCGAGCCTTCTGAACTCAGCACGAAAAACAGCGGCACGTAGTAGATGAAACTGAGGCCGTCCGCTGGATTTGGCTAATTAGATTTTTGCTTGATCCTTCTTATGAGCTCTTCAACCGATGAATTGACCACCACGCGATTAAATTGGGATCGGTAATTATTTACCAGACTGATGTTTTCCGCGACAACATCATATATCCTCCACTTGCCGCCTACTTGGTGGAGTCGGTAATCGACCGAATAGTTCTCCCGGTTTTTGCCGATTACTCTTGTGTTCACCTCCGCATAGTTCTTGTCGATGGTCTCACCGACATACTCCACCTGCTGCCCCTCGTATAAGTCGATCTTGTCCGCATAGGTCGTCTCCAGAAGGTCCGTGAATGCAGTCACGAATTCTTTTTGCTGTTGAGGGCTAAGTCGCCGCCAGTGAGAACCTAAAGATCGCTTGGCCATCTCCTCGAAATCGAATCGGGTGTAAACGATCTCGCGCAATTGGTCGATGACTTTAGCTCGATCCTTGCTACTGTCGAGTTTGGCGGATTTCAGGATCTGAACGCCTTTGTCGACGGCCGTACGTATCTCCTCGGTGGGGGCTCCAGCCTGAAGTGGCAGAGCTCCATAAAACAGCAGCGCGAGTAAAGAAACAAAAAAGGTGAGTTTAATCCTTGTAAGCATGTGTGCTGATCGCCTTCCAGTGTTATTACCGAACGGAAGCCAATATGGAAGCTATATTATATTTGCGCGAAGATTGGGACAGCAGCCGGAACATTGGCGAACTCCGCTGCGCCCTTTTGAAAAAATCCAGAACAGGATCGTCATATGAGAGGCGAACCACCTGCGGCCGTGGTTGGATGCCATTTGCGTTCATGTCTTCCTCTGCTAATAAAACTAGCATCAAATTTCACCAATGAATACACGGCAGGGTCGAGGTCAGCGTGCGAAAAAAGAGAGCTCGTTCCAACGGGAGTCGATTGACTCTGTAGATAAGAGAGACGGATAGGACGGCCGGAGAGCTTGGATAGCGACGAATGGATTTTTGAACGAGTTCTTTAGTTTCGGCTTCGATCTCTGAGGAAAATGGTGTTGCAGCAAAGAACCAATAAAACATTCCTAATCGGACTAGTCGGCGCCGCTGAAAGCTAATCCAGCTTGAAAAAACGGATGGTGGGAGGCCTCGCACGTTTCATGTCCAGGTCTCTCTGTCCGGCGATCTCCACACTCGCCGCCGCGAAATTGCCATCGGTTAGTATTTTAACCAGGCGGGTGACACGTTCGAGTTCCAAACCCGGATTCGATTCGACTAAGATCAGCCGCTTCGCCTTTTGGCTGTGAGATCGCGTTTCGTAATAAGTGACTATGTAAATCATTTAGCTGAGCGGCCCGATCTTCGAACTATTGAACAGATTTTAGGTTCAGAAATGTCGTCACACCGCAGATTTCGCCGGCACCTGAAGAAAGATCGAGCCCTGCCTTGAAGAATGCCTTCTAGGTTTCATCCAATCCATCCGGAGTTCTCCTTCTCAGCAGTTATAGCTCAATGAAACGCTTGCGTGCGGTGATGAAAGCTCGCGTGCAAAAAATTAGCCATCGCTGATCAGATCTGCCGACTATTGGCTAAAGAGATTGAAAATATTGCATTGCGACGCATTGGTATATTGATTGTCGGATCAGAAAACGGGAATATTGCAGGTTTGGCAGCTATCGTAAGAGCCCAATTCTGTACGGCTGTAGGAACAGGCTGCTCTGGTTGCTAGGAAATCACTACAGGTAAGCTGAAGCAGTAAATCTATGCGCTCCCTAGCTTCCCGCTCAGAAGAGGCGCCTTGTTTAGCGCCTGTTTAGAAAATAAACCAACGCGGCTGAATCAACACGCAGATGGTCTGGATAAAGCCGTTTGCTGCACGGCAGAACTTTTTTCTGTTATAAGAATGCCCATGAGTACGGTTCAAGCGACTCTATGGCTTTACGCGACGGCCTTGCGCCGCTCCTGGGAAAGTCTGCTCAAGAACTGGGTTGTGAGTTTTGCCCCGTGGGTTTACGCCGCCTTGCTGTCGATTGTAGCGTTACTGGTTGCGCCGTTAGCCATCATCGGCGGTTTGATTCTGGGGTTGGCGACTCAGGCGTGTATTAGCTCGGGGCTATATTTGATCAAGAACATCGTCGAGAGCCGTCGCACCGATCTCAAGGACTTCGCCAATGGCTTTACGGTTTATCTGTGGGAATTACTTGGAATCGCCTTTATATTATGGATTCCAATGCGAGTTTTGGCGATGGCTCTCGCACCGACGCCGAATGGCGGCTTGATCTTCGCCTTGATTCAATTTGCCCTCTATATTTTATTGAACCCGGCTCCTGAGCTTATTTATCAGACCCGCTCTTCCGGACTCGGGCTCATTAGCGATAGTTATAATTTCATCGTAGAGAATTGGCTAGAATGGCTTTTGCCGAACATCGTTCTGACCATAGCCGGATACTTGATCCTTAACATCTTGAGCGCTATCACGACGGAACTACCCCACGTGGTGCAAATTTTTATCATCGCAGTTGGCATGGGTCTATGCCTCAGTTATTTCATGATCTTTCGAGGGTTTTTATTTGCCGAACTTCACGGCAGCACGCGCCGTAGTCGTGCTTATCGGTACAAGGCGCAGGGATAACGCAGGCTGGGATTGCAACAGGTCGGGTCTCACGGTTAGTCTTTGCTTGTCCTGGATAATTTTTTTTGGTAACCGCGTTTTGGCATCCATCCACATTGCTCTTACATTGCTGAAACCGGCATAGTGCATCGTCTGCAGCTCTGCGCGCCAGGTTTGCGAGCCGTGGACTCGGAATCTTTTTTATGCGATCAGGTGCTCGGTATCGAAAAGGATTAAGCAATCTCAATGAAAGTCACGGCAATAAAAGGATTTTCGGATATTCTGCCAGGTGAAGTTGAAATCTGGCAGCTGGTGGAAAACGACGCTCGCAAAATTTTTGCGGCGTATAACTTTGCCGAAATCCGAATTCCGATTGTGGAAAAAACCGAACTGTTTAGTCGGTCACTCGGCGAAACAACTGATATCGTGGAAAAAGAGATGTATACGTTCGCCGATCAAGACGCAAAAAGTTCGCTTTTGACATTACGCCCGGAGGGCACAGCAGGCGTGGTGCGAGCCTATGTGGAATCGGAGTTGTTCAAGACTGAGCCGGTGCAGAAACTGTATTATCTCGGACCGATGTTTCGCCGCGAGCGACCGCAAAAAGGTCGAATGCGTCAATTCCATCAGATCGGCGCGGAAGTATTGGGTCGAGGCGATCCTCTTATTGATGCCGAAGTACTATTGCTTTTGAACGACTTCTTCTCCGCCACAGGCATTGAAAGCGCCGCGTTACAGCTCAATTCGCTGGGCTGCTCCGATTGCCGTCCGAAATACCGACAGCTGTTGTTGGCATTTCTGAGGGAGCGTGAGCAAGCGCTCTGCGCCAACTGCCGGCGCCGGATGGAGCGCAATCCGCTTCGGGTATTGGACTGCAAGGAGCCTGGCTGTATTGAGCAGACCAAGAATGCTCCGTCAATTCTTGAATCGTTGTGCGATCCCTGCCGTCAACATTTCGAGATCGTTCAGCGGCTGCTGCGGCAGTCTGGCGTGCGATTATGATTTGAACCCCCGCATGGTGCGCGGCCTGGATTATTATTGCCGGACTACTTTCGAGTGGACAAGCAATCAATTGGGCTCGCAGAGCGCCATTGCAGCCGGAGGCCGCTACGATGGTTTGGTCCAGGAACTCGGCGGTCCGGCGATTCCGGGGGTTGGCTTTGCAATGGGGATCGAGCGCTTGACCATGTTACTGCATTCGAAGAGAAGTTCGGCTGCCGTCGGCCCGGCAGTTTACACAGTCTGGGTAGGCGAGAATGCTCGCGATTGGGCTTTTCCTGTGGTGCATCGCCTGCGCCAGAAGGGATTATCCATCGAAATTGAGGGCGAGGTTAGAAGCCTCAAGAGCCAAATGAGACGGGCCGATAAGCTCAACGCGTCGGCGGTTCTCATCGTCGGCGACAATGAGCTTGATAGAGGAGTAGCTTTGCTCCGCGATATGGCCAGCAGGGAGCAAAGTGAGATAAGTTTGAATGATGTTGAGGGAGCGTTGCTGTCGAGGAAGGCTAGCTAAATGGCAATTGAGAGAGTTTTTGGCGATCAGCTTGGGGATTGGAAACGCAGCTGCTATTGCGGTGAGCCGCGCGCGAAAGACGTCGGCCGGGACTTGATCCTGACCGGCTGGGTGCACACACGACGTGATCACGGCGGGCTAATCTTCGTCGATTTACGGGATCGAAGCGGTATGACACAGATCGTTTTCAATCCGGAAGTCGATCCCATTGCCCACGAAAAAGCCAAACAGCTGCGCTCCGAAGACGTGATTGCCGTGCGCGGTGTGCTCTCGAGGCGCCCGGCGGAGACTCTTAATCCTGATCTGGCGACCGGTGAAGTCGAGCTGGCCGGCAAAGAATTGCGGCTGCTCAACGCCTCACAGGTGCCGCCTTTTTTGATCGATGACGAAACCGATGCTAACGAGAATACCCGGTTGAAGTACCGGTATCTCGACTTACGACGGCCACGCAGTTTAGCTCACCTCCTGCTACGCTACCGTATGACCAAGTTGATACGTGACTATCTGGATGTGCACGGTTTCATTGATGTCGAGACTCCAGTGCTGACCAAGAGCACTCCGGAAGGAGCGCGGGACTATTTGGTGCCAAGCCGTATCTACAAAGGTAAGTTTTACGCGCTGCCGCAATCGCCGCAGCTATTCAAGCAGATCTTGATGGTCGGCGGACTCGATCGCTACTTTCAAATCGTCAAGTGTTTCCGGGACGAAGATCTCCGGGCTGACCGGCAGCCTGAGTTTACTCAGCTTGACATGGAAATGTCTTTTACCCAGGCCGATGACGTGATTGGCATCGTGGAGGGAATGATCGTTTTGCTTTTCCGAGAATTGAAAGGCATCGACATCACGCGACCCTTTCAGCGTCTCACATGGGACGAAGCGATGAGCCGCTTCGGCTCCGACAAACCGGATATGCGCTTTGGTCTGGAGCTGCGAGACTTTACTGATGTGCTCCGCGGTTCGCAATTCAAAGTGTTTGCCGCGGCGATTGTCAAAGGCGGTGTTGTCAAAGGAATTCGAATTCCGAAGGGCGCAGAGCTGTCGCGCAAAGACCTGGATGACATGACGCCTTTTGTCGCGACGTTCGGCGCAAAGGGCATCGCATGGACGAGAATCACTGATGAAGGCTGGCAATCTCCGATTGCCAAGTTTCTAACGGAAACAGAACAAAAAGAGATCGAGAGAATCGCCGAGGCTCAGGTGGGTGATATCATTTTGTTTTCCGCCGACACGGCACGAACCGTCTGCGATGCCCTCGGCAATCTGCGCTTACATCTAGGTGAAAAGTTTGGCCTGATTCGGCAAAACGAATACGCGCTGGTCTGGGTAGTGGACTTCCCGTTGATGGAATATGACGCCGATGAACAGCGTTACGTTGCCTTGCATCATCCGTTTACCGCGCCGCTCGACGAAGATCTGCATCTGCTCGATAATGAACCCGCTAAAGTACGCTCAAAAGCCTATGATCTTGCGTTGAACGGCACTGAGATCGGAGGCGGCAGCATTCGTATCCATCAGCTGGAGTTGCAAAGAAAGATACTTGGCCTAATGGGAATTGGTGAGGAAGAGGCTCAAGCCAAATTCGGATTCTTCCTGGAAGCCTTGAGCTTTGGCGCCCCGCCTCACGGCGGCATCGCATTTGGAATCGATCGTTTAGCAATGCTTCTAAGCGGCGCGCAATCTCTGCGGGATGTCATTGCCTTCCCGAAGAGTCAACGGGCAGTCTGTTTGCTGACGGAAGCGCCATCTACAGTTGACGCCAGGCAACTTCGCGAACTGGGTATTCGAACCAAGACGGCGGAATAACGCCGATCCAAGTGATTGTTCAATATTGACATCGAAGGTAACGAATCAACATGCTCAAGATTATTGCAATTGCTCTTACACTTCTCTCCGGCTGCAGTTTCGGATCTGGAAACCTGCAAAGTAAGCGCTCCCTCGATTTAGAATCGCGTCGGATCAGGCGTATCGCTGTGCTTCCACCTGAAACGTCCGGTGCGGCGGAACAGGCGCAATCGCAACATAACAATCCTCCTGAAATGCTCGCCAAACAGCTCTACTCGGCAATGGCCTCCTTGCCCAACTGGCAGATTGTCGCTGAAAGCGAGGTTAAGCAGGTCGAGCAAATGAAGCCGTCAACCACGGATGCGGCGCGTCTGCGACAAATCGGCGAGATGGTTTTTGCCGATGCCGTTATGGTCGGAAGGGTACAACGGTTTCGGGAGCGCGTCGGCGATGATTGGGGAGTCAAGAGCCCCGCGTCGGTAGCCTTCGTCCTGGATCTTATCGACGTTCGGCGCGGCGACGTGATCTGGTCGGCGCGATTCGATGAAACCCAGAAGCCTCTAAGCGAAAACATCTTTGGCTTGGGTGATATCAGCCAGCGCGGTGTTCGATGGTTGAGCGCAGAACAGCTTATGATGGATGGCGTAAAAAAAGCGGTGGGGCAATTACATCAGATTCTGGCGCGTTCGGCTTCCTCGTGAGATTTCACTGCCCCGGTTTTCTCGAGTTCTAATCGTGCATCGATCTGCAAAGGCTTCTCCAATCGCTCGCCGATTTGCCTCCCGAGTTCTCTCAATCTTGCGCGGCTGCCACGGTCCAACAGTACGCTGTCACCGTTAACCAGGAACAAGCGCAGCGACGGAACGGGAAATTGTTGCGCCGCTGAGGACCCAGCTACGGCGAAGCCGTTGTACACCTGGTCGACGCCGAGATTGATTCGTTCAATTTCCGAATAGCTGGCCGACAGCAATGATCGATTGAACAGGCTCTGGTTCGTCAGAACGATCTTCTGTCCGTCATGATCGAACAAGATGGTTCTCTTCAATGTCAGCAAGTAGCAAGCGATGCCGAAAAGGATCATGTTCATGACCGGGAAATACCACAGCGACGCTGCCGGACCGACGAAGCCGCGCAGGCGAATGGCCCCAACGATCGGCACGGAAATGAACAGCAAGAGAATGGCAATACTCAAACAGAGATAAGCGGGAAATCTTGGGCCGCGCCAGATTAGTCGCAAACGTTGACTATTGTTTTCAGCGATGTTGAAACCTAGACGGTTCCCGATGGCGTCGAAACTCGCAGGGTTACCTTGCATACCAGCGGGGGCTTTTAGAAAGTGTTGGATGGGCGATGAAATGTTTAATGCTTGTTTTTTTGTTCGCTATAGAACTCTCTGAAGCGAAAGTTTTTTAAAGCAATCAGGTTTCGATAAGAGCCGAAACGTTCTGACGGGTCGTTCACTTGATCGAGCAGATCGACAGAACCCTTCTCCGTCTCAAATACCCGGATGTCCGTATAAGTGGTCGACCGTTCAGCGGGTATGCGCCCCATTTGGCGGATCAAACCCCGGAACTGTGAGGGCTTCATCAGTTGCCCGTAGCTCGCGCCGGCGGCGGTCGAAATGCTTTCATTGATCAGCGTGCCGCCGAAATCATTAGCGCCTGCCAGCAAAGCAATCTGCGATAGCTTCGGGCCTTCTTTGACCCAAGAGACTTGTAAGTTGGGTATCCACTTATTCAGCATCAATCGAGATACCGCGTACATTTTCATGACTTCGGAGCCGGTGGCGCCAGTACGAAGGCCGGCGATCTTGTTCCGGCGAGAGATCGGCGCCTCCTCATAAACAAAGCTCAGCGGCACAAATTCGGTAATCCCGCCGGTTTGTTTTTGGATATCGCGGAGGATGACGAGGTGCGCGGCCTTATGCTGGGCTGTTTCCAAATGCCCATACATGATCGTCGAGGTGGTTGGGATTCCCAGTTCGTGAGCGGCCTGAATCAGCTCAATCCATTGCGCAGTCGTGATTCGCCCGGGAGATAGTTGCTGGCGAACTTCGTCAACTAAAATTTCCGCGGAGGTGCCGGGCAGGCTTCCCACTCCCGCATCTTTCAGGGCTTTCAAATAGTCGCGAATGGAGAGACCCGAAAGAGTCGATCCGTACAACACCTCTTCCGGAGAAAACCCGTGAATATGGATATCGGGCAAAGCCTCTTTTAGCGCGCGACACAGCTTTATGTAGTGCCAGCCATCGATTCCGGGCGCTAAACCAGCCTGCACACAGATCTCCGTAGCGCCCAACTCTCGCGCTTCCTGGCCGCGTCGAATGATTTCTTCAACCGGCAGGAAATAGCCCTCTTCGGCTAAATGACCGCGGCTAAAGGCGCAGAAACCGCATGCTTTGACGCACACGTTAGTGAAGTTGATATTGCGATTAACCACATAGGTGACGACATCGCCGACTGTTTCAGCGCGCAGATGATTGGCTGCCAAGATCATAGCCGGGAGGTCGGCGCCGTCCGCCTCAAACAGCCGAGTTGCTTCTTCGGCAGAAATGTCCGCGCCGGAGAGCGCGCGATCGAGTATGTCTCCAATGACCGGGTTGACCATCGACATGACCCGATCAAGAGACTCCTGTAGGTGTGGAAAATTCATGGCGCGACTCTATCCTTTCACTTTTTCAAAGACAATCAATCGAGTTCCACCCGCAGCTATTTGCCAAGCCAGTAGCGGGCAAATTCGGTGATAAAACTGAGGGTCGATAAGTCCGCCATGCGGTCGAGGTAAACTTTACCATTCAGGTGATCCCACTCATGCTGAACCACGCGGGCATGAAACCCGCTGGCGACAAAATCCAAGGGCGCGCCGTTTAGGTCCAAGGCTTGGACTCTGATGGATTTGTAGCGCGGCACTTTACCTCGCATATCAGGAATGCTGAGGCACCCTTCCCAATCGTCTTCAAACTCTTCCGTAAGCGGTGTGATGATGGGATTGATCAGCACGGTCAACGGCACCAGAGGTTTTCCGGGATAACGCGGGTTGTCGGCGACTTCAAGGACGGCGATCTGTTTCGAGACATGAACCTGATCGGCGGCTAGACCGACGCCGTCGTATTCCTTCATGGTTTCGATCATATCACTGACAAACTGACGAGTGGCATCGGACCGGAGTTCTTTTTCCGAAATCGGTTCGGCTACTTTACGTAAGATCGGATGGCCGAGGCGCGCAACTTTAAGGATCGACATAAATTCTAACGAGATCTCATAGCATAGAGGTGCGGTGCGCGGAAGCGTGTCAATCACCGAACAAATCAACGAGTGCGCTATCTTGACATAAAAGACCTAAGGAGTCTATATTCAGATAGCACATGAAGAAACCCAGGGCGAGAAGCGAACGCAGTTCGTTGATGAACGTCGGACGACGCGTGGATTACGCGGTTCGCGCCCTCGCCTATCTGGCGGGGCAGCCTTCCGGCAAGATCGTCAGCCGGGCAGATATCGAAAAGAGCCAGGATATTCCGTCTTTTTATCTTTCAAAGATCATGAAGGATCTCGTCGCTGGGGGACTGGTCTCTTCGCACATCGGATCCAAGGGCGGCTTCACGCTGGCGAAAGCGCCGAACACAATCAGCATCAAAAATGTCTACGAAGTTGTTGAGCGACCCTTAGTCCTGATGGAATGCTTGGAAAAGGGCGCCGACTACTGCTCGTATTGTTCGGTGTGCTCGCAAAAATCGATTTGGGAAGAAGCCCAGGCGATACTGGCTAAGTTTCTTGGCGGAGTTTCGATTCGCGAGATCGCCGACAGGCACGGCCTCAAGGAGCGCTTGGAAAAAGCAGCCATCCAGAGAGTTGGCTAATTTGGCTTGGAAGGAATTCAATGTTGGAGATTAAGAATCTCAGGGCCACGGTTGGCGAGCAGGAGATTCTCCGCGGAATCAATCTGAGCGTCGGCGCCGGGGAAGTGCACGGAATTATGGGACCGAATGGCTCAGGCAAGAGCACGCTGGCTCACGTGCTGTCGGGGCGCGAAAACTATCGAGTCACGGATGGTGAGATTCTTTACAACGGCAAAAATCTCTTGGAGATGAGTCCGGAGGAGAGAGCGCGCGAGGGAATTTTTCTGGCCTTTCAGTATCCCGTAGAGATTCCTGGAGTCAGCACCACTTATTTTCTTAAAGCTGCTTTGAATGCCGTACGCAAGCATCAAGGGCTAGATGAATTGGATGCAATGGAGTTTCTTTCGTTAATCAAAGAAAAAATGAAATTGGTCGAGATGGATCAAGCTCTGCTTAATCGGCCTCTGAATGAGGGATTCTCCGGCGGCGAGAAAAAACGCAACGAGATTCTGCAAATGGCCGTACTGGACCCAAAGCTGGCGATTCTCGATGAAACCGATTCCGGACTCGACATCGACGCGCTGCGGATCGTCGCCGGCGGGGTCAATGCGTTACGAAAAAAAGACCGTGCGATGATCGTGATCACGCATTATCAACGTTTGTTGAACTATATCGTGCCAGATTATATTCACGTTCTCTATGACGGGAGAATCGTCAAATCCGGCACGAAGGAACTAGCGCTTGAGCTTGAAGTTAAAGGCTACGACTGGATCAAGGCCGAAGCGGCGGCTGCGCATTAGACGGTTCGAGAAGTCAAGCAATGGTCAATTCCCGCACCCAGCAATTCCTTTCTGCTTTTGAGCGGTTTCAACAGAAATCCGCGACAACGCCCGCATGGTTGAAGGACTTACGACGAACAGCGATCGACAGTTTCGTTCAATTGGGACTTCCGACCACACGTCATGAAGACTGGCGCTATACCAGCGTAGAGTCGATCGCCTCGACCAGTTTCGCGGCGGCTAACGGAGAAGCCAAACTGTTGCGCGCGGAAGATCTCTATGGACCGTCCTTCACCGACCCGGCTTACAATCGAATTGTCTTCGTCAATGGGGTCTTTTCCCCGCAATTTTCGTCCATCCGCGAGCTGCCGAGAGGCGTGCAGGCAAAAAATCTTGGGGCAATATTGGCGGCAAATGATTCAACTCTCAGGCCTCATCTAACGCAAACTTCGGTGTCTCGCGAGCAGCCGTTCATTGCTTTGAATACGGCGTTTGCCGCAGAAGGCGCGTTCATATCGATTCCAAGAGGGCTCACGCTGGACGAACCGATCTATCTGGTTTTCTGTTCCTTCGGAAGCGCCAATCCGGTTATGTCGCACCCGCGGAATTTGATTGTTTTCGAAGCGGGAAGCCAAGCGCGTATCGTCGAAGCCTACATCGGTCTGGGCGACCAGCCGACTCTGACTAATGTCGTCACGGAGGTTGTTGGTGGAGCCGGGTCGGTCATCGATCATTACCGTCTGCAAAATGAATCGAGCTCCGGATATCTCATCGCCGCTCTGGAGGCGGATGTCGGCCGCGATTGCAGCTTTACGGCCCATTCCGTGACTCTCAACGGTGCACTCATCCGCAACGATATTCATGTGCTGCTTAACGGGGAAGGATCCGAATGTGTGTTAAACGGTCTTTACCTGCCCAGTGACAAACAGCATGTCGACAATCACACCGAAATTGAACATGCCAAGCCGCGTGCCACTAGCCAGGAACTGTATAAGGGAATTCTCAGCGGTGCCGCCCACGCGGTGTTCAACGGCAAGATTCTCGTGCATAAAGACGCTCAGAAAACCGACGCTCGGCAGACCAATAGAAACTTGCTACTCTCTGAACATGCGGTAGTAAACACCAAGCCGCAGCTGGAAATCCACGCCGATGATGTGAAGTGCAGCCACGGCTCGACAATTGGACAACTCGACAAAGATGCGCTTTTCTATCTCAGGTCCCGCGGCCTGGATAGAGCCGAGGCCCAGAGTCTTCTGAGCTACGCATTTGCCAGTGATCTCGTCGGGCGAGTGCGCATCGCACCGCTTCGGGCACGACTGGATGAGTATATGCTTAAAAAGTTTAAACGGAGCCAAAGCTAAGAACATGAAAGCTGCTCGGGAAAAACGGTTGCTGCAATCGGGCGCTGAGAGTTTCAACGTCGATAAGATTCGACGAGATTTTCCGATCCTCAAAGAGCGGGTTCATGGCAAGCCATTGGTTTATCTCGATAACGGCGCTACCAGTCAGAAGCCGCAGGTCGTCATCGACGCCCTGAATCGTTACTACAAGTCGGAAAACTCCAACATTCATCGTGGCGTGCATTATCTTAGCGAGCGGGCAACCGCAAATTATGAGGCGGCGCGAGAAAAGATCCGTCAGTTTATCAACGCTGAACGCGGGCACGAGATTATTTTCGTGCGAGGGACCACGGAAGCCATCAATCTGGTCGCGCAAAGCTACGGAAGAAGCTTTCTAAAAGCTGGCGATGAAATCGTCATCTCAGCCATGGAGCATCATTCCAATATCGTTCCTTGGCAAATTTTATGCGGCCAAATCGGTGCGCGCCTGCGTGTCGTCCCGATCAATCATGATGGCGAGTTTGTTGTCGACGAATATCGCCGTCTGTTAAACGAGAACACTAAACTGGTCTCGCTGACGCATGTCTCGAATGCTTTGGGAAGCATCGTACCTGTCAAAGAAGCTGTTCGGCTGGCGCATGAGCGAGCCGTCCCGGTGTTATTGGATGGCGCGCAAGCGGTGCCACATTTCAAAGTGGATGTTCAGGATATCGGCTGCGATTTTTACGCTTTTTCGGGCCATAAGCTTTTCGGACCCACCGGCGTCGGAGTGCTCTATGGAAAGGCCGAGCTGTTAGACGCTATGCCGCCTTATCAGGGTGGCGGGGATATGATCAGCTTGGTGACTTTCGAGAAGACTCACTACAATGTGCTACCCTATAAGTTTGAAGCGGGGACGCCGAACATCGCAGGCGGTATAGGATTGGGAGCGGCGATCGACTACTTGAACGGCTTTAACTGGGATGAGGTGTGCGCGCATGAAAGCGATCTGCTCGCATACGCAACCAATGCGCTGTCGGAGATTGAATCAATCCGGATAATCGGTTCAGCCAAGGACAAAGCCGGAGTTCTGTCATTTGTTTCCGATCATATCCACGCCCATGACGTCGGCACCATTCTCGACCAAGAAGGAGTCGCCATACGAGCCGGACATCATTGCGCCATGCCGGTGATGCAGCGATTCGGCGTGCCGGCAACGGCGCGCGCATCCTTTGCTTTCTACAACAATCGTGACGACGTGGACGCGCTGGTACGAGGAATTCATCGAGTGTTAAAGGTATTTAGTTAATGTCAGAATTGGATGAGCTTTACCAAGAAGTGATCTTGGATCACAACAAGAGTCCACGCAACTTCCGTGAAATAGTGGATGCCAATCGCCGATCCGAAGGCTACAACCCTCTGTGCGGCGACCACGTGACGGTCTTTGTGAACTTGGCAGAGGGAGTGATTCGGGACATCAGCTTCAAGGGATCCGGGTGCGCCATCTCCAAGGCATCGGCTTCATTGATGACTACCGAGCTGAAGGGCAAGTCGGAGGCTGAAGCGGAAAGAGTGTTTGACACTGTCCACAAGATGCTTACGGGTGAGATCGGTGTGGAGGAGAGCGATCTTGAACGCCTCGGTAAACTAAAGATATTGTCGGGAGTATGCAAATTCCCGGCGCGAGTGAAATGCGCCAGTTTGGCTTGGCATACTATGAATGCGGCATTGAAGGGAAGCGACAAGGTTGCTTCAACAGAGTGATGCTGCAGGGCGCAGGAGGGCGGACGGCATGCAACCTGAAAAACCCATTACCGTCAAGCGCGACTGTGATGTGCTGATGGTCCCAAGCGGAGAAAAGTTGAAGTTGGTCTCCGGTAGCACAGTATGGCTAACTCAGTCTCTAGGCGGCAGTTATACGGTAATGACCGACCGGGGTTATACGGTTCGTGTCGAGGGAAAAGACGCCGATGCTATCGGGCTGGAGCCGGTACTGGATGGACAATCCCGCCAGGATTATTTGGCGAATGATATCGAAGCAGTCGAGAGCCGAGTCTGGGAACAGTTAAGATCCTGTTTTGATCCCGAGATCCCAGTCAATATTGTCGAGCTAGGACTGATCTATGACTGCGCGGTGACCCCTATAGAAGGCGCTTATCGGGTCAGCGTTAAATTCACGCTGACCGCTCGCGGATGTGGCATGGGTGAGGTTTTGAAGCGAGACATCGCGACGAAGTTGCTAGCAATTCCAGGGGTGCGCGAGGCCGATGTCGAGTTGGTCTGGGATCCGCCCTGGAGCCAAAGCCGTATCTCTGCAGCTGCGAAACTGCAATTGGGCATGGCATAGCGACCGTCGCGACTAAAGCGGGAGTAAACTATGGAAAGTATCAACCAGCTGGTTATTGAAAGCGAAGTCCTGGAGGCGCTAAGAACCTGTTTTGACCCCGAAATTCCAGTTAACATCTACGAGTTGGGGCTAATTTACAACGTCAACGTTGAAGAGGGTGGCGCGGTAACAATCACCATGACTCTGACTTCGCCTCACTGTCCCGCCGCCCAATCTATGCCAGCCGAAATTGAAGAGAAGGTCAAGGCTGTTTCCGGGGTGAGTGACGTCAAAATTGACCTGGTGTGGGATCCGCCATGGGATCCAAGCAAGATGTCTGAGGCGGCCCGGCTTCAGCTTGGGATGATGTAGGCGCCCGGCAGCGAGCTTTTATAATCAAAATCGACCTATGGAGAATCTCTTCGTCCAGCTCGGCGGCGAGCTCAAACTCAGAAAAATTGTCGACACATTCATCGAGCGGGTTTTTGCCGATCGGATGATCGGGTTTTTCTTTCGCAAAGCCGACAAAGACCGTATCAAGGAGATGGAATATCAACTTGCGGCCAGTTTCTTAGGAGCCAGCGTAGAATACCAGGGACGACCGTTGGATCGGGCGCATGCCCGGCACCCAATCATGGGAGGTCATTTCGCGCGGCGCAAGCAGATTTTAAAAGAGACCCTGGAGTTGTATGAGGTTGCCGAGAACATCAAAGAGGCATGGTTAAAACATACAGAAGATCTCCGGCCTCTAATTACAGGTCAGGGCGGTTCCGGGTGCGATCCCATCGACGCGCGCCGCAAGGCAACCGGCTCCTGAAACTCTCCCTTTCCCTCGCCATTCCGGTTGTGATCTCTTATAACCTTGTGTTATTAGTAATCAATCCGGCTACGGTATTCATCAGGAATATTCCTTAGTGAAATTAGCTGACCTTTATGCCCAGCCCGGGTTAACACTCTCAGTTGAATTTTTTCCTCCAAAAACAGACAAAGGCGAGGAAGCCCTCTTCGGCGAGATCGAATTAATCAAATCGCTGAGACCCGCTTTTTGTTCTGTGACATACGGGGCTGGCGGAAGCACGCGCGAAAAAACCGTCGATCTCGTGGATCGAATTCATCGCGAGTGCGGTCTCGAAACGATGTGCCATTTGACCGTGGTTGGCCAGTCAAAGGATGATGCTCGCGGAGTCCTCAGGCGCCTGCAGGAAAAAGGTTTGGAAAATGTCCTGGCTCTGGGTGGGGATCCTCCGGCGGGTATGGCGAATTGGCAGCCGCATCCGGATGGTTTCCAGCATGCCGTAGAACTGGTTCGAGAGGCCATTTCTTTCGGCTACTTCTCGGTTGCCGTGGCAGGCTTTCCCGAGATTCATCCGCGAGCTAAAAGCAGGGCCTCCGATCTGGGTTACCTGAAGGAAAAAATTGACGCTGGGGCTCAAGCGATCATCACCCAATTATTCTTCGATAACGATCAATATTATCGCTATTTCGAAGATGTCAGAAAACTAGGGATCCAGGTGCCGATCATTCCGGGCGTTCTGCCGATTGTTTCCGCTCCCCAGATCCGCCGCTTTACCGCTTTATGTTGCGCGCGAATTCCACCGCAGTTGGAGCAAGCGTTGAGCAAAGTTGAAAACGACGATAATGCGGCAATTCAACTCGGAATCGAATATGCGACACGTCAATGCGAGGCGTTGATCCAGTTCGGCGTTACAGGGCTTCATTTCTACTCCTTGAATAAATCGCATTCAGTTGCCGCGATCTGCGGTAATCTCGGAATTTAGAGCTCTCTGCTGACTTCCTCGTTGAATTCAACGTTTGCCGATAGTACGTTTCACAGATACCGATGTCGACGTCCGAAAAAGAACTTGTAGAAGAGACCGGCGAGCAAATTGAAGTGCGCCGGCAGAAGCTCGCAAAACTCAGGGAAGCCGGTCACGAAATCTACCCCAATGACTTTCGACCCAATCACACCACAGCGGAAGTCATATCCAAGTTCAACGAGTGCAGCGAGGAAGATCTCCCGACCCTGGCAACAGATATCATCTTGGCCGGGCGCATCATGGGCATACGTAAGTTCGGCAAGGCTTCGTTCTTTCACCTTCAGGATCGTAGAGGCAGGCTGCAAGTCTACGCGCGCAAAGATCGTCTCGGCGACGAGGGATATGCTTTGTTCCAGTCGTTTGACGTCGGCGACATAGTCGGCGTATCGGGCCATCTCTTTCGCACCAAAACAAAGGAATTGACCCTCGAAGCTGAAAGCGTCCGACTGCTGGCGAAATGTCTCCGGCCTTTGCCGGAAAAATGGCATGGTTTAGCCGATGTTGAGGCGAGATACCGCCAGCGCTACGTCGATCTAATGGTCAACCCCGAAGTGCGGGATGTCTTCGAGACGCGCTCTCGGATCCTCCGTTTAGTGCGGAAGTTTTTTGAGCAGCGAGATTTTCTCGAAGTGGAAACTCCAATGATGCAGGCAATTCCCGGGGGAGCCGCCGCCCGGCCGTTTACCACTCATCATAACGCCCTCGATCTTGAACTATTCCTGCGGATTGCCCCCGAGTTGTTTTTAAAGCGCCTGCTGGTGGGCGGTATTGAAAGAGTTTTTGAGCTCAACCGCAATTTCCGCAACGAAGGAATTTCGGTGCGGCATAATCCTGAATTTACCATGCTGGAATTTTATCAGGCCTACGCAACATTCGAAGATCTCATGCGTCTAACGGAAGAATTATTTGTCTCGCTTGCCAATGAGGTGGCCGGCAGCCTTCAGATTCCTTACGGAGAGCACCTCATCGATCTGACGCCGCCCTGGCAAAGCATGACGATTGCCGCTGCCATCGCGCTCTATGGTAGCGTCGAGACAAAAGAAATTGCCACTATCGATGGGTTGAAAAGCTTCGCAAAGAGTCAGGGTTTGCAGATAGATGTCAATGCTCCTTATGGCACTTTGTTAGTTGAAGTTTTCGAAGAGGTGGCGGAGGTGAAAATAATCCAGCCGACATTTATTTCCGGATATCCCATTGAAGTCTCTCCCCTGGCCCGCAAGAACGACAACAATCCTGCGTTAGTGGATCGATTTGAGCTATTTATCGCCGGGCGCGAGCTGGCCAATGCCTTCTCCGAGTTGAACGATCCGGCGGATCAGCGGCGGCGGTTTGTCGAACAGATGAAGGCGCGCGCCGCGGGAGATGATACCGCCAATCCAATCGACGAAGATTATCTGCGCGCGCTTGAATATGGGATGCCGCCGGCCGCGGGTGAAGGCATCGGCATCGACCGGCTGGTGATGTTTTTCACCAATTCGGCCTCTATCCGTGACGTTATCTTATTTCCATTGCTCCGTCCGCAGCGCTAGCCCGCCCGAGCCAATTTATCCGAGCATGAATTACGAGCTTTTCATTGGTCTCAGGTATCTGAGAGCTCGCCGACAAGAAACCTTCATCTCGCTGATCACGGTTATTTCCGTGCTTGGCGTTATGATCGGCGTGATGACTTTGAACGTGGTCATGGCGGTCATGACGGGGTTCGAGGAAACACTGCGCGATCGCTTGCTCGGGATCAACGCACATATCGCTTTGCTGAAGTCCGGCGATCAGCTTTCGGAATACGAAGAGCTAGTCCAGCAAGTGGTCAAGCAGGAGGGTGTAGTCGCCGCCTCGCCGGCGATTTACGGCCAAGTGATGTTGACGTCCGGCTCACGGGTTTCGGGAGTGGTTGTTCGTGGTGTCGATCCGGACCGTGTCAATGCCGTTGTCGATTTGCAGCGCTACATGAAACAAGGAAGCATCGCCGGCCTCAAGCAGCAGAATCCGGTTCAGGTGCAAGATCGCACCATCATGCTGCCTGGCGTGATCATGGGCGAGCGGCTGGCGGCTCAGCTCGGGGTCTTTGTCGGTAGTCCGATTCAGGTGGTCTCTCCGCTTGGAAGTCCGACAGCCATCGGCGTTATTCCAAAAGTGCGCCGGTTTGTCATCACCGGGCTCTTGAATACCGGAATGAGTGAGATTGACTCGACCCTGGTGTTTATGGGACTTGCCGACGCGCAAAAATTTTTCGAGCTTGGCGATGCGGTCAGCAACATAGAAATCCGGGTCGATGACGTCAATCAATCGCGCGCGATTGCCGATCGGATTCAGCTACAATTGGGATTTCCCTATCTTACGGAAGATTGGACCCGGCTATGGCCGAACCTGTTTTCCGCGCTGCAGTTGGAAAAGACCGTCTATTTTTTGGTGTTGCTGTTGATGGTTCTGATCGGCGCTTTTAACATCATTTCGACCCTAGTCATGGTGGTGATGGAAAAACGGAAGGATATTGCGATCTTGATGTCGATGGGTGCGACCCGAGCCAGCATCCGAAAGATCTTTTTGCTCAAGGGATTTATCATTGGCATTGTCGGCACGACGTTGGGCCTGCTTCTTGGCCTTCTGGTCTGCACATTGATCGCCCAGTACCGGTTTGAGCTGCCCAAAGACGTGTTCTTGATCTCCACAGTTCCGGTGCGGATTTATTTTAGTAATTTTATGATCGTGACCGTGGCATCATTCTTTGTGTGTTTGCTCGCCAGCATTTATCCGGCTCGGCAAGCCGCCAAACTGGATCCGGTCGAGATCATCCGTTATGAGTAGTCTCCTGTCCGCGCGCGACATCGATAAATCCTACAGCGAAGGAGGAAGGGAAATCGTCGTGCTGCGTCACTTGAGCCTGGAGTTGCAAACCTCCGAGCGGTTGGCGATTGTCGGAGAATCCGGTGTCGGTAAAAGCACGCTTTTGCATATACTGGGGACTCTGGACCGGCCGACCAGCGGACGAATCATTTATTCGGGCAAGGAGTTACCATTGGACGACGAGGCCGCCGTCTCTGCTTTCCGCAATCGAGAGATCGGTTTTGTTTTCCAGTTCCATTACTTGTTGCCGGATTTTTCAGCTCTCGAGAACGTCATGCTGCCGGCGCTGATCCAAGGGATGTCGCCGGCGCAGGCCCGGGAGCAGGCGGAGGATCTCCTCGAATCCGTCGGACTCAAAGAGCGAATGAGCCATCGCCCTGGTAAACTATCCGGAGGCGAGCAGCAGCGGGTATCGGTGGCGCGATCGGTGATTCTCCAGCCCAAACTGATTCTCGCCGACGAACCGACGGGGTCATTGGACTTTCGCATCGGGCAGGAGGTGCATGACCTGCTTTTTCAGCTCAATGAACAGCGCGGGGTCGCGCTGATTATCGCAACGCACAACCGTGACTTCGCTGAAAAGATCGGTCGGCAGTTGGAGTTGCGTGATGGCCAGTTGTTCCCGGTCACTCACTGCGGTTGATTTAGCTTTACAAGATCAGGCAAATTTGCTAAAAAATTCAGCATTGTCATCCCTCCAAAGAGGTCTTGCCCCGGGCAGAATGAAACCGCAATTCACTATCGTTGAATTTCTCCAGACAGTGCTTTGTTGTGTTTATGTCCTTTCACTTACGTCGACTTCAGCCTTGTGGGCACAGGAAAAGGTTGGCCTTAAAGACGTCAGGATAACCGGCAATGTGAGAGTCGAAGAAGACGGTATTCGACTTCATATCAAAAGCCGAGCCGGTGCCGATTTCGATCCCGCTCTCGTCGAACAAGACGTCAAAGCGATTTTTAGGATGGGATTCTTCGACGACGTCGAAGCCCAGCTCTCCCCTGAGAACGTATTGATCTATTCAGTCAAAGAGAAACCCTACGTGCGCGAGGTAAGAATACAGGGCGCCTCACAAGTAGGGCGTGAGAAAATCGAAACCGCTCTCGGCGTGACGCCGCGAACGGTTCTCGACCGGAGCAAGGTTGCCGAGGGTATCGAGAAGGTCAGAAGGCTGTACGGCGAGCAGGGGTACGGGAATGCTCAGGTGGATTATGCCGTATCGGTTGAATCTAACAATCAGGCCGTTTTGGTCCTTGATATAAACGAGGGGAATCGGCTGTTGATCAAGAAGATCAGCTTCGAAGGTAATCGCACGTTTAGCGAAAGCGAACTCAAAGGCTTGATGGCGACGAAGGAAGAGTGGCTCTTTTCTTTCATAACAAATCGCGGTGTTCTGGATCGCGATATCCTGACCAATGATGTTGCCATTTTAGGTAATCATTACATCGATCACGGCTACATCGATCATAAGATCGATGAGCCGGTGGTGTTACGCGGCCGCGATGGCCTGGAATTGGTGATCAGAGTCCACGAAGGGCCGCAATACCGTGTCGGCAAGGTCGAGATCGGCGGGGACTTGATTCAAGGCGGCGAAGAGATGCTGAAGCGGGTGAAAATCACCGAAGGGCAGATCTTTAGAGGCAGCCGTTTGCGTGACGATATTTCCGCCTTGACCGATCTCTACTCCAACAAAGGGTTTGCTTTCGCGCAAATCGAACCGGTCACCAAAGTCAACGCCAGTGAAAAGAAGGTCGATATCGCGCTGGTCATCGCTAAAGGTCCGCCGGTGTACTTCAATCGAGTTTTAGTCGCGGGGAACACCAAAACCAGGGATAAGGTGGTTCGCAGGGAGTTACTGACTTCCGAACAAGAGCTCTATTCCAGTTCGAAGATCTCTCAGAGCCGAAACGCGCTTCAACGGACCGGGTATTTTGAGGACGTCCAGCTGACCACGAAAAAGACTGACCAACCTGATACGGTGGATCTCCTGGTCGATGTTAAGGAAGGGCCTACCGGCACATTCACCTTGGGGGCCGGTTTTAGCAGCGGGGACGGGTTTATTTTCAATGCCAGCATCGCCGAAAAGAATTTGTTTGGCCGCGGCCAGGGACTTAACGGCAGTTTCGCAATCGGCTCCAGTCGCCAAGACTTTATAGTCGGGTTTGCCGAGCCGTACTTCAACGACACTCCGATGGCTTTAGGGGTCGATGCCTTCAACACGCAGCGCGAATTCAACGATTTCGATGAAAGAAAGTTGGGTTTCGGAATCAATACTAGCTATCCTTTGAAGGATCTCAGCGTGCCGTTTTATGGCCGGCTTAGGAAGCAGCCTGCGCTCGGATCGGATCAATTGGCCAGCAATCCGGCGCCCTCGGTTTGGGATTATATGCGCGGCGGAATAGGTTATGACTTTACTCGTGAGACCATCAA
Organism: uncultured delta proteobacterium; assembly: GCA_963728565.1. Taxonomy (GTDB): domain Bacteria; phylum Desulfobacterota; class Binatia; order UBA9968; family UBA9968; genus WHTF01. The sequence goes on from CAVSLC010000010.1 coordinate 277,707, forward strand.
TAATGTCGAGGCCACGGCTCCAACGACAATTCAGGACGAAAAAGGCACATCGTTAACCAGCGCGATGACCCCAAGCATTAGCTACGACAGCCGGGATCATTTCTTTAACCCGACCGAGGGAGCTAAATCCGCTTTCTCGGTCAAGTTTGCGGGATTGGGCGGCGATAATCGTTTTATCAAATCAGATTTGAGCGGTCGCTGGTATTATCCTCTTTTGAAAGACCCTAACTGGGGCGGCGCCTATGTGCTGTCTTTAGGCGGATCCCTGGGGTACGGCGTCGGATTGGTCCAACGCTCTGATAGTATAAACGATTTGCCGCTGTTCGAGCGTTACTTCCTTGGCGGAATCAATTCCGTGCGCGGCTTCGCGGAACGAAGCCTCGGTCCGCGGGAACCCGCCAATTGCGATAGATGGGATAATGCACCGACACTGAAGTAGTCGGTGGCGACAAGGCGATGGTACTGAGCGCCGAACTGATGTTTCCAATCATGGAGCAATTCGGGCTTCGCGGCGTGGCTTTCTTCGATATGGGTAATTCGTTCGGTGGATCTGATAAGTTCAGTATCACTGACCTTAGAAGATCGGTCGGTTTCGGAGCGCGATGGATGTCCCCGTTTGGTCCTTTGCGTGTCGAGCTTGGATTCCCCCTGAACAAGCAATCCGATGATGAAACTTCGGTCATCGGCTTCACTCTGGGCAGCCCAGCCCTAGCTGGCATTCTTGTCCCCTGTCCACTAAGCTCTAATTTTCTGGAGGCGTAAGTGAAATATTGGTTGGTTTTGTTTTTGAGTCTTCTGTGTATTCCAGCAGTTGGAGCCCAAGACCGGGTCAAAATCGGCTTTATCGACATACAGCGCGCGATCTCGGATTCCAACGCCGGTAAACGGGCCAAGGAACGATTTCAGGCGCAGGTGAAAAAGGCGGAAGCTGAGCTTCTTAAAGAAAAGACCGAGCTCGAGCGGCTCAAGGCGGATCTGGATAAAAAGGGACCTCTGATGAAGGAGGAAGAGCGGCGCAACTTGGAGGTTGATCTGCAGAGACGATACGTCAATTATCAACGAACAATGACTGACCAGCAACAGGAGCTTCGGCAGAAAGAGGGCGCATTAACCGGAGACATCCTCAAAGAGCTCGAGAAGATTGTCAACGAGATCGGAAAATCCGACAAATTTACTTTGATCTTGGAACGAAACCAAATTCTTTACAGCGACCAAGGAATCGACGTCACAAACAAAGTGATCGAAGTTTTCAACAGCCGCAATAAATAGAAGTGCCGCCGCGAGAACGAATACTTCGCGATTTGGCCGAGTACGTCGGCGGCCGAATTATCGGCGACGATTCCGTCAAGATCTCTAGAGTTTCGCCGATCGAAGAAGCCGGTACGGGCGATATTACCTTTCTCGCTAACCCTCGCTACGCCAGGTTCATTTCGGCTTCCAAGGCCAGCGCGATTATCGTCGCGCCCCAACTGGTGGCCCCCGAGCGAGCGCAAACCGGTCAAGGTTTCTTAGAGGTGGCGCAGCCCTATGTGGCGTTTGCTAAAATTCTTCAGCTGTTTGCTCCGGGTGCCGAGTATCGCCGGGAAATTGCTCCTTCCGCGCATATTGATCCGACCGCAAAGCTTGGTCACGATGTCTCGGCCTACCCCAATGTCTATATAGGGAAATCCGTCCTGATCGGAGATCGCAGCGTTTTGCTTCCAGGGGTGTTTTTGGGCGATCGAGTGGAGATCGGTAGCGACTGCGTGCTGCATCCCAACGTGGTCGTTCGCGATGGATGCCGGCTCGGCAACAGGGTCATTCTTCATGCGGGTGTGGTTATTGGCAGCGATGGCTTCGGCTACGCGGGGAGCGGCGAACATAGGATCAAGATCCCTCAGGTGGGCATCGTCGAGGTCGAAGACGATGTCGAGATCGGCGCCAATACAACGATCGATCGCGCAACTCTTGGCCGCACACTCATTGGACGAGGCGCTAAAATCGATAATCTCGTGCAAATTGCGCATAATGTTACCGTGGGAGCAAACTCGGTGATCGCGGCGCAAGCCGGGATCGCCGGCAGTACGAAATTGGGCAAGAATGTGACTTTGGCCGGACAAGTGGGGGTAGTCAATCATATCGAGATCGGCGACGGAGCGGTCATCGGACCGCAGTCCGGAGTGCCTCAGTCTGTGCCAGCGGGAGCGTTGCTGTCTGGGCGGTATTGGCGTAGCGCCGCATCACGAGTGGCTAAAGGTGATGACTCTTTTGCCGCAGCTACCTAAGCTGTGGACACTGGTGCGGCGCCTCGAGAAGCAAGTGGCACAGCTTGCGAATCGGCAACCAAAGGAAAAGTAGGGTTATGGTCGAGGTCAAAGACATCCTAAAATATCTTCCCCATCGGTATCCGTTTCTGTTGGTCGATAAGGTTTTGCAAATCGATGGAGAAGAGAAAATCGTCGCTATCAAGAATGTCTCGTTCAACGAGAATTTCTTCCAAGGCCACTTTCCCAACCGCCCGGTGATGCCGGGAGTATTGATCTGTGAAGCTATGGCTCAGGTCGGCGCGATCTTCGCACATAACGCCCGCGGCGGTATGGAAGATAACAAGGTGTTCGTGCTTACCGGTCTGGATAATGTGAAATTCAAACGGCCGGTGGAACCCGGAGACCAATTACGAATGGAATTGACCTGTTTGAAGCGCCGCGGCAGTTTCTGGAAAATGCACGGGAACGCGTTGGTCGACGGCAAGCTGGTGGCTCAGGCTGAGATTTCCGCCATGGAAATCGACATGCCCTAGGGTTCACCATGAGCAGGATCCACCAGACAGCTTTGATCGATCGCCATGCGGAAATAGATACTGACGTTGAGATCGGCCCTTACAGTGTTATTGGCGCCGGAGTAAAAATCGGCCAACAAACCAGAGTGGCGTCTCACGTGGTGATTGAAGGCCGCACTTCAATCGGCCAAGGGAACACGATCTATCAATTTGCCACCATCGGATCCAGGCCGCAGGATCTCAAGTACAGGGGAGAGGCCAGCGAATTGATCATCGGCAACCACAACACCATCCGAGAATACGTCTCGCTTAATCCAGGAACCGCCGGCGGCGGAATGGTCACCCGTGTGGGTGACCATAATTTGTTGATGATGCACTGCCATATCGCTCACGACTGTCTGATCGGCAGCCACAATATCATTGCCAATGGCGCCACGCTGGGCGGGCATGTGATGGTCCAAGATTATGTGATCGTCGGCGGCTTGGTTGGCATTCATCAGTTCGCCCGTATCGGCTCGGGAGCGATTTTGGGAGCGGGATCAATGGTTTCCAAAGATGTTCCGCCTTTTTGCAATGCCACCGGTGATCGGGCCCGTCTTCGCGGGCTCAACCTCGAAGGACTAAAACGCCGGGGTTTTACTACCGCCGCGATCGACGCTTTGAAGAAGGCTTACCGGATAATATTCCAATCGAAGCTCAAAACCAAAGACGCGCTAGAAAAGGTCCGCCGCGAGATATCACCCACGGCCGAAATCGATATCTTGTTAGCTTTCATCGCCCAATCTCAACGCGGCATTTGCCGATAGCTGAGGTCACCTCCGATCCAGCGCTCGCCAGCGTGAACTCTCTTTACGACAAGCGAATAGGTTTAATCGCCGGCAACGGTCGGTTCCCCTATATTTTCGCTCAGGAAGCCAAACGAGGCGGATACTCTGTTGTAGCAGTTGCTCATCGCGACGAGACACTTGCAGAGATTGAGAACGTTGTCGACGAATTGACCTGGGTTTACGTTGGACAGCTGGGAAAAATCATCCGCACCTTTCATCGCGCGCAAGTCACCCAGGCGGTCATGGCAGGTGGGATTCGCAAAGTGAGGCTGTTCGGCAATTTCCGACCTGACTTGCGTGGTGCCAACTTTCTGGCCCGTCTGAAGAGTCGGGACGATGATGCCTTACTTCGTGGTATCGCCAACGAGCTTGAGAAGGACGGGATTACGATTTTGGAATCAACTCTGTGCGTGCCGCAAATTATTACCACTGCCGGCGTTCTGACCCGCCAGGTGCCATCCGATCGGCATTGGAAGGACATCCGTTTCGGCCTCCATGTTGCCAAAGAAATCGGCCGTCTGGGTATTGGCCAAACCGTTGTAGTAAAAAATGGCATGGTGATCGCCGTAGAGGCGGTGGAAGGCACCGATGAGGCGATTAAGCGGGGCGGTAGTTTGGCGCGTTCCGGTTGTGTGGTCATCAAGGTCAGCAAGCCGAACCAAGATCTGCGCTTCGACGTTCCCGCCGTTGGCGTGGAAACTATCAAAATACTTCGCCAAGCCGGCGCGGTTGCTTTAGCTCTAGAAGCGGGGAAAACATTATTGTTGGAGAAAGATGCGCTGCTCGCGGAGGCCGATGCCGGCGGAATCGCTGTTGTCGGCGTGGCCGCTTGAGCAGCAATTAAACATGCATCCACGCCGGAAAATCCCAGCTGCGGTCATCGGGGTCGGATACTTAGGTAAATTTCATGCGGAGAAGTATGCCGCCTCGGAAAAGGCTGATCTCGTCGCTGTGGTCGATGAGGATAGTGCCCGTGCCGCTGAAATTGGCGGCGGCGTGGGAGCCGTGGGATTGACCGATTACCGCGAGCTATTCGGCCGAGTACAGTGTGTCAGTATTGCCGTTCCAACTCGGGTCCACTATCAAGTCGCCAAAGACTTAATAACCGCCGGCATCGATGTGCTGGTCGAAAAACCGCTCGCGGCAAACCTGGACGAGGCAAGGGATTTGGTCGCCCTGGCCGAGTCTCGGAATTGTATTCTGCAGGTGGGGCATCTGGAGCGCTTTAACCCGGCAATCCGGCGCCTCGAAGGAGTCATCAAAGAGCCGAAGTTCGTCGAATGCCATCGGTTGGCACCGTTCGTCGAAAGAGGCACGGATGTTGACGTCGTGCTTGATCTGATGATTCACGACATCGATGTTATTGCCAGCTTGGTTCGTTCTCCGGTGATTCGTGTGGAGGCAGTTGGCGTGCCGGTTCTGACCGAAACGCCGGACATTGCCAACGCCCGGCTGATATTTGCCAACGGCTGCATCGCCAACGTCACCGCCAGCCGAGTCTCGATCAAGCGGGAACGAAAAGTTCGATTCTTTCAACCTGACGCTTATATCTCAATCGACTACGATCAACGCCGTGCCCAGATAATCTACAAGCCGGCGCCGGGCGCGGGATGGCTAGACCTGCGCAGTGAAAACATCGAATTCAAGGAAGGAGATGCTCTCGCCGATGAGATCGACTCATTTCTCGATTGTGTGCGCTCGCGAACGGCCCCCCTGGTCAGCGGCGTTGACGGCCTCAACGCCTTGGAAATAGCATCGTTGATCCGAGCTCAGCTTTGATCTGCCCGAAGTGTCGACATTTCGCTTATGAATCGTGGCAGAGAGATCATGCTGGTCGTCGGCGAAGCCTCCGGCGATATGCATGGGGCCAGCCTGGTCAAAGCGTTATTGAAGCGAGATCCGAATCTCACGTTCTTCGGCGTCGCCGGCGACCAGCTGCAACGAACAAGTTTCGAGACCCTTTTCACCGTGTCGAAACTGACCGGAATGGGGCTCCTCGAATTGGCAGGCAACATCAAAAATATTATCGCAGCGTATCGTCTTTTGCGCCGGACATTGCGGACACGCAGACCGAGCCTTCTCATCCTCATCGACTTCCCGGAATTCAATTTGCGACTGGCCAGGCTCGCTAAAAAACTCGATGTGCCGGTGCTCTATTACGTTAGTCCCCAGGTATGGGCGTGGCGCCGCGGCAGAATCCGGGAAATCGCCCAGGTAGTTGACAAGATGGCGGTGGTGTTCCCGTTTGAAGTCGAGTTCTATGAGGGACACCACGTGCCAGTCGAATTTGTCGGCCATCCATTGCTGGATGTCGTGCGGGTGAGTCAAAAACGTGAGTCTATCTTGAGCGAACTCGGGTTGGACAAAGAAAGGCCGGTCATCGCGTTGCTTCCGGGGAGCAGGCGAAAAGAAGTTGCTTATCATTTGCCGATAATGGTTGCCGCGGCCACCGAGTTGAAGCGCGTTGCGCAGGCGCAGTTTTTTTGTGTCAGAGCCAATACCCTGGATCGAGCGGAGTTGCAGAAATCGCTGGATCGCGCCGGCTTCGTGATACCTATAGTCGAAGGCGGACGTTACAACGCCATAAATGCCGCGGATCTTGTCTGGGCGGCTTCCGGGACCGCCACCTTGGAAACAGCGCTGCTCGAGAAACCGATGATCGTGGTTTATCGGGTTTCCTGGGTCACGTATTGGCTTGCTCGCTTGTTGGTCAAGATCAAATATATCGGCATCGCCAACATCATCGCCGGGAAGGCGATTGTTCCAGAATTGGTTCAATCGGATCTGTCGCCCGAACGGCTTGTGCAGGAGAGTCAGTCGATACTCAATGATCACGAAGCCCGCAGGACAATGATCGCAAACCTCCGTAGTGCTCCGAGAGCAACTCGGTGCCCCCGGCGCCGCCAATCGCGTCGCCGAACTGGCCGTCTCATTGATGGCGCCAGTCAAAGCTTAATTAGACTGAGACTCTGTGAAAACCTATCGACGCTTACTGCCCTTTTTGAAGCCGTATATTTGGCCCTACTTCGCATTGGGCATTGTTTGCATGCTTGGCTATAGCGCCACCGACGGCGTGATTCCATTCCTGGTGCGGAGCGTGTTCGATGATCTTTTTCAAAAAAAGGATCCGAACATGCTGCGCTATGTTCCTTTAGCCATCATCGTAGTCTTTAGCGCGCGCGGTCTGCTCAACTTCGGCCAGCATTATTTCAGTGATTATGTTGGGCTGCGCATTATCAATGACGTGCGCAACCAACTCAACTGCCATCTGCAATATCTGTCGCTGGCTTTTTTTTACCGGCATCCCACTGGAACACTTCTCTCTCGGGTGGGCAATGACGTCACTCTATTGCGTGCCGTGCTTACGGATGCGCTGGCCTCGCTGGTGCGAGACAGTCTCTCGGTGATCGTGCTGATCGGCGTTGCCTTTTACCAGGATTGGGTCTTGGCCTCGATCGCGTTTTTTGTATTTCCCGCATCGGTTCTGCCGGTGATGCGCATGAGCAGAAAAATCAAGCGGTTCACCAAACGCGGGCAGATCAGCACGGGTAATCTAACCGCCCTGCTGCAGGAAAGCGTCCAAGGTAATCGCATCGTCAAGGCGTTCGGCATGGAAGAGTACGAGATCAAACGTTTTACCGCGGAGAATTGGCGGCTTTTCAAGCAATCGGTGCGGGCAAGCCGAATCAAGGCGGTGGTCACTCCAACGATGGAATTTTTGGCTTCCTTCGGGATTGCCGGAGTCGTCTGGTACGGAGGTTCGAGCGTCATCGGCGGCGGTCGAACGCAAGGCGAGTTCATGGCTTTCATGGCCGCAATGATGCTCATGTACCAGCCGTTTAAATCCCTTGCCAGAACCTATGCAGCGGTTCAGCAAGGGATTGCCGGGGCGGAAAGAGTCTTCGAAATCCTGGATACGCGTGCCGACGTGCAGGAACGTCCCGGCGCCCGAGCGGCTCAGAGGTTCACGGAATCCATCGAATTTCATGATGTGAGCTTCGGTTACGGTGAAAAGCTGGTCTTGAAGGATATTAACTTGCGCATTAGCGCCGGTGAAATGGTCGCGCTCGTCGGGATTAGCGGTGTCGGCAAAAGCACCATGGCCGACCTGATCCCGCGCTTTTACGATGTTACGGCCGGCGCCGTTACTATGGACAACATCGATATCCGAGACCTCACGTTGCGAACGTTGCGGCAGCAAATCGGTCTGGTAAGTCAGCATACCTTTCTGTTTAACGACACGATCCGCAACAACATCAGTTATGGCGATCCGGAACGCAGCATCGATGCTATCATAGCCGCCGCCAAGGCGGCCTATGCCCACGATTTCATCATGTCGTTGCCCAGGGGCTACGATACCAACATCGGTGAAATGGGGCTGCAACTTTCCGGCGGTCAAAGGCAGCGGCTCGCGATTGCGCGGGCACTCTTGAAAGACGCGCCGATTCTGATTCTCGACGAGGCGACTTCGGCTCTCGACGCCCAATCAGAACGATCGGTGCAAAATGCTCTCGATAACCTGATGACCCGACGGACCACAGTAGTGGTGGCGCACCGGCTGTCGACGATTCGTCGCGCGGACCGAATCGTGGTTTTGGTTGGCGGAAAAATCGCTGAACAAGGTCGTCACGAGGAACTGATGGCGCGCAAGCAGGAATACAGCCGCCTCTACAGTATGCAGTTGCTCGAAGATGTCCAACCGGTCGAACCAAAGATCATGCACTGAACTATCCTCGAGCGATGGGCTATCTAACTTACAATGTGTTTATTACACTGTCTTTCTTGGTCGCCTTGCCAGTTCTTCCACTGCTGCTGTTCGGAGGAGAACGCTTCCGGGCTGGGTTCGGGCAGAGACTAGGGTGGTATTCAATCGACAGTGCAGTTCGGTCCAAGGCTCAACGACCGCTCTGGATACACGCGGCTTCGGTCGGGGAGGTCCGGTCCGTGCGCGCGTTGAGCGAACAACTTAGGCGGCGCTTTCCTGATCGTGCTATCATCCTATCCACCTTGACGCATACGGGAAACCTGACCGCGCGTCAAAATCCGGCGATTGATCGGGTTATTTATTTGCCCTTGGACCTTTGGTGGACAGTGCGACGAGCACTGGCTGTTTTCGACCCAGCTGTGTTGATTTTTATCGAGACCGAAATCTGGCCCAATTTGTTGCGTCAAGCTCATCGCAAAGGGTTACCGACCATTCTTCTGAGTGGGCGCGTTTCCGAGAAGGGATATAATAATTACCGCCGGCTCGGGTGGTTCTTCAAAAAAGTCTTTCGATTGTTAAGAGCCTGTGGCATGCAGTCGGAAATCGATCGACAGCGAATCATCAGGCTGGGGGCAGCGCCCAGCCGGGTCTCGATTACTGGCAACCTAAAGGATGCCGCTGTGCTGGGTGACGAAACGGCGCGGTCCGAGATCTGCGAGCAAAGGCCGGGCGACAGCTGGATTTGGGTCGTAGGTAGTTCGCATCGAGGGGAGGAAGAAATTGCCTGTGCGGCGTTCAAAACCTTGAAGCAGCAATTCCCGCGGCTGCGCATGATTCTAGCGCCGCGTCATCCGCAACGTTTCGCCGAAGTAGGAAAACTGCTGGCTACCAGCGGAGTTTCATTTGAAAAGAAAAGTAGCATCGGAACCAAGCGCGAGTTCCAACGTGACGTCCTTTTTTTGGACACCATCGGCGACTTGGAACGTTTTTATGCCGACGCCGATTTGGCATTTGTCGGCGGCAGCCTGGTAGATGCGGGGGGGCATAATCTTTTGGAACCGGCTCGCTTGCGCAAACCCGTTCTCTTCGGTCCCTATACTTCGAATGTGAAGTTGCTGGCGCGGAGGCTGAAACAAAATGGCGGCGGCTTTGAAGTACGAGGCGTCGAAGATTTAGTGCGTGAAATAAGCGAACTGCTGTCGGATCCGCAAAAACGCCGGCTAGCTGGGGATAAGGCGTATGAAGTCGCTGTCATAGATGACACCGTCATCGATCAAAGCTTGAATATTGTCGCCAGATATCTCCCCGCGTCCGCCGCTACCTAGTTGGTCGGCCGTCGCCATACACGTTTGGAGTCTTGATGAGAAGCATTGGCATTCAGCGCGTTTGGCAACGAAGAGGAGCATCGGGCAAACTTCTGTGGCTCTTGCTTTGGCCCTCCTCGTGGGCTTACCGGTTCGCCGTAGCATTCCGCAATTTTTTATATCGATGCAAGTGCGCTCGAGTTCACGCACTGGACTGTCCAATCATCAGTATCGGCAACCTATCGGTGGGCGGGACCGGAAAAACTCCGGCGACCTTGTGGTTGGCGCGACGCTTGATGGAACGCGGCTATAAAGTGGGTATTCTCAGCCGCGGCTATAAGCGGAAAGGGACGGGGTCGGTCATTTTATCCGGAGATGACAGCATTTCGTCGACAACCATCGATGGCTCTGAAGCGCTCGCGGCCGGCGATGAGCCGGTCATGATGGCGCGCATTTATGGGTTATCTGTGAGCGTGGCCAAAAATCGATATCAGGCCGGCCTCGAGCTATTGGCGAAAAAAAACATGGACGTGCTTATACTGGATGACGGGTTTCAGCACCGGAAATTAAAGCGCGATTTCGATCTGGTGCTGCTAGGGGAGGATGTCCCGGGATGGCTGTTGCCTTGCGGTCCATTCCGTGAACCGACCCGCTCTCTGAGGCGGGCCGACTGTTTTCTGGTCACCGGGGCTGCCGAACGCTGGCAGAGATGGATTCAGGCGAACGGAGGGCGTCCCTCTTTCCGAGCAATGCTTCAGCCGCAGGCGCTGATCGGCTTCGAAGCCGATCAGCGCAAAGAATACCCCCTTACGCTGCTCTACCGCAGTAAAATTCTGGCGGTCGCCGGAATCGCAAAGCCGGCAAATTTCTATCAAACGATACACGAGTATGATGGCGACATCGTCGATACATTAGAGTACCCGGACCATCACGACTACTCGGCTGCGGACTGGCAACAGATTAATCGGATCGCGCGCGACGTCGATCTTATCGTGACCACCGAAAAGGATATTCTGAAGCTGATGCGCTTCCCCTTTGCGCGGGGTAAGTTGTTGGCGCTGCGTGTATCGATGGCGGTGACGCAGGAAGAAGATGTACTCGACCTCGTGATCGGCACTATCCGTAAGCACGGCCCTAAGACGGAAGACGAACGTAATCGCAGTCCAGCGCTGTCAGTGTAATGCTTGATCGACCAGGCATTGCCGGACGGGACGGGCGAGCTGCCGGGAGCATCGAGTCATTCAGATAGCAGGAGGCTTAACATGAAAGTGCTAGTCACAGGTGTTGCCGGCTTCATTGGCTCCCATTTGGCGGAGAAACTGCTCAGCAAAAAATATGACGTTCTCGGAGTCGACAAGTTTTTGGATAACTACCCGCGTCGATTCAAAGAGAAGAACCTTGGGACACTGTTGAAAAACCCGAAGTTCAAATTTCTCGAGGAAGATCTCCTACAGGTAAATCTGAGGGAGCTTTTGAAGGATGCCTCCTATGTCTTTCATTTGGCGGCGCAACCCGGAGTCCGTTCTAGTTGGGGTGATGAATTCATCCAGTATAGTCAGAACAACATTATGGCGACTCAGCTACTTCTGGAAGCCGGTAAAGAATCCCGCGTCAAGAAGATTGTTTACGCCTCTTCTTCCTCGGTTTACGGCGATACTAACGATCTTCCCATGCGCGAGGAAGGTAATACCCGGCCGGTATCGCCGTACGGCGTCAGCAAGTTGGCGGCGGAACATCTTTGCTATCTCTACTGGAAAGCTTACGGCCTCCCAACAGTATCTCTGCGGTTCTTTACGGTGTATGGGCCGAGGCAAAGGCCGGACATGTTCTTTCACATTTTCATGGATCGTCTGCGCAAGAATGAGGAAGTTCCCCTTTATGACGACGGCGAGCAAACCCGGGACTTTACTTATTGCGCCGACATTGTTGATGGACTCCTAGGAGCGGCGGTTTACCCGGGCGCGGGCGAAGTGTTCAACCTTGGCGGCGGTACGGAGAGCTCCGTTCTCAATGCGATCCATATTGTCGAAAAAATATCCGGCCGCAAGGCAAAGCTAAAGACCTTTGAACGGCAAAAAGGGGATGTACGGCACACCCGAGCGCGACTTGATGCGGCCGCTGAGAAGTTGCGCTATCGCCCTCAGGTTAGTTTGGAAGAAGGTTTAAGCCGGCAATGGCACTGGATTCAGAGGCTTGACGGTTGATAAGATAGTCTCATGTCAACCAGTCGCCTATGAAGCATCATCAACAGGAGAGCCGTATGCTTGATTACTCTGAGGAAGATGTCGGCAATATCGTATTGCTGGAGCACGTCAATCTCCAGGTGCCGGACCAACCTATGGCGATGCTTTTCTACATTGTCGGCCTCGGATTGACCCGTGATCCTTATCTGAACGTTGGCCTCGGCAATATGTGGGCTAACATAGGCGAACAGCAGTTCCACTTGCCGACCAGATCTGCGCAGAAAATCTCGGGTCATATCGATCTGGTCATGCCGGATCTCGAAGCGCTTGGAGAACGGCTTTCATTAGTTGAAGCAGCGCTCAAAGATACGCAGTTTTCATGGTCGAGCAACCAGGATCACGTTGCCGTCACCTGTCCTTGGGGCAACCGGTTTCGCTGTTACGAGAGCGGCCCGGCCTTTGGTGATATGGCGCAGGGACTTGCCGCGGTTGATTTCAACGTGCCCGAAGGAACTGCAGCGGCAATCGCGAATTTCTACCAGAACGTACTCGCCGCGCCCGCTACCGTCGAAACTGGTTCGGACCATGCCGTGGCGCAGGTGAATATTGGGCGTAATCAATGTCTGCGTTTTCGGGAGTCGAAAGAATCGATCCCTCCTTACGACGGCCACCATATTGCGATCTACGTGTCAAACTTTTCACGGGCGCATGATTTTCTGAAAAGGCATCAGTTGATATCGGAAGATGTGCGCAATCACCAGTTTAGGTTTCAATCGATTATAGAAGCCGATAGCGGCCGGACTGTGTTTCTTCTGGAGCATGAGGTTCGAAGCCTGCACCATCCTATGTTCAACCGTCATTTCGTCAATCGCGACCCGGCACAGAGCCAGCGCAATTATCGCCGCGGCCGGGATGCCCTGATACCGTTTCGCCCATGATCATGGAGCTTAAACGGGGTTTGCACGTGTTTGACGTTCATTAGAAAAATAGCCAGCTAGGGGGAATTATGCCGATCAGCAAAGAGCTCCTCGATATTTTGGCGTGTCCGAAGTGCAAGGGCGATATTCATCTAAATGATCGCGGCGATGGTCTTGTCTGCGACGCGTGTCGTCTCATGTATCCGATAAAGGATGATATTCCCATCATGCTCATTGACGAAGCCGAGCCTATTTGAATGATTCCGGCCGATTGGGAAAATGTTCTGGTTGTTCAAACCAGCTTTCTCGGAGATACGGTTCTAACTTTGCCGTTGCTGTCGGAAATCAAGCGGCGCTATCCCGCCGGAAAGCTGACTTTGCTTTGTGCACCCGCTGCAGCGGAGTTGTTGAGATCGCACGAGGCCATCGATGAAGTCATGATCGATGATAAACGACGCCAGGACGCCGGTATCTTGGGGTTATGGCGTAAAGCCAGAGCTCTCGAACAAAAAAAATTCACGCTTGCCATTTCTCCGCACAAGTCGATGCGTAGTGCCTTGTTGTTGTTCCTAGCCGGAATTCCCCGGCGTGTGGGTTTCCGACAGAGTAAGGGAGCATTCTTGTTCCACGCTTTGGCCAATCGGGACCCGCTGCGTCATGATGTTGAAAGAAATCTTTCCATACTGGAGGTTTTGGGAATCCCTACGGAGACGTGCCAGCCGGCCATCAATCTTCCCGTGCCCGCGGCCAGCAGAAAGCGGGGTAGCCGGTTATTTGAATCCGCCGGCGTTGATCTAAACAAAAAAGTCATAGGGATTAATGCCGGTTCTGTTTGGCCTACAAAGCGTTGGTCGCCCGATCTGTTCGCCCAAGTAATCGGAAAATTGAAGCAGGATGTAGATTGCGAAATTGTTCTTTTCGGCGGTCCCGAGGATCACCAGACAGTCGCACAAATCCAAGCGCTGTGTGGAACCGACGTCACAAACTTGTGCGGTAAAACGGCTCTCCAAGATTTGCCCGCGGCGGTCAGCGTATGTGATCTGTTTATCACGAACGATAGCGGGCCGATGCATATTGCGGTTGCCTGCGGCGTTCCGCTGGTTGCGATATTCTGTGCTACGACACCCTCTCTGGGCTTTTACCCATACAGTTCCAAAGCCGTGGTCGTGCAAAAGGACCTCCACTGCCGCCCCTGTAGCTCTCACGGAGGGAGACGCTGTCCGTTGGGAACGGAAGATTGCATCAAACTCGTTGGGTCGGAAGATGTCTTTCAAGCAGCCATGCGAATCCTGCAAGCTAACGACCGACTGCCGCCAGGTTCCAGCATTCACGAGCCTCAGTATCTCAATTTGTAAAAGTCTCGCCCAGCCTCCCTTGCTCAAGACCACCGCTGGCTTAGGTTCAACTTGTTTAGCGACGAACGAATTTGGGGCGCCGGCGCCGCGGGGTTCATTAGGATAATTGCTGAGCCGCGCCGCCGCTTCGTGCTGCGCGCCGACGTGGCGGATGAACTTCAGATTGATATGTTCCGGGGAGACAATCATCCAGGTCAATTGAGCCGGTTTGCAGGAAGGGAGACACTAAGAAGTGTCACCTTAAAAAACGGCGAAAACGCTCTCATTCGCGCCTACCGCCACGGCGGGGTTTTTCGCTGGATCACCGGGAAGAAGTTTTTCTCCTGGCCACCTCGCCCGTTCCGAGAATTAGCGATCACTGAAGAGTTGCGTCGCCGGGGTGTCCCGACAGTCGAGGTGTACGGCGCGGGCGTGGAGGGTATTATCGGCCCTTTCTACCGCGGCTGGCTCATCACCCGAGAGTTGAAGGGTTCCTATGATTTGTGGACAGCATTACAAAACGGTTTTGTTCATAATTGGACGCCTGAGAAGGTCCTTCGAGCGGTGGCCAGCAGCCTGCGCTCGTTGCATCGCGAGGGTGTTTACCACAGCGATTTGAATCTTAAGAATATACTAGTGAAGGCAGAGCCCGCCGGGGTGAAAGGTTATATTATTGATTTTGACAAGGCGGTATTGTTCGTCGGCGGCCTGCCGGACCCGCTTGTGAAGAAAAACTTGCGGCGTCTTTTACGTTCCGTATCGAAGCTCGATCCACAACGACAATATCTGCCCGCGGCGGATTGGGATAAGTTAGTGACTTGGTATTATGAGGCGGATTAGAGAATCGGCGTAGCTCGGAGGAGCATACCGATCGTGCTGTATGTTCGATGGGGAGCCAATGAGATTCAAGCGAATATCTGTGGTTCAAACGCGCAGGCAGTGAAGGTGCGGCATTGATTTCTCGGCTGAGATATCGCGAGCTAAAGGAAGATGGCTGGAGTCTCACGGTCGATTCAGATAGCTGGTCCCGGTCGCTCTGGCGGGTTATCTTGGCAAACATTCACGAACAGGTGCCTAGCCGGCATCCGCAAACCTTGAAGTTGAACTTGCCGGAAAGCCAACAGCAGAGTTACTTCTTAAAAGTCTACCATCCCGCATCAGGGTGGAGCGCGGTGAAAGACTGGTTTCGGGCTTCGAAGGCACTGCGTTTTCTAGAACAAGGGATGGCGCTTTCCGAGGCCGGATTCCTCGTTCCACCGGCACTTGCGGCTGGCGAGAAACGTCACTTCGGCATGTTGGAAACGGCATTCGTGCTCACAGCCGCTATCGATGGTGCGCCTTTGACGATCTTTCTAGAGAACAATGCCGGGGGCACGAGCGCGGCGCTTTCCGTCATCGAAAAGAGAGCGGCGTTGCAAGCTTTGGCGCGGCAAATCCGCCGCTTTCACGATCTTGGATTCGTCCACGGTGACTTGGTGGCTTCAAACATCTTTGTCCGCCGGGATCCGGCAATGAATTTACAGTTTATTTTCATGGATAACGACCGCACCCGACGATATCCTAAATGGCTGCCGCAGTCTTTATGGAAGCGCAATTTAGTGCAGCTCAACCGATTGCCTCTCTCATCCATAGCCTTGCAAGATCGAATTAGATTCTTTCAAGAGTACTCAGGAGCGCGGCGCGCAGCCGATCTCGATCGCCCGTTCCTGAAGTGGCTGGAACAAAAGACTCGCGAGCGCCGCAGGCAATGTGACTCGGTCGATGCGACGATTAGCTTTCGACAGTTAATGCGTTCGCCAACAGAAAGCAATTAACTTCAAAGACGATGGTAAAGGCGACTAACCGGAACACCCTGGTTCATTTGATTCTTCTGGCAGGGGTTTGCGCGTTGGTATTCTTGCTCTTCCTGGATAGGACTCCGTTTCACGACAAAGGAGAGCCGCGCGAGGCGCTCGTGGTTCGCGACATTGTGCTGGAAGGACGTTGGTTGCTTCCTTTAAGGGCTGGCGAACACATCGCTTCGAAGCCGCCGCTGTTCCATTGGTTTGCCGCTGGAGCTTCGATTCTTCAGGGCGAAATGACCGAAGCCAGCATCCGCTTTCCCTCGGCTTTTTTCGCGACGCTCGGTGTTTTCCTTTGTTATTTTTTTGCGAGACGGCTATATGATTCGAAAACCGGGCTTTGGGCAGGTTTGATTCTTGCCACAACCGCGTTGTACTACGCCGCCGGCATCGAAGCTCGGGTCGACATGACCTTGGTCTTTTTTGTTACCCTGACCCTGGTTCTGTTTTTTTCAATTTATCGCGGCTTTCTGCAACATGCCATCTGGTGGTATCTGTTTTTCATAACCGCCGGGGCCAGCGTCACCGCGAAAGGACCGGTAAGCATTGTTCTTTGCGGTTTAGTGATTGCTATATTTTTAATGCTGCGAAAGAGATGGGATATTTTAAGGACCATGCTTTGTCATCCGGGATTGCTCCTCGGTATGGTACTCTGCGTTGCGTGGTACGCTGCGGCACTTTACCTAGGAGGAGACGAATTTTTTAACCTGCAGTTCGTCAAAGAAAACTTCGCGCGATATTTTGTCCATGGTGAAGGGGGAACCGGACACCAGAAGCCATTCTACTATTTCGTTCCGTACCTTTTTACATTGGGAATGCCTTGGACTTTGTTTTTGCCGGGTGTCATCTGGTCCTATTTCTCGGATCGCTTCCGCCTGAGAGAGGACTTACTCTTCCTCGGTCTGTGGGCCGCTACAGTTTTCGTGTTCTTTTCTCTTTCAGCAGGGAAAAGACCGCCGTATATTTTGCCTCTTTATCCGCCCGTGGCATTGCTCATCGCGCTGTGGCTTCGCGATCAGACGGTCGGAAGTTTTTGGAAAGCCGGCTATTTCAAATTTGTCGCCGTATTGGCATCTCTGACCGGAGCTGTTCTTGGTGCGGCTTTGGTGATTTACTCGACTCGGTTGGATGTTGTTTCGGTGCTCCTATCGCTCGGAGTAGCGATACAAGAAAACGTCTCCACTGAAGTTTCAAGTCTATTGAGCGCGTTACGCGATATCGGCTGGCTCGTTCCTGTGTCGTTTGTGGCTGGCATGGTGCTTTGGTTTTCAGTTGCGCGGAGTCTTTACCGATGCCGCATTGACACCGCAGTGGCCCAGATGGTGCTGGTCTCGGTTTTAGCGATTGCTTTCGCGCGCAGCTTAATTCTTCCGAATTTAGCGAAGATGGAAAGCTATAAAGATTTTATGCAAATCGGCAACGGCAGCAGCTGCCGGCGGGCAGTCCCTCATTCTATTTCCACGTCACATCGATCCGTCATCGATTATCTTCTATGGCGAAAGCAAGGTTGAGATCCTTCCCGATGATGTGGCAGTGCTGCAGAGAAAAATAACTCAATCCAAAGATTATATTATCGTCGAGGAGGATCTTTGGAATAATCAGATAGCCGAGAGTTCATCGATCCCGGTTCTCGAGCGCAGTCGCGGCAGCGGTCCCGACGGGGACGCCCGGCTCGTTCTGGTTCGAGGCTACGGAAACTGACTTACGGCGTCGGCGCGATCAGCGGCGTCTAGATCGCGGGGCTGACTATTTATTTGCCGACCGGCAATGTCTTCGCGAAGAAGAGGCATAGCGGTTCCCAGAACTTGGGTTTGGCAATTCTCCCGGCTCGGATTGTAACGATCGGATCATCTAAGAATCGATCCTGAACCTAATCGATTAACCCTGCCAATCTTGAAAATCGCCTTAGTTCATAAACGGCTCGATCTAAAGGGCGGAACCGAAAGGGACCTTTATTTAACGGCTGAAGGGCTGCGCGATCTCGGCCACGAGGTCCATCTATTCTGCAGTGAATTCGCGGTACAAGCCCCCGCCGGTGTGGTCGCGCATCGTGTTCCGGTGGTGCCTTTTGGAAGAACCGCTCGCCTGTGGAGTTTTGCCCTGGTCGGGTCGAGGCTCGCTGCGGCAAAGCATTGTGATGTCATCATTGGCTTTGGACGTATTCTCAAGCAGGACGTCCTGCGCTGCGGCGGCGGCTCCCATCGATATTTTCTGAAACAACTCGGCGCCGAAGGCGGTTGGCGTCGCCGCGCCTGGCAAAAATTGAGTATTTATCACCAGAGCGTTCTGGCAATTGAACGCCGGCAGTACGGCATCGATGGATTCAAAGAAATCATCGCGGTGTCCGACAAGGTGAAAAACGATTTGATGCGCATCTACTCGATTCCGGAGCATAGAATCAGAGTGATTTATAACGGGGTCGATCCAATTCGTTTCACTCCGAGTCGCCGAGAGAAGGCGCGGGTGGTAATCCGAGACCAGTGGGGAATCCCACGCACCGCTACGGTAGTCTTGTTTATAGGCAGCGGCTTCCAGCGGAAGGGGCTGGATCGTTTGCTTGCAATTTGGAAATCCCAGCGATTACAGAAGACCTGGTTATTGGTGGTCGGCGATGACGCTGGCATCGCGCGCTATAGGAAACTGGCAGAGACGGTGGGACAGGGACGAATCATATTGACGGGACGACAAGCTGACGTTGAAAGCTATTATGCCGCGGCAGATATGTTGGCATTGCCTGCTGCGCAGGAAGCGTTCGGCAATGTAGTCCTGGAGGCGCTTTCGTCGGGCTTGCCGGTCCTGGTGAGCCGCGAAGTCGGAGCAGCTGAAGTCCTGAGCGGTGCTCTGCTCCAAGGGATTGTCGACAATCCCGAGGATCCAGTAAAATTAGAAACCCAATTGGTCGCAACTCCTGGAGCACGCGGCCGACCCGGAGCTTATCAGAGAGGCGACAACGGTAGCGGCCCGATTCTCCTGGCAGAATCACTTCAGAGAACTAGAAGATCTCTTGTTCAGAATTGGCTCGTCCAGGTGTGGCCACCGCGCAAATGTTGCCTGACTTCGTTTTGCTCCGGCATCGAGCCACATCGGTTTGGATTGATGCAAAGTTCAATAAGCCGGCACTTATAGAGCTAATCTGGGATCCTGATCGATTTTTTTCCGATAAAAGATGCGTCGTTGTTAAAGATCAGAAGAAAATCAAGGTTGGGCGCATAGCAGTCGAAATCTCTGGAGAGCTTTACCGGATATTCATCAAACGTTACAACGCGTTTTCCTGGCGCGCTCGGTTACTGTCGATTTTCACCCGATCCGGCGCCTTCCGATCCCTGCAAGGCGCGGCCATTTTACATAGGGCCGGTTTCGCAACCGCGAAGCCGATTGCGGCGCTGGAATCACGCCGCTGGGGAGTGGTAACCAAAAGCTTCTATCTCAGCGAGGAAATAGCCGGTGGAAAAACCGCCGACGCCTATTGGCGTGAAGATCTAACGACCGCTCAACCTCATAGTTTTCGGCATCGGCGGCGGTTTCTAAGCGGCTTGGCTCTGACTTTCCAGGCGCTTCATCGGCAGGGTGTTTACCACAATGATCTGAAGGACGCCAATATCATAGTGGTTGCCGAAAAGAATGCTGAGCTGTTTTACCTTCTCGATCTCGAAGGGACGCGGCGATATGCCGATCTCAATCTCAGGCGCAAGATCAAAAACATCGTTCAGCTGAACCACACTCTGGGCCGTCTTCTCCGTCGTACCGAGAAAATGTATTTCCTTAAAGTTTATCTCGACTCTAGCTTTGCCAGTAAGCCAATCAAGCGGCGCTGGGTTGCCGCAGTGCTTGAGCAAAGCAGGCGGCGCGATCTGAAGTCACGACGGGTCGCTAGAAAACCAGTCTAAGATCATGCTCGGTCGGACCTTGTCCGTCGGAATCACGCTGCGGCGCTACCGATAACCAACAATTCCTAGTGGCCTTGGAGTAAACGGTTTGATGTCAGTTAATCTTCTATCCAGCAGTTGTACGACAATTACCTGGTTGTGAAAGCAAGCCGGCGCTATCTATGAACCGCCGAGGTGATCTTGTCCGCTAAAGTCAGTATTTTGATTCCTACGCATAATCGCGCAGGCAGTTTGAAGCGGCTCTTGGATAGTTTGGAAGCATCGGCAGGTCTCGAGGAAACTCCGTTGGAGATTATCATAGTCAACAATCATTCGACGGATGCCACGTCGCAGCTTCTCATGGAAGTATTGGCTCAGGATAGAAGATTTCCAATCCTAGTATTGGACGAGTTTAAACGCGGTAAATCTTGGGCATTGAACCTCGGTTTAGGACGTGTAACCGGAAGCTTGGTATTGCTACTCGACGACGACATTTCAGTCGATAGATTTTGCGTCGCCGAGCATGTTGCGGCTTATAAAGATGGGTTTTTTGATGCGGTTCAAGGGAAGGTTTTAGCTGGCCTCGACCCCGAAGGACAACCGGCCGATATGGCGCGGCTGAGAGAGTATAACATCCCATTAGTCGATCATGGTGACGCATCGTGTGAGGTTCGCGGATTTACCGGGACCAATGTTTCACTCAAGCGTGAGGTATTTGAAAAGGCCGGACTTGTTTGACACCCGGCTGGGCCCTGGCGCATCCGGGTTTAGCGAGGACACTGAGTACTCAAGGCGCATTCGGGAAAACGGGTTCAAAATAGGGTATGCTCCCAAGGCGATTATTTATCACGAGCTCAATCCGGAACGATACGGCAGTTCCTACAGCCGAATTGTTCAGTATCGCAAAGGGATCAGCCGAAGTATTTATCGGAACGATTCTCTGGTATTTCGTGTCTTACCTGATCTCATCGGCAATTGCATTCGCTACCTGGCTTACACCGCCATGGGACGGCGGCAAAAAGCCTATAAGACCCAAGGGCGAATTGCGAAAAATTACGGTTATATAGCCGGGAAGGTGCAGAAGCGGGTGCTTCAACAAAGACGGACTCGATCATAACTGCGGTCATGAGATCTCTCGCCCCGGTGATCAAAGCTACTTCGGTCTAGTTTGTTCGTCCGATGAAGCATTCGAAAAGTCATCAGATCACCTAATTCGATCAGGCGCTGTTTTTATTTAGAGGCCTAGCGCTATTATAATTAGTTTGTTGAGGATTTTAGAGCGGCAACTTTTGCGCCGTGAGTCAGCGCGATCACCTTGTCTTGTGAAGCCATGGATGACGGACAGCTCCACTCCGCATCGAAACCTAGCGTTTCGGCAATCATCGTTTGTTACAACGAGGAAGAGAATATTGGCCGTTGTTTGAAGAGCTTGCGATGGTGCGATGAAATCGTTGTAGTAGATTCGTTCAGTACCGACCGTACGGTAGAGATCTGCCGGCAGTTCACGAATATTATCATCCAGCGCGAATGGGCGGGATATCGGGACCAAAAGGCTTTCGCCCATTCGAAAGCGACCAAAGATTGGGTGCTTATGATAGATTCCGACGAAGAAGTGACGCCGGAGCTACAAAACGAGATCCTTGAGCAATTAGCAGTCGCCGGCACGTTTTGCTCAGGATTCCTGCTGCCCCGGTTGGTGTTTTATCTAGACCGCTGGTGGCGCCGCGGCGGGTGGTATCCGGATTATGACGTTCGATTGTTTCGCCGAGAGCTTGCCACGTGGGGCGGGACCGATCCCCATGAAAAAATCATCGTCGACGGCCCGGTGCGCCGCCTGCGAAACCCGCTGCATCATTTCTCGTATCGGAATATCGATGACCATATCCAACGAATCAATCGGTTTACTTCCATTTCATCCAGAGAACTCCGCACGCAAGGTGAACGCTGGCGCCTGAGCGATGCCTTGCTACGGCCGGCATTCAGATTCTTTCGTTCTTACTTCTTAAAGCGAGGTTTCATGGAAGGCTTTGCCGGCTTCCATGTGGCCGTCACTGCCGCCATGTACGTCTTTTTGAAGTATGCTAAGCTCTGGGAACTTGAGCTGAAGGAGAAAAAGGAAGTTGGGCGGAAGCGGTCATAGCCGCTTGCTGAAAATTCTGCACATCGATCCTGAAAAAAATTGGGGAGGTGGGGAGGCGCAGGTGGTCGGTCTTCTGCAAAATCTTTCGCGCTGGGGCCACCGCAATGATCTTGCGACGCCTGCTGATGGTGAGTTATTTCAGCGCTCTATCGCGGGTGTCCGAAAAATTCCTCTTACCGTCCGCAACGATCTGGATATAAGAGCAGTTCCCGCGCTGCGGCGTCTCATTCGGCAGGAAAGATACGACATCGTCCATTTCCATACAAAGAGAGCGCATGCGCTCTCTTTGTGGCTGCCCCGAGGCGAGCGCAGGCCGAAGTACATTGTAACGCGACGCATGGACTACCCCGAGCCGAAAAATTTTTACACTCGGTACCTTTATAATCGCCGGGTAGATGGGGTTGTCGCCATTTCTCGTTCGGTTCTGGATTGTTTGTCGGAGGCGGGTGTCAATGGTCGCTCCATTCGTTTGATCTATAGCGGCATCGATCCACAGCCGTTCAGAGACCTGCCAAGCGACGAGCAGCGCGCCAACGATTCAGCAGTCATTGCAATGCTTGCGGTTTTGGAAGAGCGAAAAGGACATCGGTTCCTGTTGGATGCGGCGCGAGTGCTTAAAGATCGGGGTCGAAGAATTCGATATGTATTCGCCGGCGACGGCTCTCAAAAAGGTCAGCTTCAAAGGATGGTGCAGACATTAGGATTGCGAGAGGAAGTATCTTTTGTTGGCTTCGTTAAAGATGTTCCGAAATTTTTGTCTTCAATCGACGTTCTGGTGCTGCCTTCATTGTATGAAGGCTTAGGCGTGGCGGCGCTTGAAGGAATGGCTGCGGGAAAGCCGGTGGTAGCAACTCGGGTCGGCGGCCTAGCCGAATCGATTGTCGATGGCGAGACCGGATTCTTGGTGCCGCCCCGAGATGGCGTTGCGCTTGCGGATGCTATCGAAAGACTAGTTGCCGATCCCTCCATGGCACGAGCAATGGGACGGAAAGGGGCAGCGCGGGTTTTGAGTAATTTCACCATCGAGCAGATGGCAAGCCAGAACGAAGCCTTTTACTACGCATTGCTCGACGGCACGGCATAAAGGTGCCGGAGAGAGACCCGTCCATGTTTGACAGCAAGCGATTAGCGGAGATCTTAAACAACTTTCGCAAAATACATTTACTTGTGGTCGGCGATCTCATGCTCGATCGCTTCATTTGGGGCGAGGTTGAGAGGCTTTCTCCCGAAGCGCCGGTGCCGGTATTGCGGGTATGTTCAGAGAGTTCGCGTCTGGGTGGCGCTGCCAACGTGGTCCACAACGTCAGAAGTTTGGGGGCGCAGGTGTCCGCGTGCGGGGTGGTGGGCGCGGACGGGGCGGGTAAAACGTTAGTCGCTGATCTCCAGCGCATTGGCGCATCCACTAGCGGGGTATTTGCCGATCGAGAGGTTAACAGCATTCAAAAAACACGAATCATCGCTCGTCCAAGTCATCAGCAAATCGTTCGTTTGGACCGTGAAAATCACACCGCAATCAGCGATGCGACTCTCGCGAAAATCTGCCGGTTCATCATGAGGAAAGCGAGCCGCTTCGATGGAATCCTGGTGTCGGATTACGGTAAGGGAGTCATTCACCCAGAGTTGCTGAATTGTCTCGCCAGTCTCGCCGCAAACAAAAATATTCAGCTCGTTATCGACCCGAAGAGGGAAAACTATGAGCGCTATCAACACGCATCTTTGATAACGCCCAACAAAGACGAAGCTAGCGCTGCATCGGGCGTAACCATTCGTGATGACCAGACCTTGACGATGGCTGGACAGCGCTTGCTACAGATGTGGCGCGCAAAAGCAGTTCTCATCACCCGGGGCCCGGAAGGAATGAGTCTTTTTAGGCGGCGCCAACCCGCGCAACATTTTCCAACTCAACCGCGCGAGGTTTTCGACGTCACCGGAGCCGGCGACACGGTAGTGGCAGTTTGCGCGCTGGCGCTGGCTGCCGGCGCCCGTTACGAAGAGGCGGCGGTGCTGGCTAATCATGCCGCTGGCTTGGTCGGTGATGAAGTCGGCACAGTCGCAGTGCCGTTGGCCAGACTCACTCGGATCATAAAGGACCTGCCATGAAGAGCATGACGGGTTATGGCGAAGCTTCGCATCAGGACAAGCATGCGAAGATCACCGTCCAGGTGAGAAGCTTGAATCATAGACATCTCGATCTTCAGCTAAGAGTGCCCCGCGAATATCTCGGCTTTCGAAGAGGAGATCCGCAAGAGCTTGCGGGAAACCGTCAGCCGCGGACGCATCGAGCTTTTCATTAACAGAACGTCGACGCCGGGTCATGCGCGAGAGGTTGAGCTGGATGAAGAGCTGCTTGGCAAGTATCTGAAGGCGATCCAGCGCGCCAAGAACAAGTTTCACCTGAAAGGTGAAATCGGAGTTTCGATTTTCTCCAGCGTTCCCGATTTGCTACGTGTACGCGATACCGAAGTCAATCTGCGAATGGAAAAACAAGCGCTGTTCACCGCGGTCCGATCGGCGCTTCAAAAGCTCGAAGATTCCCGCATCCGTGAAGGACGTCACTTGAGGATCGATATGCAGTCGCAGCTGCGGCACTTGAAGAGCGCTGCCAGCGACTTGGAAAAGCATGCCAGTCAGTTTGCTCCATCGATGACGAAAAGCTCGGCGGCAGCAAAGAGCGACGAAGCAACAACCAAGCTCGGCAATGAAGCCATAGACACAATCAGTGCAGTGTTCAAAGGCGACATCAACGAGGAGGTGGTGCGGCTTAAAACACATACAGCTGCGTTAGGCACGATTCTGCGGGCGTCCGGAGCCGTAGGAAAAAAGATCGATTTCATTCTCCAGGAGATTCAGCGGGAGCTCAATACCATCAGCGCGAAAGTCCCTGTCCTTGACGTGGTTCAGTTGGTGCTGCAGGGAAAGGAACGAGTCGAAAAAATTCGCGAACAGACGCAGAACGTCGAATGAAAACGAATCGGGTCATCAACAAACGCAAAGGCATCGTCTTCATTCTGTCGGCGCCTTCAGGAACGGGTAAAACTACCGTGATCAGCGAAGTGTTGGAACGATTCCCGGATATTTCTCTCTCCGTCTCCTATACCACGCGAGCGCCCCGAGCGGGAGAAGAGCATGGACGCGATTATCATTTCATCAGCCACGCCAGGTTTGTGGCGATGACGGCTAAAGGCGAATTCGCCGAATCGGCCAGCGTTCATGATTTCTTTTATGGCACCCCGGCGCGGACCTTGAATCGCGCAACGACCAGTGGCAGGGACCTGTTCCTGGACATCGATGTGCAGGGCGCCCGGCAGATCAAAAGAAAATATCCTGAAGCGGTATCAATTTTCTTGCTGCCGCCGTCGTGGAGCGAACTGAAGCGGCGATTAGGCGGCCGTGCCACGGATGACCGTGCGATCATCCGCCGGCGCTTGGCCAATGCCCGGCGTGAAATCCAGGATGTAATTCAGTACGATTACTATATAGTCAATAGCGAGATCGAAGAAGCTGTGGGGACCTTGGAAGCGATTATTTTGGCCGAAAGGCAAAAGATTTCAAGGGTCACAGCTTGGGGAATCGCTCCTTTAAGGAGGCAAGCGAAAGTTCGTAACGTATGAGTAAGGAAATCAAAATTGGCGACGTGATCGAGAAGGTCCGGTCGTATCATCCCGCCGCTGACGTGGAGGTCATCCGCAAGGCCTACGAATTCTCCGCCAAAGTTCATCAGGGGCAGAAAAGAGCCTCAGGTGAGCCTTATTTAATTCACCCTCTGGCCGTAGCCAGCATCATCAGCGACTTGAAGCTCGATGAGCCCAGCATCGTCGGTGGTTTGCTGCATGACACGGTCGAGGATACCTTGACGACCCTCGATGAACTCAAGAGCATCTTCGGCAAGGAAATTACGGCTCTGGTTGACGGCGTCACCAAACTGAGCCGGACCAACTTTAGCAGCCGCGAAGAGAAGCAAGCGGAGAACTTTCGCAAGATGCTCGGCGCCATGGGGAAGGATGTTCGGGTCATTCTCATCAAGCTCGCCGACCGAGTTCACAACATGCGCACGCTCGATCACATGCCGCCTGACAAGCAGATCCTGACCGCCCAAGAAAGTCTGGATATCTATGCGCCGATGGCGCATCGACTGGGCATCGCCTGGATCAAAACCGAACTGGAGGACTTGTCGCTCAAGTACCTGCATCCCGAGATCTATCATCAGCTTAAGCGCAATGTCGCAAGGAAGAAAACCGACCGGGAAAAATATATCGAGGAAGTGATCTCAGTCATTGCGCGCAAACTCGAGTCCGAAGGGATCGAGGCCGATGTGACCGGCAGGCCCAAACACTTCTTCAGTATTTACCAGAAGATGGAGAGTCAGAATTTGCTCTACGATCAAATCTACGATCTGGTCGGGTTTCGGGTTCTAGTGGACACTCCGAGAGAAGCTTACGAAGCATTGGGTATCATCCATTCGCATTGGCGTCCCGTTTCAGGGCGGTTTAAAGACTATATCGCGGTGCCTAAGCCGAATATGTATCAATCGCTGCACACCAGTGTGATCGGTCCATACGGTGAAAGAATGGAAATTCAAATCCGAACCCACGAAATGCATCGAGTGGCGGAAGAAGGCATCGCAGCGCACTGGCGCTATAAAGAAGGAGAAGATTTCCACGTCAGCGACATACAACGATACACCTGGCTGCGTCAGCTGCTGGAATGGCAACAGAATCTGCAGGATCCGCAGGAATTTCTGCATAGCTTGAAGGATGATCTTTTTTCCGAAGGGCTTTATGTTTTTACGCCCAAAGGTGATTTGCTCAACTTTCCGAAGGGCTCGACGGTTATCGATTTCGCTTACCGCATTCACTCCGACATAGGGCTGCACTGCTCCGGAGCCAGGGTCAACGGCCAACTGGTTTCGTTAAAGTACATTTTACGCAGCGGCGACACTGTCGAAATCATCACGACGCCTCAGCAGGTCCCGAGCCGGGACTGGTTGAAACTGGTCAAAACACCAAGAGCCAAATCCAAGATAAGAAATTGGCTTAAGGCGCAGCAGCGCGAGCGCAGCGTCGCCCTAGGGCGGGAAATTTTAGAGAGCGATCTGCATCGGCATGGCATGGATTACGGAGTCTTGAGAACCCAGGGAAAGCTGCAGGTTTTGCCCAAAGAGCTTGGCCTGAAGGATGAGGAGGCATTACTGGCGGCCCTGGGCTACGGCCGGATCACCGCGCGGCAGATTTTAGTAAAGCTTGTTCCACCGGAAAAACTCGAGCCCGCACACAAACAGCCTGAAAGTTCACTCGAACGGCTCTTCCGCCTGGCATCGGGAAAAATCAAGCATCTCGGTATTCGCGTCAAAGGGATCGACGACGTGCTGGTTCGGTTCGCTTTGTGCTGCCATCCGCTACCCGGAGAACACATCGTCGGCTTTATAACCCGCGGCAGGGGCGTCACCGTTCATACCGTCGGCTGCCCGACCATTCTTGAGAGCGATCCCCACCGCAAAATTGAGGTTACCTGGGAAGAAAATGTTCAGGCGCCGCGGCCGGTGAAGATCGAAGTGAGTTGCGTGGATCAGCCCGGCCTGTTAGCCGCGATTAGCGCCGCGATCACCAGCGCCAAAGCCAATATCGCCCGCGCTCAGATTCGAACGTTCACGGGACAAAAAGCAGTGAACACCTTCGAGGTCATGATCAAGAGCTCCGAGCACCTAAAACAGGTGCTGCAGAATATCTTGAAAGTTAAAGGAGTCTATAAAGCGGTTCGCGCGCGCGGTCGTACTGGCGGTACGCCCGAAAAAGATCACGCAGCCAAAGCAGAAGTTCAGTAAGGCCCGTATGTTTAAAAGTCAGGCGACTTTTTGAACCCGGCCTGAATGGATGCAATCGGTGCATACCAATGCGCGTTTAACTCGACCGTCAAAGTTGCCCTTGACCCGCTGCAAGTTCGGACGCCAGGTGCGCTTGGTTTTGTTGTTGGCGTGGCTGACACTGTTTCCGACCGAGCGACCTTTGCCGCATAGGGAGCAAATTCTAGCCATCTGAGTTCTTTATCCTCTCGATTATTTCTGTTGTTGAAAAACCTTTCATATACGGAACGACCACTACTCTACCGCCTGCTTCTTCTACCATGTCCGCGCCGATAATCTTCTCGGTGTTCCAATCCCCGCCTTTAACCAGCACATCGGGCCGTATGGCCGAGATCAGATTATGAGGGTCCGGCTCGTTAAATAGAACAACGAAGTCGACCATTTCCATCGCGCCTAATAACTCGCAGCGGTCCAATTCCGGCAGCACCGGACGCGTGGGTCCCTTGATCTGCTTGATCGACTGATCGCTGTTGATGCCGACGATCAGCAAATCTGCGCAAGCTCTTGCTGCCCTTAAAACATGCACATGTCCTCGGTGAAGCAAATCGAAGCACCCATTGGTGAAAGCTACTTTCTTGCCGTTGGTGCGCGCGCCGACGACGATTGCCTTGACCTCATCAAGGCTTTTGAGCTTTCCCGACACACACATTGGGTAGCATGATCAGCCGTTGTTTTCAATTATAACTACTCGTGATTTCGACGTTATCGACTTCTTGACCGCTCTGGCAAATTTGGTTAAGGTCTGAGTTGCAAGCCCAACGTCTTCATAGCTTTGTCTGCCGAGAAAACTTAGGAGGTATCAATGGAATATCAGGATCTTAGGGATTGGATCCAAATTGCGGATGAAATGGGGGAACTCAAGACCCTCAAGGGTTGCGACTGGAACCTTGAGATCGGCGCCATCACCGAGCTCGTGGCCCACAAAGAAGACGGCCCGGCGGTGCTTTTCGAAGACATCAAAGGTTATCCCAAGGGCTACCGCGTACTTTCCAACTCGCTTTCGTCACGCAAGCGGCTGGCGCTCACACTAGGGCTTCCCCCGGGCGAGACCAAGATGGATTTCGTCAAAATCTGGAAAGACAATTACAAAAGCATCAAGCCGGTCCCGGCAAAGTTTGTTAAGAAAAGCGCGCTGTTCGATAACGTCTACAAGGACGGCGATATCGACATGTTTAAATTTCCGACGCCATTTTGGCATGACAAAGACGGCGGTCGTTATATCGGCACTGGCAGCGTCGACATTACGCGCGATCCCGATGAGGGCTGGGTCAATTACGGCACTTACCGGGTGATGATCCACGACAAGAACAAGTTGGGATTTTACATCTCGCCCGGCAAGCACGGCCGCATTCAGCGGGAAAAGTACGCCGCCAACGGCAAGCCATTCAAGATCGCCATGTCGTTCGGGCATGATCCGCTAACTTTTCTCGCCGGCAGCATCGAAGTTCCGTACGGTGTGCCTGAGTATGAGTTTATTGGCGGGTTGCGCGGCGAACCCTTCGAAATGATCGAAGGCGAGTATTCCGGGCTGCCAATTCCGGCCAACGCCGAGATCGTGGTCGAGGGGGACGTTCATTTCGATAATCCGACGGTAGAAGGGCCGTTCGGCGAGTGGACCGGCTACTATGCCAGCGCGGAACGCGCCGAACCGTGGGTCGAGGTAAAGCGGCTTTATCATCGCAACGACCCGATCATTCTCGGTTCGCCTCCGGGGCGACCGCCCGCGGAGTTGGGATGGTACCGTTCGTACCTGCGGTCGGCTCTCATCTGGGATGAAATGGAAAAAGCCGGCGTGCCGGATGTAAAGGGTGTTTGGCTCACAGTTTCCGGCGGCAGCCGACTGATGATGTGTGTTTCCATCAAGCAGCGCTATCCGGGCCATGCCAAACAGGCTGCCGTCATTGCATCGCAGTGTCATGCCGGCGCGTATCTTGGCCGCTTCGTCGTGGTCGTCGATGACGATATCGATCCATCGAACACGGACGACATGATCTGGGCGATGTCGACTCGTTGCGAACCCGAGCAAGACATCGATATCCTGCGGCGCTGTTGGAGCGGCCCGCTCGATCCGGTGATTCACCCGACCAAGAAAGGCTTTAACTCTCGCGCAATCATCGATGCCACTCGACCCTATGAGTGGATGAAAGATTTCCCGCCGGTTGCCGAGTCGAGTAAGGAAGTTCTGGATGCGACGGCTAAGAAGTGGGGCGCCGAGCTGTTCAGCACCAACGGCAAGAAATAGCAGCTAAATACTTCATCGAAGAGCAAGGGGCAAGTCGATTCATCGACTTGCCCCTTGCTGTTTTGTGTTGCTGCTTTCGTGGATGTCCCTGCCGCAGGACGACTGGATGGGCTTTCATTCCGCACGCATCCCTGTCGCAGCCGATGCCGCATAGCGGACAAGCCCGGGGGCTTCGACAGGTACGGCTTAGATTCCAGCTTGCTTACATTTCGTCGCCGGTGTGGTGACCGCGCGGCCATGTTGAGTGTCAGCAGTGATGTGGCGGTCAGCGGCGTAAAGCCATTGCGCCCGCGTCGCATGCTTTAACGGTGCGGTCTGAGCTGCTGGATTTCGTCCGCCGTTATCCTGCGTCTTGCGGTAGCGAGCGCGATTTCCGCTCTTTTCTCGGTGAGGTAAACCAGATGCTCGACTTCGTTGGCATCCTTTTCCTCGGCCCAAACGCGTTCAGCTTCTTCGAGAGTCGAACGGGTTTTTTCCAAAGCAACCGCGGCGCGCCCGGCGACTGCCGGGTCTCGCCGCACTTTTTCATAGGCATCTCGTGCTCGATCCAATGCCGGATTATGCACTGCGCCGCATGAGCCGGAAAGAATGGCCAGCACCGACAGCGTCGCTGCCCTTGCTCTCCAGTTGTGCACAGTATTCTTCGGACTCATTATCGATTCCTTGACGTTTCCGTGGCCGATCCGCGCATTGCGTCGCCTTCGAGTTCCCGGCGAAGTACGTCGCCGCGCCGGCGAATGTAATCCGCAGCCAAGCGTGTAATCTCGGCTTCAGCCTTTGCTTCGGCAAGCTCCGCTTCTACGTCAGCGGCTTCGGCGAGACGGCGAGATTCGGTATTCCTCCCGGCAGCCATCGCTTTTCTGGCCTGTTCCAGTTTTTCTTTGGCTCTTTGCAGCTCCATCGGAGCGAGTTCGTCCGCCCGGGCCTCGGCAGCCGTGCGCAAGCTGAGTTCGGCCTTTGAAAAGGCTCCAACCGTGAGCATAGCCGTGCGTTCCGAGTTCAGAGGCAAGATGCTGCAGCCGAAAGATAGAAATGTCGCTGAAAAGATCAGGCATATGACGATCCAGAAGCGATGCTGTGCTTTTGCGCGCGGCAACACGCGCAAGTTGCTGTAAACGATCATGCCCATCGGTCTCCTTTCAAGGTTGTTTATTTAGCCGCCAAGCACGAACTTGCTAGGCGAAAACGCGCAATCCCCCTGATGCAAAATTGTATAGCGCTGAACATTAACTACAAGACTTGGGATAGGGTTAAAGTCGAATTACTTGCGACGACCAAATCGAGGATAGGGAGACCGGTTTAATGCGTCTGCGAACGCTTTGATCATGCTGATTTATGAGGTGAAGCGCAGAAAAGTTTTGGTACCACAAAAATTACGGGTTCGATGGCATTTTTCAGGCCCGTGTTTCGCCGGGAGATGAGCGACAGAAAAATCTGTGAATAGAACCGCAGTTTTATTTCTCTTCGTCCGTGCACATATCGGCTTCAACGAAGTATGACGTACCGCAATGTACGCAACACTAGCGCAAGTATATTCCGCCAGATATGTTGAGTTAGAACGCTTGCAATCGCCGGCCGCGAGCCGTGTAGCTAAACTCTACTCTCCCTTGGGACTTAGATTAAGAAAGAGGAGCGCGCATGTTTCCTTATCGCGATGAAAACGAGACTCAACGCACAGCGATCGTAACGCTGACGCTGATTGCGCTAAATGTGTTTGCCTGGCTGTTCGTTCAAGGGGCTGGTAGCACGCTGGCGCTGGCGCGCTCGGTATGCGAGCTTGGGCTGATACCCGGAGAACTGACGGGGTCGATCGCTCCCGGTACGCAATTTCCCATGGGGGAAGGGATTGCCTGCGCTACTGATCCCGGCCGTCAGCTCTCCCATGTCTTGACGCACATGTTCTTGCATGGCTCGTGGATGCATTTGTTGGGGAACATGTGGTTCTTGTGGCTATTCGGCAATAATGTCGAAGATTCCATGGGACGATTGCGGTTTATCGTGTTCTATCTTCTGTGCGGTTTGACGGCTGCAACCGCCCAGATTATCACCAGCCCCGACTCGGCGATTCCAATGGTTGGCGCGTCCGGAGCTATCAGCGGAGTCATGGGCGGTTACCTGCTGCTTTATCCGAGAGTGCGCGTCTATACATTGCTGGTCCTTGGTTTCTTCATTACCTCAATGGCATTGCCGGCCTGGGTGATGCTCGGTTACTGGTTTCTGATTCAGTTCGTTAGCGGCTGGGTTTCTTTCGGTGGAGAGGCAGGCGGCGTCGCTTTCTGGGCTCACGTCGGTGGATTCGTAGCCGGAATTGTGCTCGTGAAACTGTTTGCGCGCTCGGATTATGTGGCTGAGCATAAGGCCCATCACTGGCGGCCGCGCCGAGTTATGAATAGTTGGTGACCCGCGCAAGCCGTCCAACGGGAGAATGGCCACCAGCCGATAGCGCTATGCAGGTCCGACGCACAACGTCTCAATGATCCATTGAGCAACACCGCAAGTCGCCGTCATCGTCGCTTCTACGTTGAAGCTCGAATCACCAATACTGGATTTTCCGAATGCCGCACCACCGTTTCTGTGACGCTGCCCAGCACCCAGCGCCTCACTCCAGAACGCCCGTGAGTGGACATGGCAATCAGCCCTCCCGGTACGTTTTTGGCGAAGGATATGATCTCATCCGCGGGTAACCCTTCCTTGGCCGCGAAAGATACCCTGGCGACTCCGAGCTTCTTTACATCGGCGATCTTGGCCTCGAGATACTCGCAAGCTTCCTCTCTCATCTCGTTCAGCAAATCGTCCATCGGCAATGCATACCCCTCGACCCCGGCATATGCAGTGGTCGGAATGTTATAGGCGCGGATCAACACGATCTCCAGATTCCTCTGCTTGGCAAGCTCAATCGCGGTCGGCAATACTCTTTCCGCCAAGTCGGATCCGTCCAACGGTACTATCAGCGACTTAAGCGTCGGCCCGTCTTCGCTTCTGGTATTTTCTGTTGCACGAATCAATAAAACCGGATTGCTGGCTTCCCGGAGAACTTTTTCGGCGACGCTGCCGAGCAGCCAGCGGTTCATGCCGGAACGACCATGGGTCGCCATCGTGATCAACGTATCTTGGTCCGCCGCGGCTTTTTCAATAATCACTTCTTCAGGCCTGCCGCTGTCCACCACCGTTTTGATCTTCGCTGCAGTTAAAGTAGCGGCGAGCGTTTGTAAGTATTTCTCACTGGCGCGAACCGCGTTGTCCACCATCGTATCAAGGTGCAGCGCCCGCTCGGCAGTCATATGACTCGCCATATTCGCGACATCGACCACCGCTAACAGTTCAACCACAACATTCTTGTCCTGTGCCAAATATCGGGCGTACGGCAGCGCCTTTTCAGCCGCCTTTGATCCATCCAGCGGTACAAGTAGTTTGGTAAACATGGCCTTCTCCTTGATCGTGATACGTCTCGGTTCGATCCTCAGGTACGCGGTGCGCGAGACTTGCGATCTATTTTCGACCTTCTCTTATAAGGTGTCGATTTCACTTCCTTTAATGACGTCGGGAACGTATTCATCAAGCAAATCAGCAGATCGCGGGCGCGGCAGACTGGATTTCAGGGGGTTTGAGCCGTGTTATGCGGGACCAGGCCCGCCATTTTTTACAAGGTAATCGGCTTCGTAAGCAAAGTGGTCGATCGCGGGAAGATGGCCATACGTTTCTCGGATTCGAATGTCTCATGCGCTTCTGTCTCTCTCAAAAGGACATGACCAGAGTGGCGCGGTTCCTAGCTACTTGGAAGAATTGCCGTTCCGCCGGGAGCCGATCCAGGCCATGATCAGATCGCAGATCAAGATAAAGATCACCACTGTCACGACATACAACAGTTCTGTTTCCTGTGCCATAGAATCCTCGAGTGCAGAGAGCGTCTTCTCATTTTAATATAACAGTATGGCAATAACTGTGCCTTTTTAAGCGAGGCGGTCATAACCAAGTCGCGGCTGTATGCGGGTGATTTCCTTGTCGGATTGTCGAGCTCGGATCTAGGTTCGGCGGCCCTGTCACCGAAGTGTTTCCATTGTTGCGAATAATCGGCACAGGCTTTCTTGCGTATCAAGAAATATTAAAGAGCCGGGAGCTTGGACGGCTTGGCAGCCGAACGGGACTTGGTAGTGGTTCAGTTCGAGGTTTCTTTGATCGTACCCGGGGAAAGAACGATCTTAGGGCTTATCCTGAATCTCGCCGAGGGATTCGGAATCACATCAGAGTATGGTGCTGTCATCCCGAACGAAGTGAGAGATCTTTCGAAAGAACCACCCTCATAAATCGCCTGATGTGGCTGGACGGCCTTTTTGGTAGTAAGTTAAACTGTTTGCAACGGATAAGCTAATGACGTCCTGGGGAAACGATCTAGTGACCGAGTTGGAGAGAATCGGCGAAGCGGAAGTGCGTACGCGGCTGGCACGCGGTGAATTCGGAATGGTTGGGAGCTCCAAATCGACAGCCGTTAAAGCATGGTTGAATTCCAAAGAATCCGAACGCCGCGCTGCATGGGAGACTAAAGGCGTTAGCGAATTCCGAAGAGGCTTTTTCCACGGCGCGCACGGCCGCTGCGGCGGCCGCGGAGGCTATATCTCGTTCTCGTGAGGCGATGACGCTCAGCCGATTGGCCGCAGCTAACTCACGTCGGGCAAATGTTATTGCTATCGTTGCGATGGTTTGCAGCATCGTGGCTGTCATGACTGCTATAATCATCGCGATCTCAAATTAGTTCCGCAAGCAGAATTTACAGGATGTTGAGGCGATAAGCCTGACACATAGCGACTCGGTGGCAAGACACACCACCGGTAAATAGAGTTTGGTTTATGACCGGCGTGGAGAAGTCGAAGACAAATCCAGCCGCGTCTTTGATTAGAATCAATTATGACTACTCCTCTGTTTTCGTTCTTTACCAATCGCTCGCGACGAGTCGTGGAAACCGTCACCCCGGGGCGCACGTTGGCGGATGTCGTCCTCCCTCCCCAAACCCGGCGGACATTGGAGCACGCGCTAGCTCAAGTGCGAAATCACGAACTGATCTTTGGCCGCTGGGGTTTAGGTGAGCGGCACACGGCGGGACGCGGTTTAGCTTTTAATTTTGCCGGGGCGCCTGGGACGGGAAAGACCATCTGCGCCGAGGCGATTGCGCATGAACTCGGCCTGAAGCTTCTCGTTGTCGACTACGCTCAAGCAGAGTCGATGTGGTTCGGCGAAACGCCTAAAAACATAGTCGCGGCATTTCGCGCCGCCGCCGAGCAAAGCGCGGTGCTGTTCTTTGATGAAGCTGATGCCATTGCAACGCGCCGCTCGGCGGGAACCATTTTGCCGCACGACCGCGAGAGCAACTTGACCATCAACGTTCTCCTTCGCGAGCTAGAAGCTTTCAATGGGATCGTGATCTTTGCGACCAACCTAGCGGCGAATTTTGATCCGGCATTTGAGCGGCGCATCCGAACCCATGTGCTGTTTGAAATGCCGGGAGTGGAGGAGCGCGTCCGTATTTGGGAGCTGCAAATTCACCCGAAAAAGACACCCCTCGGGGCGGATGTAGATTTCCGCCGGCTCGCCGAGCGCTACCAGATGAGCGGCGGCGACATCAAAAATGCGGTTATCAAGGCAGCGGCGGCTGCTGCGGCCGAATCCGGTCCTGACCTAGGCAAGCAAATAGGCCAGGAGCATTTTGAAAGGGCCGCCCAAGACGTGCTTTCGGCGAAATCAGTAATGCAGCAGTCGCTTTTTCGAAGGCGGTATCGCGGCATCCGATTCCGATGAGCGAGTGGCGAAGCGTTGCGGCGCGATGGCGCACCGCCGTTGTCGTGGCTTTAGGGCTGGCCGGCACTGCATTGATTGCGGCGCTCGCCGCCGTCGCATTGACCCTCCTGCGTTAGACCATCTGGGGCGCAGCCAAGCCCGCCATGATCCTCGCAGATATCAGCCGAGATCCTGCATGTAAGTATTTGGATCATTTGCGCCCGGCAACAATCTTAGGCGATAATAGTACCCCGGCATGTTCCGAGAGCGCCGCCGGAGCACTTAGCATGGCGAAAATTCTGATTGTCGACGACAACCCGGACGTACGCGAAGTACTTCGATGTCAGCTCGAAATGCTAGGTTATCTGGTGATCTCGGCCGAGAATGGTTATACGGGAATTGCAAAAGCGATTGCAGAGCAGCCGGACCTAATCTTGATGGACATCATGATGCCGGAGATGGATGGCTGGCAGGCGAGCCGAGCTGTGCGCGGCAATCCCGAGACCAAGGACATCCCGATTCTTGCAGCCACGGCGATGTGTCGCCGTGCTGATCTCGATGCTTGTCTGGAAGCCGGTTGCAACGGTTACATCGTCAAGCCCTTCACAATGATAGAATTGAAGCGAAAGATTGGCGAGCTTATCACACGAAACTGCAGCGATAATCATTCTTGATTAATCACCAGGCGTTCTGCTCAAGAACCCACGGCAAACACACCTGGCTCGAACTGCCTGTTGATCTTCGGCTTGATATCAAGCTGCCCGGCTCGGTTGACTCCAGACAAACAAAACTGCCAGTCCGGACGCTAAACAGCTTGCAAACTGGCGCCAAGCCAGGCACTGAAATGTCTACGTGCGTTCTGATTTGGCGCGCTAATTCGTAATCGCAGCTTCGGCCGTGCGCCTGAAATTATCGTTCCTACAGTGGGGTAGATAATGGGACTGAACCGTCGCCTTTTACGGCAACAATTGATTGCATTGGCGGTCATCGCTTTGTCGTCGACAGTATCGCATGCTCAAGAACGGCCGACCATTCTCGCCGGACATGGAACGCTCTCTGGATCGATCCTGCCTCTCTGGGTCGGGACCGATGCAAAGTTGTTTGAGAAGCATGGTCTGCAGGTCAGGCCAATTTATCTGCCGCGCGCCGCAGGCAGGCCGGCGCTGGTGAGCGGCGACATCCAGGTGTATTTTTCCGCCGGGCCCCCAGTGGTGCAGATGCGCTTGAGCGGGGGAGACGTAGCGGTTACCTCCTGTGTGGTTCACAAGCTCACGTCCAAGATAATGGTGCACCCGGCAATCCAGAGGATTGCCGATCTGCGGGGGAAAGTTGTGGCGGTCGCCAATCCAGGTTCCGCCAGCGATTTTGCCGCTAAATTATTTATGGCACGCCAGCGAATGAAGCCCGGGCAGGATGTTTCGATCATCTATAGCGGTTCCACCAGCGCTGCCTTTGCCGCGCTGGCCAATGGCCGAGTGCACGGCATCTTTGCGTCACCGCCCAACGATATCCAGGCTGCGGCGGCAGGTTTCAAGCCGTTGCTGGAATTAGGCGACCTGAACATTCCCTATGCCGGGAATTGCACTACGGTGCTGCGTTCTTATGCCGCGAAACAGCCGGCTCGCATGCGCAGCTTCGTCGCCGGCATCACCGAGGCAGTCGCCTATATCAGAAGGCGCCCGAGTGAAGCCAGGAGCATTTTACAAAAGTATACCCGGGTTTCTGATAGTGCGATCCTGCAACACACCTATGATTCTGAAGTCCAATACATGGAGCCCGTGCCGACTCCGACTGCCGAAGGGGTGAGAAGCATTCTCGACCATCTAGGAGTATCGGGGCAGCAGGCCGAGGTTTTCATCGCTGAATTTGTCGACAACCGCTTTATGAAGCAGCTCATCGATGACGGCTTGCTCAAACAAATATATCCGGACGGGGTGCCGACCAAAGAATGACCGTGCGCGCGGGACGAAATTCGGAAGGTTTTGGCAGCGCGACGTTAGTTGAGCTGAGACTTCCATCCTGAGAAGCTCAGCATCTTGCCGGTGATCCCGCTTGCTTCATCCGAGGCTAAATGAACAAAAACATCGGTTACAGATTCCGGGCGACTGCCGCTATAGCCGGTCAATTTGGTTGCGACGTAACCTGGTTCTACGGAGTTGACGCGGATGTTTGAAGCGCGGACTTCCGCGGCCAGGGTCTGAGTGAATCCTTCCAGTCCCCATTTTGAAGTGGCATAGGCGATAAAGTTGGGGTAGGCGCCGCGCCCCACCATCGATGAAACGTTGATGATCGAGCCGCTTTTTTGCTTGACCATGACGGGCAACACCGACTGAGTAACGAGAAACGGTCCGCGCAAATTTACTGCAATCGTATAATCCCACTTCTTCACTTCGAGCTGAGTGATTGGAACCGGCCGGGTCATCACTCCCGCGTTGTTCACCAACACGTCGATACGTCCAAAGTCTTTTATAACATCGCCGACAAAGTCTTTAACAGAATCTTCGACGGAGACATCGCAGGACCAACCTTTGGCCTCTGCTTTCAACTTTTGAATGTCTTGAACCGTCTCATCGATCTCCGATGTCGTGCGCGCGCAAATCGCCAGCCTGGCGCCCTCGCGCGCGTAAGCCAAGGCGACCGCTTTACCGATTCCTCTTGCTCCGCCGGTGACCAGCGCGACTTTGTCTTTTAGCTTCATTGAGGTGTCCCTGGTTAGATGTAATCAGTCTTATGTCTACTGAATTGGTTTGCCAAAGCAAGATGACTTGATTGCGCAGTTTGATCGGACAGCTAACAGGGGGCCATTGGATGATCGGCGTAACCGACGAGCAATGGCCGGATAAAGCGCCCTGATCTGACAGCTTGAGCGTTGCCGCATCTGGCGATACAAGAGAGAAGAACTGGGAGGGAAACACAATGGATGTGCTCAGTACGACCGGATACCAACGCAGGCCGCCTCATTTGGTCGCCGAGTACAAGGGCTTTTTCGCCAGTGAAGGGCTCGAAGTTCGCTTTCACGAAACGACCTATGCTCCGGATCATAACCGTGGCATGGCCGAGGGACGTTGGGATTTCACGCTCAGCAGCGCGGATACGATGATTGCGCGCACAACCACCGATGGAGTTGATTATGTTCTTTTCATGCAAGCGGAAGAGGGATTGAGCGCGTACCTGATTGGCCAGCCGGAGATTTCGTCGATCGCGCAGCTGCGCGGAGAACTGCTTGCCGGCGATCCCGGCGATTCGAACCTCGATCTCATTCGCAAGAAGATTCTGCGTCGTCATGGGATGGACGATGATCAATATGAAATTGAAATCATCGGCAGCTCGCCCAAACGGCTGGAGGCTTTCTTAAACGGCAGAGTCGCTGCCGCGATGTTGACGCCGCCGGCTTGCGACAAAGCGTTGGCAGCGGGCGGGGTGCTGCTCGCCAACGCCGAAGACTATGTCCCCGGTTGGCCGCTGACGTGCGGCTGGACATTGCGGCGCTGGCTACTTGAACATCGCGATCTGACGGTGCGCTTCATTCGCGCGTGGGCGGCGGCAACAGACTGGTTGCTGACGCCCCAAAATCGGACGGAAACTCTGGAACTGATCATGGCCAACGAAGGGCTCAACCGAGATTCCGCAGAGCAGGCTTATCGCAAGGTCGTGCCGCACGCGCGGATAAATCCGGCCGCGATCAACACGGTTATCGAGCTAAGAAAGGAAATGGGTGTGTACAAACCACCCTACGATCCACCGGAAAGATTTTTCGATTCAAGCTATTGGCGTGAAGCGATGAAAGCGACGTGATTGAAAACGTGCTCGTGTTGGAAGAAGAGACGTGCTTGCTTTGTGTTACCCAAAATTAAGCTTCTCCGTCTCGGGTCTTACTTGGCTTCACTTTAATCGTTGGCTTCTGCCACGAACACGATCCCACGAACACCAGTATTATGCCGCTTGCCATGCCCCGGTCACAATGTAAAATGGAGTCCAAATTGAGAATGGTTCATTTAAGAGTTACACGAACTTCTAAGCTCTAGTCAAAGGAGGCACATCGATCATGGTCAACACAAAAGAACTGGAAACCGTTGCTCGAGGCATGGTGGCAAAAGGCAAGGGGATATTGGCGGCCGATGAAAGTATGGGAACCATCAAGCGCCGCTTTGACAGCATCAAAATTGAATCCAACGAAGATAACCGCCGCGCCTATCGCGAGATGTTGTTTACCACCAAAGGCATCGAGGAAGCGATTAGCGGCGTGATTCTCTTTGATGAAACGCTGCGCACGAAGGCCAGCGATGGGACGCCGTTCGCGCAATTGCTGTCCAAGAAAGGCATCATGCCCGGCATCAAAGTCGATAAAGGCCCGGTGGACATTCCTAATTTTCCCGGCGAAGTTGTCACCGAAGGATTGGACGGACTACGCGCGCGGCTGAAGGAGTACAAGGAACTCGGCGCCAAATTCGCCAAATGGCGAGCGGTGATCTCGATCGGCGATGGAATACCGACCTATACTTGCCTAGAGCTCAACGCCGAGGCGCTAGCTCGGTACGCGGCGCTGTGCCAGGAAGCCGGCATTGTTCCGATTGTCGAACCGGAAGTGTTGCTCGACGGCTCCCACACCATCGAACGGGCTCAGGAGGCGACGGAGCATACGTTGAAGGTCACTTTCACGCAGCTTTTTCTGCAGCGGGTTTATCTCGAAGGAATGATTCTCAAGCCTAGCATGGTGGTTCCAGGAAAGGACTCTCCTAAGAAAGCCAGTGTTGAAGAAGTTGCCGAGCGCACGATTCGTTGCCTGAAGCGCACCGTCCCGGCAGCGGTTCCGGGCATCGCTTTTTTGTCAGGCGGACAGAGCGCGGAGAGCGCTACCGAACATCTCAA
This sequence comes from uncultured delta proteobacterium, assembly GCA_963728565.1. Taxonomy (GTDB): domain Bacteria; phylum Desulfobacterota; class Binatia; order UBA9968; family UBA9968; genus WHTF01. The sequence goes on from CAVSLC010000010.1 coordinate 318,322, forward strand.
TGCCATGAACGGCATGGGACCGCTCCCTTGGGAGGTTACGTTCTCTTATGCGCGGGCCCTCCAGGACCCGGCTTTGAAAGCGTGGAAAGGCGATCCGGGCAATATCGGCGCAGCACAGAAAATTTTCTACCATCGGGCAAAATGCAACAGCGCGGCTCGCAGTGGCAGCTACAATAAACAGATGGAGGCGGCTGCGTAGAGTTCGCTTGCGATTACCAGAGCAGGAGCGAGAGGCGGTCATTGGAATGACCGCCTCTTTTATTTTAGTCGTGATGGTTGAATGCAGTTCCTAAGAAACCCCATCGCTCTACTAACCGCCAGCTGCAGTGCCGGATGCAATCTTCACTAGCGTAGAAAAATTTCTTGGTACTCTTTTTTCTTCTGGGCAAACGCCTTTGAGTCGAGATCGTGCATTTCAACGAACTGAATTTTTTCCGCATCGGCAATCGGCGGATAAATTCCCTTGCGATTGACGAATTCGCCTTGCTTGGCGAGGATCGTCATGCTTTCCGCACCGAGGAAGCTGTCGATAAAAGCCTTGCCTGCGTTCGGGTGCGGTGCCTTGTTGCCAAGCGTTAGATAGTGGCCGTCGCCCATCATCTTGCCGAGCCTCACGTAATCGATCGGCGCGCCTCTCTCGCCGAAGGTATGAACGTATTTAACGTAGGTGATGCCGACCGGCGTCTCGCCGCTAGCCACGCGCTCCGCTGCCGGCAACAGAGACTCGACCATGATCGGTTTGGTTGCGGCCAAGTCGCGGATGAATTTCTCGGCCTTCTCCTTGCCCAGCAGTTTTTCCAGGCTCGCGACCCACTGAGTCGTGGTCGTGTGCTGGGTCGGATCGGCCATTACCAGCTTGCCCCGATATTGAGGCTTGAGTAGATCTTCGAGTGACTTTGGTGCGTCGCCAGGTTTGATAATGCTCTTGTTGTAAAGAATTCCGATCATGACGTTGCGGTAGCGAGGGCCCAGTTTGGGGTCGATGGATTCCTTGGTAAATTCTTTGGCCGAAGGCGATTCGTAATTCGCGAAGATTCCTTCTCTCGACATGATCTGCATCGGATTGTCGTTGGTCAGAATCACATCGAAGCCCGGTTTGCCGGCGCGATACTCGGTCAAAGCCCGATCCATTACTTTGGTCGATGACGCTCTCCAGTACTCCAGGTCGATGCCGGTCTTTTGCCTGAAGACCTTGAAAACAGCCTCGGCGCTGTCGGTTTCCAAGGATCCGTAAACCGTCACCTTGCCTTCTTTTTTTCCTGCTTCGACGAGTTTCGGATCCTGCGCATAAACCGGCGCCGCGATCAAGGCAGCGCCCAGCAGGGCTAATAACAGACGTAGTTTTTTATGCATCGATTCCTCCGGGGTGTTGGTTAAGAGTTGCTGCGGTCAAGAGCGGTTACAATGAATAATCACCTAGCATGCGGTGGTATTTTCATTCTGGGATCATTGAGGTTAGCAGGGTAGCTGAGTCGAGCTCTGACACTCAGCAGTCCAAATTGGGCCTTGCGTTCGGTCAACTTGTGCAAGACGCAAGAGGAGTCGAGCGCCGTCAAGATATAGCGTCGGCTGCGGGCCGCTCGGCGGCCTCGAAGCCGACGCTGGCGCCGTTGGATTCCAACGCAAGCAACAAGGCGTCATCGACAGTTTTAAGAAATTCAAAGCGCATCCCGTCGCGCGCCGGCGGAGGGATCTCGTCGATGTCCCGTCGATTCAGCTCGGGCAGCAAGACGTGTGTGATACCGGCGCGTTTGGCGGCCAGTATCTTTTCCCTGATCCCTCCCACGGGCAGGACGAGGCCGCGCAGGCTGATCTCGCCGGTCATGGCGACATCTTTGCTGACCCGGCGCCCGGTCAGCAGTGAAACCAGAGCGACAAAGAGCGTGGCACCGGCGCTGGGACCGTCTTTGGGGATCGCGCCGGCGGGAAGGTGGATATGCAGATCGTTCTTTCGAAACACCTCTGGGTCGATGCCCAGCGTTTCGGCCCGTGATTTGACCAAACTCAAGGCGGCCTGCGCGCTTTCCTTCATTACATCGCCCAACTGGCCGGTCAAAATCAGTCGACCTTCTCCCGGCATTTTGGTCACTTCGACAAACAAAATATCACCGCCCACCGGAGTCCAGGCCAAACCGGTCGCAACCCCCGGTAAGCTGGTGCGCAGCGCGATCTCGTTAAAAAATTTTTTCTGGCCGAGGTAATTGACGACCGATTCGGCATCAATGGTGATCGGCTCGGTGAGACCTTCGGCAACCCGCGCGGCGACGCTCCGGCACACAGCGCCCAACTCGCGCTCGAGTTGGCGGACGCCGGCCTCTCGAGTGTACGACCTGATGATTTCCCGGATAGCGTCATCAGTGAAATGAATCTGTTCCGGTTTGAGACCATTCTCAACCGTCTGTCTCGGAATGAGAAAACCTTTGGCAATGGCTAATTTGTCGTCCTCGATGTAACCGGGCACTTCGAGGATTTCCATGCGATCGCGGAGCGGCCCGGGAATGGTATCGAGGACGTTTGCCGTGGCTATGAATAGGACCTGGCTCAGATCGAAAGGCACAGCGAGATAGTGATCCTGAAAGGTGTTGTTTTGCGATGGATCCAGAACTTCGAGCAGTGCCGCCGAAGGATCGCCGTGAAAGCTGGCGCTGAGCTTGTCGATCTCATCGAGCATAAAGACCGGATTTCTGCTGCCGGCCTTTCTAATGCCTTGGATGATATTGCCCGGAAGCGAGCCGATGTAGGTGCGGCGATGCCCCCGGATATCCGCCTCGTCGTGCACGCCGCCCAGACTTTGTCGCACGAATTTGCGATTCATCGCTCGGGCGATGCTTTGTCCGAGCGAAGTCTTGCCGACTCCCGGAGGCCCGACTAAACACAGGATCGGGCTTTTTCCTTCAGGCTTGAGTTTACGCACCGCGAGAAATTCGACGATACGTTTTTTTACCTTCTCGAGACCGTAATGATCCGTGTCGAGAATCTCACGAGCCTTGGGCAGATCGATTTCCTCTTCGGTGAGAATACTCCACGGCAGTTCTACCAACCAGTCGAAGTAGGTGCGTAGCGAAGAATATTCGGGTCCCCCCTCGGGCATGCGCTGCAACCGGTTGAGCTCATTAAGCGCTTCCTTTTCCACCTCGGGAGGCATCTTCGCATCATACATCTTCTGGCGCAGATCCTCCGCCTCCACGCCTTTGCCGTCCTCCTCACCAAGCTCTTTTTGAATCGCCTTTAGCTGCTCACGGAGAAAGTACTGGCGCTGCGCTTTGGTCATCGAGTCCTTGGTCTCTTCGCTGATTTTCTTGCTTAGTTCCAGGACTTCGATTTGGCGCGCTAACTTTTCTGAAACTCTTTGGGCGCGGTTTACCGGGTCCAGCGTTGCGAGTAACTCCTGTTTCTCAGCCGTTGGTATGTCGAGTGTCGAGGCGATCATATCGATCAACATCAAAGGATCTTCGATCCTCTCGATGGTCGTTTTCAACTCGTTCATCGGCTCGGGCAGCAAAGACAGCGCTCTCGACGCTTCTTGACGCAGATTAACTATTCTTGCCTCGAACTGTTTGGTCTGTGGGATCGTCTCTTCCACCATTGTGATCCGCGCGATCAGCAGCGGATCGACCTGGAGAAACTCGGCTATTTCGAAGCGGCGGCGGCCTTGGGCAATGATTTGCCGCTGCCCATCCGGCAGGCTGAACATCCTGAGTATGTCTGCTGCCGTGCCGATGTTGTACAGGTCTTGAGGCGTCGGGTTTTCCACGGCCGGGTCTCGTTGACCGACAAAACCGACCGGCAACTGCTGTCGCACCGTCTCTTCAATAGCTTGCAGACTCGCCGGGCGACCGACCACGAGCGGCATGATCGTCGACGGAAAGAGCACCGCGTTGCGCAGCGGCAAAATGACCATTGCCCCTTCCGGGATGTTTATCCGAGGTTTGGACTTAGGAGTTTCCGCCGGTTCAGCTTTCATGAATGCTTCCTTAGCTGAATAATTAGCAGGCCTTCCTTCAATGTGATCTCGCCGAGTATTAACGGGGTTTCGCCTGCTATTACCCTGAGACGCCGCTCGAAATGACCGAGCGGAATTTCCCATATTTTTAGATCCCCGTCGTTGCAACACTTGGGCAGAGGCCGATGACCGGTGATCACCAGTTCGTTGGCATCGATTCGCACTTGTACCTGGTCCGACGATACTCCGGGAATGGCAGAGATCACCCAGAGACTTTCATCGGTTTCGATAACGTTGACCGGAGGCTCCCAGCTCGGAGCCCGACTTTGAGATGACCGATACTGGGTCGCCGCGGCAATCTGTATGAAGTTGCGCTGGATCCGCTCTGCTCGGTGGAGCAAATCGTTGGCTCGAGACCATATGAATAAATCCCAATCGTCGCGTTCGGCCATTTTAATCGCTGCCTCCAACAACTAAGGGGCACATTACTAGCGGAGTGAAGGCTCATCCCTCGGTGAGTCCGATTCGGCGTGCAACGTCCCCTTGTCATTGTCACACCAACCGCAACGCAGCTACTGTATCAACAGTAGGAATGGCCGCAACCAATGTCAAGAAAGGCGACGGTTATATTTGCAGCGGCAGCGTTGGCGAGAGCACGTGTTGATTCTTCCCAACCGCGCTTGCAAGCAGCAAGTGGCAGCTCCGATTGCGACTATCTCCGGTCTCACCGCTCCGATAAGTTGATTGTCGCTTCCGAGCGCGCCCCGTGTGTCTAGCTGACAGTATCGCGTTATTAGCGCAGGTGATGGCAAAAATTGGACCCCTGACAAGGCTACAACCAAATGTTTGCTTCTGTATCATCTGGAAGCCAAATTGCGCTTGGCCCGGCAAGCGGTCGTCTGAAATGCAACCAAGCGGCGATCTAATCTCCGGCTACTTCTTCTTGAGCTCAGGCTGCAGGTCGCCAGCAGTGATGCCGATACAACTCGTACAACGCTACATTTTGTATCAAGCCCTGAATTGCACCTGCAAAACCGAGATGCCGATGAATGACACTGGCCGGAGCTACTTGTTGCTCTTTACAGAAATTGTTACGTTGAATGTAGATGATCCGTATTCTGTTCCTGCCTTTGATGTTGCTGCTGGGTTGTGCGGGGCCTACTCCGGTCACCAAAATCGACCCGATGATCGTTGGCGAAGCAACTTTCTTCCCAACCATCGCCGCGCATACCGACGCCCCCATTATGGGCGGTAATAAGATCGATGTGCTGCTCAACGGCGAGCAAACCTTCCCAGCCATGCTCAAAGCGATCCGCGGCGCGCGCAAGTCGATCACCTATGCCCAATATCTTTATCAAGATGGCGCCATTGCCTATGAGCTTGCCGAGGCATTTGCCGAGCGTTGCCGCGCCGGCCTGACGGTGAAACTTCTGCTCGATTCACATGGTGGCGGCAAGATCCCCAAAGACATTCCCCAGCTTTTGACCGACGCCGGCTGTCAACTCGAATGGTTTCGCCGTGTCAGATTATTTCAATTCATCACCCCATGGGAGCTGTTGAATTACAATTATCGCAATCACCGGCGTATCCTGGTGATCGACGGCACACTGGGTTTTACCGGGGGCCACGGCGTGGCCGAAGAATGGACCGGGGACGGGCGCACCGACGGTAAATGGCGCGATACCGACGTCCGGGTCGAAGGGCCGATTGTCCAACAAATGCAGGCCGCGTTCGTGGAGAGTTGGCGCGATACCACCGGGCATATCCTCGCCGGTGATCTTTATTTCCCGGCGCTGAAACCGGTGGGCAAGGTCAATGCGCAGGTGGTTAAAAGCTCGCCCCTCGGCGGCACCTACGAATCGTACATGCTGTTGCTCCTTTCGATCTCGTCGGCGCGCAAAAGCATTCATCTCTCGAACCCGTATTTTTTACCCGACGAGCGCATGCAAGAAGCGCTTTTGGACGCGGTGAAGAGGGGAGTGTCGGTAGTCGTGCTAACGCCGGGGAAAATCGATCATAAGCTGGTGTATTGGGCCAGTCGCAGGGGATTCGAGCCTCTGCTGCTCGGTGGCATTCAAATCTACGAATATCAGGCGGCGTTGATGCACGCCAAAACCATGGTGGTCGACGGGGTCTGGGCGCATGTCGGCACCACCAACCTCGACAACCGTTCATTTGCCCTAAACGAGGAAATCAATCTAATCGCTTACGACCGCGCCGTTGCCGATGAGCTCGAGAAGGCGTTTGCGGATGATTTAAAGTATTCAAAAAAATTGACCTACGAAGCCTGGAAGGCTCGTCCGTGGCGTGAGAAATTTCTCGAACTCTTCACGATTCCTCTCAAAGAACAACTCTGACAATCTCCCTATAGAATCGCCGTGCCAAGTATCGCGGCTCATCAGCATTGAGCGGCAACTCATTATCTTGGCATCAACGCACTCAGAAGAAGGTGCGTCGGCAGATAAATGAACAGCGGGGCGCCGACTAGCAGCAATATCAAGTAGACTGCGGCGGATATTTTTCTTTGCGGCTGATTTCCCGGTCCGAACACCCAATTGATATTTTCTTCCGGTGGAGTGAAAAAAAAACATATTGGCATCACCAGCCAGAACAGACTGGTTTGGGCGATCCAGGCCCGGGTGTCGTATCCGAAACAGCAAACCTGCCAAAGCAAAATTATCGGCAGAGGAACATGAAACAGCGACAACCCGCGCAGCCAGAGCGGCTTATCGGACTTGAACATATAGCCGGCAAGTCCGAGAATCTGCCTGCCGGTAATCAAGCCGATGAAGAACTCGATATTCCATGCGAGCTCCAGCAGGAGCACCGAGACTGTTTGCATGCTCGCCAGCAACGAACTTTCTAACCAGAGAGCCGCCAAGCCAATAAACAGAGCAAGATCGGAGAACCAAAGAAAATTTGACGGACCGTACTGCCGCCAATACGCCGGCACGAGAACGCATACGAAAAGGGTGTAGAGAAGACTGATCGAGTATGGAATGGGACAGGTGAAGAATTCACTTAGCAGCATTGCAGCTCAACGAATCTCCCGGCTGGTACCGTACTATGCGCTGCTTGGCTATGAGCAGGCAAGGAAGTCTGGGTTTCAACCTTACGGAACACAGGTGGAGAATATTGGATGCCGGTATCTGCGGCAGGTGATGATCGCGGCTAAGCTGTGACAATATCCCCGCGACTGACGGAAGGAACCTCCAGCCAATCATTCGGGCCGAGATCCAGGTTACGGATCTTGAAGTTGCCCTTGCCGGTATCGTCCTGAGAGATCTCAATGGATCTGGACTCGCCACCTTTCAAGGTGAAGGTTCCGACAGTCTGATTACAAACGTTATCAAATATTTCAAACTCGTTGGTGGTTAGCGTCGAACTGCTGTTGCGTAGGATTACGGTGATCTTTTCCGCCGGGACCATAACCAATTATTATCAAGATTTATTCAGGGCCGCAAAACTCCGAGTCGAGCAATTGGGCCCAAACACCTGCGCCCTTGGCTAGAGACTCGACGTGCCCGATGGCTACCCGTGAGCGGCTCGCATGTTATATTGCTGGAATGAAAAGCCAACTGAGCCCGGGTCTATCCCGTACAGCAACCTATTTAACAACGCTGGAGATGCGGGCGCGACAACTCGCCCGCGACGTTTTCTCAACCCCGGCGATGATCGGCCTGATGGAAAGAACTTGCGTTGAGTTGACCGAGCCTTACCTGGAAGAAAATGAACAGACAGTCGGAATTCACGTCGATGTCAGGCATCTAGCACCGACGAATATCGGCCAGAGCGTTACGGTCACTGCCGAGCTTCTCGAAGTTAAGGGCAACAAGCTGCGTTATAGGGTATCGGCGACCAACGATCATAACGTGAAGATCGGCGATGGCACGCACGGTCGGGCGGTGATCAACACAGCGCGTTTTGCAAAAGGTTCGGAAGCTGACAGAACATAGCCCAATCGCGCATACAATCGGCGCATCGTATTTATCCGGGCAGGAAATCTTCCAGACGAACCGTTTCCCATCCCATGGGTTTTAGCCGTTGAAAAGGCTGGCGCGCCTGTTCGCCGGCGCAAAGCGGCGGCTTGGTGGCGTCGATGATCACTTTGCCGCCGACCCGGTGCCAGTACGGTCCTCCCGGCGGCACGGGCTCGACACCGGTCGGATCCATCGGATGAATGCGAGTTCCGGGAATGACGATGATGTCGTCTTGCGGGTTGCAGCGCGTATTGATCGCCCAGAGAACTTCCCAGTAGTTAAAAATATTGACGTCTTCATCGACCGCGATGGCCACCTTCGGGTGCAGGATCGGACTCGATAGAACCCCCATTAAAATTTGTTTAGCCTCGCCGTAGAAGCGCGGCGTCATTTGCACGACGATGCCGAACAAGCCGGGTAGCACCAGAAGATTGTGCAAATTGACATAGCCGCCGATGTTTTTGATGTGATTGTAGACCGCGACGCCGAAAGGAACTTTGTGAAAGATGCAGCCTTCGACCTCCGAGCCATTCTGGATCGCTTTGAAGATTGCATCGTGGCGTCTGGTGATGCAATCGATCTCTATCACCGGATTTTTCCCCATGCCGGCGACGTAGTAATCATGGAATTCGGAAAAAGGCCCTTCGTCTTCGCGCACGTTTGGCAGAATGCGTCCTTCAAGAATGATCTCCGCATCGAACGGCACTTCGAGATCGTTGGTCTCGCATTTCACCACCCTGGCGGATTCCCCGATCAGGCCGCCGGCCAATTCCAGCTCATCCATTTCGAACGCGCCGGTGCTGGCCGCGGCCATATAGTAAAGCGGATGGTGGCCGATAAAAATAGAAACCGGCATGGCCTGATTGCGCGCTTCATGCTTGTTGAGAATTTCTCGGGTGTGCCGCGGCACAATCAAAGCCCCGGTTTTTCTCGGCCCTTTGATCTGCAAACGATGGAAGGCGACGTTGCGGATACCGCTGTCCGGATCCCGCGCAACCATCAATCCGGATGCGATGTAGGGAGTCTCTTCACTGCCTGCTACATGCGCCGGCAACTCGGTCAGATCGACTTGATCGCCCTTCAGGATGACTTCCTTGACGGGACCGCTCGAGACCAGCTCGACGGGGCATCGTTTGAGAGTTCGTTCGGCGGCGCTGGGAATTAATTCTTCAATGGTGGTATCGAAGGCAATCGCCGCATGGCGCAAGTTGGCGGGGGCCATGCCCAGGCTGCGCCACCCCGGAAAGCCGTCGAGGTTTTCGAACAGCAAGCCTTTCTCACGCGACTGATATAGCAGCGCGCCCATTTGCGTGTGCGGATGTACCGGTTTGGCGATACGAATGAGCTCGCCCGCTTCTTCCAATTGCTTAATCCAACTGCGCATATCTCTCGACATTGTTGTCCTCGCGCCTTCGAAATCTCAGAGTTGAATCGGCTTCTGCGTTTCAGCCGCCAGCTTCTCGGTTCTGTCCCATTGGAGCTGTCGTTAGCTGCTGCGTAACCTGGATCATTGCGGCTTGCCGTTGCCATAGAGTTTCTTCACAAAAGATGATGCTTCAATCTTCTTTAAGAAAGAGTGGTCGATAAAATCTTCGGCGCGTTGAGCGTTAGCCTCCGCTGAACTGGAGAAGTTCAGCACGCCCTGAACCGAGTCGGATGAAACATAGGGCACACGTTGTTGAAAAGCGGGGAGAAAGGTCTCGTAGGTGACCTTGAGCGCCTCGGGGTCGGCGATCTGAGTGTACTTGGCGATCGCCTTGATTCCGACATCCGGTTGTTCTCGGGTCATTTTCATCGCCTCGATATAGGCTTTGAGAAAGGCGTCGACACTTTCTGGATTATTCTTGGCGAAGGCGCGGTTTACCCCGATAGCGGTATGGATATAGCTGAGGTTGAGCGCGCCGAGGTCGATCAGCTCTTTGTAGCCCATCTTTCTGGCGCGCAAGGTTGTCGGTGCCGACAGCGTCGTCGCATCGACGATGCCTTTTTCCAGAGCGCCTAGTTGCGGCACGGGTCCGCCGAGATAAACCGAGCTCACGTCTTTGCCGAGAGTCAAACCGAACTGTTTCAGGGCAATGATCGTGGCCAGTTCGATGGAGCCGCCCTTAGCATCCACCGCAACGGTTTTTCCTTTGAGATCTTCGGGACGGGTGATTTCCGAACGTGAATAAATAGAGAAAATCAGGTGATTGGATGTGCTGGCGATGTAGGCAATGCCGGCGCCGCGAATCGCGCCTTCCACGAGAGCGCCGCCGAGGGCGGCGATCGGCGCCGTGCCCGCGACCAGCATCTGCGCCGCGGCTGGCCCGGTACCGCGGAGCAAAAGCAACTCCTTTACTCCCAGGCCATGCTTTTTGAACAAGCCCTGTTCCTGCGCGACGTACAGCGGCGTCATGACGCCGCTCGGGGATGCATAGCCGATGGCGATGTCGTCCTGTCTTGCCTGGCCTCGCGCGGCTTCAGCGGCAATCGCCACACAGATCACAACCAAGAAGATGATGCCGGCGGTGCGTTTGTCACGATCGGTAAACATTGTTCCTCCTCAAGGCTGGTGAAACGGCCTTGCAAGAAGCGACGGACCCAGGGCAGACGATGTCAACCTGAGTAGCTCTGGGTTCCGACGGGAAAGCAATCGGGAGTTTCCAGAAAGCTCTCAGGGTCCCGCCTGGCTAACGGGCGGAGCGGATCTCCATCTCCAGCCCGTGCGGATCCTGTACAAAAATAGTTGTGAGCTTGCCTGACTGATCACGATTTTCGCGCAGGATTCGCGCGTTCTTTGCTTTGAATTCTTTTGCCGCCTGCTCGATATCATCGCTGATGAACCCGTAGTGGTGTACGCCGGTTTTGTCGGACGATTCCATTAGTTGTATCGATGGCGCGCCATCGATAGTCACAAAACAGAACGAGTAACCCGCGGCGCCTTTTCTGATAGCGGTGGGCTGACCGCCGAAGTGCGCTCGATAAAACTCGATCGATTCATTGATATCTTTGCAATAGATCGCGACATGCTCCAATCGATTGCTCATAGATTTCTCCTTAATTCAGCGATTGGTGGTTAATATCTTGCAGGCTGCTCACAAGATCCAAAGACAAGTTACAAGCCTGAAGACGGAAATCTGAAAGGGAAATTTCAAATTTTCAGCTTTCATAACTCATCCTTCAAAGCATAGGATTTTTTCAGCGGCCTGTCAGAATCCGAGTTTCTGTGCGTTCAAATAATAAATTTTCTGTTTATCACTGTCTGGAATATCGAGCTTCGACATCGCCGCTAAAGTCATCGGATAGAACTGATCGTCGCGGCCGCCTCTCCCGTGCGGGTAATCGGCGCCGAACAGGATCTGGTCGGGACCGACGGTGTCGTAGACGAGCTTGATGAATTCGGCGCGGATCGGACCGGCGGTATCGTAGTAGATCTTTGTAAAGTATTCCTCCGGCTCCCGCCGGCACTCTACATTTCCCTCGCGCCAGTTGAGCCGGTCGAGGTAAAGCAGAATCATGCCGCCAAGATGCGAGGCAATGAGCTTGATGGCCGGATAGCGATCGAATACACCGCTATAAACGATGCGCGATATCGCCAGAGAGCTGTCGGTGGGCCAGAGGAGCTTCTGGTGCAGCGAATATTTGTTCCAATTGGTTTGGCATGGCGCATTGGCCGGATGAAGAAACAGCGGTTTTCCACCTGCCGCGAGCGCGTCCCAGAAGGGTTTGAATTCCGGCTCGTCGAGGTATTTTCCGGCCAGATTGGTCGACAGGATCACGCCATGCATCTTGAGATCGCGGTAACACCGTTCGAGCTCCCGCACACAATCATCAAGGTTGACCATCGGCAAACGGGCAAACGCTTTGAAGCGGCGCGGGTGCTTTGCGTGGGCTTCGGCAAATGCGTCGTTGATGATGGTGCACAGCTCCAGCGCCTTGCGCCGGTCGCCTCCGTGTTCGATTCGCCCGCCGGTATTGGAGAGCACGCCGACATCGATGCCGTGTTGATCCATCACATTGAGGTATTCCTGATGGTCAAAGCCGTGGAATCCCACTCCGCGAACGTCGCTTTGTGATTGCTCGGGCACGAGTTCGAGAAATTTCTTTGGAAAGGCATGAAAGTGCGTATCGATAATCATGCGGCCTCCTCCAGCTAGCTAACTGCCGGCGCGACGCAGAGTGAAAAGTTATTCCAGTAAAGGTTTATATGGCCGCTTATCGCATAGCGTAGGCGGGTGTCAACCGATGTGCCCGCGCATCCAATTGCTAAGATGCGGCGCTAAACCACTTTGAGAGAAGAAGTCGCTCTATGTCGGGGAGTCCAAAAAATTCTTGCGATCAATCAGCAATGTTGCCGCCGCGGCTCTCAGGTGGTACAAGGCCATCAGATGGAGGTGACGTCATGAAGCTCTTTTCTTACGGCCCCTGACCCTACGCTCACAGGACAAGGCTTGTCCTGGCGGAAAAAAAGATTCCCTATGATCTGATCGAATGCGACCTCGGCAACAAGCCCAAAGATCTTCTCGAGTTAAATCCTTACGGCAAAGTTCCTGTGCTGGTCGATGGTGATGCGGTTGTTTACGAGTCCGCGATTATCGACGAGTACCTGGAAGAACAGTATCCCGAGGCGCCGTTGATGCCCAAAGACCCACTGGCCCGAGCGCGCATAAGAATTTGGATCGATTACTGCAACACCCGCGTGCAGCGCGCCGCCGGTTATATCGCCCACAACTACAAAGTCGAAGAGTCTGGAACGGAGCTTCGAACGTACCTCGAGAATCTGAATCGACAGATGCAAGGGCGAGAGTACATAGCCGATGGATACTCTCTCGCGGATATCACTTACATTCCTTTCTTCGTCAGACGCGAGCGTTATCAGGTAAGCATTGGTGATGACTTGCCGCACGTCAAAGCTTGGATGGAGCGTTTGCTCGAGCGGCCCGCGGTGCGCGCGACGCCGTAATCGGCTGGCGGAGAGTCTCTGAGCTCAAATATCGGGGCTCAGCGGTCAAAGAGGGACTTGTCTGCTAAGTGACAAAAAGCATGCAAACGCGGTCTCAATGGCTTGATAGTGCCTCCGCGAACTGCAAAAACTGCCTAAGCTGCTGCTTGCATGCAGCAGCTTCATCGATCGAAATATTTTGTATCAATTCGCTACGGCGGTGCTGTTTGGCAGCGCTAAAGAGCTTCACAGAAGCTGTTTCTAAAGCGCAATTTGCCGCCTTAAGCTAAAGTTTTTGTTGCTTAAGATACAATCTTGGTTTAATTTGTCCCGGCATGTCGTGTAATCTGCTTCTGGTTGAAGACAACCCCTTGTCCCGCCGGAACCTGGCAATGTTTCTTCAGCAAGCCGAATTCACGGTTCACCAGACCGACAATGGCGAGGCTGCGTTAGAGCTTATTTCCCGGGTCGATTTTGACATCGTCATCTCTGACTTTCGTCTGCCGGGAAAGGTGAACGGCCTAGATGTCCTAAAGTATCAAAGTTGTAGGGGTTCGGGAAAACGTCTCATTCTCATTACTGCGTTCGGTTCCGAGCAAGCTCAAGCAGAAGCCGCAGCGGTAGGCGCGCTTTACTTCGAAAAGCCGATCTCTTTGCGCGATCTGCTTGATACAATTCAGTTTACGCATTAACGCGACACTCCGTTGATAGCCGTGTCAGTTCGCGCCGGTTGGCTGCGTGCAGGGAAACAACTATGTTCGAGACTTTGAGCAACGTTTTTACATCCGAGGGCCTCGAGCCGCACGGCCACT
>CAVSLC010000011.1:0-223798 GCA_963728565.1 uncultured delta proteobacterium
GTTTTCTCTGGCAGAGACCGCTCCTCTGGTTGTATATAGCGTCGGATTCTTTGATCGCAATTTCTTACTACATTATACCTGTCGCTCTGGTTATCTTCGTGCGTAAGCGACAAGATCTTGCGTTTAACTGGATGTTTCTGATGTTCAGCGCGTTCATCTTTGCGTGCGGCACCACACACCTGATGGGAATATGGAAGCTCTGGGAACCGGTTTATTGGTTGGACGGAAGTATCAAGGCGATCACCGCCGGTCTTTCGGTGGCAACTGCCGCGACCCTTTGGCCTCTGATTCCGCAGGCGCTGGCGCTTCCTAGCCCGCGGTCGCTCGAGATGGTCAATCAGGAACTGCAACAACAAATCGCCGAGCGCGAACTTGCCGTGCAGAAATTAAGAGAAACCGAGACGCTTTTCCGTTCCTTACTCGAGTCGGCGCCTGACGCTATGGTCATCGTCGATGCGCAAGGAATGATTACCTTGATAAATTCACAAACAGAAAGACTGTTCGGCTATGATCGAAAAGAACTTCTGGGAAAGCCTGTGGAACGGCTTGTTCCCGCACGATTCCGTGAGCGACATCAGGATCACCGCGGCTTGTTTGCAAAAAATCCGCACGTTCGGCCGATGGGAACGGGCATGGAGCTATTTGCCGTTCGCCGCGACGGCAGCGAGTTCCCGGTTGAAATCAGCTTAAGTCCGATTGCAACGGGGCGGGAAGTTTTGATGAGCGCGGCGATTCGCGACATCACGGAACGCAAGCAGGCGGAGAGATTGCTTCAGGAGAAAGAGCGACTAGCCACGTTGGGCACAACCGCCGCGGTATTTGCCCATGAGATCGGTAATCCGCTCAACGGCATTTCCACCTCGTTACAAATTGTCAAATCGATTCTCGAAACGGCTCACAAGATCGATCCGGCTTTGCAGGAAACGCTCGAGATCGCATTTCAAGAAGTCCAGCGGCTGGCAACTTTGCTTTCCGACTATCGCACGTTTGCGCGACCTCAGAGGCTCAACCTGCGGCCGACTGATTTGACGCAGATTATCGAGGAGGTGCTGAGCGCCCAATTGCCTATGTATCGGGCGACAAAAATCGCCCTCCACACTCAGTTGGAAAACGTTCCAGGCATGATTGTCGATCGCGAAAAAATAAAGCAGGTGATTTTGAACCTCTGCAAGAACGCCGTCGAAGCGATGCCCAACGGCGGAAGCTTGATCGTCAAGGCCACTGGTTCAGAGGGAGGGGTTATTCTGGAAGTGACGGACACGGGTGAGGGAATAGCCCATGGCGTTGATATCTTCCAGTTATTTAGAACCACCAAACCCGAGGGCACGGGTTTGGGGCTTCCGATTGTGCAGCAGATCATTAGCGATCATAAGGGAACGATCACATACCGGAGCGAAACCGGCAAAGGCACAACGTTCACTATCGTGTTGCCGGTCGGGATTTTGAATGAGAGTGACGCCAAGACGGAGCCCTCCAATAATTCTTCACTACCAAGGAATTTGTAGCCCCAGGAATTCTTTGCCGGCAAATTGGTATATGATTGTTGGCAAGCTTACGAATGTAAGGCCGGAAGAACCTCTTCCAAGTAGATACGAAGCTGCTCACTTAGATCGTTGCCGATCGGGCGAATGGTAACGTGGTCGACTCCTGCCTCGATAAATCCCTCTACAGATTTAATGCAGTGTCTCACAGGCCCGCAGGCGTTCCAAATTTCGACGCCCTGGCGCGTAAAGTCCTTTTGATAATAGGCATCGAGAAAAGTTTTTGCTTCGCGAAACGCCTGATCGCGGTCGGCATTGACGGAGATGCCGTAATACAAAACGGTCTTGAAGGCATTCGGGTCGCGTCCCTCTTCCAACAACATACTACGCAATCGCCCGACGTAATCTCTAAACCTTTCGAGCTCGATCTGATTGGTCATCCAGCCATCGGCGAAACGGGCGATTCTTCGCAACGAACGCTCCACTCCACCATCGCCGATCTGATTGGATCGCGGTGTGCCGGCGATGTAGATCGGGCAAGGCTGTTGCGCCGGTTTGGGCAGGAGATTTACATCTTGGAACGAATAGTACTTACCCTTGAAGCTGGCATGTTCGTCGGACCAGAGCACTCGCAGGGCTTGGATCATTTCTTCCAATCGCGCCGGCCGCTCCTTGCTCTCGATGCCCATTACCTCAAGTTCCTTGGCCGCCGTCGGATGCTGACTCGCCGGGTATCCCATGCAGGCGGCGAGCCATGTGCGCCCGCCCGATAAGACATCCAGACTCGCCCACTGCAACGCAAGCAGCACGGGATTACGCTGCGCGATCGTGGCCATGCACGCTACGCCAAGTTTAACAGTTGAAGTCTGCGCGGCTATCGCGCCTAGCAGTGGAATACATTCCAAACGAGGCTTGCTAAGAATGCTGTCGCCGACCCAGATAGCATCGATCGCGCCGCTGTTCTCGGCCTGCACCGCCATGTCGATCAGGTCCTTGGGTTGTGTTCCCCTGGTAACTAGCGCGCGGTTGGACAAGGTGAGTCCGAACGTTGTTTTTTTCTCCGCCATGCCCGTGAGCATAGGACGAGGCGGCGCCATCTTTCAAGCAGGATGTTTCAAGGAGAATGTATTGATGCTCCTCCGTTCGTCCTGAGTTTCTCGAAGGATGAGCCGAGGGTTTTCAGCAGATTTCATTAGAGTGTTGCGTTTGACGAGCTCGCTTATTTGCCGGTTAGCGCCGAGTTTGATATCTGGTCGATGACAGCCAATGAAACCGGCCCCTTTTGAATACTATGCGCCGTTGGAGTTGCCAGAGGCCTTGGATCTCCTCGAGCGCTATGGCGACGAGGCGAAGATCCTTGCCGGCGGGCAGAGTCTCATGCCGCTAATCAATCTACGCCTGGCGCGGCCACGCGTGATCATCGATATCAACCGTTTGCGCAATCTCGACGCGATCTCGACTTCGCTCGACGGCGGCCTGACTATCGGCGCGCTGGCGCGTCAGCGGACCCTGGAGCGCTCCACGATTATTCAGGAGCAAAATCCGATGCTCGCCGCGGCGATGCCGCTTATCGGCCACTTTCAGATTCGCAACCGGGGAACCATTGGCGGTAGTTTGGTTCATGCAGATCCAGCGGCCGAGCTGCCGGCGGTGAGCCTGCTACTCGGCGGCGAGTTCTTATTGAAGAGCAAATCGGGCGCGCGTCTGGTTGCGGCCGCGGATTTTTTTCTCGGGTACTTGGCTACCGACTGCCGGCCAGGGGAGTTGCTCACGGAAGTCCGTTTCCGCAAATGGCGCGCAGGCGACGCCTGGGCCGTCCTTGAGATCGCGCGGCGGAAGGGGGATTTCGCCCTCGCCGGAGTCGCCTTCCGGACAGCATTGGACGGGGCAGGTACTTTACAAAATGCGCGCATCGTTATGTTCGGCGTGGGCGGCAAACCCCAAAGGATGGAACGCGGCGAAGCGCTCTTGAACGGACGCCGCATCGACGAGGCGCTTTTAGGCGGAGCTGAGCAGAGTCGTCACCGAAGAACTTGACCCAGATTCGGATGTTCACGCTTCCGCTGTTTACCGCAAGGAAGTTGGTGGGGTGCTGGTTCGCCGCGCATTGCTGTCGGCGTTGGCCAAAGCAAAGGAGACGGTGAGCCATTGAGCGCAAAGCAACTCATCAAAGTTACGGCCAACGGACGAACCTATGAACGTCTGGTCGAAGTAAGGATGACGTTGGCGGATTTCATCCGACAGGAGCTGGATCTCACCGGCACTCATCTCGGCTGCGAGCATGGCGTATGCGGCGCCTGCACGATCCTCATGAACGGCGAAGCAGTGCGCTCCTGCCTCATGCTCGCGGTGCAAGCCGGCGGCGCCGAGTTACGCACTGTCGAGAGCCTCGCCGCAGGTGATGAGCTGCATCCTCTACAACGAGCCTTCCAGAACCGGCACGCGCTTCAATGCGGCTTCTGCACACCCGGTTTTCTGATGACGGCATCGGCTTTTTTGAAAGACAATCCGATGCCGACCCGGGAAGAGGTTCGCGACGCCATTTCAGGCAACATCTGCCGCTGCACAGGCTATCAACCGATAATCGATGCGATTCTGGAGGCGTCCTCGGAATTGCAGACAAAATCGAAGGAGCCGCCGCGATAGATGGAACCGATCGGCAAGAGCGGTCACAGTTATGTGGGTATGCCGATCAAGCGGCGCGAAGACGTTCGCTTCATCACCGGGCGGGCGACTTACGTCGACGATATCAAGCTCTCCAATATGCTCCACGCGGCCATCCTGCGCAGTCCCCGGGCCCACGCGAGAATCCGTTCTATGGACACGTCGAAGGCTTTGCAGCTTCCCGGGGTGATTAGAGTGTTCACGTTCCAAGATCTCGGCGATCTGGCGGTCCCCGTGCCTATTCGGATGTATCAGCTTGCCGGGCTGGAACGCCACCTGCAGCCACTTCTCGCGCACGATAAGGTCCGCTATGTCGGCGAGCCGCTGGCCCTGGCTATCGCGGAGAGCCGATACGTTGCCGAGGATGCCCTCGATGTCATCGAAGTTGAGTACGAAGACTTGCCCGCGGTGGTTGATGTTTACGAAGCCCTTAAAGATGAAGTCCTAGTTAACGACGAAGCCCGAACGAATCTTGCCGCTGTCCATGAATTTACCATTGGCGATGTGGAGCGCGCGTTCCGGGAGGCTCCATACACTCGTCGGGAGGAGTTTCGAGTTCATCGCTTCACCGGCAATCCGATGGAAACCAGGGGGTTCGTTGCCGCCTTCGATCGAGGCAAAGGGGAGCTGACCGTTTGGGGCGTCACCAAGTTGCCGCATCTCAACCGGCAGACCATCGCCGCGTTTCTTAAACTTCCCGAACGTAAACTGCACTTCATTGAAAACGATGTCGGCGGCGGCTTCGGCATCCGCGGAGAGCTTTATCCGGAAGATTTTTTAATTCCGTTTGCCGCTGTAAAGCTGGGACAGCCGGTCAAATGGATTGAAGATCGCCGCGAGCATCTGATGGCGGCGAATCACTCGCGCGAGAATCGTTGCAAGCTCGAGGTCGCCGCGCGCGAGGACGGCACGATCCTGGGCTTTCGAGCGATCGTTTACGGCGACATGGGCGCCTATGTGCGGACCCATGGCGGATTGGTGCCATGTTCGACGGCGGCATTATTAACCGGACCTTATCGAATACCAAATTATCACGCCAAGATCCATTTAGTGGTCACCAACAAGACCGGCCTGGGAACCTTTCGCGCTCCGGGCCGCTACGAATCCTGTTTCTACCGGGAACGCATACTCGATTTGATGGCAAAAGATTTGGGAATCGATCCGGTGGAGCTTCGCTTCAAGAACCTCATCCGGCCAGAGGAGATACCTTACGAAGTAGGGGTTACCCGGCCGGGCTCCGGTCCCACGGTTCTTGATAGCGGCGATTATCCGAGCGCGCTCAAGCGCGGCCTCGCTGAATTCGGCTATGAAAAATTGCAGCCGCTTCAAGGTCGTCTTGAAAATGGCAGATATCACGGCACCGGCATCGCCTGCTTCGTCAAGAACACCGGCGGCCTGGAACCTTATGAGGGCGCGCGCATCGTCATCGGCGATCGCAACGATGTCGCCGTCTATCTCAGCATCTCGGTTTTGGGTCAGGGTCACGAAACCGGCATGGCACAGATCTGCGCCGATGCGTTGGGTGTGCCGATGGACTGGATCACTGTTTATCACGGCGATACGGACACATGTCCCTTCGGTTGGGGCACCTTCGCCAGCCGGGGAACCGTCATGTGCGGCAGCGCGGTTCATCTCGCGGGGCAGAAGCTCAAGCAGAAGCTTCTCGGAGTTGCGGCGGAACAACTCGGCGACGAAGCGAGCACACTGGAATTGCGCGATGGAAAAATCTACCGCACGAGCACCGAAGCGCCGGCAGTAGATCTGAACGAGATTGCCACCCAAGTACGCCACTCCGGAACCCTCAATCAGGGATTTCCCGAATTGGAAGAGACCGCCTATTTCCACTCGAGCCAGATGACCTACTCCTATGGGGTTCATCTGGCCCATGTGGCGGTGGATGCCGAGACCGGCTTGATGGAAGTTCTCAAGTATCTCGTCGTTGAGGATGTCGGGCGCTGCATCAATCCGCTATTGGTTCACGGCCAGACCGTCGGCTCGGCGGTCCAGGGCATCGGCGGCACGATGTTGGAAGAACTGATTTATGATGACAATGGCCAGCTCTTGACCGGTAGTCTGATGGATTATCTACTGCCCACGAGCACGGACGTGCCCAACATCGGCAGCGTGATACTCGAAGAGGCGCCCTCGCCGCTAAACCCGCTCGGCGTCAAAGGCGCCGGGGAGGGCGGAATCGTAGGCACCGGCGCAGCGCTCGCCAACGCGCTTTCTCACGCTCTCAATGATTTTGGAGTTCAGGTGAAAGCTCTCCCCCTCACGCCTGACCGCATTCGCGCCTGGATCGCTGGCCGCTCCCGCTAATCGACCCGCTTGACTGATGCTCCGAGTAGAAGCCACGACACGGGGACTGATCCACGGGTGAGCTTCGATGAGGAAGGGGCGAACCTGGAGGCCGCAGGCGTGAGATCGTGCGGTGATGCCAGGCCCTGACTGTTGGAATGAGCACCCTTGTGGGGGTGCGGACGGCCTTGCAGCCAGAGGCCCATCGCCTGGGGCCGGAAGGATTGCCTCTTCGCTCTACTTTGCGCAATCCGCGTTCAAAACGTTTTGCACGACTTGTACGAATTCAACCCGGATTTCCTTAGTTCAAAGCGACGCAGCATCAAGGGACGAGCCTTCCGGAACGCAGGCAATGAGTCAAGTCCTCGCTGCGCTCGGAATCTCAGATTTCAGATCTCAGATTTCAACTTTGTCATTTGAGATTTGCGATTTGAGATGCCGCAGAGCGGCCCGCCCCTCCAGGTTCACCCCTTGATGAGCAGACGATGTCAATCTCTATTGCGGAATCCAATTCAAAACGTGTTGAACATTTGAACTACTTGAACGAATTGAACTCTGCAGGCGTCCGCCGCTCCTTCCGAATCATTGCACGCCGAGACGCTCGCGGATTTTTCTCACATAACCGATGAATTTTTGATCGTCGCGCAAAGACGTGGTGCGGGGGCGCGGCAAGTCGATAGTCATAATGTCAGCGACTTTGCCCGGGCGCGGCGTCATTACCACTACGCGATCCCCCAGAAAGACGGCTTCGGGAATGCTGTGCGTTATAAAAAGCACGGTCTTCTTTGACTCGCTCCAGATCCTCAGCAGTTCCAGATTCATCTCGTCACGAGTGATGGCGTCGAGCGCGCCGAACGGTTCGTCCATCAGAAGCAACGGCGGCTCGTGGATGAGAGCGCGGCTGATGGAGACCCGCTGCTGCATGCCGCCTGACAGCTCATTGGGATATTTGTTTTCGAAACCGCGCAATCCGGTAAGCTCCAAAAGCTCGAGAGCTCTTTGTCTGTAGGCAGCAACGTCCAAGCCCCGCGCTTCAATTTGCAGCAGCACGTTATCGAGGGCTTTGCGCCAGGCCAAGAGAACCGGCGATTGGAAGACGACGCCGATGTTGGTCAGAGGACTTTTGACGGCAATGCCGGCGACGCGAACCTCTCCGCCGGTTGCGGGTAAAAGTCCTGCGGTGATCTTAAGCAGTGTGCTTTTACCACACCCGCTGCGCCCAACCACTGTAACGAATTCTTCCGGCTCCACGCCAAAGGAAACTTCTTCAAGCGCGATCACCTCATCGTTGCCTGAGTTGTAAATTTTGCGGACTCGCTCGTATTGGATGAGGCTGGCCAATCCGGTTCCTACATGCCGGGATTTTTTCCAATGAATTGATTCGTGTACGTCGATTTGTAGTCAACCGCCGGTGATAACTCAAAGTATTTGTTTGCGATATCGACCGACTTTTTCATCATCGCCTCTTTCATGAAGCCAAGCCCACGCTCTTTGGTTTCCGGGTCGACGACGTCATCGAGTCCGGCTTCCATTTGGGCCAAGCTGATATCCCGATCATTTTGCGGGTTGGCCTTCATGAAGATTTCAAAGGCTTCTTTGCGATTTTTAAGCGACCATGCCCAGGCGTCGAAAACCGCCGAGACAAACCTTTTGACCTGATCCGGATTTTTTTTGATGCGATCCTCATGCGCCTGCAGCACATGGCCGTAAGTCTCCAGCCCCAGGTCTTTAAAGAACAGGTACTTGACTTGTTTTCCCTGCTTCTTTCCCAGAATCGCCATCCTTTGAATACTCGAACCATTGGTCCCTGACATGAAATCTATTTTTCCTTCGAATAAGGCGGGCGTGCGTACAGCGGGTTCCATAGTCTTGATAACGACTTTACCAGCATCAAATTTCGCGGCGCCGGCCACGGCGGGCAGCAGCACATAGGCGAAATCGCTCGGGTTAGTGCCGAAACTTTTGCCTTCGAGATCTTTGGCGGTCTTGATCTTCGAGCTTTCCAAGAAAATCAACCCGCCTCCGTTAAACGCCATGCCGATGCCGAGGGCGCGATTCTTCGCGCCCTTGGACATGACTTGGACCGCCGTCAGAAGGTCGCCGTAACTGTAGTCGGCCTGACCCACGTCGACAAAGGTGGCCGAGTTGGCCGAGCCTTTGCCCTCAAGCAGGGTCGCCTCGAGATTATTCTTTTTAAAAAAACCCCTGTCGCGCGCCACATAGAAAGGCACGTGCTTTCCTTCGATGATCCAATCCAGCTGAACCTTTATCGTGTCTGCCGCGATCGCCCTGGAACCATTGCCGAAAACAATACTCCCGCTGAGCAGAAGCACCGCTCCGAGGGTTATCATTTTTGTTTTCATGATTGTCCTCCGTGTTCAGGTTCTACTTCGATTGAGAGCCGCTCAAAGTTCTGTCGGATAGATGCCGCGACGCCAGGGCATGAGCACTTTTTCCAGACCGACGATGATTCCGAAGAGGCCCAGAGACATGATCGAAAGGAGCGTGATCGCCGCGAATATGAGCGCGGCATTGAGGTTGTTGTTGCCGATGATAATCACATAGCCGAGACCTTGTTGGCCGGAGACGAACTCGGCGACGACGGCGCCGATGACCGCGAGAGCGATAGAAGCTTTGAAGCCGGCAAATAGATACGGAATCGAGTTTGGCAGACGGATCTTCCTGAACTCAGTCCAAGGTTTCATTCCCATGGTCTTAGCGAGGTCCAACATATCACCTTCGATCTGTGAAAATCCCACGACGGAATTGACCACCATGGGGAAAAAGGCCACGAGAAAAGCAATGGTGACCTTGGACCAAATGGAGTCGATGCCGAGCCAAATCAAAATGAGCGGAGCGATGGCAATTCGCGGCACGGACCCAATAACGACCAGCGATGGATAGATCGTGATCCAGAGTATTCTCGAGTAGACTATCCCCAGGGCGGAGCCGACTCCGACCAATGCGCCGATCAAAAAACCTAGCATGGTCTCGTAAAAAGTTGGTAGAAAGTGCCCGAAAATAAAACCGCCGCGCTTTTGAAATTCGGCGAAAATTTCCAATGGTGTTGGAAGTAGATACGACGGGATGTTCAGCAGCGGCAGAATTAACTGCCAGAGAACTAGAATAGAGAGGAAAAATAGCGCCGACCATTTGATGGAAGGCGTGCCGTTAGACGGACGGTTCTCCATTTTTACCGCTAAGCGACTTCAGGAGCCGGCGGAAAGATCGTTACAACCGTTTGCCTTTTGCTGTGCGCCCGGCCGACGACCGGTCTCGCACGGATACGGACCTACGCTGGGTTTTTGATTATCGAAAGGTACTAACTGTGTCAAGGATAAAGCGGATTGCCGCAACGTCGAGTTTTTCACAGAAGAGCGCCCGAGGAGCGATCCTCTCCAGTCGCGAGCATTGGCTTTGGCTTGAGGAGGCCTGCAAACCTAAGTGGTAACGTGTACAGTAGGAGTAAACGAAGCTTGTTGCCAAGTCATTACACCTCGGCGCAGCTTTACGTTCATGTAGCCGCTCGATCCGAGGCGCACTCTGGGGCAACACTGTGTCTTTGTTTTTCTGGAAGCATGAAGAACCGGGAATTGAAACGCGATTTGCAGGTTGCTCAAAAAGATCCAGAGGTGAGGCGCGCGAAAAATCGACGAGCGACGGCGTACTCTTCAGTACGTCAAAGCGAGGCGATCAAGCGGAACGAAGCATTTGGATCTTTTTCAGCAACCTGTTAGAGGACGGAGGATTCAATGGCAGGATTGGACCATCTGCGACTGCTTCAGTTTCGCGCCGGCTATAATCTGCCGGTTCACGCGGCGGTAGAGCACGGCATCTTCGCCAAGCATGATCTTGAAGTTGAGGTCGCCTACACTCCTGGTTCCGATTATCTCATCGAGGCGCTCCAGACCGGCAAGTGCGAAATAGCCCACCCGGCAGCCGATGATCTTGTGGCAGCGGTGGAAAGCGAGCCTCATAAGCACGATAGCGAAATCGATCTATTTCTCTTTATGGGACTCCATAGCGGTCTCTTAAGCCTGATTGCTGCGCCGGAATATCCCGACGGCGAGTCTCTTCGAGGCAAATTACTTGGCGTGGATTCGAGACGCACGGGTTTCGTCTTCCTGTTGGAAAAGTTTCTTCGATTTAAGGGATTCGGACTCGCGGATTACAGCCTGGTCGAGATCGGTGGTTGGGAGTTCCGCTACCGCGCTCTGCTGGATAAGCAAATCGCAGCGACTTTGCTGACCGCGCCTTTTGTGGCGGATGCTTTGGCATCCGGCTGTCATCTCTTGGCCCGCGGCGACGAGATTCTACCTGTGTATCAAGCGACCTGCGGCGCCGCGAGAAAGGCTTGGGCAAGAGATCACAATGAGGTCTTAGTGCGATATATCAGAGCCTATCTGGCAGCAACGCGCTGGTGTTTCAATCCGTCGAATCGCCGTGCTTGTTTGGATCTGCTCAAAAAACATAGCGGCCTCGACGAGAAGCGCGCGGAAAATACATTAGCCACGCTTTTAGAGCCTGACCGAGGTCTCTATCCCGATGCTAAGCTCAATATTCCCGGGCTCGCCGCTGTCCTGACGTTACGGGCTGAGATGGGCTATCTGCAGCCGCCTTTACCGCCGGCGGAAAAATACATCGATCTCTCTTATTATCGGCGCGCGGCCGGCGTCGCGGAAGCGATTTGATCGCGACGCGGGCATGGCGCTGCGCGTGCTTACTTTCCGATAAACTGATTACTGTAAACTCCGGCGGTTGCGACCTTTCCCGGCGCCGGGCATATTCTGAACGACGACCTGCGGATTTCCGGGAATCTGTTTTGGCAGGTGACGAGCCACCAGCCTGGCCAGCAGATCGCTGCCGCCCCCAGCCGTTCCATAATCAACGATGCGAATGGTCTTGTCTTCGTAAAACGGACGGGCTTGAGCCCGGGCGTCGCTGGTTTCCAAAATCCCCCAGATGGCGACACAGCAAAGGGGTAGCATCCACTTGCGCGCTCCTTTGATTTTCGCCATGAGCGTTGACTCCACATTTTCCATGCGCTGATTTCTGACACAAACCCTTAAGAATTGAAAGTTTCGACGATCCGCGCGCATGCCGCTTGCGCCGGACCTACGGGTCGGAATAGGCTCGATCAATAATCCATCTTTGAAGGAAGAAACCGTTCCATCAAATTCGGAGGAACGCCATGACAGATAGCTATGACGCCGTCTATACTCGCTGGCTGAACGATCCTGAGAATTTCTGGGCGGAGGCGGCCGCAGCGGTGCATTGGGATAAAATGTGGGACAGGGTGCTCGACGATTCGCGGCCGCCGTTCTATCGATGGTTTCCCGGCGGATTCGTCAATACTTGCTACAACGCGCTCGATCGCCACGTCGAAAGCGGCCGGGCGGATCAGTCGGCGCTGATTTACGACAGTCCGGTCACGGAAACCGTTCAGACGTTCACCTATCGCGAGTTGCTCGATCAAGTAGCGCGCTTTGCCGGAGTGCTTAGCGCGCAAGGAGTTCAGAAAGGCGATCGGGTCATTATTTACATGCCGATGGTGCCGGAGGCGATCGTCGCGATGCTCGCCTGCGCGCGCATCGGCGCGATTCATTCCGTCGTCTTCGGAGGCTTTGCTTCCCACGAGCTCGCCAATCGCATCACCGATGCGCGACCGAAGGTGATCATATCGGCTTCGTGTGGCATCGAAGTTGGCCGGATCGTTCCGTACAAACCTTTGCTCGACAAGGCGATCGAATTTGCGGCAGTCAAGCCGGAGCGCTGCATCATCGTTCAACGTCCGCAGGAAAAGGCGTCGATGATCGCGGGCCGCGATCTCGATTGGTTGGAAGAAATGGCGCGAGCAAAACCCGCCGGCTGCATTCCCGTCCGAGCCACCGATCCGCTTTACATCCTTTACACCTCCGGCACGACCGGCATGCCCAAGGGGATCGTGCGCGACAACGGCGGGCATCTGGTCGCGCTCCAATGGAGCATGCAGCACATCTATGGCGTGGAGCCGGGTGAAGTGTATTGGGCGGCATCGGACGTGGGCTGGGTGGTCGGGCACTCGTACATCGTTTACGCGCCGCTGTTCAACGGCAATACCACGGTGCTCTACGAGGGCAAACCGGTCGGCACTCCCGACGCCGGCGCGTTCTGGCGGGTGGTCTCACAACACGGCGTGAAGGTTTTGTTCACGGCGCCCACGGCATTTCGCGCGATCAAGCGCGAAGATCCCAACGGCGAATGCATGCTCAAGTACGACTTGAGCGGCTTTCGCACGCTCTTTCTCGCCGGCGAGCGTTGCGATCCGGACACGCTCTTGTGGGCGCAAAAGCAGCTTGGCGTGCCGGTGATCGATCACTGGTGGCAGACCGAAACCGGCTGGCCGATCGGCGCCAATTGTCTCGGACTGGGGATGCTGCCGGTGAAACCGGGTTCGTGCACCAAAGCCGTGCCCGGTTATGATGTCCGGGTGTTGGCCGATGACGGCGGGGAAGTGCCGCCGACGCAGATCGGCAGCATCGCGATCAAGCTGCCGCTGCCGCCAGGTTGTCTGCCGACTCTCTGGAACAATGACGAAGGCTACCGCAAGGCCTACCTCGCAAGGTTTCCCGGCTACTATCTCACTGGCGACGCCGGCTACGAAGACGAGGACGGCTATCTTTGGGTGATGACCCGCACCGACGACATCATCAACGTTGCCGGTCATCGGCTCTCCACCGGCGCGCTGGAAGAGGTGCTGTCGTCTCATCCCGACGTCGCCGAGTGCGCGGTCCTGGGAGTCGCCGACGAGATCAAAGGGGAAATTCCCCTGGGCCTGATCGTGCTCAAGGCCGGCGCGCGACGCTCAGACGGCGAGATCGTCGGCGAAACGGTCCAGATGGTGCGCGAACGGATCGGCGCCGTGGCTTCTTTCAAAATCGCGACCGTGGTCAAGCGGCTACCCAAGACGCGCTCGGGCAAGATTCTGCGCGGTACCATCAAGAAGATCGCCGACGGCGTCGATTATCAAGTTCCGCCTACCATCGACGATCCGCTGATCCTCGATGAAATTACCGCCGATTTGTCGATGTTGGGCTATCCCACCGGTCCGGCAAGAAACTCGGTCTGATCAACTTGTTGGGGTGAAGTTGCAAGAAAAGGATTGCGGCGGTCAGTTCTTACTGATTGAGCTTTCTCCAATCTTCTGCCGTTCACGGAGAATTGTTTGCGCCATCCTGCGTGAATTCCCTGTCGATCTGGCATAGCTTATGAAGATCGCGCCGGTTGCTCTCATATGTTCAATCTTTGCTGCGTTGTTTTTGGTTAGTTTCCACCTGGGTTCGCGGTCGTGCCGAACGAGACGGCGGCCACTCCCTCCGCTCCCTTTCGACGGTCCAACTCTTGACCGCAGCGTACGCTCATAATAGAAAATGGTTGGACAACTATGAAAGGCCCTTCCATATTATGGAATCAAAGCCGCTTGGGGCTCGGGTTTTAGAAAAATCCATCGATCTGCTCTATTCGTTTGAATCGCACCGTCCTGAGCAGTCGCTGTTTCAGATTAGTCGAAGCTTAGGATTTCCCCCGAGCACGGTGCGTCGGCTCTTGAAAGTGATGATATCGCGGCGGTTGATCCAGCAGGATGCGGCGACCAAGCTCTATCGCCTCGGGCCTGGGCTCTTCTATCTGGCCTCGGTGGCGCGCGAGGGACTGGAGATCAGGAAGATTGCTCTGCCGTTGATGGAGCGCCTGCGCGATCTCACCGGAGAAAATGCGATATTGCACGAATTGCGTGACTGCAAACGCGTCTGTATCGAGAAAGTCGAGAGCAGGGAAGTGCTGCGAGATTCTCTGCGGGTGGGCGATCAGTTTCCGGCGCACGCGGGCGCGAGCGGCAAGATCCTCTTGGCCTATCTCCCTCCGCGGGAGCTCAAGGAGTTTTTGAAATCGGCGCGCGGCCTGAAAGCGCTGACCCCGCGCACGATCACCGATCCGAAAAAACTCGCGGCGGATCTGGCTCGCACAAAGAGACAGGGATATTCCTATAGTTGCGGCGAGCGCGTCATGGACGGACTATGCGCCATCAGCGCGCCGATCTTCGATAGCGAAGGCCGAGCACCCTATTCCCTGACGATTACCTTGACGCCGTTCAGACTGCAGGCGAAGGGAAAAAGCAAGCTGGTGGAGGCCGTCAAGCGATTCGCCGCCGAGATTTCTCGCAAGCTGGGGAGCGATAGCGCCGGCGATGCCAGCGCGTTGCCGACGGCTCGCGCGGCAAATGGGACCAAACGACTGCGGCCATGACTTACCCTACGAGTTCGCAACCCACCGCGGCGCAAAGCCTCGCCGGTTTCATCTGTGAGCTGAGTTATCGGCACGTCCCGGCTGACGCCGTATCGCGCTGCCGGGAGCTATTGTTGGATCAATTGGGTTGCCAGCTGATCGGCGCCAGCGTGCCGTGGAATCAGCCGGTCTATCGGTTTGTAAAAAGCGCGAAAAGTGGCGGCCCGGCGCGGATCGTAAAATATGGCGATGAAGTTCCGCTTGACGACGCGGTGCTCGTCAATGGAACATTCGCCCAGGGTTGCGAGCTCGATGACTACTACGATCAGGGCGGCGGCCATCCCGGCGCGGCAACAGTGCCCGTGATTCTCGCGCTCGCGCAGCAGCAGACGGTCAGCGGGAAGGAGCTCATCACCGGTATGGTCGCCGGCTATGAAGTCGGCTGGCGCATCGGTCGAGCGCTCTTGCCGGAATTGATGAAGCGCGGCTATCACGCGCAAAGCGCGGTGGGCGTTTTCATCGCCGCCGCCGCCGCAGGCAAAATTCTTCGCCTCGATCCGGAGCAGATGACTCACGCCCTGGCGATCGCCGGCAGCCATTCCGGCGGTACCATGGAGTACGACCAGAGCGGCGGTGAAGTGAAACGGTTACACAACGGGATGGCCTGCTGCGGCGGGCTCCGCTCCGCGCTGCTGGCGCAGATCGGCCTTACCGGACCACCGACGATCTTCGAAGGCGAGCGCGGCATTCTGAAAGTCATGTCGGGGACCCGTAATGTCGAGCCGATCGTCAAGAACCTCGACGCCGGCAATGAAGATCTCGCGCTCTATCACGCGGCGATGAAACGTTTCCCGGTGAATGCCAGCCAGCATTCGCCGATCGAGCTGCTCGACAGTCTTGTCCGCGAGCACGACATAGACCCGCGCCAGGTTACGAAGATCACTGTCGAGCTCAATGAAGGAATCCTGCTGCACGGCGGCACCATCTATCAACCCAAGGAAGTCATCGAAGCCCAATTCAGCCTACGCTTTTCTCTCGCGCTGAGATTCCTTACAGGCAATAACGATCTGCAGCATTATCTCGACCCGGCCATGTGGAGCGATCCGGCGATGCTGGAGATCGGCAGGAAAATAGACCTGCTTGCCGACCCTACGGCAACCGGTCCGCGCCGTTTCGCTTGCCGGATGACTATTTTGCTTTTGGACGGATGTGAAATGAGCGGTTCGTTGGCGGCGCCCAAGGGCAGTTATAAGAACCCTCTGGCTCGGGGCGAATTGCAGGACAAATTCTACCGGCTAGGCAGGACGGTTCTGGATGACGAAAGACTCGGTGCGATCGTCGCTGCCGTGGAACGGATTGAAAACGCGTCAAACGTCGCGGCGCTGAGCACGCTCATGACGGCGGCGTGATGCCGACGATTTCCCGCACTCGGAATATCTTGAGAATGGAGGATGAGTTGATGAGCGGCAAAATCCGAATGTTGATCATAACCATGGTTGTGCCCGTCATCGGCATCTTTTGCTTGCCGGCGAGCGCGCAGACGATCGAGGAGCTTTACCGCAAGGCCGCCCAGGAAAAAACCATCAACTTCTACGGCACCCTGGCGCAGGTCAACGCCCAGAAGATCCTGCCGGTGTTCGAGAAGCGCTATCCCGGGGTTCAGCTGAATCACGTGGACATCACTTCGGACAGCCTGGTTGCCCGGGCTACGGCGGAAGCGCGCGGCGGCAAAACCCTCGGCGATATTTTTCAGGCGCCGCTGGAAACCGCGATCCAAATGAACGATCAAAAGCTGCTGCTCGAAGTGACGCTGCCGGAGTACTCCGCCTACCCGGCAATCATGAAAGGGCCGTATTGGGTGGCCTCGAACCTGCAGTTTATCGTCGTCGCCTGGAACACCAACCTGCTCAAGAAAGCGGACGAGCCGAAATGGATCGACGACCTGGCGGACGCGAAGTACAAAGGGTCGCTGGTGGCCGAGCCGCGGGATTTCGAATTTCTCATGGGCATCGCCAAGCACAAGTTCAAAAACGACGACAAGGCGATCGCTTTGCTGCGCGCCATCGCTGCCAACGGCGTAGAGTTTCATAAAGGTCATTCGCAGTTGACCGAGCTTCTGACCGGCGGTCAGGCCAAGCTCTGTGTGACCTGCTTCGCGCATCAATTCCCCGGTCGGATGAAGAAAGGCGCGCCGGTAAATTTCTTGTTGAGCGAAGGCATCGGATCGATGAACGCGACGGCGATCTTCAAAGACGCGCCGCATCCGAACGCGGCGCTGCTCTTCGCCCGCTGGGCCGCCAGCGAAGAAGGGCAAAAAGTTTACGCCGAAGGCGGCCGGGCGCCCGCGCATCCCAAGGTCAAGCCGATCGATCCGATCCGGCCGGAGCGGCTCTACCCGTTGGGCGTCGACGATATCAAAGAGTATCCCAAGTACGAAAAAATCTGGAAAGAAGTTTTCAAACTGCGCTAGAGATACAAGCTTACCGATGGACGCGGTCGAAGAAAAATTGGTTCGCTTTGCCGACTCGTTCGCTTTTGCCGATATCGAGGCACCGGTCCTGCACGCGATCAAGCTTCGCTTCATCGATACGATCGGCTGCGCTCTGGCGGGCTACGATGAAGCGCCGGCGAAGATCGCGCGGCGCCTCGCGGCGCAAGTGCGCAGCTCCGAGGAAGCCGGCATGATCGGGGCCACCGCCAAAACTTCGGCGGAGCTGGCGGCGTTCGCCAACACGACCATGATCCGCTGCCTCGACTTGAACGACGACTATTTCGGCAAGGACGGCCCCCACCCCAGCGATCTGATCGGCGCGTTGCTGCCGGCATCGGAGATCGCGCATGGAAACGGCTCGTCCTTCGTCGCCGCAGTCGCGGTTGCGTATGAGGTTCTTTGCACTCTCGTCGACTCGGTCGGCATCCGTGAGCGTGGCTGGGATTACGTCACCTACACCGCATTGGCCGCGGCGCTCGGCTCCGGCAAGGCGATGGGACTGTCTCAGGGATCGTTGCGCGATTCTTTGAGCCTGGCGGCGACGGCGAATTGTTCGTTGGGACAAACCCGACTGGGCGAGCTTTCGATGTGGAAAGGTATGGCGTCGGCCAACGCCTGTCGCAATGGCCTCTTCGCGGCTCTGCTCGCACGCGCCGGGGTAAGCGGGCCATTTTTGCCCTTTGAAGGGAAGGGCGGCTTTCTTCGGCAGGTCTGCGGCTCTTTGGATCTCTCCCGCCTGGGCGCGACGCCTTTGCGCGCGGGAATCGTTTATCTGAAGAACTGGCCGGTCTTCTACAGCGCGCAGGGAGCCGTCGATGCAGCGATCGAACTGCGCGAGAAAGTCAGACCTGACGAAATCAAGACGCTGGTCGTGGAATCCTATCAGCGCTTGATCGGGCGCGGCGCCACGGACCCGGAAAAATGGACGCCGCAATCACGCGAGACCGCCGATCACAGCGTGCCCTTCTGCGTAGCGGCAGCGCTGCTCGACGGCGGCGTGACGGCGCAAACCTTCGATGCGGCGCGGTTTCTCGACCGAGACGCGATCGGGCTGATGGCGAAAATCACTCTGCGGGAGGATCCGGAGTTCACGAAACAGTATCCGGAAAAGTGGAACTGCCGCGTCGTCGCCGAAACATTTTCCGGCGCGCGGCACCAAGTCCATGTCGCCTATCCGAAAGGACATCCGGAGAATCCATTCTCGGACGCCGAAGTCGAGGACAAATTTCTGCGGCTGGCGGAGTCGTCTCTCGGAAGAAGTCGCTGTCAAAAGTTCATCGATTGGGCTTGGCGGCTGGAGCAAGCGGAAGAGATCCGTGAGCTCTTTCCGCTGCTGGCAATTTCATGAACGAATCGGACGAAACTGCGCAAGCCGCAGGATACAAAGCCGGAGATGTCACCCCCAATGTGTTTATCAGGGTCCAGTTTCTTCCCATCCTGGAGTCCCGCTAAAGCATGGTGGCAATGACGGATTGGCAATTTGCTTCATGCCGGAAGTTCTGAAAGGAGCCGGCAAGACTTTCGGGGCGAAAAATGAGGAGGTCTTGAAATTCCATGGCGGTAAAAAATTATGACGTGATCGTGATCGGCGCAGGCAACGCGGGATTGACCGCGGCTCTGGCGGCACGAGAACAACAAACGCGCGTGCTGCTCTTGGACAAATGTCCCAAAACATCGCGCGGCGGAAATACACGATTTTCCGGCGGTGGGTTTCGGTTTACTTACAACAATCTGGACGACATGCGTCCGATGCTGCCGGAGTTGACCGACGAAGAGGCCGCGAGGATGGAAGTCGGCACCTACTCCAACGCGGAATTTTTCGAAGACGTCATGCAGGTGACCGAGTATGCCGCCGACAAAAAGCTCACCAACATTCTCGTCGATCGATCTTACGACACCGCGCGTTGGCTGACCGACATGAACGTCAAATGGATACTTTCCACCAGCACCCATGCAGTGAAGATGGGCGGCAAAATCAAGTTCCCCTCGGGCCGGGTAATATCGGTGAACGACGGCGGCCTTGGCCTGGTCGAGATGCTGTTTCCGACGGCGGAAAAAAACGGCATCGAAATCATTTACGAGGCGAAAGCGACGGCTTTGATCGTCGATCCCAGGGGAAGGGTTTCCGGTGTGCGGGTGCAAACGGCAGAGGGGCTGATGGATTTCCAGAGCCGCGCGGTGGTGCTGGCTGCCGGCGGGTTCGAGGCCAATCCGGAAATGCGCGCGCGCTATCTTGGCACCGGTTGGGACTTGGTGAAAGTCCGCGGCTCGCGCTACAACACCGGCGAGGTGCTCAGTTTGGCGCTGAGTTTCGGCGCACAGGCAGTCGGCCATTGGAGCGGCTGTCACGCCGTGCTGGTCGACGCCGAAGCGCCCGACGTCGAATGCGCCTACGAGCACCGCTACTCCTACCCGTACGGCATCATGGTCGACATCAACGGCAGGCGCTTCGTCGACGAAGGCGAGGATTTTTTCAGCTACACCTACGCCAAGTGCGGCCGCGAAGTGCTGCGCCTGCCTTGGCGGACGGCCTATCAAATTTTCGACAGCAAGACCCGCCCGCTGCTCCGCTCCGAGTACAACCGCGGCTTTCATGTCAGCGCCGATACGATCGAAGCGTTGGCGAAGAAGTTGCCGGGTTTGGATTGGGAGAACGTCGTGAAAACGGTCAACGCGTTCAACGACGCGGTCAACGACGCGCCGTTCGACCCGTCGAAGCACGATGGCAAATCCACGAGCGGCATCAGTCCGGTGAAGTCCAATTGGGCGCAGCGCCTGGACATCCCACCCTACTATGCGTTCCCGGTGACCTGCGGCATCACGTTCACGTTCGGCGGCGTCGGCATCACCGAGAACGGCGAGGTCAAGGACACGAGCGGTAATGTGATTGGCGGCCTGTTCGCCGCGGGGGAAATTACCGGCGGCTCGTTTTTCAACAATTACCCCGGCGGTTCCGGCTTGATGAAGGGCGCCGTGTTCGGCCGCCTGGCGGGCACCAGCGCTGCTGCCTTTGCCAAGGCGAACCGTGCCTAGAGCGCCGGCTGGCGCGTTCAACGTTCAAGGATCAAAGTTCAACGTCATCGCTCGGTTTAAAGTTGAGGGAGAAGCGCACGTGAATCGGCTACGAAAATATTTCATTTTTTCCTTTTGTCATCGTTTCGATGTCTTTACTCGCGGATCAGCTCGGGGCGCAGGATCGCGATGCGATCATCGCCAGGGCCAAGGAAGAAAAAGTGTTCGTGTATTACAGCACTACGGACATCCGCGACGGCACGGCGATGATCCATGCGTTTCAAAAGAAATATCCGTTCGTCGAGCCCAAGCTGCTGCGTCTCGGCAGCACGCAGGTCGTCGTCAAGGTGCTGCAGGAGCACCGCGGCGGCGTCCACTTGTTCGACGTCATCTCCGCGACCAGTTTTCAGTTCTACGAGATCTTCAAAGAAGGCCTGTTTCAAATGTACGACTCGCCGGAGCGGCGGGCATTTGCCGAGGATTTCAAAGACAAGGAAGGCTACTGGGTCAGCGCTTACCACAATGCCAGCGTGGTGTCGTACAACACCAATCTGGTGAAGCCGCAGGAACTCCCCAAAAGCTACGACGATCTGCTCGATCCCAAGTGGAAAGGCAAAATGCTCATGGACAGCCGCGAGACCGAGTGGTACGCGAGCATGCTGCAAATTCTCGGCAGAGAAAAAGGCCTGCGCCTGATGCGCGGTCTGGCCAAGCAAGAGTTGAGCTTTCGCCCGGGACGCACGCTGATCACCCAGGTATTGGCTTCGGGCGAGGCGCCGCTGGCGGTCAATAATTACGACCATCTCGTGCAGTCGGCCAAGAAGCGCGGCGCACCGGTGGAGTCTTTGCCGCTGACGCCGGTGGTCAGCCGGGTTACCCCGATCGCGCTCGGGCGCTACGCGCCGCATCCCAACATCGGCAAGCTGTTTATCGACTTTTCCCTTTCCGAGGAAGGCCAAAGAATTCTCCGCGGCTTCGGCCGCAGCTCGGCGCGCAAAGGCATCGAGCCGGACGACCTGCAGAGAAAAGGCATCAAGCTCCATGTCAGCGACATCGGCCTGGCGAAGGATTACGCGCGCTACGACAAAGAGTTCAAGGAAATTTTCGATTTAAAATGATCAAAGATTGCGGCGTCACCACGCAGCGATTCACTCGACTATCCCAGTAGAATCATCCGGCATGACAGGAGAGGGAAAAATGGCAAGCGGCATTACCGAACAACTGGCGATCCATACGGCAAAAGTGCGCTACGAAGACATTCCTCCCGAGGCAATCGAAAAAGCCAAAGATTGCATCCTCGACCAGATCGGGGTCGAGCTGATCGGTTCCACCCTGGAGTGGAATAAGATTGCCTACCGCTACGTCGCCGACATGGGAGGGCGCGGCGAAAGCACGGTGGTCAACTACGGCGACAGAGTGCCGACTCTGGATGCGGCGTTCGTCAATGCGACCTTCGGTCAGGGCTGCGAGCTCGATGACGTCGGCTTTGCCGCGGGCGGCCACCCGAGCGCCGCTACCGTGCCGGTGGCGCTGGCCCTAGGTGAAAAGCAACGCAGCACGGGCAAAGATTTTCTCGCCGCCGTGGTCGTCGGCTGCGACGTCATGTACCGGCTGCTGGCGGCGGTGCGGCCTTCGTCGGGCAAGCGCGGGTTTCACAGCCACGGCATCGGCGCACCCTTCGGCGCGATGGCAACGGCAGGGAGACTGCTTGGATTGAAAGAGGGGCAGATGCTGCATGCCTTCGGCATCGCCGGCATGCATTCGAGCGGCACCATGGAATACGATCAAACCGGCGGCGAGGTGAAGCGCGTGATTGCCGGTGTCGGCGCGCGCAGCGGCATCCAGTCGGCGATGCTAGCCCAACTCGGGCTCACCGGTCCGCCGACCATCATCGAGGGCAAACGCGGATTTCTTAAAGTCTTCGCCGATCTGGTGGAGCCGGAGGAAATCACCCGCGATCTCGGCAGTGAGTTCAAGATCATGCGCATCTGGTTCAAGCTTTATCCGTGCGTCGCCACCGTCCAGGGAGTGATCTACACGCTCAGCAAATTGATCGAAGAGCATCGCTTCGGGGCGGACGACGTCGAAGAAATCCGCGTCGGCATCTCCGAGACTTCGCTGTCGCACGGCGGCGCGATTTACGAGCCGCACGATACCGCGAGCGCGCAGTTCAGCCTGCCGTTCTCGTTGGCCATCCGCCTGTTGAAGAACGACAACGATCTGAGCTTTTACATGGATCCCAAGCTGTGGACCGATCCGAAAGTTCTGGCGCTAGCCAAGAAAGTGAAGAGCTACGCCGACCCGGACGCGAAGAAGGACCAGAATTACAACACGACGATGGAAGTGAAGCTCACCAATGGCAAGACTTACAAAGCGTTCGAGCCCTACCCCCCTGGCTCGCCGCTCAACATGGTCAGCCGTGACGTGTTGCGCGCCAAGTTTCGCAAGATGGCCCGCGCGGTATTACCCGAAGATCGGATCGACAGATTGATCGATGCCGTGGACCGGCTGGAAACCTGCAATGATACCGGCGAATTGCTACCGCTGGTCGTGAAGTGATCGCCGGGATAACTGCGCGCTCCGGAGCGTCTTTTAAGAGATACTCCCTCGTTTCCTCCGTTCATCTGTTCGCGATCGTCGCGATCACGTCGACAATAGATCGTCCGTGAACCGTAAGAGCTAGGTGGAACCTTGAGAAACGTAGGGTATTTCAAACATTACCGGTGACTTAGTTTTCAGTCGGACGGGCGTAAATCACAGATCTAACATGCTGGCTCCATTCGCTGCTCAAAAAAAATTATTTCGGTTGAATCAGCTCGTCGGAGCAAGAATTCGTTATTCAATCCGTCAGAGAGATTTCATAATCACTCATTCGATGATCGAGCTTGTCACGAAGTTGGTTTTGAAGTTTTTAGCTGCCGGCGTAGTCGATGAAAGTTACCCCGGTATTTGAAGAGATCTCTCGTTTTCACGTGCCATGGTATGGGTATTGCTCGATACGCCAGGCGCGGCTCTGCTAGAAAAATTCCATTTGAGAGAACAGCAATTGAATTCTGCGCAGGCGCTTGATTCTCGGCGCGAGTTTCTCGATGTGCCGAGTCCGGGCAACAGCCGCGTCAAAAACAACGGATGAATAAATACCCGGTCCGAAATCCGTGGGAGTGATAATGCGAATTGAAGATTATCAAGATCGCGCAACAAGTTACCGAAACATAGCTCGCATGAAAGGTGCGATACTATGCGTTTCTGCCGGTGTGTTGTTACTGCTGTTGAATGGATCTGCCATGGCGCAAGACGTGCCGGCTCTACAAGAACTCGGCAAGCATATTTTCTTCGACAATATTTCTAATCCGCCGCGTCAGTCGTGTTCCACCTGCCACGTACCGGAAAATGGTTGGACCGCTGGCGTTGCCGGCATTAACAAGAAAGGCGTGGCCGTAACTGGCGCCAATCCTCACACCGTCGGAGGACGTAAGCCGCCGAGCAACGCCTACGCAACCTTCAGTCCGCCGTTTGGTGGCCGGCCTGCGACCAATCCCAATCCCTTTCCTAATCCGCCGCCTGCTACGGATTCCTTTTTCTGTGGCGAAGGTTCACCATTTCTCTGTTTCGGGGGCGTTTTCTGGGATGGCCGCGCGGAAGGCAACGCCACGCCCTTGGTTGCTCCGCCGAATGTGACGGGAAAAGGAGCCATCCCGCATGTTGGTGTCGAGATTTTCGATACCGATGCGCAAAAGGTGGCTTACGGTGGTTTCATCGGGCCGGTAGCCGACCAAGCGCTCGGTCCATTCCCGAATGACGTCGAGCAGAATGTGCCTGATGGCAACGATGGTGGATTGCCCGGTGCCGGAGCTGTCTGTCGGCACGTCCAGTCGGCGAAGTATGCCGAGTTTTTCATGAAGGCTTGGAACGAAGCGATCGACTGCAACACTGCCAACGTGGTGATCAGCTTCAAGCGCATCGCTCTGGCGATCGCAGCCTGGCAGCATTCCGGTGAGGTCAACTCGTTCAGCTCCAAGCGCGATCAGGGAATCAGGACCGGCGGGTCTTTCCCTCTGCCCAACTTGACGAACCAGGAGAATCTGGGGCGTGACCTATTTCATGGACTCAATGATTCAGGGCTGAATAGACTCGTCGATGATGGTAAGGGTGGCCTTATCCCAAAGAACGCAGGGTGCGCAGCCTGCCACAACAGCCATGGCGCCGCTTCTGTTGGCAATGAACTAAACCAGATCTACTCGGATTTTGCTTATCACCACATCGGGTTGCCGGCAAATTTCGAAATAGAGAACTTCGATCCGAACAATTTAGACGCAGGAATGCTCGGTCATACTGATCCAAGCGCTGTATTCAACTCCGCCAACCCTAACGCAACCCCGTTTGCCGGTCACGTTAAAACCCCGACCTTGCGAAATGTAGACAAGCGCCGTGGCAACGGCTTTCCCAAGGCTTACATGCATAACGGCTACTTCAAGTCACTCGAGCAAGTCGTTCATTTTTATAATACGGCAACCTTGTTACGGGATCCCTTGGCTTGCCCGGCCGGTACGACGGCAGACCAGGCAATAGCGAAAAACTGCTGGCCGGCTCCGGAATTCGATACACCAAATCAAGCTGGGAATTTCGGCGTGCTGGGAAACCTCGGGCTGACAGCGGCCGAAGAGGCGGCGCTGGTCGCGTACTTAAAAACGCTGACCGATACGGTGACGCCCAAGCAGCCATAGCCCTACCTCGGAGCAAGCACCCTCCACAACATTGTAATTGGTCGGTTCTGTGCCTTCGCTCCTCTGGGCTCGCGCCCCATAGTCCGTACGCGTGTTAATCTCTACTGCGGAATCCGGGTTGAATCGAATCCTTTTCTGCCTGTCGGACGTTTAAGATGATAGACGATAATTGTTGTTATCTCAGTTGGTTTTCCGAGCAGCCTGGGCCGCGGTTCGATGATCTAGCCGGAAATATTCCTTGCCGTTGTGGTAAGCGATCTTCTCTTTGGTCGAACGTGAAAGATCGGGATGGTTCCACAGGTATTTGAGATTTTTGGGAAACTCGCCGTCCCAGTGGGGAACGTCCGACGCGTAGAGAAAGTGATGATCGCCGACATACTCGATAGTCTGCGCTAGGAGCCGCTCCTCGGATTCGAGACTGAAGTAGACTCCGGATTCGCGCACCACCTCACTGGGTTTTTTCTTCAGATGCGGCGCCTCGAATTCGCCGCGCAACTCCCAATGCTCATCCATGCGATCGAGCCAGTACGGCAGCCAGGTCGCGCCGATCTCAAGAAAAGCCAGGCGGAGCTTGGGAAAGCGCACCGGCACTCCCTGGAAAATGATGCTGGTGAAGTGGAGAAAGATGCCGACCGGAAAAGTGTAGGTGTGCACCTCGGCGAACGTTCTGAGTGCGCCGGCGCCGACCTCCGCCGAAGAGCTGCGGTTACCGTGCACCGAGAGCGGAACGTCGAGCCGCTGCGCCTCTTCATAAAGCGGATCATACATCGGATCGCCGAGCGCCGTGGGTAATCCCATGGAAAGCAACTCGAAGCTCACCAGCCCCAGTTCGGTGACGGCCCGGCGCAGCTCCTTGGCGGCTTCCTCCGGCCATTTGAGCGGTAGCACACCGACGCAATGAATGCGCTCGGAGAGCGCGTTGTATTCCTTGGCGAAATGATCGTTGGCAGCGCGGCAAGCGGCGAGGCAGAACTCGGGTTCCCGCAGTTTCGGAATGTTGCCGGAGCCCGTAGGAAAGAGCACCGCCTGTTCGATGTTGTACTCGTCCATGATCTTGAGCCATGTCTCGACCTGCTGGGCCGGGCTCATATTGCGACCGTAACCTGGATAGCCGAGCGTATCGAATAGATCGGTGTCGAACGGCTGATCGCTGGGCCAGAGGCCAGTGTTACGTCGGTTCCACGGCGGTTCCAAATATTTGCGGATGTCGCTTTGGCGTTCCAATACATGTCCATCGGCGTCGATTACCGGCGGCCAGTCAGCCATGATTCGCCTCCTTAATTATTTCTTGAGCTCACGGCCCGGATGGTATCACCACCGGGCCAGCATGTGTCAACCGTTTTTCCAACCAAGGTGAGCTTAGGTTACTTTCAGGCTTATTCAAGAAGTCGGCCGTTACGCAAACGCCAGACGAAAGTTTACCGTCCGAGACACGTGAATAAATCCAACACAGCGGCGAAAGATCGTTGCTAGTTATCGACCGTACAGTTGATTCAAAAAGCCGCTTTTCTCGATCTCACTGAGAACGGAGTTGTCAATGAATTGCTCCGGCTTGGCGGCCTTTGCTCCCGGGTGCCGCGTGAAATTCAGCACGGATTGCACGCCGGCGGTGGAGACATACGGAATGCGCTCCCAGACTTTGATGAAGGTCTGGTACGTTTCCTCAAGGTCTTCCTGATTGTTCGTTTTCGTGAACGTACCGATGATCTGTTTGGTTTCTTTCGGGTTGGTTGCGGCATAGCGAACTGCTTCCATATATCCCTGCAGGAAGCCGCGAACCCGGTCGCGATTCTCTTTGACGAAGTCTCGGGTCGTTGCCAGGCCCGCATGGATCATCGGAATATTTCGCTCCGGAACGTTGACGATTTCTTTGAATCCCGCCTGCCGCGCCTTGAGAGTCACGGGCGCCGAAATGACGCCAGCATCGATTACACCGCTTGTCAGCGCCGCAAGAATCTCGGGGCCGGTTTTCAAATAGAGCATCTTGACGTCCTGCCCCGGAACCAATCCGGCCTCCTGGCAGAGAATGCGCACCAAATGATCGCTGATGGAGCCGGGAGACAGGGCCGAGACCACTTTGCCGCGCAGATCGGCGAGCGACTGAATCTCGGGCTTGGCAAAAATCGAAAGCACCACGCGGTTGGCGATGCCGGCGATATAGACGACTCGTTCTCCGTTCAGTCCGGCCTCGAGCAATTCGCCGCCCGGCGTAATGATGTCGACGTTCTTGGTGAGCAGCGCCTGGGTGCCGGTGGTCAGCGGCAGAAATTTCAAATCCACCGAAATGCCGTACTTGTTGAATAGCTTGTTTTCATAAGCTACCCAGAGAGGCGTGAACACCCCGCCGATGGCATTGTAGCTCGCGCGCACCACCGGCAAATCGGCGGCAAGCGAACGATCGATGAGAAAGAGCCCGTTAAAGAGGAGTAACCCGGCAAGAATTTTTGTCAGATTCACGCGCCTATTCCTTTCCAAATTCTCCGGACTGCTTTGCCCAGCGAGCCAATTCGTCATGGCCGGTAAAGACCACGCCATCGAATTGTTTGGCGTAGGAGAGAAATTCATCGAGCACTTTCGAGCGAAACGGCCGGCCGGTGATGAAGTCATGAACGACGAGCGGCATCATGACGGCGCGTTCCGCGCCGCGCTCGTATAGCGCATCGAAGGCGGACTTGAGGCCGCGCAACATAAAATCCGGCGGATTGGCATTCCAGGTGGAGAACCGGGAGGGTGGAAACGCGGGATTGGTGATGTCGACGCCGAGCGCCGTGTCGCTGTAGGTCGCAAACGGAATTTCGAGCATCTCCCGGCCATGGCCCTCGATCAACGAAGGCAGATCGTCGTTCCACATGCTGCCATCCCATTCGAGATCGGAATGCTCCAGCAGCAGAT
Organism: uncultured delta proteobacterium; assembly: GCA_963728565.1. GTDB lineage: Bacteria > Desulfobacterota > Binatia > UBA9968 > UBA9968 > WHTF01. Next base: position 27,825 of record CAVSLC010000011.1, read on the forward strand.
CAAGCGTATTGTGGCTCGCAAAACAGGTGCGCCAGCCGCGAATGTGTTCGCCCAACAAGTCTTCGAAAACGGCGACGGTTTTTTTGATCAGCGCGACTTCGGTATCGGGCGGCATATTGCACATCATTTCGTGGGCGTACGTGTGGCCGGCGATACAATGCCCGGCTTTCTGAACGGCGCGCGAGACTTCGGGATATTTTTCCAAAGTCGCGCCGCAGATCAGCCATGTGCCGCGGACACCGTGCTCGCTCATGATGTCGAGTAGACGCCAAGCGCCGCGCCGGGCTCCGTATTGCCGCTCGCTGTAGTCGAAAGGATCGGGTTGGCCGTCGGGCATCGGGCAGGTGGCTTCCTCCGACTGATGATGCACGCTGATCGCGATCGGCAGGCGCACGCCGTCGGGCCAACGAAAACTTTTCTTATAACCTTTCTCGCTCCACATGAAAGACCTCCTTCGAAGGGTTCACCGGGCATCCGGGTTTAGCCGCCAAGCGGCGACCTCGCTGCATTGCGCGAAGCGGAATTCTTCGTGGCCCACCAGACGGTCGAGAAGACGCCCAAGCACCCGCAGAGTTGCGGGGCGTCCCGTGGCCCAGGTCTGGAGGCTCAGATTCATCAGGCGCGGACCCTTTTCGCTTTCTTTGTAAAGCACGTCGAGCTCGTTATTCCACACGCTCGCAAGACCATCCGGACCGCCTCGTTGCGGATAAGGATAGCCGACGTAAGTTTTATCCGCGGTGCTCGTCGTAAACGGAATCTCGACTATCTTCTGAGCTCGCGTTTGAAACAAATACGGCAGATCGTCGTTCAAGAGACTGCTGTCCCACAGCAGCTCTTCCTCCGCGAGAATGTCGAGTGTATTCGGGCTCACGCGATAATCGGGACAACGCCAGCCGCGGATCTTCACGCCGGCGATGTCCTCCAAGATTTTGGCAGAGCGGCGCACGTTGGCGCGTTCCTGCTCTTCACTCGCGGTCCGGATCGAACCGAAGCTGTAGCCCATGCCGGCAATCTCATGCCCGGCTTTGGCCGCCGCCTGCACGGTGTCGGGATATTTCTCCGCCGTCGTACCGAGCACGAAGAAAGTCGCTTTGACCCGATATTTTTCCAGCAACTCGAGGATATTCCAGATGCCGCGGCGGGCGCCGTACTGCATCGCTCCGCCGACCATGTAGTTGGGCCGCTCTCCGGCGAATAACGGCGCTCCTTCACCGGCCTGGTGCTCGAAAGTCAGCATGACAGGAAGTCGAATTCCCGCGGGCCAGCGGATAGCCTCCGTGTTTGATTTGATTTCTGCAGCCATCGTCCACCTTTCACATTCGGAATCAAAGCAGATGCGTTGTGTTTTTATATTTCCGTTTCTTTTCTCCATACGTAAGGCAAGCCACCGCGTCAAGCGGCATAGCGGGTTAATACGGTTTTAGTTGGTTGGCGTATTTTTTCCTACTTCTTCGATGCCGTATCTGCGATTTAGGATTTCCGAACTGTTCCCCAACCATACGTGTTTTCCGGGGGCGTGGAGCAATTGTTTTTGATTCATGTTGACATGTCAGATTGTGATGAATAATCTCGGGCCTCGGAATCGCATCGGGAGAACTCGTTTGATTTAATGGACTCCGTCCTGCGTTATGGGTGGGTGGTTCGGCTGTGGCTGATGGCGCAGATTTTCAACTGACTATAGGGCAGTTAGAAAGGACATCGGAATGAACAAACTTAAAGAGGCTCACGTACCTTATAATACCGGCTGGGCCGGAGACTTGAAAAAAGGCCAGGTGATTCGGATTACCGCGACAACCACGGTCGACTTCGTGTGCATGAGACGGGAAAATTTGAAAGAGCGATTCGATCAGGCGCGCACCAAAGTCTATAACATGAAAATCTTTCTCACGACCGGCGACAAACTGATGGGGCGGAATAATCAGCACATGATGACCATCGTCGAAAACACCAACCGGGAGGGGACTCACGATTTGCAGAAAGGCATGTGCAGCGGCTACCGCTTTCAACTCGCAAAAAATGAGGGAAAGCTGCGGGACTATTACCACCGAGACTATAAAGACGAAGAGATTCCGGATCATGGCTGCTACGAAAATCTTTCGCGAGCTTTGGCGCCGTACGGGATCGATCCGGAAGACGTCCCCAATCCTTTTAACCTCAATCAGCATATGAAAATCGACGGCGCCACCGGCCGTATGGATCATACGACAGTCCGGCCCAAACCGGGCAGCTACGTAGATCTTAAAGCAGAGATGGATCTGCTCGTTGCCTTCAGCGCCTGTCCCGATATGCCGGTTGGCGGAAAGCCGGTCGACCTTATGATTTACGAGCCGTGAAATAGTTTTGAGATTCTGCGGCTTGAATGCGCCTTGGAGAAGCGATCGCTCCAGCCTGATATCAGCAAAGCCATTGCGTCTAGTAAGCGCGCGGCGGCCAACAATTCAGGGCGACGTAGCTACTAATCGGCTCGCCATAAGATTTCTTTCACACACGAGATCAAGATGAACACCGTGAAGCACCGCTACAGCGCGGAGATCCAGCGGAGCAGGGGACTGCTGGAGCTGGCCGCAGCTCTCTATGACACCTCACTTTCTTTTCAAACCGAGCGCGCCGCCGAACAGGCGATCCAGACAGAATCGCGCGTCGGCTATTCGCTCACGCTTGCACTTACGGCGACCCGTGAAAAAGGGGTTTCTTTGTCGTTCGCGGCGGATGGATTTCGCGAACTCCTGGCCGTGAGTCAAGGCAAGCTCTCGCTCGGCTGGATCAATCCCTCGGTCGCCGCGACCATGGCTTTCAGGGGCAAAGGGCTGTTCTCCAAGCGCCAGCCGATCAGGACCATCGCGGTTTTTCCTTCATACGACGTCATGGGATTTGCCGTGCACGAGTCTATCGGGATTACTTCGTTGGAGCAGATCAGGAAGGAGCGCACCCCGCTTCGACTCTCGACCGGAACCATCTCCCCAGCGTGGGTCAAGTACAGCCCGACGATGTACACGGTGAGCGCGGTCATGAAAGCCGCGGGATTCACCTTTGCGAACCTGAAACAGTGGGGTGGCAAAATTCAATCGGTTACACGTCCCAGCCATCCCGACCGGCGCGAGGCTCTTCAGAAGGGAATGATCAATGCGGTGTTCGATGAAGGAATAAAGAGTTGGGGTCAGACCGCCATCGATGCCGGATTTCGCTACTTGCCGGTGGAGGGATCCATTCTGAAAAAACTGACCGCGATAGGTTATCGCGCGTCGGTTCTGCCCAAATCCCGGTTTCCGGCGCTGCCCTCGGACGTGCCCACCGTGGATTTCAGCGGCTGGCCGATGGTGGTCAACGCAGCCATGCCCGAGGATGTCGCCTACGCTCTTTGCGAAGCGATCGAGGCGCGTAAAGCGCTCATGCCGACGGACAACTTCAAGCCACTGGATATGGCCCAGCTCTGCGCGAACGATCCGGAGGCGCCGTACGATGTGCCTCTGCATAGGGGCGCGAAGCGCTTCTATCTGGAAAGGGGCTATCTCCGAAGCTAGACATACCTGCGGGTCGAACCGGTGCGCGTGATAAGATTGGCTGCGAATGTTTGCTGCAGCGATCGAACGAGAGTAGGAGCTCGATGCGAGTCCTAGTTGATTTCACCGGTGCACGCTACGCGAACAGAGCAGGCGACATCAACGTCGCGGCAAACTTTTCGTTTAGTCCTTCGAATATCATAGTTGAGTGCTTGAGTTTCTCAGACGTCGAGCTCAGCGAACGGCGCTGTTGTGGGAGTTGAGGTGCAGGAGCACGCCGGCAGGCTGGAGTTCATCCCGAGCCATAAACAAGCGGGAGGCGATCAACGTCATGGTGGAACCTGGAGGTACTACGAAGCCGACGACGCCGACTTTCTTTGCCTTTGGGATGCCCCGGTGACGCATCGGCGACTATGTTGTGAACTCCGCGCAGACGAGAGGCGCGGCTCGGGCAACATCGCAGGTTGGCCGGAAAACCGTAGCATGAGGCGATCGTCGGCGACGATGCTGTCGGAATAACCGCCATGGGTGACGCCGCCGAGGTGCTTGTCCGAGCGTTGAAGGTGAGAATCTGCTTCCGGCATCCACAGGTCATCAAATGACGGGCCGCTGGGTGTACTGCACGACTCACGGAGCGACGGTAGCGACGCTTTGCTCGACGAGACCGCGCGCCGCGCCTCGGACACTTGATCAATGGGAAGAAGGGGACTTCGCAGGAAAAAAGCTTATCGACGCCGATGCCACGGGCGCGAAATACATCTTTCGCAACCGCCACATCTCATTCGCCCAGCCGGAGTAAAACGCGAGATGCGTGATGACTTCAGAAATCTTGCTTGCTGGGCGTCGTCGTCGAGCGACAGATTGAAAATTTTACGGCAATTCCGGCGTCTGATTGCGCGCGATCAGACCGCCAGGTAACGAGGCTGCGCTCGATAGCTCAGGGCATTTCCAGAGATCGCCAAGAGCGCCTGGCGTGTACCTATCGAGCGCCGGTGCGACGATCCGAACGCCATGAAGCGTCAGCTTGGCCGGGAGAGTATCCGATGTGCCTGTCCGGTGCGTTTCACCGTGGCTGCCACCTGAGATTCGTCCGACACGTCGCACAACACACTCAATCGCACTGCCGTCGGCGGACTTGATCTCGTCCACCGCTTCTGCAGGGCCCTCCTCTCTGATGTCCGCCAAAGTGACAGCCGCCCCTGGATGGGCGAAAGCCCGTGCCGTGGCAAGCCCGATGCGCTGGTAACCAACGCAACTTATCCCCTAGAAGTTGTAGGTATTGCTCATGAGTTTCTCCAAATGTAGCCAAGAAGCAGCGCCGCTATTGCGGCCGCCTACGCCTACTCGCTCCTCTACGCGTACCGGACGTGCATTAGGTCCAGTCAAGTTGACCGCAGTGATGGAAGCGTCCCGCGTGTCGCTCCAGTCGCGTTCCACTGGATTCCGCTGCCCCGGATGATTTCCTTCTCAGTCCTGGCCAATCTGCGCCATCTGCCTCGCATCCATGCGGCCACCATAGATCTCGATCCGGGAGAAGGCCGTCTCGATCTCGCGAAGGTCCGCTGGCGTGAGTTGGACATTGACCGCGCCCATGTTCTCGCGCAGGTGATCCATGTTGCCCGTGCCAGGGATCGGAACAATCCACGGCTTCTGCGCCATCAACCATGCCAGCGCGATCTGGGCAGGCGTTGCGCTCCTCTTGGCGCCGAACTTCGTCAGAAACTCGATGATTGGCTGGTTGTTCTTCATGACCATGGGGGAGAAGCGCGGGAACGTCGCTCGCAGATCGGTCTTCGGGTCGAAGGTGGACTGTGCATCCACCTTCAGCTTCCCGGGCAAGAAGCCCTGTCCCAGCGGTCCCCACGGAACGAAGCCAATTCCAAGCTCTTCACACGCTTGGAGCACGCCGTTGCGTTCCGGGCTTCTGTCGATGAGCGAGTATTCGGTCTGGATGGCGGCAACCGGCTGAACCGCATGCGCGCGGCGAATGGTCTTCGCACTCGGCTCCGAGAGGCCGAAGTGCAGGACCTTCCCGGCCTTGATCAGATCCTTGACCGTGCCGGCCACGTCCTCGATCGGACGGTGAGATCGACCCGGTGCTGGTAGTAGAGATCGATGCGGTCGGTCTTGAGGCGCTTCAACGATTCCTCGACGACCTTCCGGATACGCTCCGGTCGGCTGTCCAAGCCGTTCGTGCCGTCGATCTTGAAGCCGAACTTGGTGGCGATGGCGACCTTGTCGCGGACCGGCGCGAGGGCCTCGCCGACCAATTCCTCGTTGACGTAGGGGCCGTAGACTTCCGCGGTGTCGAAGAACGTGACGCCTCGCTCGTGGGCGTCGCGAATCACACGGATGCCCTGGACCCGGTCCACACCCGGACCGTAGTGGCCGCCGCTGAGGCCCATGTTGCCGAAGCCGAGTTCCGAGACTTTCAGGTTACCGAGATTTCGGGTTTTCATTTTGTTTTTTCCTTTCTTAGGTTCCGGAGACTGCGCCCCTGCTAGGGCCGGCCACGATGCTGACCCAACTGCCAAAGCCGCCCCGGCGAGAGCGGTCCTGGAGATAAAGTCACGCCGCCTGATGCCCATACTCTTCTCATTCTCTTTCATGAAATTGCTCCTTTTCATTTGATCCTTTGACCTCTATCTTCATTCCGGCCAACGATCTCGTGGCCGGGGACGAGCGGGTAGGTAGTACGGCATGACACTGCTCCAACTCGTTCCGCACCTGGTGGACGTCGGAGCATGCGGCAGATGCCGCAAAAAAGTATTTCGATCTGTACATCGTGTATCGTTCGGATCGCGCCGCGCGATTGTGGTAAATGACCAGCGGCGATGCCGCACTAAGGCAGCGCGAATATGCTTTTGTCTTGTACATTCATCCACGGGAAGATCCGTCGCTATTTTTGAATCACCTTCGCTTTGCACGTCTAGCTCGATCATCCCGAATCGTGAGAGTGAAGCATGGCTTTGCCATGCGGCGACCGCCGGGTTCTCATAGAGTGTGGCAGTGAAAGTCGCACCGATCGTATTTCTTTTTGTTCATTGTGCGACGAACCTTCGCCGTACGATCGGGTGCCTCGAACAGGGGATCGATACGTACAGTGCCGGTAAAATATTCCGCCGGTCCTTTGCTGGAAGGGCTGATGAACGCGTTTCTAATGTTATGATATCCATTTCCGTATTCCGTGTTTTGCCGACTCATCGTTTATCATTAACGCCGTCGCTCGTCTCTTTTCTCCATGACGCAGAATGTAACAGTTGCGGCGGCAGGCGATTAGAGGGTAGATTTCGCATGGACTTATGAGAAGTTTTCATCAATGCAGCACGAAAATTTTAACGATCATTCTTGCCTTCCTAGCTGTCGCGCGAGAACGAAGCTTCACCAGGGCCGCTGCAAAGCTTGGCGTTTCCCAATCGGCGTTGAGTCACACCATTAGCGGGCTGGAGGCAAGACTCGGCCTTCGGCTGCTGACTCGCACCACGCGCAGCGTCGCGCCGACCGAGGCGGGTGAACGCCTGGTTGTGACCGTGGGCCACCGCTTCGAGGAAATCGAGGCCGAGCTGGAAGCTCTATGTGAGTTCCGGGAGAAGCCTGCCGGCACTATTCGCATCACGACCGGCGAGCATGCGGCCGATACGATCCTGTGGCCGAAATTTGCAAAATTCCTGCCGGACTATCCGGACATCATGGTCGAGGTCACTGTCGATTATGGGCTGACCGACATCGTTGCTCATCGGTATGACGCAGGTGTGCGCATCGGCGAGCAGGTGGCGAAGGACATGATCGCAGTCCGTATCGGGCCGGACATGCGTATGGCGGTCGTCGGCGCCCCGTCTTATTTCGTGAGGCGGTCCCCACCAAAAAAGCCGCAGGACTTGACCGAGCATAGCTGCATCAATCTGCGCCTACCGACTCATGGCGGGTTGTTGGCCTGGGAGTTTGAAAAAGGCGGCCGCGAATTGAAGGTGCGAGTTGATGGTCAGATCGTCTTAACGGGCATTACGCAGATGCTCAATGCGACACTGGCCGGTTTAGGTTTGGCCTATTTGCCGGAGGACTTGGCGCAGCCGCATCTAACTCACAGGAAGTCTCAAGCGAGTGCTTAAGGATTGGTGCCCGCCTTTTCCAGGATACCACCTCTATTACCCGAGCCGCCGCCATTCCTCACCAGCATTCGCCTTGCTCGTCGATGCGCTGCGTTATCGGAGTTAACAGCGGCTAGCTTGTCGAGTGAGCGCGCTGACAGCTGTTCTAGTCGAGGCCTTTGTTAAAAATTATGGCCCGAGTGCTCACGGTCTACGTGAATACGAGCGATCACTTTCATACCATCGGCTTGATCTTTCTCTCTGCGTCGGCCAGTTGCTGGGCTCATGCGCCGAAGCCGCGCACGGTCACCAATCTGCGGCACTGGCACTTCTCGAGCGGCGGATTGCTAGTGTTCAACGGTCTGTGCCCACAGTAGGCGATTCCGCTCCGAAGCTCTTCCCACTGTCAATGGCGATTGAGGTGTTGTCCCCAATCGTTAGACGTATTAGAAAAATGCGCTCAAAGTGTCAGGAGAAAATGAGGTGATCCTTGGGCTTACCTGCGGTTAAACGTTCTGCTGAATCCGCCGTACGATTATTTGTTCTGTGGGTGTTTCTGGCAGCGCTCGCGGCATTGATTTGGCCGGGCGGTTTCACGTGGTTCCAGCCGCTGATTATACCCGGTCTTGGCGTGATCATGTTCGGCATGGGAACGGCTTTAACAGTAGCCGACTTCAGGCGGGTGGCGGAACAGCCATATCCTGTAGCCGTAGGATTGGTCGCGCAGTTTCTCATTATGCCGTTTATGGCCGCGGCTATCGCAAAACTCTTTGAGCTTCCGCCCGCGATTGCGGCAGGATTGATCCTCGTGGGTTCGTGTCCGGGCGGCACCGCGTCCAATGTCATGACCTATCTCGCCAAAGGCGACGTCGCATTATCAGTAACCATGACCTCCTGTTCGACGATTGCTTCGGTGGTCGCAACACCGTATCTGATGTTGTGGCTCGCTGGCACGTATGTATCGGTGCATCCGCAGGAACTCTTGTTATCCATCCTCACGGTTGTGATCTTTCCGGTGGTCGCCGGGCTGATCGTTCGGCAATTTTTCGGAGACCGCGTGAGCCAACTCGATGCGCTGTTGCCAGTTGTCTCGGTGGCTCTCATTGTGATGGTTGTTGCCTGCATCGTCGCATTGTCCAGAGAGCAGCTGTTGGATACCGGCGCGCTGGTTTTTGTCACGGTAGCTGCGCACAACAGCTCCGGCTTGGTGTTGGGCTATTCCATGGCGAAGCTGGCAGGCCTTGACGCAGTGCGTTGCCGGACGATTGCCATCGAAGTCGGCATGCAAAACTCGGGTTTGGGAGTAGCGCTGGCGCGCAAGCATTTTGCAGACGTGTTAGTTGCGTTGCCGGCGGCAATTTTTAGCGTAGTGCAGAATATCACCGGCCCGGCCGTAGCCAACTTATGGTCGCGCAACTCACCGAGTCCATCGTCGCGGAGTGTAGCGGCGCGTCAGATCCAATAAAGGTTTAGGTCCCCGGCGATCTTTCTTGGTGTTCATGTGGATTCGTTGAGGCCAAGATCATAGCGCGGTTGACGAACATCTACTCGTTGACTAGTCTCAATAAGCAACGGTTGAGTGACAAACCGGTTGTCCCTCGGCAGAATAAGCGGGATCCGTATCACGATGACTAAGATTCTGCTTGTCGAAGATCATCCCGAATTGCGGGAGGTCCTCCAGCGCCAAATCGAGTGGCTGGGGTTTACTACCATCATTGCTAAGAACGGCAAGGAGGGCGTTGATACAGCTATCGCGGAGAAACCAGACTTGATTCTGATGAATTCCTTGATGCCAGAGATGGATGGTTGGGAAGCGACCAAGATATTGCGCTCAAATCCTCAGACTAAGGACATTCCGATCTTGGCCGCGACGGCAATGTTCCGGCCCGCCGATCTAAGAGCTTGGTTAGACGTGGGATGCAACGACTACATTGTCAAACCATTTACATTGGATGAACTCTCAAGGAAGATTAGGGCTCTTATTTCGTGAGGCGTTGGCGAGTCGGCGGCGACATCTTAGTTCGTCATAATGACTTTCGTACATAAGGGGTCATTCAAAGCTTACCGACGTTTTGGCCGTTGAAAACGATGTTCCCAGGGACTCCGCATTACAACGTGTGACCGCTTATTATCGGTCGATGCGGTTTTGTGGTTCCAGAGTTTCATCGGTTTGAAGAGAGCCTTTTCGGTCCATCGGTGTTCAGCTACATGGTCAGTTGCAAATCACATTTGTCTTTAAGCCAATCACACTCTCGTCACTTCCGTAGCAACCACTTCAGCCGCTTCGCTTCCTATGTAAAAAGGACTCCGCGCTTCATGGACCATCGAACGTCTTGCGTAAGTAAGATCCGAGAAGCGGCGCATCTTGACTAGAAAAGCAGAGCTTGACAGCCATTCTTTTGCCGCAGTAGGGTCGACCAGAGTAACAGTGAATACGCTAAAGAAAATCCGACTGCTGCTGGTTTCCGTTTTTTTGGCCTCGCCGGCGATCTTGTCTGGTGCAGAACGTCACATCCATACTAGCGCTGGGTTAGGCGGTTCAGGTTTGCCTCTTTACGTTGCGAAGAGCGCCGGCATCTTCGAAAAATATGGACTCGACGTCGATTTGCTCGTTATTCCCGGCGGACCCCTTGGGATGCAGACCCTTGTCAGCGGCAACACTCAGTCCGCCAATATTGCGGCCATGACTCCAATCAGGACAGTTCTGGCGGGCGGGGACATCGTGATGGTGGGCGGACATCTTAACCGTCAGATGTTCAACGACGTTGCAGAGCATTGAAATAACTCGTCCCGAGTCGCTTAGAAGTCGATTTGCGAGAGTCACGCGGTAGGAGCGTTGCTCGATCTTGTGATTGCTGCGCATTATTTTTTGGTCGGTTTAGCAATGATGTCGAAAAAAACGTTCTGGTCATCGAAGGCAAAGCCGGCTAATTCCCCATTATCGTTTAGGGCGTTTACACTTTGCCAGGTGTAGCCGTCAGGGCTGTTAATGCGAAGGTAATTCCCATCATTGTATAAATAGTAAGCTGCGACACCGTCCACGGTAGCAAACATCAGTGCCTGATCGTTGTTGTTGAGTTGCCGAACATCACTGTTACCAGTAGCACCGGGAACTCTCAGTTCAGTAAACTGTCCGTTGTCCCATAAAAATGCATGTCGACCGTTAGTGTCCGAGTAGTGACCGACCACCTTTAAACTGTTATTGATCGCAATAGCCTCTACCAGCGCCTCTATCGTTGGCGGCGAAATGTTTTGGTACTGCCCGTCGCTGCTGCGAATGAAACTGAAATTGCCGGAAGTACCCGACGACCGCCCGACGATCTCCCCAAAATCATTGACGCCATACGCGACCGTTGATGTAGCACCCGACGCAGTAAAGTGAAACAGATTGCCATTTTTACTGCGCAGGAAACCGGTTTCTATCTGAAGCAAATCATCATGACAGAATCCAACAATGTCGCCGCGATTATTCATTCCCAAAGGCGTTGTAAAGCGTTGAGTCGCGCCATCGGAGAACACTGCGCATTCAAAGTCTGTGACCTTGCGCTTCCTATCGACAAAAGAACCGGCAAAATCACCGATGAGCGCCAATTCTCGAGATCGATTAACCGCCGCTATGAATTTACCCTGTAGAGGGAAGACCTCCGTGACGGTGTAGTTGATCTCGGCGGGCGGCGCTGGCTTCTTGTCTGCGTTCTCAGGATTTGCGGCAGTCTTAACAGGTTGTGCCTGTCCAATGCCGGGAACCATCAATGCTAGGACGAAAAGAGCTACAGCCAAGACTTTTCTTTGCCCCTTTTCGTTGTTGCCAGGGGATACGCAAGCAGAAGCAAGTAGCAGTCTCATTTAGACCTCCAGACCCGAGATTGGTTTTGGTCTAACACATTAGCGCGCAACGCAATTTCATGACTCTGCCGGTATAGGGACTAGGTTCGCCTGAACCCGGAATCACATTGTAGCCAAGAACTTCCAAAAGCTACCAACGATTGCCTAGAACCGCATAGCATCGCAAGGATGCTCGGGTCAATAGAATTCCGCAATCGTGCAGCTAGTTAGAAGGAAAGGGGGGTTTTGGATTGTGTGCTGTCGCCGTGGCGTGAGACGTCAGGCGCAGCAACGGACGTCTGCTTTCAACCCCGGCCGGTTACTTAGATACCTACGTGAGGGGTAAAAAAAATTTTCAGAGAACCTTCTTTTCGGCGCATCGGTCGGCTATGCCGAGATGGCAGCAGTATTCCGGACGAGAGCAAACGACAACTCAGGTCCAGTAAAGGATTCGAGCATTTGGCAAATGTTCGGCAATCGCCTGGTCGAAAAACTTACGCATCTCCTTCATCGACTCCGCCGGATACACGTATTTCAACGAGCCGAACTTCGTACGTTTCTTGGCTCTGGTATTCTCGTCCATATCGAGGGTAGAGGCGTTATACCACTCGTTCAAAACGGTCTTCGATTTTGGCGTGAACCGGTGGGTGATAAGTTCGATTGTCAGATCGACGTTGGCTAAACCTGCGAGCGCCGCCGCAGCCTGCCGCAACAACCGCCCATAAGCTTCCCGCCAATTACCTTCGGGCATGATCGGCGCGATCGTAAGCCCAACCGGATAACCCGCGAGCGCCGCGCGCCGCATGCCGTCGAGGCGTGCGGGCATGCCGGCGGTGCCGCCTTCAAAGCGCGCCACCGGAGCGCTATTGACTGAGAAGCGGATGCGCGTGTGATTGTTGTGCGGAATGGTGAGCAGTGAATCGAGATTGTCGTACTTCGTCGTACAGCGTAGCTGCACCGGTGCCTGCCATGCGCCGAAATGAGAGATGGCCTTGGCGAGCGAGCCCGTGAGATGTTCGATACCCAGTGGATCGGTGTAGCACGAGCCTTCATAGGTTGTGCCTTCATCGGCGCGGGCCTGTGAAGCGGAGGTGATATGGCCGCGTCCGACATACTCGGCGAGCCCGTCTAGAATTTCTTCTATATTGGCATAAACACGGGTTACGGGCGGGCCGCTAAGCGAACCGGCGAGATAACAGTATTGGCAATGGGCCGGGCAGCCTTCAGCCAAATCGAACCGCCAATCGGCGCTGGGCGGAATCGGCTGGAGCTTCCGTTTCGAAGCCGGCGACATGACGATGGCGAGTGTGGACTTCGCGTTCATATACGCTCGTCGCGGATCGTCGCTCACAAGCCCGCTCAAACGATTGGAATCTAGCTCGACCACTTCCGCGCCCAAAGCAGCAGCTTTCTCGGCAATGTTCCGGCCATGGGCTAATTCACGAGCTGCAGGTGTGATCAGTACCCGCTTGGGACGCCAGAGTTTCACCTGGCTATGCGTATGTGCAGATTCAGAGGACATGAAGATCCTGAGACTCACAACTGGAGCTTAGAAGGCGTACCGCACTTCGCAGCCGGGTAAGGTGCGTTTTAAAGCGCCGAGAAAAGATTCGAGGTAGCGGCGCTTCTCGTGCACCTTGTAGCGCAGGTTCCACATGCCGTTTTGGCTGAGCTTTTTCTGCTGCAGCTCAGGGCGCCACAGCCAGTCCTCTGCTCGGGGATGCCAGCGTAAGTTGACTTCGTGCAGTGCCGCATTGTGCGTCAGGAAAATGACTTCGGCCTTGAGCTGCTCTTTCGCGGCGGAGGACAGCGTCGCATCCAATTTCTCGAAGAGCTCGAGATAATCCGTCAGCCAGGCGTCATAGACGATCACTGGGGAAAAATTGATGTGGACCTCGTAGCCCGCGTCTACGAAATCGTTGATCACCGCGATGCGTTCGCGCACCGGCGAAGTGCGCACGTCGACAACTTGTGCGACCCGCTCGGGCATCAAAGAAAAGCGAATGCGGGTCTTCTTTTGAGGATCGTAGCCGAGCAGATCGCGATTGACGTACTTGGTCGCGAAGCTCCCCTTGGCATTGGGAATGTCGCGAAAAGTGGCGATGAGATCGCGCACATTGTCGGAAACCATGGCATCAACTGATAAATCGCCGTTCTCGCCGAGATCGTAAACCCACAGCCTGGGATCCACCTGATCCGCTGCCGGCTTGACGCCCTGCCGCTCTGCGTGTCGCATCAGCGCGGCGCAGATCTGCTCGACATTGACGAAAACAGTGATCGGATTGGCGTAACCCTTACGCCGCGGCACATAGCAGTAGCCACATGCCATAGCGCAGCCGTTTGACGTTGACGGTGCGATAAAGTTGGAGCTGCGTTCATTGGGCCTCATGCTCATGCTCTTCTTCACGCCGAGTACCAGGGTATGTTGCTTGATGCGCAGCCAGTCTTCCGCGTTGCCTTGGTTGCCATAAAGAGTGGGAATTTGATTGTGCGACGGAACCATGATGCGCCGCGCGTCCGGATAGCGCTCGAGCACCTGTCGGCCGCGATCATAGGTTTCGACCGCCTGCTCCATGTAGATCGTTTGAATGTCGAGAATATCCCGGGGAAGTGCCATGCGTCTTATGTCAGTATTGCTGACGGCGGCTTCACCTTCAACAGTGTAGGTCGTCGACCTCCGGACGACATCGCGACGTTCTCCTCACGGCCACGCCAGAGTAAAGTGCCTTCCAAGAAATGGAGCTTTAGGGTGGGATCTGGCAGCATAATGCATTAGACCAGAGCTTCTCAGATCTGGATTTTTATTTCAGTGCGGTAAAGCATTGAGGGAGATGTTAATGGGAGCGATCTCCAGGAGCTGGATTCAAACCTTCCATATAGTCAGGATATCAAGCCGATGAATATCATCGATCAATTGCTCGGCAACGAGGCAGGCAATTTCATCCAGTTTGTGAAGTATGCCATCAGTGGAGGGATCGCGACGATCACCCACATCCTGATATTTCACCTTGTCGCCTGGAAATTATTCTACGCCTTGCAGGCAAATGACTGGTTCGTAAAAATCCTTAAGCTGCCCATTCATCAGATCAGCCACAGCGTTCGGGCACGCAATTCCATGAAGGCGAATGGCGTTGCCTTTGTCATCTCAAATTTGGTCGCCTACATTATCAACATCTATTGGGTTTTTGTTCCGGGCCGGCATCATTGGATCGTGCAAATTGGCCTGTTTTATGTGGTTTCAGGTGTTGCCATAGTGGTTGGTACCGCGCTGATGGTGTCCTTGATTCGGCGGTTCGGGATGTTAACGACTCATGCTTTTGGCGCGAACATTTTCGCTGGTTTGATGATCAATTATGCAATGCGCAAGTTTTTTATCTTCAGTGGCTGAGTCGGTCATTTCGGGCGAACTATAACCGGTTCGAATTCAGGCCGGCTTCCGCGCTGGTTATGTTTGGCGGCGATTTGATCGATGGCAGCCTCGAAATATAGTGATGCGAGGCAGCTTCGAGAACCCCTGCTTGCCGTGACTCGTCTGCAGGCTGTTCCGCTTTCGTTTCGATTGCGCTTGACCGGTTTTCGCCGTTTAGGCTAGCGTGCTCACAAAGATCGGAGGTCCCGATGCCTGTCATTCCGCTCAAGCCTGTCGATCGGGTCGACGTGTTGAGTGTCATGGACAATTCCATCGACGTGCTCCTGGGAAACACGCCGGTGGCGCGCCGGGTCAAGTGATCGCGCGACTCGCACAGCCGCCCGCGGCTGGCGCGTAACCCACATTACGGTGCGAGATTTTCCCGGATGCTTACGGCCGGTCCGGCCGATAAGGAAAACTAATGGCAGCCATTTGAAAAAAATATTGGCTAAGTTGCTGAGCTTTATTATAGAAGCTCCTATTGGCCATTGGCATAGATTTCCCTTGCTTATTCGGAACAAACAGATGCCACGAAATGAACCACTGCCGGTAAGCCGCTGACGATACTGACATGGCCGGCTCGGTCCCGGCAGCCTGCACTGGGGAGGTAAGCCTGGACAGAGCATCCAAGGGCTACGAGGTGAAGATGCAAAGATCGCAGGCGGGCAAATTCCCGCCACACCAACTTTCTTATTGGCTCGGTAGATCTCTACCCGCAACCGGTCGCTTTGAAGGAGCAGTTATGCAGAAACGTATTAAAGTGTTGTTTTGGCTGTGCGCTTCCCTAGTTGTTCTGGGAACTTCGTCAGCATTGGCGCAGCCCACGCCGATGATGAAGCAGTTCTGCAGTTCCCCGGTGGAGGTCAGGGTCTCTACTGGGCGCCAAGCAGCGGTTCGATTTCTCACATTGCATTTCTAGCTATACACAGAACGGGCGATTACCTTGCGCACGTCTCCACGCAAGAGTTGCCGCGCCGCGGCTTCAGTGTTCTCGGTATGAACTCACGGTTCAAAAATAACGAGGCAGACGTTGAGTGGGAACTCATCGCTTTAGATGTACGGGCTGGAGTCCGGTTTCTGCGACAGCAACCGGGCATTACGAGGGTGATACTCATCGGGCATAGCGACGGCGGACCGACTACGTCGTATTATCAGGCGGTTGCGGAAAACGGCCCGGCTTATTGTCAAGGTGCGAACAAACTCAGCCCTTGTTCTGATCAGCAGTTAGCTGGTTTCACGGCGGCTGATAGAGCTGACGGGATAGTCTTTTTAGACGCGCATCCCAGCAACACGATCACCACGTTGCGAGCGCTGAATGGTGCTGTTCAGAACGAGAAAAACCCCAAGAACCTCAGGGACAACCTGGATCCCTTCAGCGAAAAAAATGGCTTTAATCCCAACGGGGACTCGGTCTATTCGAGCAATTTTGTGGATCGATACTCCCGGGCACAGTCGCGCCGGATGAACGACCTGATCAAGCAAGCGCTCGACATAAAACAGGATATCGAGGCTGACAAACACTTCCCAAGCAGATGACGACGCTTTCATCTTTTACCGTAATAAAGCGCGGCTTTCAAATTTCAGTACCGGCGTCCATGGGAGTACTGTCAATCCTGCCGACCTGCTAAAGAACGACGGCACAATTGAATCAGGTAAGATCGTCAAAACTGTACGTGCCCCCGACCCCAGCCGGCGCGAAGCAGACGCGAGCTTTGGCGGAATCGCATTTTCGACGATAACTGCCTTCCTGAGCGCCAATGCAATTCTCAGCACGCACTCTTTAAATGAAACTGAAATAGATTGGTGCAGCAGCGACAATTCCGTTCCATGCGCCGTTCGGAGCATTTCGGTACCATCCTGGTCGTTGCAATGCAGGGTCACTACTTCATTCGGGATGGCGAGTACATCTATGAAACATCAGCCAGCGATGACAAAGAATTTATCGTACTCGAGGGAGCAAATCACGGGCTGGGACCCTGCGCTCCTTGTGCCGCGCTGCACAACAACGCCGACTACAGTAATGCCCGAATCAATTTATTCAATCATATAAGAGATTGGGTAGGCGAGAGCTTCTAAAAAGACTCCGTTCTGTCTAAGGCGGTGAGGGCCGGCGTTCAAAAGCGCTGGTCATCATGTGTGGCGGAGGATTGAGCCTCGGGTCAACCGGAGCAGGAACCCCAGCAAGCTAGGTTGAATTTGGCGTCCCCTGTTATTGACCGGTCCGCCGCCGCATGATTTCCAACTTTCATACCTCTTATACTTTGAGGCGCACTCTAGCGCTTCGTTTCAGCCACCTCTTCTCCGGAGAACACATGCGGCTGTACAGGGAAGGTTGAGCTTGAGTTCCAAAGCTTCCAACCGAGCTATATGGGCAAAACGCGCTTGCTTGGACGTTATCTCCGCGGTCTGCATCTGAGACGGTCCAACTCGGCAACCTTCGGCCGCAGCTCGCCATCTCTGCATCCTTCTCTTTCAGCTCTGCAGTCCGTTTTTCCAGCTTGGATGGCGATTATTATGGAGGTTTACCTGCTCGCTTGTCTCCATCGACTATTTTCTTAGTCCCATGCTCGATCACATTGGCTGTGTAGCGATCGATATTGTCGGGATCGAGGCCGCGGCTGGATTGTTCAGTTGCGGCGGTCGCTCTGGTGTACGGGCCTTTCAAGAATTGCCGAGCTATCCTAGCCGATTCCGAGCAGATACTCGCGTATTGAGGCAGGAATGGGTTTCCTTTGG
This sequence comes from uncultured delta proteobacterium, assembly GCA_963728565.1. Taxonomy (GTDB): domain Bacteria; phylum Desulfobacterota; class Binatia; order UBA9968; family UBA9968; genus WHTF01. Next base: position 45,383 of record CAVSLC010000011.1, read on the forward strand.
CGAAAGAGAAGATAAAGTTATCCGATGAAGTGAAAGCTACGAAGTCGAACCGGGCGGACAGCTGTTCATAAGGTTTTAACATGAAGTGATAATGGATTGGCCATTCACCCGCTGAAGGCCAGAATACTGCGCGCGATCGCAACACGTGATCGCGCTGATGAAAGGAAAACTTCACGATGAGCAACGGCGCGCGACGCCCATCAATTGATGACCTCTGGTACAAGAACGCGATCATCTACTGTCTCGATGTCGAAAAATATGTCGACTCAAACGGCGACGGTATTGGAGACTTCGGCGGTCTGACACGGCGGCTGGACTATCTCGCCGGCATGGGCATTACCTGCGTCTGGCTCCAGCCGTTTTATCCGTCACCGAATCGCGACAATGGTTACGACGTTAGCGATTACTACGGAGTGCACCCAAAGCACGGCACGCTTGGCGAGTTCGTCGAGTTTATGAATCACGCGCAGCAGATCGGCTTACGGGTGATCGTCGATCTGGTGATTAATCACACGTCGAACCGTCATCCCTGGTTTGAATCCGCGCGCAAGGATCCAGCTTCGCCTTACCGGAACTGGTATGTCTGGTCGAAGACGCGACCGCCTGAGTGGAATAAAGGGATGGTGTTTCCGGGCGTGCAGAAAGCGACGTGGACCCGTGATCCGGTCGCAGACGAGTACTACTTCCACCGTTTCTACGAATTTCAGCCAGACCTGAACACGTTAAATCCCGCCGTGCAACGCGAAATGATGCGCATCATGGGTTTTTGGCTGCAGCTTGGCGTCTCCGGCTTCCGGATGGACGCCGTTCCATTCATGATCGAGCAGAAAGGCGCGGGGGTTACGCCGCGGAAGGATTATGAGATGCTCCATCTGCTGCGAAATTTTCTGCAGTGGCGCCGGCGCGATGCGATTTTCCTTGCTGAAGCGAACGTGCCGCCCAATGAGAGCATGGACTACTTCGGTGAGAACGGCGAGCGCATTCAAATGATGCTGAACTTCGCCGTCAATCAGCGACTGTTTTACGCGCTGGCGACAGGGGACATCAAACCGCTGGTCCGATCGCTGGAAGCTACTTACAACCGGCCGCCCGCCGCGCAATGGGTGAACTTCCTTCGCAGCCATGATGAGCTCGATCTCGGCCGGCTGACCGACACGCAACGCGAGCGAGTGTTCCAGGCCTTCGCGCCGGCAAAGGAGATGCAGCTTTACAATCGCGGCATCCGGCGCCGCCTTGCGCCGATGCTCGACAACGATCGCCGCAAGCTCGAACTGGCATTTAGCCTGGTGTTTACCTTGCCCGGGACACCGATGCTGCAGTTCGGCGACGAGATTGGGCTTGGCGATGATCTGTCTCTTCCAGAACGTGAGTGCGCTCGAACGCCGATGCAGTGGTCCAGCGACCCGCACGGCGGCTTTACGACCGGGAAGCGGCCGGTGTTACCGGTGATCTCGGACCCGATCTATGGCTATCAACGAGTCAATGTCGAAGCGCAGCGTCGCGATCCGCATTCAATGCTTAACTGGATGGAACGCAAGATTCGGATGCGGCGGGAGTGTCCGGAGATTAGCTGGGGTGATTGGAAAATTCTCAAGACCGACCAGCCCGGTGTGCTCGTCATGCGCTACGAGTGGGACGACCACACGCTGGTCACCTTGCACAACTTCACCGGCAAACCGCGCGCCGTCGTGCTCGACCGCGGAGCCGTTGGCGGTGATACCGGCACCGGCGAACTTGTCGATCTACTTGCGACCAACGACAGCCGCGCCGACGACAACGGCCGTTACATCGTCGAGCTGCAGCCCTACGACTATAGATGGCTCCGCGCCGGAGGCATCGATCGCAATGTGCCGAGATGAGAGTTCAGCTGTTGCATCATCAAATCGCTCCACACACCGGATTACGTTTGGCTACCGAGTTCAATGTGAATAGAGCAACCGCATTCACTGATTTTCAATTGCACGATTTTACCGAGATGAGCGGGCTAAGACGTCCCTTATGAAATAAATGAGAACAGCGTTCCAGCTGCACGGCGATACACCATCCGCCTATCTGATGCCGATTACTTAGTTAGGCGCATAAACTAAGCGCCGGGCTGGCGCGCAGCGGCGACACTTCCGCAGGCGCGCGAGTATGACTGCGCTCCCTGTAAGCTGCACGCGCCCTGAAAGGGACGTTCTCACGTCGCTTCGCCGGCCAGGGAGAAATCGAAGATTTTCTCCATGGCTATCGGTTCCTTTATCCGCAGGGCTTCCCTGCCGATATCGATGATCTCCTTGGCCGCATCCGCACTCAGCGTGCCCTTGGAGAGGATAAATGGCGCATCATCATCGTACATTCTCTTCGCCATTGATGCGTCTTTGACGCCGAGCCGTTTTTGAATGTAGGGAATCATGAGCTCCGGGTTGTCCTGGTAAAATTTTAGCGCCCTATTCCACGCGCTCAGAAAGCGCGTCAACCGTTCGCGCTTCTGCTTTATGTGTAAGTCGGTGGCGACGACGCCGGTTTGCAGGTAACGCATGTAGTCGCGGCCGCGGCCGAACACCTTGAACCCTTGGTCCAAGGCGAGATAAGTCGACGGCGGCGTCATCATGGCGCCCGCGACTTTACCGGTCAGTAGCGATTGCAGCCGCGCCGGCGTATCCATGCTCAACAGCGTGACATCTTTTTGTGCATCAAGACCTTTTGCCTGCAAGATGCGCCGAGTCATGATAGCGGCAGTGCCCTCTAACGAACCGACAGCAATCGATTTTCCTTTGAGCTCTGTCGGTGAAGCAGATGAGCCGATGACAAGTTCATGAATCGGCCGATCGCGCGTCACCGAAATAATTTTTAACGGCAAACCGCGCAATGCCGCGGAAAAGCCGCTACCTGCATGACAGGTGACGTCAATCTCACCGGACATGAGACTGCTGACGCCGACAATGCCGCGCACCACCAGGATCTGCAGGTCCAGGCCGTCCCGCGAGAAAAATCCTTTTTCTTGTCCGTAATAAAGTGGAACATAGCTCAAAGTCGGCCCCGGGATACTGATATAAAAGGTCTCCGCGGCCGGCGCTTTCAGCGCTACGAGCGGAAGGAAAAGAAGAATGAAAAAAGCCGCTCGCTTCAAAACGCGATGACAAAGTCGTAGCGCTGAAGAGCTCTTGCCGTAGGACACGACTGGTGGATACATGCCTCTCTCCTCCCTATCTCTTGGTTTCTATCTCTTGGTTTCTAACCCGCCGGACAATAACACGGACGTCTGCTCGAGTAGTAGCCGCGCCATTAGGTCCGTAGGCAGATGAGAAGCGTTAATGAGATGAATCGCAGATAAGCAAATTCCCAGCGAAGACCGTTTTTGATCAACTACTGCCGGAAGCCGTAATAATCAGTCTAAAGCAGACCATCAACTCTCTACTGTGGCGCTTTAGAAAAGATTTCGGCTCACCGGCGAGAACTCGCTGAAAAGTCGAGATGGGACTCTGGTATTTAGATCCCGACACCGCGGGAAGCGCTGCTTCGCTGTATCAGTTCTGAATACCCTGTCCGAGTTTCGGCACAAAATCAGCTTCTCGCCCAATCCGCGGCAGCGGCGTCTCACTTTGGAGATTTACTTAGATACTCTGAAACGAAAAATCATCGCTGGATCAGCGGGATTATCAACCAAGCTCCATGTGGCATGGAAGCTGCGGTTATTATCGCCAGCGGTTGACTCATGCCGCAGTCAAATCGGTATTGGCTGCCGCTAAAAACATCACAGAGGAGGACATCTCATGGTAAGTTTCAAAAAATTAGCAATACCGGTATTTGCGGGTATGCTATCGCTTGGCGGCCTAGCGGCTTGCGATCGAGAGGGGCCGATGGAGCGAGCCGGGGAAAAAGTCGACAGGTCGGTTGAGCGAGCCGGTGACAAGGTGGAAAGGGCGACGGATAAGTAGGACCGCGCGAAGAGACCATCTGTGCGGCGCGAATCGCGGCGCACAGATGGGTAAGCCTGCGACCCACCGCTGCAACTAGCAGCGTGCTGAAAAGACTCATATCTTCGTTACCGCTCAATCGCCTCGCTGCAACGTACTATAAGTACGACCGCGCTCGTCGATTTTCGCGCGTCTTGCATCTGGATCTTTTTGAGCAGCCTGCAAGAGGTTTTTTTCAGCACCGCTAGGTGCTGATTTCCTCCCTCGGTTCTCTTCCCTGCGTTTCATAGAGCGTTTGATGCCGTCTTTTTAATTGTAGATACTTTTTATCCTCTCTGGCCTTCTTCCATTTGTGATAAAACATCTTAGCCGATTGTGCTTTCTCATGGTCTTCTTCATGAGGCAGTAGTTCTCTAGTGCCCGGGGCGTACTTACGGCCTGACTTATGATTGGCGTACCTTCGTGCCCTGGTGTAACCCATCTGGAGAAATTTGCGCGCCATGTCCATTCCCACGAAGTCGTCGTCGGCTCGATAGTCAAGAAATATCTGATAGATCCTTCTGGCTGAGTTGCGCGCTTCACGAGCCGTTTTGAATTTCCAGTGAGGCAGTATCTCACTTTTGTAGGGTTCGACCAGGAGTACTCCCTGCTCGCCCTTACCGATGCAGTAGAGTCCAGGTCGCTTTCTGAAGTCAATTGTGGAGAAATCCAGCGAGTAATCGAATTTCGTAGAGCTTGGGATAAATCACCGCGGCTTTGCGCCTTCGCCCCCAGCGGGTCCGAACAGCGTTTGTCAAATGACAATCAACTCTTATTGAAGAAATAGTTTGTGAAATTCTTTACGCTTCTCAGCGTACACCTTCTCACCTAAGTCATCCATTTCGACGAATTGAATCTTGTCCGCATCGGGAACCGGCGGGTAAATACCCTTGCGGTTTACGAACTCGCCTGCTTTGGCCATGATGCTCATGCTCTCTTCGTCGAGAAAAAAATCGATGAAAGCTTTGGCGGCGTTGGGATGCGGGGCCTTGCGCGATAAGGTCAAGTAGCTCGCGTCGCCGAGAAACTTACCCGTTCGCACGTAATCGATGGGCGCTCCTTTGATGCCGTTGAGATAGACGTAATAAACGTAAGTTATCCCGATGGGAAACTCTCCTGAGGTGATCCGGTCTGCGGCGGGGTTGAAGGATTCGACAAAGGTCGGCTTCATCGCGGCCAGCTCGCGAATGAACTTTTCGGACTTCTCTTTACCGATCAGTTTGTGCACATTGGCGAGCCATTGGGCGGTGGTCGTGTGTAGTGTCGGGTCGGCCATAACCAGTCTGCCACGGTATTGGGGCTTGACAAGATCTTCCACTGTCTTCGGCGCATCGCCGGGTTTGATGATGTTCTTGTTGTAGAGAATGCCGATGATATGGTTGCGCGCCCGCGGGCCCAACTCGGGATCTATCGCGTCATTGGGGAAATCCTTGCTCATCGGCGAATCGTATTTCGCCAGGATACCTTCCTTGAGCATGATCCGGGTCGTGTCCTCGGTAGACATGACGAGGTCGAACAACGCTTTGCCGGCGCGCGCTTCGCTAAGCGCCCGCTCCGTGACCCTGGTCGCCGAAGTGCGCCAGTAGTCGATGGTAATCCCGGTTTTCTTCTGGAAAGCTTTGTGCAGCAACTCAAAAATATCGGTTTGCATGGTGCCGTAAAGCACCAGCCGGCCATCCTTCTTGGCGGCCTCGATCAGCTTCGCATCCTGAGCGAAAGCGGTGGTCGCAACGCTCCAGAGAAGCAGCAACGTTATGACTGTCATGGTCTCTCCTAGGCAATTGATGAAAATTTCTGTATGCAGGCTGCTCAAAAAGATTCAGAGGCTAGGCGCGCGAAGTTCGGTGAGCTGAGGCGTACGCCTCAGTACGTTGAAGCGAGGCGGGCGAGCGCAACGAAGCATATGAGTCTTTTTCAGCAGCGTGCTAGATGCGGTAAAACTCCTTGGCATTGTCATAAAGAATCTTCTGCTTGGTTGAATCGCTTAACTCTGGCCGGGCGAGCAATTCGGGAATGTCTTTAAGGAATTCTCCGTAAACACGCTCGTGCGGATAATCGGACGGAAACATCAGCCGGGCATCACCGATTACTTGAGTCACGTAGGCCAGCGAAGTTTCTTCCGGTTCGCAAGTGACATAGACGGCGCAATCCTTCACGTACTCGCTCGGTTTTCTTTTGATATTGGGGAAGGAGCGGCCGCCGCGGGTTTCATATTCGTAATCCAAACGGTCCATCATGTAAGGGAGCCAACCGCAGCCCGCTTCGAGAAAGGCGAGTTTGAGACGCGGGAATTTTTCCAGTACGCCATCACAGATAATACTGGTGAACTGAATCATCAGTGGAAAAGGGTGTTCAAGAGCGTGGACCTGGCCCTGGTCTTCGAAGTAATCGAAGCCGTAGCCGCGGCTCGGCGCGCCATGAATTCCCAGCGGCACGCCGAGCTCTTCGGCGGCGCGAAAGATCGGATTGAAATCCGGGTGGCCGAAGGCCTTGTTCATGACTGTTGCCGACGGTAAGAATGCGCCCACCATATCGAGCTTTTCCACTGCGTGACGCAGTTCTTGAACCGCACCCTGCGGGGCTTGAACCGGAAGCACAGCGACGCCCTTTAGGCGTGAATCTGATTTACTGTAGCGAGCGTGAAACCAGTTGTTATACGCGCGCGATATCGAACACGCCCAATTTGGATCTTGCACCAAACCAATGGCGAGCGCCGCCGTTGGATAGAGTACGGTGCTTTCCAGCCCCATGTTCTCGACGAATTGGACAACGTCTTGCGGCCGGGTTTCGAGCACTTTATCGGGACGTCCGGCGCCCAGACCGCGCGGCCAACCGTCGAGAGATGGGAAAAGGGAATAGGCGCGCGCCCGGCGCGTGCCGCGATATTTACCTTCGAAATGCTCTTCGATCTCTTCGTGATTTTCGTAGATGTGGCCGTCGGCATCGATGACCTTGGGATGTGTCATGACAGTCCTCTCAATTCGGATTATCTTGGCTGACCGTAGACTGTGAAAATTGGGGTGTCAAGGAACAGGTGAGCGCCCGTTCAGGGTTTACACCTTGAAGATCGCAGCCGTTCAAAGTTCAAGGTTCAACGGTTCAAGAAAAAAGGATTCTTGGAGTTTTCGATTTCAAGAAGTACGGTCCGGATGGTAGATCCAAGGTCCGGCCACAATCGAGACATCTCTCTTGGCAAACGATCAAGGCCTACTTTTTGTCTTCACTTCGAAATTCCGCCTTCGCGCATGACTTCATCGAGCAGCGTTTCGTCGATGAGCTGTGCTGCGTTGATCGGCCGGTCGATTTTTTGCGCGGCACGGGCAAAGTCGACGAGCAATTGATATCCGCTCACCCGGTTTCTCCCATCCGGGCTGAGCAAATCCAGGAGCTGCTTGTAAGCCAAAGCCGCGAGTTCCTGGTCCATGTTGAATTCCCGAGCGAGAAGCTGCGTAGTATCGGCGCGGTTATCTCGGATATAATTCATCGAGCGCAGTGAAGCGCGGATGAACCGTTTTACCGTGTTGGGCTGCTTCTTGACCTTCTCGGCATTCACGACCACAGCCGTGCCCGGAACATCAACATAATCTCGGGTCGTGGCGAGCTTCGAAAAGCCCTCTTTGTCAGCAAGGAAATTGAAGGGCGAGCTCAACATCGTCGCGGCGATGGCGCCGGCTCTCAGCGCCGCAAACCGTTCCGGCGTTCCGCCCATGGCAAGGAGATTGACGTCGCGCTCCGGCTGCACGCCATTTTTGACAAGGATGCGGCGCACCATGGTATCGACGAGTCCGCCGGGATTGAGCGAACCGATGGGCTGGCCTTTGAGGTCGGCAATGCGGCGATATTTGGCCTGCGCGTATAATCCCTGATCGACGTGAGCGTTGTAGCTCAAGACAATGCGCAACGGCGCGCCCGCTACGAAGGCGGTTACCGCGGTGGTACTGCCCATCGCAAAGTCGGCGTCGTTGGTGAGCAACGTCTGGATATCCAAGCCGCCGCGAATATAAACCAGGCTCACATGAAGTCCTTCTCTTTGAAAGAAGCCCTTCTGCCGCGCGGTCTCCAAAATAGGGAAGTTGGTGATGGATTTGCTGGGATAACTGACGACAATCTTCTCGGCGGGCGCGAAGCTCTGACCCTGTGCGTGCGTTGCAACGACGGCAGCGACAATAGCGCTTAACACAAACATGCAGATGTTGAATGAGGCCGCCATGCTTCCTCTCCCCATTGCGAATCGGATCGATTCGAGCGCTTTCCCTCGTGAGATCCTCAATAATCGATGACGTCTCAAAATGTCAACGACAATCAGCCTGACTCGGATTGAGCGAAAAGTCCAAAAGATGAAGATTGCTCAGACTGTTCTCAAACGATAAAGTTCAATTGCGCGCCATTGGATTGATCAACAAAAGCCCCGAGTCCGCAGTGTCAAAGATACTGGAACTTACTGGTCGCTCACTCCAATACGGCGACGCACTAATCACTCGTCTTCGAGCGATCACTCGCGAAGAACATAAAGAACTTTGAGACAGTCGCACAACCTGCATCTTGCGACACCGGAATCGGGAGTAAAGAACGATGCCTCTTCCTATTGAGCAAATAAAAACGATCCGGCGTTGGCTCGGGTGGATCTTTGTCGCGTCCTTGCTGGTGACGTTCTTAGTAGGATTTATCGCGGCATGGAGGAACCCCTGGCATGGCATACTGCGAAGCGAAGAAATGGTGGTTTTCGCGTCATTGGTAACATCTGTTACGACTTTTCTTGGATTTCTGGTTACGACCGGGATGACATGGCGAAAAGAACGTCGCGAGACTGATCACGCCAGTGTTGAACTGGAGAAAAACAAACTAGAGCTTGAGAAGCTCCGCCGTGAGATTGGCGACAAAAACGTCGCAGCGCAAGCCAAAAGGAATAAGATGAGCAAGCGGAAGCGCGTCGGTTAAGACGCATTCTCCCGACCTGCTTCAACATTTCTTCTGTTTCCTTTTAAGCTCTTTTAGGCTACCATCCGGGCGTAATTTTCACTCCGCCTTTCGGTTGCATTTCGACCGACCGGGCCAGCCACGGCCGGGACTTAAGGGGACCTTTCCATGGCTCTCCTAGTTTATCACCACCATACAATCGTCAGTACGCCTATCTACGATGACGAGACCGGAAAATGGAAATGCGTTGCTTCGATTAGCTGGGCGCAAAGTAAAGGGCTCCCTCGCCAGCTGCATTCCATCCAGAATTGCTTTGAACCATTCTCGCGCTATGAGGACGCCGAAAACGCCGGACTGGAAGCGGCAAAAAACTGGGTTGAGAGCAGGGGCAGCAAACAGTTGCAAGTTAGTTGACGGGTCCGTTCAGGGAGCGGCGCGAATTTGGCGAAACCACTCGGCATTTCTACTGCCCTCTAATTCTTCTCCGACTTCACAAAATTTCAAACAGCCGGGTTGTTGTAGCCGAGTCCCATGGTCGTTGGGTTTTGGTTTTGCGTTTCAACCATCCAAAAGGAACGGTCGCGAAGCGCGTTTCTTTCGCATCGATGGAGAGATCGATCTCGGGGAAAGTTCCTGTAAGGTCATTCACTTTTACCCGGCGACGTGGGCCAGTTTGCGCTTACTAAAATCAATAAATTTGGCTGCATCCTATAGACCCGGATTCCGCAGTTAAAACGGTCGAGCGTTCACGCCGGGCGGAATCCTGGAGTAACGAAGGCGTCCGACACTTAAATTTCAAAGTCATTCTACGCCGTGAACTTCATCGCTATCAGGCTGCAACACGCTCGCAATCATTGTCTGCTTAGAGGCACTAACCCATCGACTTCGTTACGGAAGGATTTCGCCTCGCGTTCTCTGTCAAACTCAACTGCGGAATCCGGGATAAACAACGATGCTAATTCTAGTAAAAAACTTTCATGTCGACTTGTTCTTTTGAAAGCTTGACGCTCTTTTCGTCTAACAAAACATCGAATAAGATCGGCTCTTAAGGTGGAGTGTAGTCCGATTATTTCTAGAGGAGTTGCGATGAGCTTCAATTCATCGACCTACGTAAATTTCGTTTCCGCAGCGAGTGCCGCACAGGAGAGGCTTTTTCTGCAGTATCTGGGACATCGATCCGACTTCGACATCATTATCATCGGTTCGGGAATCGGCGGTGGCGTGCTGGGCGACGACCTTGCAGAGCGCTTGGGCAAGCAGAAGCGAATCCTGGTCCTGGAAGCCGGATCGTTTCTGTATCCAACCCACGTCTATAACGTCTGTCGTTTTCCCAACGCGAGTCTAGCCAAGCATTTCGGCTGCGGTACCTTCTGGCAGGCCGGGAACGAACAATCACAAAACTACATCGGCGAGCAACCGCAACTCAATTTCGGTGGCCGTTCGATTTTCTGGTCCGGCCTGATCCCGTCGATTCAGGGATGGGAGCTCGAATTCTTTCCTGATCGCGTAAGACAGGATCTACAGAGCGGACTGCTTGCGAGAGCAGGCGAGACGATGAACGAATCGCGATCGATGGGGGCCACGGCGCAGGCGGTCGTCAGCAAGCTGCGCCAGAGTCCGTTGGCGCAGGACTTTTCGATTCAGGAAACGCCGCGCGCCCTGCACCAGCCTTATCTGACGGCGGAGGGCGTTCCCAGCGATCAGTTTTTTACCGAACCGACCGGTGTATTCAACACCGCCGAGCTGCTCATCAATCAGGCGGGGCTGACACCGGGTGTAAACCATGGCGATGGTCCGGGACTCCAGCTTCTACTGAATCATTTCGTCGAGGATGTGCAGAATGCCGATGGCAATCGTTTCGAGCTTGTGACGCGCAATACCCTGACCGGCCAGATACGAAATTTCAACGCCGGCACAGTGGTGCTGGCCGGTGGCTCCATCGAGAGTCCGAAGCTGTTGCGCCGCTCGAGCCTGTTTCCCTGGCTGCCCGATGGCGTGAAAAGTCTGGTTGGGCGCGGCCTCACAGACCACCCGACCAGCAATGAGATTACCACGTTCGTGACTAACATCGGCAACGTGCCGATACCGAAGGATTCGCATGCCAAAATTGTCTTCTACTCGCGCGGTTTGCGCGATTCGCAGAACCAGATTCGGTATCCGTTCAATGTCGAGATGAACATCAACCACGAATACTGGCATCTCCGCGAGAATGATCCGAAGGAGAGGGATTCAGGCGGTGCGACGTCCAACGGTAACAGCGGCGCCTCCAGAGTCGATATCAAGTTCAGCTTCGGCAACTGTCTCGATAACATCAACGAGGTTCTACCGGCTCCTCCGTTCGGGTATGTGCCCCAAGTGAATTTCCGAAACTTGAAATGGATGGATCATCTGGCGCAATCGCGCTTCCCGGCGGTTGCGGGTTGGCAGAAAAGCTATGATGAAATTTTTGCGGTGCTCAATCAGGTGACGTACCAGATTTTCTCGCAATTTCAGCAAGACGGGCATGAAGCCCGGCCGCTTAACGAGAGCTGGTATGGCATGGACGGCAAAGGCTTCGGGTGGGGCACGGTGCACCACGCGGCCGGTAGCCTCCGCATGCCGCACCGGACGAGGTATGACGGGCCCATCGAGTCGCAATCAGTTGTGGATGAGGATTTGCGAGTTGTCGGCACACAGCATCTTTATGTCTGCGATATGTCGGTGATGCCGTTCAGTTCGGCAGCGAATCCGGTGCGAACACTGGTTGCGCTCGCTCTGCGGTTATCCAATCATTTTGGATAGTGAGTCTCACGTTAAGGTCTGGTGAGAATTCATCCTTACTGAATTGGTTTGGTAAGGTGAATTGGATGAATACTATGTTGCTAGCAATAGATATCGATTGTCGTCGTGACTTAACTTTGTGCCGAACGTGGAAGACAGCCGAGCGACGTTGTCCATAATTGCCGCTGATCCTGGTTGGTCAGGTCCTAATAAAGCAGGCTGCTCTTTTTCGTTGAGCGCGCTTGGAATGGCAGCAACTGTCGATATCTTATGATTGCGTAACTCTGCGACGACGACCAGACCATTTCGATATCCCCGAGCCGGTTTAAAATCCGATCCGAAGATAAAATTACCCAAACTATAAAAGATCGGTTTCCCTTTGTAAATTTCGACGGCTTGGATGACGTGCGGGTGGCTTCCGACCACCAGATCGGCGCCGGCGTCGACAGCCGACCGTCCCAAGGTGGTCTGATACTGGCAGACTTCGTACTGCCCTGAAACTCCCCAATGGAAATAGACGATCACGACGTCCACTTTTTTGCGGAGTTCGATGATGTCGTTCCTGACTTCCTGGAGCTGCTTTTCATCGGGATGGGTCAGCGTCGTCGCAGGCGCGCCGGGCATCTCAAAAAGTCGCCGATGGGGCTCATACGAAGTATAAACTTTCACACTCGCAACGCCTGCTTTGCTTTCAGTCGCCGCCTGTCCGACCGGCCAAAATACCGACGTATAGGAAAGCAGACCGAACGTTGTATCCTTCGCTCCGAATATCGCGGGGCGCCGCGCTTCCCGTACGTTCATCCCGGCGCCGGCATGGCCGATGTTGTATTTCTCGAGTAAAGACAGAGACTGTTTGATTGCATCGTCTCCGAAATGAACGTTGTTGGCGCAAGCGGCGGCGTTGATTTTGAGTTCAGCGAGCACCTTAACAAAGTCTCGATTGCAATGGCGCCAACCCGGCTTATGCTGAAGCAATACGTCGGGATCGAAAAGACAGCCTTCCAGATTGCAGATTTTCACATCGAAAGCGTCGAAATCTTCCCTCACTCAGATCCAGCACGTTCGCTGGTTCGATTGGGCTGCCGAGATTAATGTCTCCCACTAATGCCAGCGACAAATCGCGCCGCGTGTCACTCGCCATTTCTTTGCTCCTCGTTGGTACGTTTAACTTAGTGTTAAGCAAATGTCTATTTAGCTTGGCGCGAACGGGAGTTGTCGCACTCCGCCGCTTCATGTGAGCCGCTATTGTGAGCGCCGCCCGGTTAGGATTGTGAGCACCCTGAAAATGGGATATGAGTTTTCTGCGTTTATCACTTGCCCGCCGATTCGATACCAGCATTCAATATAGAGGAGAGCGCTTTATGAACGAGACGAGCGACCTGGCCAAATGGATGGTGGGGTTGAAATGGGTAGACATTCCCCGCGAAGTCATCGACTATTCGAAAATTCTTGTTCTCGATACCATGGGCTGCATGTTAGGCGGATCGATTCAGGATAGTAACAAAGCTGCGCTTCGTTATACTCGCGCCATGGGTGGCTCGCCCGATTCAACGGTGGTCAATTATGGAGACCGAACCAACCCTTTTAACGCCGCCTTTATAAATGCTTCCTTCGGCCACGGTTGGGACTTCGACGACATGATCAATGCCGGCGCGGGGCATGCCGTGAGCGCTTGTACGGCCGCGACGATGGCGTTGGCGGAAAAAGAAATCATTAGCGGGAGAGAGTTTCTCGAGGCTTGGATCACGGGTTACGAAGTCTCCAATCGTATCGGCGCCGCCACAAAGCCGGGGCACTTGAAACGGGGTTTTCACGAGGTCGGGACGATCGGTCCCTTCGCTGGAAGCGCTGCCGCAAGTAAAATTTTGCGGTTGAACAAATGGCAAAGCGAGAATGCGATTGGGATTACCGTGAGCCAGGCGGCTGGAACCTTCCAGCACAGCCAGACCACCGGCGGCGCGATCAAGAGGTGTCATGCCGGCTTTGCGGCGGCGAGCGGAGTTCGATCGGCGTTGTTAGCAAAGGAAGGAATGACGGCTGCAAGGGAAGCTCTTGAAGGCAAGAAGGGCTTTGTCTTGTGCCACTCCGGGGACGAGAATGACATGGATGCGATTACGCGAGACCTGGGTAAGGAGTGGTATACGACCAAAGCGGCTATGAAACCATACTCGTGTTGCGCGGGGCAGTACGGCATGCTCGACATTATCTATAAGATGAAGGGGAAATACGATCTCAAGCCGGAAAATATTGAACGCATCAAGCTCTGGGGCAGCATCCGAAATATGTGGATGGTAGGCACGATCAAAGGTGAAGAGGTCAAGGATATCTTCGGCGCGCAGTTCAGCGCCAGATTCGGCGTGGGTCTGGCGTTGGTCGTGGGAGAAAACCGGATCAAAGCTTATCACCAGAATATTCCGCCTTTTGGCAAATGGGCAGAAGTTGTCGAACTGGCTAAAAAAGTGGACGTGTACAACGACGACGAGATTCCGGAACGCGGCCCCATCTTCGGTTATGCGAAATGCGAAATCCAATTAAAAGACGGTCGCACGTTGAAGGGCGAGTCGGGATCGCCCATGGGTTTTCCGGGTAACCCGATGCAACGGGAAGAGCGCCTGGAAAAGTTTTACGGTCAGGCGTTGCTAGTCCAGACTAAAGAAAAGGCCGACAGGATTGTCGAACTGGTTGAGAATCTCGAAAACCTAGAGGATATCCGGCCGATCGTCAGAAATATGATTTGCTAGATTGGTTACGGTCGAGAGCGACATGAGCGAAGGATCCGAGTTCGACATTGTTATCATCGGCGGAGGAGTCGCTGGTCTTAGCGCTGCATTGTTCGCGGCGCGCTTCGGACATTCGACAATGGTCATTGAGCGCTTTTCGCCCGGCGGTCATTTGGTGAACGTCGAGAGCATCGAGGACTTTCCGGGTTTCCGAACGGCGTGCCGGGGTATGAGCTCGTTCCACTAATGCAAGAGCAAGCCGCTAAATATGGTGCTGAGTTTCAAATGGCCGAGGTCGAAAGCATTGAGGCGGTGGAATCGTACTGGCAAGTGAACACCGCTGAAGGCATCTGTCACGCCAAAGCGGTGATCGTCGCAACCGGGTCTCATCCAAAGGATCTGGGCGTGCCGCGTGAGAGCGCACTGCGTGGGCAAGGGGTTTCTAATTGCGCCAGTTGCGACGGACCTCTGTTTACCGATCAAGTGGTCGGAGTTGTCGGCGGAGGGAGCTACGCCCTGCAGGAAGCGTTAACCTTGGTAAACCACGCCTCTCAAGTGATCTTGTTTCACGATCAAAGAACGCTCTCCGCTCCGCAGACTCTCCAGCAAAGAGTGCTCAGCCATCCTAAAGTAGCCGCGCGCTACAATACGACGGTGGAAGAGATCCAGGGAGATGATGCAGTTACGGGTGCCGCGGTTCGCGATACCCTCACCGGAGAAAAATCTCAGGTTCAGCTCGCTGGTATGTTCATATATGCAGGCTTGGAGCCAAACACGGACTTTTTGAAAAACCTTCTGCGGCTGGATCACGATAATCGGGTGCCAACTGATGGCTGGATGCGGACTGAACTCCCCGGTCTGTTCGCGGCAGGAGATTTACGAACGGACTCCGCGGGGCTGGCGATTACCTCAGCTGGTGATGGTGCAGCCGCGGCTATAGGAGCTCACGGATACCTCAAAGACCGGGTATGGAGACAAAAGTAGCACCTGGGGACTGCGGCACGACGCACGATATCTCCATGTAAATTTCGTCTAAAAATGAGATAGATGTATCATGC
This sequence comes from uncultured delta proteobacterium, assembly GCA_963728565.1. Lineage (GTDB taxonomy): Bacteria > Desulfobacterota > Binatia > UBA9968 > UBA9968 > WHTF01. The sequence continues at coordinate 60,776 of CAVSLC010000011.1, forward strand.
TTTTTAGCAGAGCGTATAAAAAAGGGAGGGCAGCAACCTATGAATGGCTTCATTGTATTAGATCCTGTGGGCATTCCTCAGAAGGGTACCAGGAAGCCGCTGAAAGGCGTGGGAAATCTTGAGGGCAAGAGGATTGGTTTTATTTGGGGGATGCATGAGCTCTCCACTAAGTTTTGGCCAGTTTTAGAAGAGGAGATAGTTGGCGCGCTCAAGCCCCGCGAGGTTCACCGAGTGCATAAGAATGACAAAACTGATGGAAGAGCTAAGGGCAATACCTGGATCCCGGCGCCATTGCGAATAATCGAGGAAGCCGCATCAAAGGTCGACTATGCGGTTCTAGGTGTCGGGGCTTGAGGGTCCTGCACATCTGCCGCCGTGCGTGACACGGTAAATATGGTAAAGCTCGGGATTCCATCAGTTGTATTTGTCCACGAACCTTTCGAGAGACTCGCCAGAGCTCAGATGAGACAACTCGGAATAGAAGATTCAAAACCCTTTGTGATCGTCTATCCAGTCGATCGACCGTCCGCCGATTCCCAGGAGACAGTGCGTAAAAAAGCAAAAGAACAACTCCAGCGCATACCTGATTTGCTCAAGGTCCAACAGTGGCGGTGACTGGTAACCGCTGTCGATGGCGACGAAGCTGCTCATGTAGTGAACGAATTGGATCGACAGAGAGGCTTCATCGGTGCTGAGCGCCGGGGTCGCATGACAAAGGAGTAGAATCATGAGCCTGCAAAATTACAAATTGACTTCGCAGCAGTACCAAGTCGAGGATATTGATGCGTTCGCAGATCTGGCCTATGAGAAGGGCTGGACCAATGGATGCCCGTGTTCCCTCCGACACTCAAGAAAGTGACGGCGATCATCGACTATTTGAAACGGCCACCTGACGAGGCGCTCGGCATCGTTTCTCCTGGCGAAGGAGTCGCGACGATCGAGAAGATCGCAATCAATTGTGCGATGGCCGGCTGCAAGCCGGAATATGTTCCGGTGGTGCTTGCCGCCATGGAAGCGATACTGGACCCGAATTTTCATATTTTGAGTGCCCAATGCAGTACATTCGGTGGTCTCGCCCCTGGCTATTATTAGCGGACCTGTGGTCAAGAAGCTTGGCTTTAACCATTCCGAGGGAGCCCTCGGTGGTTCGGGTCATCGGGTAAACGCCACCATTGGCCGGGCGATCCGCTTGATCCTGTGGAACATCGGTCAGGGCAAGCCGGGAGAACTTTCGAAAACGGTGTACGGTGGACCGGCGCGCTGGCATTCATTGATCGCCGAGCGGCCGAGAGAAGAAGGGAATCCCTGGGACGAGTTCCACGTCGATTACGCCGGGCTAAATGCTCAGGATAGCGCTGTGTCGATGCTAGGCGCCAATGGCAAGGTTGTATCGTGCGGCTTTGCAGCCTCATCGATCGACAATAACATCTCGACAATAGCAAACGACATCAAGGGAGACGGCGTAGCGGCCGCTCCGCATGTCTTCGTGCTGAATCCGCAGGGAGCTAAAATTTTAGCGGATGCGGGCTGGAGCAAGGAGCGTTTCCGGGATGCAGTTTATGAGCAATGCTATGTTCAGGTGAGAGATATCAAAAAAGTAGCTAGCCAGGCTTCACCGACTAGCGTCTACTACTGGATGAAGAGGATCAGTCCGGATAATGACGATGCGAAACTCTTTCCATCGCCGAGCCCAGCCATTTGAAAATCTTGGTATCGGGAGGCTTTGGCGGCAGTCATGTGTGCTATCATTTCAGAGGCAGTACGCATTCGCTAACCGGCTCGGGCTTAGTTACAAAAAAGATCAACTGGAATTGGGACTAATGCAGAGAGCTTGAGTTACAGAAACAAAATCTTTATTGCATCGCAGGGGATTACAATGGAAAAAGTTTCATTCTCAACGGCTTGTGTCGTTGGGTCCTGTTTCGGTATGCTTCCTTGGCTTTAATACTTCCCTTCACGCTCAAACAGACTCTTACTACAAAGGCAAAACTGTCACGATCGTAGTGGGCGTCTCTCCCGGCGGCGCCTATGATGTGTGGGCGCGGCTAATCGCGCCGCACCTAAGCAAACACATCCCGGCAATCGCAGGTCATCGTTCAAAATATGCCGGCGCCGGGAGTCAGTCGCCGCCAACTACGTTCACAACGTTGCCAAGCCTGATGGTTTGACCATGGTGATGCCGGCCAACCGATTGTATATCAATCAAATCGTCGGCCGCCCAGAGGTCAAGTACGATGTGCGAAAATTCGCATGGATCGGCAACCCGCAGAGATATTACACGGTGATCTATATGCGCGCCGACGCGCCATATAAGTCCATAGCGGACATCATCAGCGCAAAAGACCAGCCAAATGCGGTGCGCCTGGGACAAACAGCGCCGGCTACACTCTTTCGCAACTCCTCGAAGAAGCTATAGGAGCCAAGTTCGAATTTGTGTTGGGGTATCCCGGCGCTAGTGAAATCGACTTGGCAGTTGAAAGAGGAGAAGTCATTTGCCGCGGTCACGATATCATCAATCACTTCAGTGGAAGCACTTATAGGGCTTGGCACGAAAGAGGGTTTGACCGCCACATCGTTCAAGACTCACCAAAAGAGACCCAAAACTGCCGGATACACCGACCATTTATGAGCTCATGGATAAATACAAAACATCTCAGATCGCTCGCAATGTCACCGAGTTCATTTCAGCAAGCGCTGAATTTGGCCGGCCGATGCTGACCTCGCCAGGAACTCCGGTGGACCGAGTAAAAACATTACGCGAAGCTTACGCTAAGACGATGCAAGATCCGGGATTCATCGCGCAGACGAATAAATCAAAGTTGGTATTGCAACTCTACCGGAGAAGAGTTACAGGCGTTGGTAGAACGGATCATGAACCAACCCACGGAGGTCATTGAGCGCGTAAAGAAAATATTAAACGAATAGAGCTGCTGAATGACCGATTGGTTATTTCCACTTCACCCCGGCGCTGCGCCCTTAACGCGTAAATGCAATTCTGCTTACGAAGTGGTCTGGTTCCGTACCATTTACGCCCCGCCGTCATACAGGTTAGGGCAATCAACGCAGCGGTGAAGATTGGATCCTAAGACTCGCAGCAAGCTGAAGCGGGCACTCCCGCTGGTCGACTTCGCAAAAGGACTCACTCCGACTTAGGCGCAGGTGCTTTCTGCACCTGAAGGTCGTTGATTATTTTCTCTACCCCTTCGACTAACGAAGCGATGTCTTCCGCCCTCCTTTTTTCAAACTCCGATCCAACCAGCCCGTTTAAGGAAACGACGGCATTGACCGTGTCCACATCAATGCGAGTGAAATTCGAAGCTTTCTGCAACAAGCCTCGCCTTGACTGATGCCGTGATCGTCAGATCATCGATATTGCGGCCAGCGGTTCTTCCGGTCATTGCCTGGCAAGCAGAGAGCAAAAAGGATAAGGAGTGCCGCTGCGACTTTATCGTCGGTATCATAGGGTACATTCCTCTCTGCGGGAGGAGCGAACAGTTAATATTAGCAGTTGATCCTATTCGCTCAAAGGTAATCCGTCGATTTGCATCAAAGCCAGATATCGACGGCTTGCTCCCAACCTTACGTAGATATAGATGTCGGTGCGATTGTTTTAGCTCTCATCGAAATGGGCGAATTACGCCAGCCAGGATCTTCGAAATTTAAGGTAGCTCTCCTAGCGAACCGTGTCATCAAAGCTGCGTAAAAATATGCGCTACATGGGCATGCATTGTGCGGTTGCAGATGCCTTCGATATCAACTAGGGAGGATCTATAAAGAGATTCTTACGGCCCAAGAGCGAAACATGTGTGCGTTCAAGGAGGCCAGTATGTCACAGGAGAATATGACGGTGATTCGCGGCATGTACGAGTCCTTCAGCACGGGAGACGTTACCTCAGTTCTTGGCCAAATGCATCAGCATATCGAGTGGTGCGAGGCGGAAAACTTCATCTACGCCGATCGTAGTCCTTACCGCGGCCCACAGGCGGTGCTCGAAGGAGTTTTCATGAGACTGGCTTCGGAATGGGCGGATTTCAAGGTGATGCCGGAAGAGTGGCTGGATGCCGGGAACCACATCGTGGTGCTCGGCACTTACAGCGGCAGGCACAAAGAAAGCGGTAAAGAAGTCCGCGCGCAGTTCGCCCATATCTGGGGCGTGACCCACGGCAGAGTCGTGCGATTCCAACAGTATACCGATACCAAGCAATTTGCCGATGCCATTGCTTAGCTCGGATGATTGCAGCACTAGACCAGGAGACGAGCGCCTCTGGTCGAAGAACTTCGGCATGCTACATAACGCCATGGCCATGCGCATTGGATTTCAAGGACCCGCTTGTAGAGCAAATACAATCGGCGGATGATCCAAAACACCATGCGAAAGCTGTTGATTGCCGCTGTCTTTTTCCTTGTTTGGTTTAAAGCCGGCGCAGCGCAACCGCAGACGAAAATCTATGTCGGCCTTTCCACGTTGAATTCTCGAGTGACTCCCTTGTGGATCGCCCAGGAACGGGGGTTCTTTGGAAAAAATGGTCTCGAGGTGCTGCTGGTGCTGACTCGTGTGTCGCAACCAGCGATCGCCGCATTGCTGGCGGGAGAAATGCAGATGGTCTACGGCGGCTCGACCGCCGCACTCGGGGCTGTTTCCAGCGGCGCAGACCTCAAGGTAATCGCGGCATTGACGAATCGTCTGACCTACGACTTGGTTGCGAGACCTGGGATCAGTCGACCGGAGGAACTTCGCGGAAAGCGGCTTGGAGTCGGGAGTATCGGCGGCACCGTCTGGATGGGCGCCATGTTAGGTCTTGAGCACTTGGGTCTCGAGTCGTCGCGAGATCGGATCTCTATTCTAGTTGTTGGAGATCAGACGAACACTGGGCAAGCCCTTGAAGCAGGAAGCATCGATGCCGCCCTCTTAGATGGAGTGTTCACCCACCGGCTCAGACACAAGGGGTTTCCCGTAATCGCCGAGTTTGCTGGCGCGAATATCCCTTTCGCCGGACAGGGAATCGTGACGTCCGGCTCATACCTCCTGAAACAACCCGTGGCAATCGAGAATTTCCTTAAGGGTTTGCTGGAAGGCATCGATTTTAGCTTGGCTCCCACCAACAAGGCGGCGGTGCTGAAAACAATGACGGCGCGCCTTCGTCTTCCAGATGCTGCCAGCGCGGAGGTCGGTTATCAGGATCTGATTCGCGGCATCGAACCGAAACCGTATCCTTCGTTGGAGGGGCTGCGTAATCTTCAACGCCTGATGCGAGTCCACAATCCCAAAGTGGGAAGCATTAGAGTCGAAGAGTTGGTTGACGATAGGATTCTGCGAAGGATTATCGAAGGCGGGTTTCTTGACACTGTTCGGAGTCCGAAGCGTTAGATAGGCAGCGACTCATTTGAGCATTAGGCGGCGGATGGGGTGCATTATGAAACCAACGATAGAGAAAGGAGATGAAATGGCTAACTACACTGTGATCGATGCCGATGGGCACGTGCGCGAATCCATCGCCGGCATGCGCGAGTTTCTGGAGCCGCGCTGGCAGCGGCGCAATTTATTTCCCAACGACGAGTGGGACCGCGATCTGCACGGCAAGTTGGGGCAAAAGCCTGAAGGGCCGGAAGATCAACTGGCCGCCATGGACGAGGACGGCATCGACGTCATGGTGCTTTATCCAACGGCGGGCTTGCACGTGAGCGCGCTACACGAAAAGGATTACGCGACGGGAATCACGCGCGCCTACAACGACTGGCTGTTTCATTTCTGCAAGAAAGATTCGAGCCGGTTAAAGTTCGTCGCGCTGCTGGCGCCGCAAGACCCAACCGCGGCCGCCGAAGAGCTTACGCGCGCAGTGAAGGAACGCGGCGCGCTGGCCGGCGTGCTGCCGACTTACCTGCCGCAGATGCCCGACTTTGGCGATGGCTTTTACGATCCGATTTACGCCGCGGCGCAACAGCTTGGCGTCGGCATCGGCTTTCACACCGGCACGTCGGCGGATTCGCTCGGCGGCCAGCGCTTTCGTAAGTTTCTCTCGGCGCACACCATCGATCATCCGGCCGAACAGATGATGGCGCTGATCGCGACGATTGTCGGTGGCGTGTTCGAGCGCTTTCCCAAGACTGAGCATCGGCTATCTCGAATCCGGCATCGGTTGGGTGCCGTACATGATGGACCGGCTCGACGAGGAAGTGGAAAAGCGCGGCGCCGTCGAAGCGCCGTATCTGACCAAACTGCCGAGTGAGTATGTGAAGAGCGGGCGGATATATTTCGGCGTCGAGTGCGAAGAGAAGACGATCCCCGACGCGATGCGCTGGGGATTGGAAGATACGATTCTCTATTCCTCCGACTATCCGCACTGGGATGGCGACTGGCCGCACACGGTCAAAGCGATTCGTGATCGAAAAGATCTCTCTGATGACTATGAAGCAGAAAATGCTGCACGACAACGTCGCCCGGTTTTACAAATTTAACGAGTGATGCTGGGAGAGGAAACGCCGCAGCCTGAACGAATGCGTTCAATGGTGCACGGCTCAACAAAACTCGAATTCTGAAGTGCTATTAAGTTTCCGTACTACTGTCGACAAAGAATGGAAGAGAAGGAGAGCTGTACATGCCTGAGTGGAAGATGATCGATGCCGACGGGCACATCCGTGAAGTCGAAAGTGAGGTCTTTGAGTACTTGCCGGACCATTACAAGCAACGCCGCGAGGCACTGCTTTACTTTCCTCTGTTGCCGCATCACGGCTGGCATCGTCAGGCGGGCCGCCGGTCCGGCACCGGATCGTCATTCCTGATTCCTTCGCTGCAGGATTGGCGTACGGCTTTAGAACAGGGGAATATCGAGGCGGCAGTAGTTTATCCGACACGCTTCATGCATATCGGACAGGTGGGCATCACCGAATTCGCTGTCGAACTGAGCCGCGCTTACAACGACTATCTTTATGAACGTTTTTTGCGTGATGAACCCCGCTTGAAGGGGGTTGCCGTTCTGCCTCTGCAGGATATTGATGCGGCGGTCACGGAACTGCGGCGGGCGGTTAGAAACTATGGCATGGTGGGCGGGGTGCTTCCGGCGGACGGATTGCCGCGGCCATTAGGTCATCCGGAGTTTCACCCGCTGTACGAAGAGGCCAACCGGCTGGGCTGCATGTTGGCGGTTCACTCACAAAATTCGCTGCGCAACAACGATCTCTTTCTATGGCGCGATGAAGCCGCGACACTGGCCCATGTCTGGCCGCAGATGCGCCAGTTCACCAATTTGATGTTCTCGGGCGTGATAGGAAAATACCCCGACCTGCGCATCGCGTTTTTGGAGGCAGGTTGCGGCTGGGTACCGTATCTGATCAGCAAGATGGAAGGGCGGCTGGGCGAGCTGCCGCGGCCATTGAAACTGATCGAACGCGGGCAAGTTTACTTTCAGTGCGGCGAAGAGATGACCACTGGCCGCGACTTAGAACTGCTCGGCGATCAGTGTCTTTTCTGGGCTTCCGATTTTCCTCACGAAGGAATCGTCGACATGAGCAAGGCAGTCCAGGAATTCCTCTCGCGCGACGATATACCCGCCTCATCCAAGAAAAAAATCGGCTACGACAACGCCAAAAAATTGTATGGTCTATAAATGCGGCCAGTGGCTGGTTAAGAGCGTCGATCGTCATCAGACATACTCGTAAGGGACTGTTAACCGAAATAGATTAACCTCGCTGTATCGCAACTTGATGCTGCGTCTTATATCGTCGCTCCACGGGCTATCGATGTCGTTCCATTTCCTGCGAACTAACTTGACTAAGCTGAGCGAAAATATTACGCGAAGCGTTAGGAATTCACGCCTTCGTTTCCACCCACGCCTACTTCTACGGCGTTTTTGCAATGTCACTGAACGCAGCGTTCCGCTAGGTCAGAGTGAAGATAGTTAATCCATAACCAAGATCGGAGGTCAGCCTATGGCCATGCAATCACAAGAAGCGTTAACAAAGCTCAGCGGCGCGATCAAAGGCAGGGTGCTAGGCCCTGATGATTCCGGCTATGACGAGGCGCGCCAAATTTGGAATGCCATGATCGACCGTCGTCCAGCCGTTATCGTGCAGCCGGCAAATGGCGACGACGTTGCGCCGGCCATCAAATTTGCGCGGGAGAACGCGCTGGAGATTTCCATTCGCGGCGCCGGACATAACATCGCCGGCAACGCCATCTGCAATGGCGGCCTAACCATCGATTTCTCACAGATGAAGCAGGTCCGAGTGGATGCCGCGAAGAAACGCGCCTACGTCGATGCCGGCGCAACGCTCGGTGATCTGGACGCCGCGACACAGCGGCACGCTTTGGCGACGCCGGTGGGCATCAACTCGACAACCGGGATTGCCGGGTTGACTCTCGGTGGCGGGTTCGGCTGGCTGACTCGGAAACACGGCATGACCATAGACAATCTGGTTTCGACTGACGTGATAACTGCCGATGGTAAAAAGCTACGCGCAAGCGAGCAGGACAACCCGGAGCTTTTCTGGGCCTTGCGCGGCGGCGGCGGGAATTTCGGTGTCGTTACCCAGTTCGAGTTTGCCCTTCATCCGGTGGGTCCTGAAATCCTCGCCGGCTTGCTCGTATTCCCCTTTGCGCAGGCAAAGCAGGTCCTGACCCGGTATCGTCAATTTGCTAATACGGCGCCCGAGGATCTCAGCGTCTGGGTTGTGCTCCGTCAGGCGCCGCCGCTACCTTTTCTTCCGCAAGATGTTCATGGCAAGGAGGTTATCGTTCTGCCGATCTTTTACGCAGGGGGTGCGGCTGCGGAAGGCCGCAGGCTGATCGACGAGCTTCGTTCTTTCGGAAATCCCCACGGCGAGCATGTCGGCGCCCAGCCCTATGTCAGAATGGCAGAAGGCTTTCGATCCTCTGCTCACTGCCGGCGCCAGAAATTATTGGAAATCTCATAATTTCACCGAGCTCAGCGACGGCGCCATCGATTCGATCATCGAGTACGCCGGCAAACTGCCCTCTCCTCAATGCGAGATCTTCATCGGTCATATCGCCGGCGCTGCCAATCGCGTGCCTTCCGAGGCTATGGCCTATGCGCACCGAGACGCCAAGTTTGTCTTGAATGTGCATGGCCGCTGGGAAAGCGCAGCAGAGGATCGGATCTGCATCGACTGGGCACGTGCTTTCTTTAAAGCGAGCGCGCCTTACGCTTCCGCCGGCGCTTACGTTAATTTTATGACTGAGGATGAGGGCGAGCGAGTGACCGCTGCTTACGGGCCAAACTATGATCGTCTGGCTCAATTAAAAAAACGCTTCGATCCCGACAATGTTTTTCATTTGAATCACAATATCAAACCATAAAACACCGCGCCGCGGTCGACTCTAAATGTTTAGGCGGTCGGCCGCTAACGAGGCGCGCGGTCAAAATACAACTGGAGGTTTCGGTACGAAGCGGCTATTCACTCACAATCTGGATGGCCGCACTCGCAGTCTTCCAGACTGGCGCCTTCGCTGGCCGCGCAGAACTCGCTGCAGTAATTTTTTCCGCCTTTGGATACGCCTGCGCCGGACTCGATTTCGCAATCGCAATCAGGATGAGCACAAGATTCTTCAGCCATGAGTAATTACCTCCGCATTCCGTAAGAGGCAGTTAACGTGCCACTCCGTCTACGACGAGCACGGCGCGGGTTTGTCCCGATTTTTAGAGAATCCGGATGGTTTCGATCGCGATAGGTGTGTTCTTTTCAGCACAGAATGCAGCCAGCGCATGATTGAACCCTGCTCAAGGCGATCACCCTGTTTCATTACTTGTGCATTTGCAATGCGGTGGTTGACGACGTCGGCTCCATAGGTGATTGACTAAAGCTCCTGCTAAAAGGAAGGACGAAGCTTTCGAGGCCCCATGGCTTTGATTCGCCGGGAAGACGAGAAAGCGGCAGAGCTATACGCGTCCGCTACATACCGCTCAACATTTGCTTGGTTTTATGTTAGGAAATGCGCCAGCAAAATCTCCGCTCGAAAGGAATCGATAATGTCTCGCGCTGCTAAACTCTGGATAGCTCTTTCGGTCGTTGTCCCGCTTTGCGTCAGTTGTGCGAAGCAGGAGATCACATTGGATAGCTCCGTCGAGCGTGGCAAATATCTGGTCACCTTGGGTGGTTGTCATGATTGCCATACGCCGAAGATTCAGGGTCCTAACGGCGTGCCGATACTTGACGAAACCAAACTACTTTCCGGCCACCCAGAAAACCTGCCGCCGCCGTCGTGGTCGCCCAAAGACCTGAAGGAGAAGGGTGTCGCCGCGGCGGCCAATCCCTCTTTGACTGCGTGGGCGGGCCCGTGGGGCGTGAGCTTCGCGATGAATTTAACCCCCGACAAAGAAACCGGTATTGCCGAATGGAGTGAGCAAATGTTCATACAGGTGGCTCGGACCGGCAAGCATCAGGGACAACCCAACGGGCGCGACATCCTGCCGCCGATGCCATGGTTCAACTTGAAAGATGTAAAGGATGCCGATCTCAAAGCAATGTGGGCGTATCTCAGAAGCATCCCTCCGGTGAAAAATAACGTCCCATTGCCATTGCTGCCGAGCGTCTCACAAGAGAGCGCCAATTAACAATGCCTGGTCCGGCGAGAATCGATTGAGCAGCTTTCACAGCTAACGAGGCGCAGTGTTACGAACGAAAGCTCTGCGCGTCGCAGATGACCCGATTCTCTCCGGCACGCTGACCCGGCATCGGTGATAGTTCCCAGCTTGGATATTTGCCAGAGAGGATGGACTTCATCTTACACTACGCCCTGGGCGATCATCGCGTCAGCGACTTTGACAAAACCGGCGATGTTGGCGCCCATCACCAAGTTGGTGGGCTGGCCGTACTCGGCTGCCGTGCTTGAAGCTGCCGCATAGATGCTGTGCATGATCTCCTGCAAGCGGCGCTCGACTTCTTCTCGTGTCCAGCTGTAGTGAAGAGAGTTCTGACTCATCTCCAGTCCCGAGATCGCCACGCCTCCGGCATTCGCCGCTTTGCCGGGACCGTAGCAGATTTTGGTTTCGATGAATTGACGCACGGCATCGGGCTCCGAAGGCATGTTGGCGCCTTCTGAAATCAGCCTCGCAGCCGTTTCGGAGTAAAATCCGCGCATCGTCGCTGCCCAGCTCATTCTGCGTCGCGCTGGGAAAGGCGCAATCGCAGTCGACGCCCCAGGGCCGTTTCCCTGGAAAGAACTCTGCCTTGAAATGTTCGGCATACTCGCGTATACGGCCGCGGCGCACTTCTTTCAGGCCGATCACCCAGGCGAGTTTTTCCGGGTTGATGCCGTCGCGGTCATAGATAAAGCCATCGGAGTCAGAAAGCGTGACGGGCTTGGCGCCGAGATGGTTGAGCTTCTCGATCGTATACTGCGCCACGTTGCCCGAGCCCGAAACAGCACAAACTTTGCCCCTTGAGACTGTCGCCGCGTCCGTTGAGCATCTCCTGCGCAAAGTAAACCGCGCCATAACCGGTGGCCTCCGGGCGTATTAAAGATCCTCCCCAGTTCGGCCCCTTTCCGGTCAGTGCGCCTGAGAATTCGTTCTTGATGCGCTTGTATTGGCCGAACAGATAACCAATCTCGCGGCCGCCGACGCCGATATCTCCTGCCGGAACATCCGTATCCGGGCCGATGTGACGAAACAACTCGGTCATGAAGGATTGGCAAAATCGCATCACTTCCAAATCGCTCTTACCCTTTGGATCGAAATCCGCGCCGCCTTTGCCGCCGCCCATCGGCAAGGTCGTCAGCGCGTTTTTAAACGTTTGCTCGAAAGCGAGAAACTTAAGGATCCCGGAATTGACGCTCGGATGAAATCTCAGGCCGCCTTTGTACGGGCCGATGGCGCTGTTCATTTCGATGCGAAAGCCGCGGTTGACTCTTATCTTACCCTGGTCGTCCACCCAGGGCACGCGGAAAATGATCGTCCGCTCCGGCTCGACCATGCGTTCCAAAATACCATGCTTGATGTACTGGGGATGCCGGCTTACCGCCGGCTCGATGGATTCAAATACCTCCTGGATCGCCTGCAAAAAAATCGGCTGATGTTCACTGGTCGCTCGGACCTTGTTCAATACCTCTTCGATCTCACGCATCATCGAAAAACTGCCTCCTACCGTGTTGGATCTCCGCCTACATGAGCCGTTGTTGCGCGGCGGTGCTTATTTTTAGCTAACTAAAAAGCGCGCAGGATTCTACTGCGCGGCGCAACGATGGGGGCGGATTGAGCATTGATTTCTTCTGATGGGGAAAGGGATGGACATCGAAGCAGGCGAATCCCCGCGAGCTGCAACAGTTCCAATGGGCGATCGACAGGAAGGATTGTTAGGCGGAAGCCCGGCTTATAAATGCCGAGCGCATTCCGAAGATCGTCTGAGATAAAAGCCTTATCACAGTTTCGAATTGGAATAGTGGATCAGGCATTCGGATCCAATACTGCCATTGGTTTTTTGCGCGCTAGTTGGCCGAGGCGCGCACGGTAATCTGCGAGGCGACGATGGCGCCGTCCTCCGCTCGAGGGCCGCTGGCCGACACAGTGCTCCCGGGTGTAAGCAGGCGGCGGTCGCCGACAACGCGCTTGACAACCGGAGTGTCCGCCGGCACGAGTACTTTGATCTCTCCGCCCTTGTACTTCAGCGTTACCATCCGGCCTTTTACGTCTTGTACCGCCACGTCCTCGACAGTTTCAACGTTGGCGTTGGTCATGGTCGAGCCGCTCTGCGGCGCCGAAGTTAACGGCCTGTGGCCTTCTCCGGTGCCGCGCTGGTCCTCGGAAAAAATGTGCAAGCGGCTGGCGCGGAAAGTGCCATCCGGCTGCTTTTCGGCGGTGGCTCCGACATACATGCCGGAGCTGATATCGGAGAACTTCACCGGCACTTCGCCCCGAATAATCGTGCTGCCGCCAAGCTTCACGACAACCGGACCGCTATTGGTCATCACGGACATATCTGAACCTGTGATCGACGATAGGGTGCCATTCACCGAGATAGTGTTCCCGCCCGCGCCGGTTTGAGCCTGAACGCTACCGCCCACCAGCGCCAGACCGATCCCTGCTGCCATCGACAAACGGCGAATATAACTCCCTTGACAGAATCTTTTCATCGCTTTTCCTTTCAACTTATCGCGTTGCATTCTCCAATACCGTCAGAATCTTCTAACTGCCGCGCAATATTGCACTTAGATAATTGCGTGGGTGATCAGGATCTCGAGGCTGTTCATTCTTTTAGGCTTGCCGCGCTTCGATCAGTAGATCGCTCGCGGTTCGCTGATTCGGTTTTGCTACGTTCCTCGGCAAAATACCGGGCCCATCGCACCAGCCGTATGCAGGCTGCGGTAAAGCCAAGGGTTGTCAGTGCCATCATGATCCACGGAGAAGTATCGAAATAATTATCAAGCAGGTAGCCGATGAATAATCCGCCGATAATACTTCCGGGAAGCTCCAGAGCCATAGCTACAAGGATTCCGGCTTTGCGGCTAACGATGGGATACTTTATCCCGCCAGGTTTTTTGTCCTGGCTGCGCGGGTATAGCCGTTTGTTCGGAGCAGCCATGATTGAACCGAGATTAACAGATATCGCTGTCGTCAGGAATAAGCCAGGCACACGAGATGTGACAAGCCTGATCCTGTTTAGGCTTGTTAGACTAGCCCGGTAAACTCTAGTGACTCCGAACATCGAAGCTTAATCCCGGCTGAAATATATCCGGCGAACTCTCGATCGGGATTATCGGGTATATTTGAGGCCGAATATCCTTGGCGCAACTCCGCTCCAACCTCGGTCAACCAATACACCACAATTATTTCTGAAATGTCAGAGATGGACGTTGACATCGTCCCCCACACCACGTAGTGTGAGTCATCTTCTTCAGTCTATGGCCTTCTGGGGAAAGCACAAATTTGAAGGCCTCTTCCAGTCTCTATCCTTGCGAAGCTCTCTTTAAATGATTTCCGATCAGGGCGTGGTTTAAATATTTCGTTAGTCCATGTTCTCCCATTTGCAGTCGGATTCTCAGGGTCAAAGACAATAACAGTCTCTCATAGGAGGAGAACATGGGTAGTAAACTATATGTAGGTGGGTTGCCTTATTCCGTGACGGAAGGGCGTTTACAGGAAGTTTTCTCGATACACGGTACGGTTGAATCGGCTAACGTAATTGCCGATAAAATGACCGGTCAGTCTCGCGGCTTCGGCTTTGTTGAGATGAGCTCGGGCAGCGAGGCCCAAAGCGCCATCTCGGCGCTAAACGGCACACAACTCGACGGCCGCACTCTGACCGTCAATGAGGCCAAGCCAATGGCCAAGCGCGATAACTTCGGTGACGGCGGAGGCCGGGGTGACCGGAATGGCGGCGGACGTAATCGCTGGTAGTCCTTAGTCGACACAAGTAACACAGAAGAGGGGAGCAACAGATCGGGTTGCTCCCCTCTTTTTGTTTAACGCATGGTCGGACCTAAAGTAGGCTCGCCCGACAAGCTTCAAACTGTTAATTTGAGATCTATGCTCGAAGAGTGGTTGAACCCGATGAAGGTCAGTTTGTTTGCGCGGGAGTATCTGCGCGCACAACCTTACGCGAGTCCGTCATCCGCTCGTCGTGTGATGCTCGATTTTTGGATGGGATACCCTCGACCAACTGTTAACCCGTAATCCGCCTGACGTTTTGGTTGTGGCCCGGGGTAAGCTGTTAGAGCTACCTATACCCAGGAGGTTAGGCGAGGCACTCGACCTTCTCACCAGCGGAGTTGGGCTGGTGATTCGTCGTGCGGAGAAACTTGATCCTGGGATTGCCGGACTTGCCGCATCCCTGACGCAGCATATTCCGGGTGAAGTGCATGTTCAATTGATTGTTACACCCGGCGGCACTTATGGCTTTGGCTGGCATTATGACGACGAAGACGTCTTCATCGTACAGACCGAAGGCGCAAAGGATTACTTTTTTCGCGACAACACGGTTGAGCGTGAACGGCCACCGGGTACGGCGCCCGATTTCAGTCGATTCTGCGATGAAGTCTCGCCGATCGGCACGGCTCGGCTGCTGGCCGGTGATTGGTTATACATTCCCGCGCGCTGGTGGCATGCGGCAAAATGCATCGAGGATTCACTTTCGATTTCTCTCGGCATTTTTCCCAAGCCGCTCTGGCTCAGTAGAATCGATAAATGAGAGCAGTGATTGTGGAGGGACAGTCCTATACTGCGTGGCGCTCTGAAGAGCAGCACCAGCCGCTTTATATGACTGGATCGGTGCTTAGGCCCGGATGGAAACAGGATTGTTACTAAATGGGATCGCGCCGGCTGATGAGGAGAAGCTGAGGCCGGCCGATACGCGGTGGAGGAACAGAGACATCATAGCCGCGTCGCCGGAGATTTCGTGCCCTTTGAGACGCTAACATCCAGCTTTGAAAGGAGGTGCGTGCTAAATTCTCCCGCAGCTGGTTCAAATTCTTCTTCTTGACCAGCGTGTGTTTGTCCTTGTTTTGCTTCAAGTTAGTCCTTCCATCCGACCGCTGCGAAGATTGTCTTAGTTACTGTAAGCGGCCAGATTTGTCAAATACTTTGACCATCTTGTTTGTACTTTTCGCAAACCCCCCGCTTGAATACGGGTGCGTTGCCTACCGGTCTAGCTTGCGCCGGCGATTTCTAATTTACACACGTGCGCCTAAGAGGGTACGGCTTGCGTCTGGCTGCCCGGCTCAGCCGAATTATAATGCTATGTCTGGAGCGACAAAGCCATTTCGGTAGTTTTGATTCCCTTCAGTTGACACGACAATCCTGAATCGAATAACCTTTGGCCGCTCGGGCAGAAAAAATTCCCGATTGTACCTCGTGATTAGGATACGAAAGAGGATAAGGGTGAATCGAAGTATTTTGGCGGGCAGGATCTAAATCTGGATTGGCGGGGATTGAACCATGAAAAGCTTTGTTATCGGCTTCTTGTTTCTGATTTTTGGTGCTGCCAGCCTCCACGCGCAGGCTCCTTTTTACGAGGGCAAGACTATCAGAATTATCGTCGGGCTGCCCGCTGGCGACGTCTATGACCTCTACGCCCGCATGCTAGCCGAGCATATGGGGAAGCATATCCCTGGTAACCCCAACATCATCGTGCAAAACATGGCTGGCGCATCGAGCATGATTACGGCGAATTACGTCTACAACGTTGCCAAACCGGACGGTTTGACGTTTGGATCGATTCTGCCTTCGCTTTATTTCGATCAGCTCGTTGGACGATCGGAAGTAAAATTTGACTGGCCCAAGTTCACCTGGTTGGGGAGCTTCGAGAAGTCAAATAACTTGCTCTATATGCGCAGCGATACGCCGTTCAAAACGATTCACGACGTGACCAAGACCAATGAGTCTCCTAAATGCGGCTCCACCGGCACAGGCTCGCCATCCTACTATCTAGTAAAACTTATGAATGAAAGCATCGGCGCGAAGTTTGAAATAGTTACCGGATATAAAGGAGGACAGGAAATCGACCTGGCGGTGGAAAAAGGCGAAGTGGATTGCCGCGCTTTTACCGTCACGACGTACTTTGCGCGCGAGCCTTTCATCAGCTGGCGTAAAAAGAATTTTGTGCGGGTTTTGTTTCAGACCGGCAAGACCCGGGATCCTCGCTTGCCCGAGGTGCCCACCGTTCAAGAGCTCATCGAACAATACAAGACTCCGGAAGGGACCAAACGCATGGCAGCATTGGTGTTAGCGTCCGGAGAATTTGGCCGGCCCATCATAGCCACACCCGGCATCCCGGCAGATCGTGTGAAGATGCTCCGAGATGCGTTTAGCAAAACTCTCAGCGATCCAGCGTTGTTGGCGGATGCTAAAAAGAGGAGGCTGGATATAGATCCGACCAGCGCGGAGGACCTCGAATCTCTGGCCAAGGAGGTTTTCACCGCCAATCGGGAGTTGATTGAGCGGATGAAAACATTGCTCAGCAAGTGAAGAGTCTAAGGTGAGCCGGAGAAACCCGTGTTCGTGCTCGTGAAATGAACTCGTAGGAACAGAGAGCGGTTGGTCGCGCGGGGAGCTTTGTGTTTCTTGGACGCATATCGACATAGCCGAGGAGGATCATGATTTGCTTCAAGTCAACGGTCGATTGCCGCGCGCGCTTTGCGTCTTAAGGATTATTTTACCGCGCCTGTGCGGGGCGCCTTCGAGCATCTCGTGGGCCTGCCGGCATTCGTCGAGCCAGAGCACTTCACCAACTTGAGTCTTAAGCTTGCCCGCATCGATGAGCTCGGTAATTTTTTGCAATCTTTCGGCAGTGACTTGAACCAGGAAGAATGACGCTCGCACCCCGTGTCGATGAGCCTTTTCTTGGGATGGAGCAGCCGATGAAGAGACGATGACGCCGCCGCGCTTAACCACACCATACGATCGTTCGAGGATCTCGCCGCCGACGGTATCGATCACAACGTCGACGTCTTTCACCTTTTCCTCAAAGCGGCTGGCGCGGTAGTCGATCACCCCCAGGCCGCCGAGACTGCGGATGTAGAAAACATCGCCAGCCGCTGCGGTGGTTATCACCATGGCGCCCGCCTGTTTGGCAAACTGCACTGCGTAGCCGCCAACATTACCGGCGCCGCCGTGGATGAGCACCGACTGTCCGGCGCTCAGCCGGGCAAACTCAAACACCATCTGCCATGCGGTTACGCTCACGACGGGTACGGAGCCAGCATGGCTGTAATTGAGGGTTCGCGGCTTGGGCGCGATCATGCTCGGTTTAGCGCGAGCATATTCGGCACAGGCTCCAGTGAAACTCTCGGCCGTTACGCCAAAGACTTCGTCGCCAATTTTGAATCGCTCCACACCGGACCCGATAGAGTCTATCACACCGGAAAAGTCAGACCCTAAAGTGAGTGGAAGGGTTTGCGGTAGAGCGCTGTCGCCGCGGCGGATCAAAGCATCCCATGGCCCAACACCGGCAGCTTCCACCTTGACGACGACCTCGCCCGCGTTTGGCACAGGCTTGGGGATATCCTCTATGCGGATTACCTCGGGACCGCCAAATCTGTGAATTCGAACAGCCTTCATTTCAACGTTCAGATCAAATATGCCAGCCGCCTCCGTGCTCTGAGGAGTGGCCGACGAAACCGACTGCTCGGTATAGAGACCCTCCGGCGAGGTGAATGCTCGCGCCCATGAAAATGCATGATCAGCTGAACTTCAAGAGTGAACGGAAATCAACTCGCCACAATATCTAAAACTTGTGACCGAAAACTCAGTAGTGTCGAGCTTAGCTGGAGCGACAACGCGATTAAAATACTGTGCGTCAATTCTGTTGAGGGTCGACTCTTGTTGTGCTGCTTACTGCTGCAAGCTGTTTTCTTTCCGCGGCCGGAATAAGATGACGCTCCATGAAATCGTAAATGGCGCGCTGGTGTTCCCGTCGTCCATCATCAGGCGTCGGCACCGCGGTGGCAACTACCACTAGCTTGAGACCAGGCACTGTGAAAATAAATTGGCCGCCATGTCCCCAGGCATAGTGGGTCGTCTGCCCGCCCAAAGTGTCGATCCACCAGCCGTATCCATAATCGCGGCCGCTCCAGCTGGATTTGGTGCGCGGCTTGAGAGATTCCTCCACCCACCGCGCCGAGACGATCTGCTTTTCCTTCATCCGGCCGCGGTTAAGATAGACTTCGCCGTATTCAAGCATGGCCCGCGGAGTTAAATGCATATCGTTGCCGCCCAGGTAGATGCCTTGCGGGTCGCGAATCCACGGCCGAATCGCAATGGCCAGCGGCTCTGCTAAGTAGCGCCGAGCGAAATCAAACGTGCTCATCTTCGTCGCCTTCGTCAGTATCGCCGAGAGCAGGTGGGAGTTGCCGGTGCTATAGATCATCCTGCCGCCGGGTTCGTCGATCAGAGGACGGGTCAATACGTGACGCACCCAGTTGGCGCTGGTTACCCATTGCCCATAGTTGACGTTGCTGGTGGTCTCTAGGCCCGAGCGCATGGTTAACAGATCTTCAATGGTAATCCTCTTCTTTGCAGCATCAGCCTCGGGACCGAGATACTCCGGAAAAAACTTGGCAATGGGATCTGTAATAGATTTGAGCTGCCCGCGATCCAGCGCGATGCCGATAAGAGTCGATATGATACTTTTGGAAGCTGACTTCAGATTAGCCGGGTCGGTAGAGCGCGCGCCGTGGAAATAGCGCTCGTCGACGAGCTCGCCGTCAATTGAAATCAGCAAACTCCTGAGGCGGGGCAGACTACGGAGGGCTTCCTCAAAGGAAAGCGCGGCCCTTTCGGTGACGGATGACCTGCCAGTAGTCGGCATCGTAAAAACCGTAATCACAGCAAAGAGAAGCGGCCAGAGGATTTTCGCACAACCGAGTTTCAGCTTAATTTGCATTATTCTGCCGTATCTGGCGATTCTTGAATTGCGCGCTACCCTGAGTATTTCCCATGATGAAAGTATCACCAATCGCATGGGTATATTATTTAATCACTTACCGACAGTAAAGGGAGATGGTTGCTGCTCCCGGATTGACATGAAAGCAGCTGGTCGGTTAGTCTCCGTTGCAAAACAAAAACTGCTGGCTCTTTCTCGTTTATTGTTCTCGACCATTTTCGGAGTTTGCTGAAAATATCCTTAGCTGTCGACACAGCGAACTCGGACTGCAATTCAGTACTAATGCTTAGGCGCAGAGTAGATAAGCGGCAGAACCGCCGTTGGGAGTTGGCAACGCTGGCTTTGTTTGTGAGCTTCTTTATGTTTGCGCCAATGTCGTTGGCGATTGCAGCCTCGGCACAACAGGAATTTCGCTGGGCCGCCGACCCCGAGGGTGGGGCGCCGTTTGTCGAAGCGGATCCGGCGCGTCCTGATCGACTAGTTGGGTTCGATGTCGAGATCGCCGAGATCATCGCGCAGGGGCTTAACCGCTCAGCCACTTTCCTTAATGTCGCCTTTACATCAATCGATCAGTCTATCGAGCGCGACGACGCCGAGATCGGTTTGGGAGGGATCGAAGACACGCCAGCGCGCCGCGCCACGATGGCGCCGACGGTGCCGTATTATAGATTTCGTGAGGTGTTGAGCGTACGTGACACGGACGCTTCACGCTTTCGCACCCTCGCCGATTTGCGCGGACGACGGATCGGCACGCTCGGAGGTACCATCGCGTATGAGATTCTTCTCCGCGCCGAGCGCGATTTCGGCATCAAAGTCGTTTCCTATGATGATGATGTGCATCCCTTTACGGATCTGATCATCGGACGTGTGGATGCCGTGCTGCTCGATAACGTTCTCGCCGAGCGGCGCCGTCGTACCACTTCGGGGTTCACTATCCAGCCGGAAATCGTTGCGACGGGCCACTACGTCGGGGTCCTCGCAACCCGGAACGCTGCACTACGCGAATCGGTCAACGAAATTCTACGCAACGCAATGCGCGACGGCACTTTAGAACGGATTTTTCGTAAATGGCGGGTATGGAACGAGGATCAACCGGCCTTGTTCGCCGACGTGCTCGCAGGCAATCCACTGCCGCCGGTACTTGGCTTCGATTTGCCCGCCGGCGAAGCGACCGTTTCCAAATGGCGGACGGTGCAGGCCTACCTGCCCGCGCTTTTTCGCGCCGCCGCAATTACGATGGTGCTTTCATGTTTGTCGATGGTGCTGGCCATCATCATCGGTGTGTCGATCGCCAGTGGACGCGTCTACGGCGGCAAGATCGCCCGTTCGCTTTTAACCGCTTACGTAGAGATCATCCGCGGAACGCCGATCCTTCTTCAGCTTTTCATCTTGTACTACGGTATCGTCGAACTCATTCGCCTACCCGCTTTCGTCGCTGCGCTTCTTGGACTCGGACTCAACTATGCCGCATACGAAAGTGAAATCTACCGCGGTGCGCTCGAGGCCGTACCGGGCGGTCAACTCGAGGCTGCACGGATACTCGGCTTCAATGAGTTTCAGGTTCTAACATTGGTGCGCGGACCTCAGGCGTTTCGTTTAGCGCTGCCGCCGATGACCAATGATTTCGTTGCCCTGCTTAAAGATTCCTCGCTGGTCTCGGTGCTTACCGTTCTTGAGTTGACCAAACAAACGCAAATTTTCGCGACCAACATCGGCAGCTGGGTTGTTCCCGGGGCGTTGTGCGCCGCGCTTTATATGGCGATGTCGTTACCGCTGGCGGCATTGGCGCGCCGGCTTGAGCAACGATGGCGGCGGCGGACGGCATGACCGCACACGTGCTGCAACTCAATGATGTGCGCCTTCGTCGCGGCGAACGCGAGGTGCTGGCCGGTGTCACGTTCGGTGTGCAGCGCGGCGAAATCGTCGCCCTAATGGGGGCTTCAGGTTCCGGCAAGACCACGGTACTCAGATTAATCGCCGGGTTAGAGCCGTTTCAATCAGGAATCGTCCAGGTTGAAGATTTGACGATTGTCGGCAACGGCGGCAATTCGGCCAATACTCTGCGTCTCCTGCGCTGTAAAATCGGCATGGTGTTCCAGTTTCACCATCTGTTCGAGCATATGCCGGCGGCTAAGAACGTCTGGCTCGCTCCGGTACACGCGCATGGTGTGCCTTACCGCGAAGCCGTTCGCCGCGCGCAGGAGCTACTCGCGCTGCTCGGCGTCGAACATCGCGCCAACGCACTGCCGGGCGAACTTTCGGGTGGCGAGGCGCAGCGCGTTGCCATCGCGCGCGCTCTGGCTGTGAATCCGCCGCTGCTGCTGATGGATGAGCCGACCGCATCGTTGGATGGGGCGCGCCGCAGTGAGTTGCGAGAGTTGCTTCAGGGATTGGTAGGTGAAGGACGGACCTTGGTTATCGCGACCCATGATGAGGAGTTCGCCAGCTCCTGCGCCATGCGGATTTTGCGCATGAATAACGGTATGGTTTCTAGCGAGGATTGAATTTGCTGGGCTAGAGTCGCTGCTCTTGCCTCAGGAACAACCGAATTCGCAGGAACGCGATCAGCCGGGTTAGTGATTATGGTGCTGATGCTGCGGCAAATGTCACCGGCAATTGTCATCTATAATCGACTCAGTCCCACCAATGCGTCGGGGTCATTGGGATCTCGGCCGCGGCTCGCTCGGGTGACCGCCGGTCGGCGTTACTTCACGCGATGAAACTACAGACCGGAAGCGTCATCTTCTTTGGCCTTCGCGCTGTCCTGGCTTTGACGATCCTGAATTTGCCGATATTGTTGGCACGCTCGCGCAGGTCTCATTAGACGAGCCGGAGATGTTCCCTTCACGAAACGCCCGTACGGTCCAGCAAAATGTATCACCGCCGGCTCCCGGCGGGTCGTCGGTAAAACTCGTTACGTTGGGGCCGACGAAGCCGACTTCATGAAAAACACCCGATATCTCCCGATAAATTATCGTGCCGTCCTCGTTCGAGTTCATGTCATTCCAATTGAGCTGAAACGGGTAACCAAAAGCCAGGGTGGGAGGTAATAACAACGCGATAAGTATGGACGTGATTCTGCCAGCAGATGTCCTTTCACTTGAGGCGCAATGCGCAATGGAGGCTTGTCTTACGCCTAGGGTACCCGTTGGCTGCGTATTTCTGTTAGTCATAGGTGCTCCTTACGGTAAGGCTGCTCTGCAGGCAGAAATCTACGACTGTGACGCAAGCCAACGAAGCTATCCACGGGCATGGAGTAGACGTGAGAGTGCCGCAGTCCTGCGCTGGTGAGCAGAGTTGTTTTTTTTACTCAAGTTGTTCGGCGATAATAAAGTGCCGTATTCGAATCATTATTCAGAATACGTTGGATCAATGACACAATGCGAAACTGAACTCTGCGGAGCTAGAGCGTGCCAGCATCAATTTCGGTTTGCGTCTTCTGATGCCGATATTGGAGCTGCCGTATCGATCATGCGGGTTGGATTTTCATCCCAGAGCACTCAGTGTTGCAATGTCGGTGAGGCGTGGGACGCAAGCAAGGTGCCAGAAAGCCACCCTGAAGCGATTAAGGTAGTGCACTGCGCATTTCTCCCTATGGAGATCTATTCATCTAGGATTGTGCGATGAGCCTGCGCCGCACGATTTACAGCTGGAGGTCGAAGGGCTTCTCCTCCAGCCCTGGCGTAGTTCATTCCAGACAAGATTTCCGCGGGGTTTATTCCAAAAAGCAGGCGACTTGTATGATCTAGGTCTTCTTTGGCGCTTTAGGAAGTCCTGGGCCGTGAGCGTTCATGCAATCTGATTTGCAGTTGTTCGATAGCAGCGTAGCTGCTTTAAAATCATATTCATGTCTTGGCCGGATCCGGCACTCGGACCCATACCTCGTCATTATCGACCCTTACTGAATAGGTTTTGAGTGGAACCTCAGCCGGTAACCTCGTCACTTCCCCGGTTTTGATGCGGAACCTTGCGCCGTGACAGATACATTCCACTTGATCGCTGTCGACTATCTTGCCGAAATCTTCGAGCGAGCAGTCGCTATGCGAGCACATCTCGCTGGTGCCATAAACTTCGCCAGCAATTTTGTAAAGCGCAATGCGCTCGCCGTTGATTCTGACCGCGAGGATCGAACCTTCATCGAGTTCCGAGTTCGCGATCGCTCTCTTGAATTCAGACATTCTTTTTCCTCGTGTTTGCTCCAACCGGGCGGCAAAATGTGTTCAGCAACGGGATATCAAATCGAATCGGGTAAACACGCGAGCTAGACTTGCTCCACGCCATCCACTCGGAATCCGCCGACGCCGATAACGAACTGGGCCCGTCATCGTGCGCTGGTAACTTCCCACCAATTGCGATTCAGGTCCGAGAAAATGAACCAAGCAACATCATTCGAACTTTCAATCGGGTCTAATGTGCCAAGTCCCAGCGTGTGAGCGGAATTTGACAGCGAGTGGTGCGCCTCTTCGACTTCGGACGCTGACTCAAGCGCAAGAACAAAACGTTGCGCTCGAGTGGGCAGAATCGGTTCGGCGCGAAAGGGCAGATTGACAATGTACCAGGGACTTTCCGGATGTTTCACATAGATGGAGGAGGGCCACAGTTGGACAACCTCCAATCCGAGAACGTTCTCATAAAAACGGCGAGTGGCTTCTATATCGTGAAACTGGACCGTGCCGTGCGTCAGCGCCTGAGGAATGTACCCGCGCCCTGGAAACTTCTCTCGGGAGATCGGAGTCTGCCAGTGAGGGCGCGTGGTTTTACCCATACCGGCTTCATCGGCTTTCTCGTAAGATTCGATCTCCCAGAAATTTCCTCCGGGTTCAAAAAAATGGACCGAATAAGCGTTATGGTTTTCTTTAGGTTGGATGATTTTGATCTTGTATTCTCGCTTTTTTCTTTGCAGGTATTCGTGCGCTTCATCGATCTCACGGTTGGTCGCGACACGCACGCCATAGTGATGTTGGAAGGGCTTATCCGGACTATCGGCATCTGACTCGTGCGCGATCAGCTTCCAGTCGGTATTGGGATGCTTGAGAACGGTCTCACCGTTATCTCGCGCGACCACTTCAAGAGCCAGAAGATCTTGCAGAATAGGCAAGGTTTGTTGCAGTGAGCGGCATTCATAATGGCCCGCCACTAGCCCGATCGGTTTAAACATGCTCCTTCTCCTTTCTGCGCTACCAACACATAAACGTTCTGATTGCACGTAACATAATCACAAGAGGCACCGCAACGACATACGTCCGGTGTTAGCCCGGCCAATCCGCTTGCCCCTGGTCGAGGGCGGCGAGTTGATTTACCTTGACGGATGATATGTTCCTAAATATTCTGCAAGCGCTTTACAACCGGTTGGTTTTCTGAGGTGGATTGACGTATGAGCGGCGAAGTCTTGCTGACGGTCCCTCATGCACCTTAGGCCGATCCTATTCGTCATCGGCGCGTTTTATGAGTACTAAATCTCGAAACGAGCGAAGCCACGGGTGATCGCCTCATTCAAATCTAGAGCCTGTCGCGGGTCGGTGGGGTTATCGGAACACCTTCGTTATATGATGGACGAGTCGGGCTTTGTCACCGATTGCGTTCTGTAAAAGCGAATTGACAGGTTGAGAAAAGTTTATCGACGCGACTCTCGAGACGCAGCCCAGAGCAGTACTCTATTCAGATGCGAGGATATTTATGAACCACCTTCGACTCAGCACTTTGATGATACTCATCCTGATGCTTGCTCCCTTTGGCGGTCAGGCACAGGCTCAGCCGGCCAAGAGCAACAGCCCGGCTCTCGATGAGAAAGCCGTGGCGGATTTCTATCGAGGAAAGACCATCAGAATCGTGATCGGCTCGGGCCCTGGGGGCACCTACGATATCTACTCGCGCCTAATCTCGCGTCACATGTCGCGATTTATTCCCGGCAATCCTACTCTGTTGGTTCAGCCCAGGGCGGGCGCCGGCGGCCTAATCGCCGCAAACGCGGTTTACAATGCTGAGCCCAAGGACGGCACTGTGATCGGCTCGTTCGGCGAAACATTTCCTTTGCGGCAGGCCATTGGCGCGCCGGGCATTGAGTTTGATTCGGCAAGGTACCAATGGATCGGCAGCGCGGTGAATACGGCGATCGCATGCGTCGGACGCAGCGATTCTTCGGTGTCGTCATTTGACGATGTCACAGCCGGCAAGCCTTTTACCATCGGCACCATGGCGCCGGGCAGCACCATCTACGACACACCGGCGATTATCAATGCGGCTTTTGGAACACAGATGAAGCTGGTGCGGGGATTCGAAGGAGTTGCCAACATCGTCAACGCCGCCGAGTCCAAGGAAGTCGATGGTTATTGCGCAAGTTGGCTGGCGATGTTGACCACCGGCAGGCACCTTCAATTAATCCAAAGCGGCACACTAAAGCCGCTTCTGATCATGGGGGATAAAACTCCGGATCATCCGCTTATGAAGGGAGTTCCCGCCGCTGAGACATTGGCTAAGACGGAGGACGCGAAATTACTGCTACGCGCGATGCATGCTCCCTCGGAAATCACCAACCCGTACGTAGTTCATCCCGAGGTTCCCAGAGACCGGGTTGAAGCCCTGCGCAAGGGATTGTCAGCAACTTTTGCGGATCCGGAATTTATCTCGGACGCCAAGAAAAGCAAGATTGAATTTTCGCCAAGCAGCGGCGAACGTGTGACCGAAGTCGTTCAGAGCATTCTCAAGACCCCGCCCGGGATACTAGCCAAGATGAAGAAAATTTTGGTTCAGTGAGCGAGTTGGTTGAGCACGGTAAAAACTTTTCGATATTATCCTGCGCACGGAATGAACTTGCGAGCCGATCTCTGACTGCAACTTCAAGCTGCGATTTTTGATGCCCGCCGGAGAGCACGACAAACAAGATCTGCAGGCTCGAGAACCACCATAACATTAACAAGTCGCAAACCATGGCGCTGCTTCCCTCAACTTGCCGGGCGCAGTTTTTCCGCGCTATCGATGCGAGATCTTACCCTCAAGTTTAAGCATCGGGATGAATGCCAAAATCGATTATTTACTTCTTACGACAGCTTTACTGGCAACATTTTTCTCGGGTACCGCGACCAGAATCGTCAGCATCTCGATGCCGACAATCGCCACAAGCTTGGCAACCGATCTGCTCGGCGTTTCCTGGGCGCTGCTCTCTTATCAACTATCGAACATCGGCTTATCGATTGTCTTTGGCCGCCTCTCGGATCTCTGGGGCCGGGAAAAGGTTTTTGCCTTTGGGTTTCTGGTATTTAGCACCGGCTCGCTTTTGTGCGGCTTCTCCCAATCCCTTATTCAGCTCATAGTGTTTCGTTTTTTGCAGGGCATCGGCGGTGCGATGTTACAGTCCTCCAGCCGGGCGTTGGCCGCGGAATCGGTTCCGGAGAATCTCGCTGGAAGAGCACAGGGCTATATGACAACCGCGCATCATGTCGGGTTTATCATCGGCCCAAGCATCGGCGGTCTGATGATCGACTACCTGAGCTGGCGCTGGAGTTTCTTCTTCCTGGCACCGATCGGTATCTGCGGCATGCTTTTGACTTTGCTGAATATCAAACGGCGTCCACGGGTATTCCGAGGCCGCTCGGCGTCCATCGATTATCTCGGCGCCGCTTTGTTATTTGCCACGACCGGCGCGTTGGTGATGCTGCTCGACCGGCGCACACAGCAGATGATTTCAGCGAGCTTGAAGGGCGCGTTGGCGGTTCTGTTTAGTGTCTGCCTTGTCGGCTTGATTCTTCATGAAACTAGAACACAGAATCCGATTCTCAATCTGAGGCTGTTTAGAATCCGCCGGTTCAGCATGAGCGTAATCAGCTTGCTGGTCGTCGCCAGTTGCTATTCCTTGACAGGATTTCTCCTGCCGTTCTACCTTCAAGACGTTCTCGGATTAACCGCGACTAGCGTAGGCATGCTATTTATGGCGCCATCGTTGATAACGATAGCGTTGGCGCCTGTGAGCGGTCATGTTGCCGATCGTCTCGGCCCGCGCATTCCGGCGAGTGTCGGCGTGGGATTCATGATTGTTGCGCTCGGCGTCGGCGCGTTTTTGCGTGTCGATTCACATTGGCTCCTGCCCGCCTTACTGGTCATCGTCAGCGCCATCACCAACGGTATTTTCAATCCGGCCAATTCCATGGCAATGATCGCGATGATGCCGGCCGAGCATCGGGGTTTCGCATCGGCGGTGAATCACGTCACTTTTGGTTTCGGGAATGTCGTGGGCGTTGCCCTGAGCAGTTTGCTGATGTCGATGGCCTTTGAACATCATACCGGGATCGCCGGAACCGCTCTCACGACGGCAAATCCCTCCGGGTTTGTAGCGGCTCTGAATACCACGTTTATTATTGCCGCTGGCTGGAGCTCGGTAGGGGTGGCCACTTCTCTTATCGGCAGCGCGCGAACATCGTCGCATCCTGGGCGGCGTTGATAATGGATGACTCGAGACTACTGTGCCGAAATGATCTCGATCATGACCGCCTCGGGGTCGGCGCCCCAGCGCCACGGCAGCAGGATGCTGCCAAGACCGCGTGTGACTACCAGCATTGCCGATTGAAACGAATAAACTCCTTCGTCCAGGCAGAATCGGCTTTGCCTGATGATGGGGGGCCCATGAGGCAAGCGAATCTGCCCGCCATGCGTGTGCCCGGAAACCACGAGCGTTACTCCATGACCTGCGGCATCATAAAAGTGATCGGGGTTATGAGCTAACAGGAGATGCGGTGGGCCGAGTTCGGACATCAGGCGCGCCCAATCCGGCTTGCCGAGGATGAGATCATCGATACCGCCAAGTACAAAGCTTCCGGCGCCATGGGCTACGGTTACCGATTCGTTGTTGAGGGTAACGATACCGACGCCCTGCAGAGCTTTGCGAATCTCTTCAGGATCGCCGCCAAAATAGTCGTGATTGCCAAAGCAGAACCAAGCCCCTCGCGGAGCGCGCGACAGGGGCGCGAGAGCGTCGAGAAATGGCCGCACTTCACGTGAATGGCCGGTGACGATATCACCTGTCACCACCACCAGATCAGGTGCGAGCTGCATCAGGAAGCTGACGACTTCGGCCAAGATCTGGGGTTTAAGAAAAATGCCGCAGTGGATGTCCGATAACAGCAGCACGCGCAATGACGGAAGCCCTGGCGGCCAGCCAGCAGGCGTCAAGGTCGTCTCCGCTACTCGGAAACGACGCTCGATGACCCAGGCATAGGGATTCCAAATGGCGGACAGATGAGGGTACAGGAAACGCGATATGAGTCGGTCCATATTGCGCTCAAAAAGCTTGATCAGCCCGTGATTCGGATTGAGCAGGCGCCTTTCCTTGCCGCTGAGCGGTTTGGGTGGCGCAAGTTTTTGTCTTCTCTGTATGGTGAAATCTTCCTTCAGGAGGATTGCCTTGGATGTCGTCGGGGACGATTGTGCGGTAACAATCCATTCTGTCCTAAATTATCTGCGGAGACAATGGACTACAGTACTGCCGCGCCGTTTTCGCCGACAACTGATTAGGAGACCAAGCAAAACTTTCGCTTACCACGGCCGCAACTCTCCAGCAACTTGACATCATGAAGTCGAATCACCTATTTTCGCCCAGCTATGTGCTTATACTCTAACGACGTTAAGGTGATGGATAGTGCATCCACTGAAGAGAGGGGTTTATGATCAACATCAGGCGACGAATCTTGTTAGTGATCGCTGTCACTTTATTCGCGTCGGCGGCGTTAGGCCAAGCGGCCGAGAGTCCGTCGGCGCAACAGCCGCGCTCCGGAGGAGAGCTTGTGTTTGCCGTCGGCGAACTTCCACCGTCGTTCGACGGGCATCGTGAAACAACTTTCGGCATGTTACATCCGGTAGCGCCGCATTACAGCACGCTGCTCCGCTTCGATCCGCAGAACTACCCGAAAATCGTCGGCGATGTTGCCGAGCGCTGGTCGTTCTCGAGAGACGGTTTGACGGCCACGTTCACCGTGCGCAAAAACATCAAATTTCACGACGGGACTCCACTGACGGCGCGCGACGTTAAGGCCAGCTATGACAAGATCATCTTTCCTCCCGAAGGAGTTGCCAGCGCCCGCAAAGCTTCCTTTGCCATGGTCGATAAGATCGAAGCGCCGGATGATGCGACCGTGGTTTTTCGTCTCAAGCACATCGCGGCGTCTTTTTTGGCAAATCTAGCGTCCCCTTGGAATTTCATTTATAGCGCGGAGCGACTCAAGAAAGATCCGCGCTGGTACGAGAAAAATATTCTGGGCTCGGGGCCGTTTATCTTCGGCGAGCACGTCGCAGGTTCTCATTGGACGGGCAAACGAAATCCGAATTACTTTATGGCCGGCCGGCCCTACCTAGATGGATTCCGAGCCGTCTTCATCCGCGATACCGCTCCTCGTGTGGCGGCGGTAAGAAGCGGTCAAGTGCTCGCCGAATTTCGTGGGTTCAATCCCGCCGCACGGGATGACATTGTGAAAGCCCTAGGAAATAAGGCGCTCGTGCAGGAGAGCCCCTGGGCCTGCAATATCTTAGTTGCTCTCAACAACGAGAAAAAGCCGTTTAACGATGTGCGGGTCAGGCGGGCGTTAAACCTCGCCATCGATCGCAACGAGGCGTCGAAGGCGTTGTCACAAATCTCGGTGATGAAGTATGTAGGAGGCGTCTTTCGCCCGGGCTCAGAATTCGCGACACCGCCAGCCGAACTGACGAAGCTTGCCGGATTTGGTAAGGACATCGAGACATCGCGCAAAGAAGCGCGGCGACTGCTGAAGGAAGCGGCAGTGCCCGAAGGATTCTCATTTGTATTGAAGAACCGCAATGTCAAGGAGCCCTACGAAGTAAGCGGTGTGTTTCTCGTCGATCAATGGCGAAAAATCGGCCTAAACGTGACGCACTCGCCGCAGGAGGGCGGCCCCTACTTTAATGATCTGCGCCAAGGAAACTTCGATGCCGGCGTGGATTTCGCCTGTGACTTCATGGACGAACCCGATCTTTACTTGCTGAAATATGTGAGCACTGAGAAGAGCCCGATCAATTACTCGCGTTTTAAGGACCCTACGTTTGACGAGCTTTATGAACGGCAGAGCCGGATGCTGGATCTAAAAGATCGGTTGCCGTTGCTACGCCAGATGGAAAAACGCGCAATCGCCGACCAGGCCTATCAGTTTCCGCTTCTGTGGTGGCAACGGATCGTGCCGCATAGCAGCCGGCTCAAAGGATGGAAGATCGGTCCGAGCCATTATGTCAATCAGGATCTGAGGGACGTATGGCTGGCGCCCTAAGCTCCTGATGATTAGTGGTCAGCGCCGCCATCGAGCTAAATTTCCATGGGACAGTACATTGTCAAGCGTCTGCTATTGATGATTCCGACGCTCTTCGGCGTTGCCGTGCTGGTCTTCGTCTTACTTCGAATCGCGCCGGGAGACATCGTCGAGCTCAAGTATGCCGGCAGCGGCACGTTTGCGCCGAAGGAAGCGATCGAGCGCGAGCGAGTCCAGCTCGGACTTGATAAACCGGTATGGCAGCAGTTCCTGAATTGGTCGTGGGGCATTGTACGCCTGGATTTCGGCCTTTCCATGTGGACGGGCAGACCTATTGCGGAAGAAATTAGAATACGGCTTGAGCTGAGTCTTCAGCTGGCGATTATGGCGACTCTCGTGGCTATTCTGATCGCGCTTCCCTGCGGCACCTTGGCCGCTTTGAAGCAGGATACCTGGGTCGACTACCTGGTGCGGATCTTTTCCATCGGCGGCCTGGCCGTGCCGTCGTTCTGGCTCGGCATCGTCATCATTTTGATGTTCCTCATCTTCTTTAAATGGCTGCCGCCATTGACTTTTACTTCCTTCTGGACCGATCCGGTAGCCAATATGTCGCAAATGATATGGCCTGCCTTAGCGGTGGGATACCGCTATTCGGCCATGGCAACGCGGATGACGCGATCGTCGGTGTTGGAAGTTTTGCGTGAAGATTATGTCCGCACAGCCCGCGCCAAAGGCCTCAGGGAAAATGCGGTGGTCGTGAAACATGCGTTGCGAAACGCGCTGCTGCCGATTGTTACCGTGATCGGTTTGGAATTCGCTTTTCTGATCGGCGGGCTGGTCGTCACCGAGCAAGTCTTCAATCTCAACGGCATCGGCATGCTGCTCGTCGAATCCATCACCCATCGTGACTACACGATGACCCAAGCTTTGGTGCTACTGGTCTCGTTTGCTTTCATCGCCATGAATTTTTTCCTCGACTTGCTCTATGTCTGGCTCGACCCGCGCATCCATTATTCGTGAAACATCACAGCGCCAGAGAAAGACGCTAAGATGATGTCACTCCGAGCGCGACGACAGTGCGAGGCAGTGCGTCGTTTTGCTCAGAGGCGGCCTCTCGGAGCCGTTGGCGCGGCGATTGTTATGTTGATGGCTTTAGCGGCCTTGCTGGCGGAGATCATCGCTCCTTTCGATCCTTTGCAGAACAATTATGGCGCCATGTTTCATGCTCCGGGCGCAACTCATTGGCTGGGAACCGATTCCTTCGGGCGCGACGTGCTCTCACGGCTACTCTATGGCTCGCGCACCGCCCTATGGGTCGGATTCTCTTCTTCGTTTTTTGCTACCACCCTAGGCGCTGTTCTGGGTGTGACATGCGCCTACTTCGGCGGCAAAGTTGATCTTGTTCTGCAACGGCTGCTCGACATCCTGATATCGTTTCCGCTGATCGTTCTGGCTCTTGTTGTGGTCGCGCTGCTTGGTTCGGGGATTTGGAATGTCATAGTAGCGATCGCCATTCCGATGATTCCGCGTGCCGCTCTGGTGGTGCGGAGCAGCTCACTGGCTTTGCGCCAGATGCTCTTTGTCGAGGCGGCGCTTACTCTAGGCGCGGGTCACGCGCGTGTAATATTGCGTCACATGCTGCCCAATGTTGTGGCGCCTTATCTGATTATTCTGACCGCTTTTCTCGGCCAGGCGATCCTTCTTGAAGCCTCGCTTTCTTTCCTCGGTTTAGGCGTGGCCGAACCGACGGCGGCCTGGGGACTGATGCTTCGTGGAGCAGCGGTGGATTTCGCGGAACGCGCTCCGTGGATGGCGTTGTTTCCGGGCTTGGCGATCAGCCTGGCGGTGTTCGCCTTCAATGTCTTTGGAGACTCCTTGCGTGACGCCCTCGATCCTAAGTTGCGAGTGCCGTAAGTTTTCGCTCCATGGCACTTTTATTTCAATCCGACTTAGTCCACCGCCACCAATTTCCCATTCTGATGCTCGACCGTTTTGCCGGTGAGTTCCATTCCGGCTTGTGCGGCCAGCACAAAGCCGTTTCCCAAAATCTCGGGACTTGGTAAACGCTTGCGCGCTTCTTCGGGAGCATCCTCGGTGGCGATGGCTTGCTTGGGGCTGAAGGCAACCACGCAGACGTTCCACTCGCGCTCTTCTTCGGCGATAAAGCGTGTAAATGTGCGGATGGCGTCTTTGCTGACGACATAGGGCGCGGCGCCGTGGTTTTCGGCTCTGCCGCCGCCCCAAAGATTGACGATGTTGCCGGAACGGCATTCTTCCATAAAGGGGACAACGTACTTGGTACAAAGAAAGGTGCCGCCCAAATTGGTTTCGATGACGCTGTCCCAAAAATCCTTGCTCATGAAGCGGGCGCGCGGCCAGCGCGGAATGCCCCAGTTGAAATGCGGCACGATGCCGGCGTCGTTGATCAATGCGTCGATGCGGCCGAACCGGTCGAAAACTTCATACACCATATGCCGCACGTCTTTTTCATCGCGCACGTCAGTGGGAATGGCAAATGCGTCACCGCCGCGGCTTGTGATTTCGGCGATCGTCTTGTGCAAGCGTTGGACATCGGTGTCGGCCAGCGCCAGCTTGGCGCCTGCTTGGGCCAACGTCAGTGCCGCGTGCCGCCCTATGCCTTTGGCCCCGCCGGTAATGAGAACGACATTATTTTTCATAAACCTCCGAGTAACGACCTGCGGCTGCGGTCTGTCTTCGATTACGTTGGGCTTCTCTGATTATCTTGCCAAAAAATCTGAAACGATTTGTGCCGTCAATTCGGGCTCTTCGACGTGGACGCTGTGGCCTGCGTTCGGAATTACTTTGAGCGGCTGTACTTGCGGCATTGACTTGGCGTAAATCTCGCCGTGCGACAGCGGCACCATGCGGTCGTGTTCCCCCCAGATCACCAGCGCGGGCCCGGTGATCCGATGTAGGCGGGTGCGCAACGGCCGGTTATAGAAGTAGGGCGGTTTGAAGCCGATACGCGAGCCCAAGCGCAGCATCTGATAGCGGCGCAGCTCGTCTTCAATCTCACCCATGCCATCGGGGAAAAGCTCCAACGCTTTTGGATGATCATGACGCGAGAAAAGCATCTGGCGCAGCCCTGCGTAACTGGAGCCGCGCTCCGGTTGAGCCATCATGAAGACATCGCCGATCAATGCCCCTTGGACGAACAGTCCTGCGGCGCCGATCAATACCATCTTGCGAATCTTCTCCGGGTGGCGCACCGCAAGTTCTGCTGCAATCCAGCCGCCGACGCAGCTGCCGACGAGGTCAAATTGCGGCATATTCAATGCGTCCAAGACCTCGAGATAGTGAAAGACGACATCTTCGATGGCTTCGATGTCCTTGTTCTCGTCGCTTTGAGAGCATCCTGGATGCGCCGGCGCAATGACCCGAGCCGTTGCGGCGAGACTGTCGTGGAAGGGCATCCAGCTTTCTTTAACGGAGTGAACATCGACGAAGCCGTGCAGGTAGAGCAGCGGCGCGCCACGGCCGTTCTCCAAGAGCCAAACCTTGCCTTGTTTAAGATCTAGAAAGCGGCCGCTCACAAGCGCGCTTCCTTTGGCCGTTCGATGCTAACGCCCGGATATTCCCGTTCGAAAAGTCTCAATGAACGCTCGCGCAGGCGCGGCGCGACTTGTTCCGCGAACAAAGTCATGCTGTTTAGGGCGAGCTCCTTGGACATGTTGCCGATATGAAATTGGATCAACAGGTTTCCCACCTTGGCTCGTTCGATGAGATTCCAGATACGGTGATATACGGTCTCGGGGCTGCCGACGATGATCGATTGCGAAGCTTCAAGCTCGTCCCAGTTTTCTACGTCACCCAAAAGCTTGCGACCCGGCTTGTAATCTTTCAGATACTCTTTCCAGGCTGGCGCCGGGATATAGGGAACACCCGGGCCGAAAGTGAGCTGTCGTCCTTCCCGCCGCAAGTGACCCTTCAAACAGTTCTTCAAAAAATACCAAACGCCTTCTTCACATTCCTCTCGTGCTTGCCGATCGCTTTCCGCCACGTACGCGGACATCAGTATGCCGAAGCGGAATGGCTGATACCGATCTCCATGTCTTTCCAGCACGGCGGCAAACTCTTGCTGGGCGCGATGGGTTTCGCCGCCGTGACTGCGCGATGAAAGGAAGTAACAGTAGCCGCGTTTTGCCACCTCGGTCATAGTCGACGGGCTGCGCGAGCCCGGTATCCATATCGGAGGAAAGGGCGTTTGCAGCGGTTTAGGCCAAGGGTTTACATAGCGAAGTGGAAAGTACCGTCCCTCGTGGGCAAACGGACCGTCTTCGGTCCAGGAACGCACGATCAGATCCGCGGCTTCCCAGAATTTCTCCCGGGTATTGGCCGACGGTATGTCGTAGTTGAAGGTTTCGGGGCCGCCGCCCGGCGCAAAACCGGCAATCAGCCGGCCGTTGCTCATCTGATCGAGCATGGCGTATTCCTCGGCGACTCGAAGAGGGTTCATGTGCAGCGGCAGTAGATTGCCGAGCACGACGATCTTGCCGCGGGTCGATCTTTGGGTGAGGGCAGCGGCAATGATGTTGGGCGAAGGCATCAGGCCGTAAATATTCTGATGGTGCTCGTTGAGCACCATGCCGTCAAAACCGAGTTCGTCCGCATAAGCCAGCTGGTCGATATACTCCTGATATAGTCCGCGCGCTTTTTTGTTGTCCCAAAGGCTGTTGGGGACCGTGACCCAGCCGGTATCGTGAAGCTGGTCAAAATCTTCGGCCAGATATGGATATGCCATGAAATGCCAGCAGAATAATTGAACAGGTTGCATTGGCTCCTCGATTAGGATGCGAGACTATCGTGAATTCTTTTTCAGAATAGTGAGGTCATACTATAAAGCAATGGAATGCCGCAAGAAGAGAATCTCCGTCGTGCTTAGCGTTCGATGCGCTAGTATTCGGAGCGTATTGACACGTCGATAATCTTAAGGAGCGTGCCAACGCCGTCGCGCCCAGGTTAATTTCGTCGCGATGGCTGGCGGGATTTGCAGGCTCAGTAGCTGAATTGTTCGAAAAATAGATCTGCCTCGGACTATGCAGAACCAAGGAAACTGAACTCTTTTACCTCTGTACTTTCACGTTCCAGGCACGCGGTTCACCCGTCGACAAAACTACTGCAGTTTCCGGGTGGCAGGGTGCGCGCCGCGCCTCAATATCGCCTTTTCCTCGTCTTCGCGAGATTATGTCGCGCGCCCGGCGCCTGGACGAAGACCTGAAATTTCTAAACGGCATAAGGTAGGCGCTGCATTGCCACATGACCGGGCTATTGAAATTGGCTACACCCTAATAGAACTCCCGAAGGCGCCACATCTGCAGCCGGTGACATGTGGTGTGAGGCAAAAACGATCTTCCTATTGATCTTGTCACCCTACAGCTTCTGGAGCATATGACGTTTCCTGTGCAGCGATCACGGGCCAGTGCGAATGCGAACGTCGCGCGCCTTGAAATCATCGGACGGGGTGAGCACAATCCGATTGCTCTTTTTGGAACGAATCACTGCGTCGATACTCGGGCTTGCCAAAGGATTGCTCCTGCGAACTGGATCGGCGCCGAAAAGCTCTCCCGCAATAAACACTCCCAATATCATTGCTAAACCAGCATAAATGGCACTGATGGATTTCGTTGCTTTCATGTGTGCTCCTTCTTTGACGATAACTTTTGCTGGTTTAGATGTTGGCCATCTGAAAAAGGATGCCTGAAAGCGAATTGGTGCAGGGTGCGCTAAATACGTTGTTATCGCTTGTTCCCAGAAACTCTGTGTCATGCGCCCCAAGGCCATCACCCGATGTGGATACTTCAGGGAGAGTCGTGCTGCAGATTCGGCGATTGACGGCTGCAGGACCGATTGATCACTTCACGTGGTTAGCTTTCCGATGTGTGCTTTTTCCTTTGCCAGAGCTCGAGGCGCTCTTTGATCTGCTTCTCGTACCCGGAATCTGACGGAACATAATATTTTCGTGTTTTCAGTTCCTCCGGTAGATGCTGTTGCTTGACCACATGATCGGGAAAGTTGTGGGCGTACTGGTAGTCCTTGCCGTATCCCAGTTTTTTCATCAGGCCAGTCGGCGCATTGCGAAGATGGAGAGGAACAGGCAGAGCGCCGCGTTGCTCAACATCCTGCGTTGCTGCCAGCATTGCCAAATAGGAGGCATTGGATTTCGGCGCTGTGGCGAGATACGTCGCGGCCTGGGCAAGTGGTATCCTACCTTCCGGCAGGCCGATGAAATGAAAAGCATCCTTGGCCGCCACCGCGACTTGCAATGCTCCGGGATCCGCATTGCCGATATCTTCGGCGGCGAAGATGACCATCCGACGCGCAATGAACAAAGGATCCTCGCCCGCTTCGATCATGCGCATCATCCAATATAAAGCGGCATCAGGGTCGCTGCCGCGCAGGCTTTTGATGAATGCCGAGATAACGTTGTAATGCTCTTCGCCGGTCTTGTCATACCGAAGCGGTCTTAACTGCAGCGCCTCTTGCACGTGTGTCAGGCTGATTTCATTAACTTTCGCGCTATGCGCCAGAGCCGCGGCGGTTTCCAAGGTATTTAGAGCGATGCGGCAATCGCCTTGGGAATGCTCGATCAGGAAGTCCCGACCTTCCGGCGAAATGTTTAGATGCATGTTCCCTAGCCCGCGCTCATTATCTTGCAAGGCACGATCGACGATCGCACCGATCTCCTCAGTCGACAAGGTTTTGAGCACCAAAACCTGAGTCCGAGAAAGCAGGGGAGAGATGACCTCGAAGGATGGGTTCTCAGTGGTGGCGCCGATCAAAACAAGCGTGCCGCGCTCGACGTAAGGAAGAAAATTATCTTGTTGTGACTTGTTAAAATGATGGATCTCGTCGACGAAGAGGACCGTATTCTTGCCCGCACGACCGAGCCGTTCGGCCTCGTCTATAATCTTCTTCAGGTCCTTGACGCTCGAGGAGACCGCCGAGAAATGGACGCATCGCGCACCTGTCTTGCTGGCAAGAATTTGCGCCAAAGTTGTTTTGCCGCTGCCCGGCGGACCCCAAAGAACTAAAGATCTGAGCTGGCCGCTATCAGCCATCTCGGTTAGAATTCGTCCCGGCCCGAGGAGATGCTTTTGTCCGACGAATTCACCCAGGTTTCGCGGGCGCATCCGTTCCGCGAGCGGCGCGCGAGCCGATTGCTCCTTCGATCGATCGGATTCGAACAAATCCATACTGATATGCTAGCACAATTGCCTGGCGCCGTTGTAGCCGGCGCAATTCAGCATTAACAAGAAGCGTTCGACGTAAGCTCACGAGATCAATCCCCGCGCCGATACTTACCGCCAAAGCTAGATTCCCGCAGCGGAAATTTCCTGACCTAGCGATCACGATGGCGGCGGTGGCTTTGTCAGACGATCGCGTCTTGATGGAATCTCGCTAGCGAAAATGTCGGTGTCACTTTCGGTCCCAGGCAAGGGATGCTATCCTAAGCGCCATTTCAGGATTGCAGACATGGCGGAAAAGTCAGTCAACGAAGGTACACCTCCTCTTGTTCAAGGGGCCGTGCGCACAGTTTTATTTCCAGACTCAGCGATTTCCGGGCGACTGAGCTATGATTTGCCGGTTAAAATCGACAGCAAATTCACTGGCGAGGTCAAGGCTAGTGATCTCTTGGTGGTCGGCGCCAACGCGCACGTGGAAGCGCGGGTCGCCGCGCGCAATCTCCAATTAGAAGGGAAGTTGATCGGCAGTGTTCAGGTGGTCGGTTGCTTTGAAATAATGCCGGGAGGACATTTCAAGGGCGACGCTCAAGCCGCGGAGCTTAGAGTTCATCCCGGGGCGACCTTTGATGGTCAAGGGAAAATAACCGGCGAGGCGTAAAGCAGTGTTTATCGGCTGCCGGATCGGTCGTCGGAAAAAAGCCGAGCAGCCTTTCCTGATCTTTCCCGCAAATAATAAAGCTTTGCGCGCCGCACTCTGCCGCGCGAGACGACTTCGACTTTATCGATTCGTGGAGAATGGAACGGGAAGATACGTTCTACGCCCACTCCATAAGATATTTTGCGAACGACGAAATTTGCGCGATTGCCTTTCCCGCCGATGCCAATGACAATTCCCTCAAAGACCTGAGTTCGTTCTTTTTCACCTTCGACAACTTTAACATGCACCCGCACCGTTTCTCCGGCTCGGAGCGCCGGAATTTCCTGCTTGGATTGCTGGGTTTCGAGTTTATCTAGAATATTCATGACTACTCCTGTTTCTGTAAAGCTAACGTCCCAGAAGACGATCCAGAATAATCGCCGCTGCCGATCGAACCGAGAGATGGTTGTAATCGGTCCATCCTTCGAGCGCCTCTAAAACGTAATCTGATTGAGAGATTATTGTCTCAGTGAGTCCCCAGCCCGTGCCCAAAATGATCAGGAAAGGGTGAGTGGTATTTATTAACATGTCTTGGAGCTGGGCGAAAGAGGTCCGCTGACCTCCGGGCCTTGCGGACGTCACGACAATTCGCGGCTTTACGCCGTATTCCTGCTCCAAGTCGATCAAGACGTCATCGAGCGTGTCTTTAACTCGGGCCAGCGCCAGCGCCTCTTTTCGGGTCGCGTTGTACTGACTGCCGTAGCCGCGCTCCCAATGATCAATGATCTTTAACGCGAGCCTTTGCAGCGCTTTAACCGGGATCACCACAAAAAAACCTTTGATGCCGTATGTTCTTCCCGAACGCGCAATATCATGGATGTCCATGTTGGTAACCGCTGTAGTGACAATCTGACGGTTCTTATCATAGACCGGGTAGTGAAGCAGGGCGACGTAGACAGGCGCCCGGTGATTGCAAATCAGCTCCTTTTCTTCCGAAGATAGATCAACGCTGCCAATTAAATCCGGTCGCCGCTTTTGAGTTTGCTGAACGCTCATCCGACGCCGCCATTGCCGTATCCTTTCATGATCGCCTGACAGCAGCGCTTCTGGCACCTTCGCGCCGCGAAATTCCTCGGGCCGGGTATATTGAGGATATTCGAGCAGCCCATTGCTGAAAGACTCATCGCCGGCAGACTCGGCGTTGCCCAACACGCCAGGGACCAAGCGTGACACCGCGTCAATGACAACTATCGCCGCGGGCTCGCCGCCGCTAATGGTGTAGTCGCCAATCGAAATTTCGTCGTCGATAAAATCTTTGACCCGCTCATCGACTCCCTCATAGCGCCCGCAAATCAGCACCAGTTCTTCTTCCTTGGCCAGCTCAGCGGCCGCGGCTTGATTGAAGACACGGCCCTGAGGCGATAGAAGAATGACCTTGGCTCGCGGCATTCTAGTCTTAACGTCCTCGATGGCCGCGACCAACGGCTCCGGTTTCATCACCATGCCTTGGCCGCCGCCGTATGGGTAATCATCGGTGATGCGATGGCGGTCAGTCGTGTAGTCTCGCGGATTGATCAAAACAATCGAAATCAGCTCTTTCTCCTGGGCCTTTTTCAGAATGCTGTGGTTCAAAGGCGATTCCAACATGGCCGGAAAAAGAGTGACGATGGTGAAGTTGAGCATGAATAAGCGGGCAGACGAGGGTCTGCTTAGAGATCCAGTAGACCGGCAGGAAGATCGACGATCATCCGGCCAGCTGCCAAATCTACTTCGGAGATAATCTCTTTCACAGCCGGAATGAGATGTTCTTTATCAACCCCGGCGACCACGTATAACTCGCTACCGGGCGTTGACCAGATCTGTTTTAGGATGCCAATCCGCGCGCCGCTGGTATCGAAGACCTCGAGGCCAATCACTTGATAATGGTAGTATTCGCCAGGCGCCGGAGCCGTCAATGATTCTTCGGGCACAGCGAGGGTCGATCGTACCCAAGGACGGGCGCTTGCAATATCATCGATCCCGCGCAGTTTCAGCAGAATTTGTCGCCTGTGCGGTCGGACCGATTCCACCTCGACCGCGGTGCGAGCTCCGTCTTTTATTAGAATGACTTCGCTGAGAACGGAAAAAAGAGGACTCTCAAGATTATAAGGATTTAGCTTAAGCCATCCGCCAAGTCCGTGCGTCGTAGCGATTTCCCCTAATGCGATGATTCCGTCAGGCACTCCCTTAGCCTAACAGACTGCCTACTTTTCTTCCACGATTTCCAGAACGACTTTGCGGTTGGTCTTTGAAGCTGCTGCATTGAGGAGCGTGCGGATTGATTTCGCAGTCCGGCCCTGCTTGCCAATGATTCGGCCCAAATCGTCTTTGGCAACTCTTAACTCATAAACAGCCGCGTCCTCTACTGCGCTCTCTGATACTTCGACGGCATCCGGATTACTCACCAGGGATTCGGCCAAGTATTGAACGAGTTGCTTCATAGTTGGCGCTCCTTGCCGAATCCTAGCTGGCTTTCTTTTGTTTCGCGATCAGTTGGGAAACGGTCCGCGTCGGTTGCGCCCCGCGCTTGATCCAAGTTTCGGCTTTTTCCTGATTGATCTTGAATGTTCCGCCGCCCGCGGTCGGATCATAGGTGCCGATCTGCTCAATGTACCTCCCGTCACGGGCAAAACGTTGGTCGCTGACAACGATCCGATAAAAAGGTTTCTTCTTCGCGCCATGCCTGCTCAAGCGAATTCTCACACTCATACGTCTTCCTTCTCCTCTAGTGAAACGGGTTGGCCATTCGACCAAAGAGCGATTTCATTCCGCCCTTGCTCACCCGCTGCATCATTTTTTTCATTTCCAAAAACTGCTTCATCAAGCGATTCACATCGGCCACGCTGGTGCCGCTGCCTTGGGCGATTCTGCGCCGCCGGCTGCCGTTTAAGATTGCCGGACTGCGCCGCTCCTGAAGAGTCATCGAATTGATGATAGCGTCAACCCGCTTCAATTCCTTCTCGGCTTTGTCGGCATCCACTTGGGAAGCTAGCTTCTTGCCGCCTGGAATCAGCTCAAGCAAGCTGCCCATAGATCCCATTTTTTTGATCTGCTGCAATTGAATCTGAAACTCCTCGAGCGTGAACTGTTGCTTCTGAATGACTTTCTGGAGGCGCTCGGCCTCCTTCTGCTCGAAATTTTGCTGAACTTTGTCGATCAACGAAAGAACGTCGCCCATGCCGAGAATTCTTGACGCAAGCCGGTCGGGGTAAAACGGTTCGAGCGCGTCGAGTTTCTCGCCCATCCCGGCGAACAGAATAGGTTTCCCGACCATCTGACGAATCGATAACGCGGCGCCGCCACGCGCGTCGCCGTCAAGTTTCGTCAGGATGACGCCGCTAATTCCAAGCTGCTGATCAAAGCCCATCGCTTGATTAACTGCATCTTGACCCGTCATCGCATCGGCTACGAACAAAATCTGATGCGGGTTAACGGCGCTTTTGATCAGTTTGAGCTCCTGCATGAGCTCTTCATCGATATGTAGACGGCCAGCCGTATCAATGAGCAGCAAGTCACAGAATCGCCTTTTCGCTTCATCGAGTGCTTGTTTACAGATGGCAACCGGCGAGGTCTGAGGATTCGACTCATACACCGGCAGCTCGACTTCAGCGCCAAGAATCTTAAGCTGTTCGATCGCGGCAGGGCGATATACGTCCGCTGGAACCAGATAGGGAGTTCTCTTTTGATCTCTTTTTAAATGCCTGGCGAGCTTGGCTAGCGTCGTCGTCTTACCAGATCCTTGCAGGCCGACGAGCATGATAACAACTGGCGGCGCCGCTTTGAGGTCGAGTTTACGATGCTCGCCACCGAGGAGGTCGGTTAGCTCATCACGGACGATTTTTAGGAACTGTTGCTCGGGAGTTAAACTTTGAAGAACCTCTTGGCCCAGTGACTTCGCCTTGACCGAATCGAGAAAAGTCTTAACG
Source organism: uncultured delta proteobacterium (assembly GCA_963728565.1). Lineage (GTDB taxonomy): Bacteria > Desulfobacterota > Binatia > UBA9968 > UBA9968 > WHTF01. The sequence goes on from CAVSLC010000011.1 coordinate 103,155, forward strand.
ACTTTGACATGAACATCGGCCTCCAAGAGCGCTAAGCGGACCTCGCGGAGCGCGTCATCGATGTTTTTCTCGCTGATTTTGCCTTCGCCACGGAGCCTTTTGAATGTGAGTTCTAATTTTTCGGTCAACGACTCGAACATCGCGGGAATCACCCTAAGCTATGATATTAAAAGGAGAAATTAACGCTAAACCCTAGTACTAAGCGAGCGACTTGTCAAGCGGAGTAAAAAGAAAGGCCCGTTACGCCATGGCTGCGGCGTAACGGGCCTGGATCGTTACAGCTTTTCTACTTACATCATGCCGCCCATTCCGCCCATACCTCCCATCCCACCCATACCGCCTGGCGGCATTGGAGGCATGGCGGACTTCTCTTCCGGTCTCTCGGCGACCATTGCTTCCGTGGTCAGAAGCATACTGGCCACTGAGGCCGCGTTCTGCAGCGCGGTGCGCACCACCTTGGTGGCGTCGATGATACCGGCCTTCATTAAATCCTCATACTGCTCGGTGGCAGCATTAAAGCCGAAGGCGCCTTTACCTTCTTTAACTTTCTGCAGCACGATCGATCCTTCGACGCCTGCGTTCATTGCAATGCGCCGAATCGGTTCCTCAGAAACTCGTTTGATGATGTTGACGCCCCAGCGCTCGTCTTCATCGACGCTTACCTTATCCAGGCCGGCGGCGGCTCTCAGGATGGCCACCCCACCTCCAGGTACGATCCCTTCTTCGATCGCAGCACGAGTCGCGTGCAAGGCATCTTCCACACGAGCTTTCTTCTCTTTCATTTCAACTTCGGTGGCCGCGCCGACATTGATGACAGCAACGCCGCCGATCAGCTTGGCGAGACGCTCCTGGAGCTTTTCGCGATCGTAATCCGATGTGGTCTCCTCGATTTGAGCGCGAATCTGTTTAATACGGCCTTCTAGGTCGGCCTTCTTGCCGGCGCCATCGACGATAGTTGTGTTATCTTTGTCGACGACAACCCTCTTGGCGCGGCCTAAGTCTTGAAGCGCGATATTTTCTAACTTCACGCCGAGCTCCTCGGCAATGAGCTTGCCGCCGGTGAGGATGGCGATGTCTTCCAGCATCGCCTTGCGGCGATCGCCAAAACCCGGCGCTTTTACTGCGACACAGTGAAGCGTGCCGCGGATCTTGTTGACTACGAGAGTCGCAAGAGCTTCGCCCTCGACGTCTTCGGCAATGATGATAAACGGCTTACCGGATTTCGCAATCTGCTCGAGAACCGGTAGCAGCTCTTTCATATTGCTGATTTTCTTTTCATGGATCAGCAGATATGCGTCCTCGAGAATGCATTCCATTCTTTCCGGATCGGTCACAAAATACGGCGAGAGATAGCCCCGATCGAACTGCATGCCTTCAACGACATCCAAGGTGGTTTCAAGTCCCTTTGCCTCTTCGACCGTGATGACTCCTTCTTTGCCGACCTTGTTCATAGCTTCGGCGATAACATCGCCGATGGTCGAATCGTTGTTTGCAGCGATGGTTCCTACTTGAGCGATTTCCTTCGGATCTTTAGTGGGTTTGGATAAACTCTTCAATTCTGCGGTGACCGCTTCGACAGCTTTGTCGATGCCGCGCTTCAGAGTCATGGGATCATGGCCAGCAGCAACGAGCTTTACGCCTTCGGCAAAGATTTGCCGCGCGAGAACAGTAGCTGTAGTGGTGCCGTCACCAGCGACGTCGGAGGTTTTGCTTGCAACCTCCTTAACCATCTGCGCGCCCATGTTTTCAAACTTGTCTTCGAGTTCTATCTCTTTGGCAACGGTAACACCGTCCTTCGTGACATTAGGCGCGCCGAAGGATTTGTCCAATACCACGTTTCTACCTTTAGGACCCAACGTGACCGTGACTGCGTCCGCTAGAATGTTGACGCCCCTCAACATTGCGTCTCTAGCGTCGCGATTAAACTTTACTATCTTAGATGCCATCCTTTTTCCTCCTGAATTGGTTTGATAATCACTTTTCGAGGACGCCGAGAACATCATCTTCGCGCATGATCAAATGTTCTTCGCCGTCTATGTTTATTTCACTTCCGGAATATTTTCCAAAAAGCACGCGGTCATTGACTTTCACGTCGAGAGGAGTGATTTTGCCGTCATCGCTGACCTTTCCTTTCCCTACGGCGACAACCTTTCCTTCCTGCGGCTTTTCCTTGGCGGTATCCGGAATGATGATGCCACCCTTGCTCTTCTCCTCCTCCTCGATACGTTTCACAATGATGCGATCCTGCAAAGGCCTAATTTTCACCTTTTGCCTCCTTTCCTGTTTAAAGTAATTCCTGTTTAAAAGTAATGCGAATTGCGATCAGGCGTTCCGGCTCTGCGTCAGCGGCAACATTCGACCGCCCAAAGCGCGATCAATCTAAGCATGAATCCCGCCGTGTCAAGGTAATCCGGGCGATAAATTGATTGTTTGATTACAAGAATCGCAACATCATTTATTTTTCTGCCGTCTCATCTCTTCCTCGAGATACTTACGATACAATACGTCCCATTCTCGGCTTCCCGGTGGGATATGCCGGGATAAAGATTGGATTTTTTGCCGAACTATTTCGTCGAACTGATCTTCCCGTTCGAAAAACTCGTGCAAGACGCGTTTAGTTTCAGAAAGCACCCGGCCCTCGTTCGGGAACTCGGCCAAATCGTTGCCTTTGAGTCCGCTAACGACCAGATGAGCAAGGTGGGAGATGCGGCTTTCGGAAAGTCGGCTCATAGAATAAAGCCCTTCTTGGCTGCCAACTTCTGTTTGGCGATCAGAAACATTTTAAAGTGATCCATTTCCCGAGTTGCCTGAGCATGGGCCGCGAGCATCTTGCGCGCCTCATCTTCTATAGCTTCCTCTTCCGCAAAGTTCTGACTGATCAGGCCCTTGATCTTGGCCAGGATTGTCGTGTCTTCGCGCTTAGGCTTTATCAATTCCTTAGCCCGATAGTTTTCAAGAAGCAGTTTAGCTAGCTTATCGAGTTGTTCCGGCTTGAGTTTCATGGCTGTGGAAAAGGCTGTTAATAAGTTGCGAACAGCTAGTTTGAAGACCGGGCAGAAGCAGTGAACCAGTTGATTTCTATCCGCGTTAGCCGGGGATGTCAACCCGAACGAATCCCCGCATCTGATAACTCCGGTTACCGCCTGATCTGGAAAAATTAGCTTGTGAAATTAAGGGTTTTTTGTCACTATGTTCGATACTCATAGGCTTTCCTGCCGGCAGTTCTAGCAAACCGATGCGTAGTTATCCACAAGCAAAACAGCGTACGGCTTTGAAGAGTGCGCGAGAGGTTGTGAACAAGTAAGTGACGCTTAGAAAACCGGCCAGGTTACGGCCAGGGCACCGCATCGGCGTTATCGCTCCGGCCGGCTGCGTTGAACAAGATGCTCTGCTTAGAGGAGTACAGGCGATTCGAGACCGGGGCTATGAAGTCGAATTAGCCTCCCGGATTCTCGACAGCAAGGGCTATCTTGCCGGAGACGAACGGAACCGGGCCGATGACCTAATCAATTTTTTTCAACGAAGCGATATAAGCGCCATCTTATGCGCTCGTGGCGGGTTTGGTTCAGCACAACTTTTGCCCTATTTGATACAGTCAAATTTTCGTCCTGCTCCGAAGATTTTTGCCGGGTATAGCGATGTTACGTTTCTGCTGAACTGGATCAATAGCCGGTTTGGCATGGTAACATTTCACGCGCCGATGGTTGCGATGGAGTTGGCGCGCGGACTTAGCGACCGTACGCAAGAGGGTTTCTGGGGCTTGTTGACGGGCGCCAAATCGGAATGGAAAATCGAGTTAGGCGAGGTCATACGCGCGGGAAAAGCCGAGAGTGAGATGATGGGGGGCTGTTTGTCAGTTTTAGTAACAACCCTCGGGACGCCTTACGAGATCAGAACCGATGGCAAACTGCTGTTTTTAGAAGACGTTGGTGAACGGCCTTACCGAATAGAGCGAATGCTGACGCATTTGAAAATGGCCGGAAAACTCGATCACCTCGCTGGGTTGGTTTTTGGCGACTTCACCAACTGTGAAGCCGAAGGGCCTAGAAGCGTGGTGCAAATCATTGCTGAGATGTTTGCGCAGGCTCCATATCCGGTATTGATGGGCATGCCGGCCGGACACGGAAGCGAGCACATAACTCTGCCGTTCGGGGTCAAAATGATACTCGACGGAAACCGCCGATCTCTTTCGTTGGTCGAATCGCCAGTGGCTTGAGATTAAAAAGCATTTCCCTAGCCGCGCCCGGCCAAAGAAAGTCGACTTATTTAATGACCATCGATTTTCATGCCGTTGAGAACGCGACTGAGGAAGCAATCAAGCAGGGCGTATTTCCCGGCGCCGTACTGCTAATCGGTCGTGGAGAAGATATAATTTATGAACGAGCTTTTGGATGGCGCAGTTTGCTGCCCGATAGGACTCCTATGCGCTCATCGACGATTTTTGACCTCGCATCCTTAACCAAACCTTTAGCGACGACGCTCGCAATCATGCTCCTGGTCGACGACAATAAAGTACGACTTGACGATCAGGTAAGTCAATTTGTGCCGATCTTTCGTCCGGTCGTAAACACCCGAACAAAAATACGCCACTTGCTAAATCATACATCCGGCCTGCCTGCCTGGAAACCCTACTATGAGGACGTGATCCAATGCGAAATGAGTGGAAGAACCGGATTTATCGGAAGCCGGGCGGCTAAAAACTACATTCTGGAACAAGTCCACCGGGAAACCCCTTTAAGTGAGCCGGGGACCCAAGCCGTTTACAGCGACCTTGGATTCATGGTCCTCGGCGAAATAATCGAAACGATCAGCGGCTCGCAGTTGGACGCCTTCTTTCATGAGCGGATCTCCCAGCCGTTTCAATTACGTTCGACAACTTTTCTCGGCTTGACGCAATTTGCAACATGGCGAATCCATCCTAAAGAGGATGAGTTCGCACCGACAGAACTTTGCCCTTGGCGGAAGAAAGTTCTCTGTGCCGAAGTGCACGATGATAACGCTTTTGCAATGGGCGGGGTTGCCGGGCACGCCGGTTTGTTCTCCTCCGCGCACGACATTCATACACTTGTGGCTCGGTTGGATCGATGTCTGCGCGGTTGCGATTCATTCCTGCCGCAGCGGTTGGTGCAAGAGTTCTTTACCAAGGATGATTCCGTACGTTTCACCCACGCATTGGGTTGGGACACTCCTTCGCCGAAAAACTCCTCAAGCGGAATGCACTTCTCGCGCAGGTCCGTCGGGCACCTTGGATTCACTGGTACCTCGCTCTGGTGGGACTTGGAGAAGAATTGTCATGTGATTCTATTGACCAATCGCGTTCACCCGAATCGAAACAATGAAAAAATCAAACAGTTTCGACCGAAGATTCACGATCTGATTATGCAGGCAATCCATCCATGAACGAACTACCAGCCACAGGAAGTCACATACATTTAATAGCCATATGCGGAGTCGGGATGGCGTCACTCGCGGGTCTTCTTAAAGATCAGGGGTATCGTGTCACCGGCTCGGATCAGAATGTTTATCCGCCGATGAGCACCTATCTGGCGCAAGCCGGAATCGATGTACAAAATGGATTCAACGCGCAACATCTTGCCGATCGGCCTGACTTGGTGATTATCGGCAACGCTGTTTCGCGCGGCAATCCTGAAGCAGAAGCTGTTCTGGACGGCAAGATCCCCTATCTGTCATTCCCGCAAGCTCTCGGAAAATTCTTGATTGGCGCGCGCCAGTCTATCGTTGTCACTGGCACACACGGCAAAACGACCACGACGGCTTTGGCGGCTTGGGTGCTTAAATGCGCCGGCAGTAATCCGGGGTTTTTTGTCGGCGGCGTGCCGCTTAATTTTGGCAGCGGCTGGGATCCAGGTGAGAGCGACCAGGTGGTTCTGGAGGGCGACGAGTACGACAGCGCCTTCTTTGATAAAGGCCCCAAGTTTCTCCACTATCGCCCGCAAAGCGTTATCCTTACCAGCGTAGAATTTGATCACGCAGACATCTATCGCGATTTGGATCACCTGAAGGAAGCTTTTCGATCTCTGGCTCGGCTCATTCCCGCCAGCGGGATGCTAGTTGCCTGCTACGATTATCCTGCAGCGCGAGAAGTCGTGAAAGCCGGTTCCTGCCGGATCGTATCATATGGCGATGACGAAGATTGTGATTGGACGGTGCGCACCATCCGAACCGAAGGGCGTCGGAGTTACTTTGATCCCTGCTTTAGAAAAATAAGTGAGGGCACGGTTGAGCTCGGCGCCATCGGCCGGCATAACGTGAAGAATGCCTTGGGTGTCTATGTTTTGGCCCGAGAATTAGGAATGGACCGGAGCAAACTGCTCGAGGGCTTCGCCTCTTTTTCCGGCGTCAAACGGAGGCAGGAGTTTAAAGGCGAGAGTCGCGGCGTTTTAGTCATAGACGACTTCGCGCATCACCCGACCGCGGTTGCGGAAACCATCAAAGCCGTGAAGGACGCCTTCGCCGGGCGACGAGTGTGGGCGGTTTTCGAACCACGGAGCAACACCAGCCGGCGCAACATCTTCGAGCGGGAGTTTGCACTGTCATTGTCCCTGGCGGACCGGGTTGTCGTTTCCGGCCTTCATCAGCCAGAGAAGATTCCCGAAGCAGACCGATTATCGGTGGAGCGTGTTGTCGAGTCAATCAATCGATCCGCCGGGCACGAGCAGGGGATAGTAATCAACGGCGCGGATAACATTGCCGCTCACGTCGCGGCCCATGCCAGCGCGGGCGATATCATACTGGTGATGTCAAACGGCGCGTTTGACGGGGTGCAGGACAAAATTTTATCGCGGCTAGCCAGTTAGATGCAATGCAGCGCATTTCTCACTACAGTAGTAATTTCCTTTTCGTAGTAACGCCTCGCTCTTTGGAACATAGCTTTGGCATTGCGGATCCAACACCATCTCTTCTCCCTTAGGTTTGGCCAAGTTTGGGTTGCGCGTAGAGCTCTTGCGGGCGACCCAATAGGCTCGCATGGCGGTAATGACAATCCACGCGGCCACGACAAATAGAAGCAAGCGAAGTAACACTGCGGTTTGTCTAACAGGCCCCGGCTCCACTCTCAAGGGTGAAAAAGATGGATTTTTTTGTCGTCTTTGACATTGACAAGTAGCTCTGAGATCGTGACCCCGAGCTCGGGGTGAATTACTTGAGGGGCGATTTCACTGAGCGGTATCAAAACGAATTTTCGGTTCGGCATCTCGGGGTGGGGTATGTGCAAGTTCTTTTTCTTCATCACCAATCCATCGTAGAGCAAGATATCCAAATCGATGATGCGAGCGCCCCAGCGTTTCCTGACCTTCTTCCGTCCCATGGCCCGTTCAATGTTTTTGAATTTGTTGAGCAGCATCTCGGGTTTGAATTTAGTTTCTATTTCGATGGCGCCGTTAACATACCAATCTGTGGAATCTCCCAAGGGCTCACTTTCATAAAGAGAAGATTCCTTCAGGATTTTCGTATCGGGAAGCTTCGCTAGCCGGTCCAGCGCCTCGAGAAAGTTGTCTTTCTTCTTGCCGAGGTTGGAGCCGATCCCGATGTAGACCTGATGAGCGACCGCAGTTGCCATGATCCCTTGGTGGAACAATCCTAAAGATTCACCTGCCGGATTCTTTCCGCGACCTCCTTCAAACGTTGCTGATCGACACATACCGTAAAGCGGACATAACCCTCACCAGCATCGCCAAAGCCGTTTCCGGGAGTGGTTACGACGGCCGCTTCGTCCAGTAGCTTGGCCGTAAATTCAGCGGAAGAGACACCCTTCGGAGTAGTCACCCAGACGTAGAAGGTCGCGCGAGGTTTTTCGCAGTCCAATCCTACCGCGCGCAGTCCAGAAACGAGTATGTCGCGCCGCTCTTGGTAAATTTTCCTGGAGGGCTCGATGATGCTGTCGCCCAGTTTCAACGCCTCGATACCGGCTTCTTGGATCGCCTGAAAAATACCTGAGTCCAGATTGGACTTCGCTTGTGCCAACCCGCTGACGATGTCGGCGTTACCGACCGCCATACCGATGCGCCATCCGGTCATATTGAAAGTCTTTGACAATGAGTGGAATTCAATACCGACCTCTTTGGCCCCGTCGACTTCGAGAAAACTCATCGGCCGATATCCGTCGAAACCCATTTCCGTGTATGCAGCATCGTGGCAGACGATGACGTCGTTCTTGGTGGCGAAATCGATGACTCTTTTATAGAAATCCCGGTCGGCGACCGCCGCAGTGGGATTGTTGGGATAGTTGATCCAAAGGAGTTTGGCCTGTTTGGCGATGTCATCGGGGATGGAATCCAAGTCGGGTAGAAACTGGTTCTCTTTTTTCAGCGGCAAAAAGTAGTTTCGGCCGCCGCTAAACGCTGTGCCAATATGGTAGACCGGATAACAGGGACTGGCCACTAGGACAATGTCGCCGGGATCGACGTAGGCTACAGCCATGTTTCCGATCCCCTCTTTGGAGCCTATGAGTGATACGACCTCTTTCCCGGCATCCAGCTTTACACCGAAGCGCCGCTGATACCAATTCGCCACTGCTTGACGAAACTCAGACAAACCTGAACTATTCGGATAACGATGGTTTACCGGAACAGTGGCCCTTTCGATCAGCTTCTCGACAACCGCCGCCGGAGTGGGGATGTCTGGATCCCCGATGCCTAAGTCGATTAGGTCGACGCCCCGGGCTAGCGCCTCACGTTTTCGCCGGTCGATTTCGGCAAACAGATAAGGCGGTAAATCGTTGATTCGCTTTGCTTTTTTAATCAAAATGGGCAACTTCCGTAATCCTCCATGGTAAAATCGCACTGGTTTTACCTGGTTTTTCCAATTTTGACAACCATTTCGAAAATCCTCTAATCGTAAGTGTAGTAGGGTTATTTCCATGAACATCATCGTCGACGGATACAATCTGATCGGTAGCGAGCGCGGTTTAAGAGGTGACCTCGAGCACCAAAGAAACTGGCTGCTTCAACGCCTTTCGGTTTACCAACAAGTTCGGGGTCATACCGTCGTTGTGGTGTTCGATGGCTGGAAAGCGGGCTTGATGGACGAGGTCTCGGAAAATAGACACGGACTCCGAATTGTTTTTTCGCGGCAAGGAGAGAAGGCCGACAGCGTCATCGTGCGGCTGGCGCGAGCAAAAGGAAGCGGATGTGTTGTAGTTACTTCCGATCGTGAGGTGCGGAGGGCGGTGGAAAAGTTCGGCGCAGCCGCAGTTTATGCAGATGAGTTCAGCCGAATCCTGCGCAATCTGGAATTAATCGCAGATGGCGGCAGCCACGAAGGCGAGCGCCGACCGAACAAGAAGGGAAACCCAAAGCGGCTTGGCAAAACCGAACGACAACGTCAAGGAATACTGAAAAAACTCTAAGTTCCGACCTGTGACGCAGCAAATCAACGCGTGGTTGTTTTCGTCCTTTCTAAGCGATTGAGCGCGCCGTTGCGGAATATCAGCAGGGTGCCGTCCGGATAAAACCAATGCTCCTCGCTTGTATGTTGCGGACCTTTAATGCGACTTACCCGTCGGGGATCACCAACAACTCTTTTGACCTCACCTACGGTCATCCCAGGCACGGCTTGACCTTTGATGGCCGATTCCTTTACAGCTGCCGACCAAGGCTGACTCTGGATCCATTCTATTCGAGCCTTTTCCGCTTGGTTCTTTTCCTCCAAAGCCTTTTTTTCGTCAGCTAGCGGATCCGTCGTGAGGATTGTGGCGTTAAACTGTTCGTGAAAAGCTTGCGCATGAATGTATCCCTCCGCTCCTGATTCGAACTTTACTTTGTAATAAGGATTTCTAGCTTTTCGCCCGACCAGTTCAGTAATTTCAAAGGATTCGTTGACTCCCGGATGGAATGCCGATGCATTAGAAGTCGGAGATCTCACGAAGGACGGGAGCTTTCCTTCGACCGCCGATATCCAGAAGATTTTGCCGACTCGCGCCTCCAGCGCATCAATCTGCTTTTCCGTATAGTGGTTCGATGCTGCTGCAGGTGTGGCAAGAATCAGCAAAATCCATATGGCAAAAGCGGTGACCCTATAACCTATAGAAAGCAAGCGTTCAATCCGATTGAGATAGCGGGAAGTTAGATCCCGAATGAGCTTGTGCATCAGGCTTCGCCGCTTATTTTGAATGAAAAAAGGAGGCTCATGGAGCCTCCTTGCATGGTTGCGGGGCCGGGATTTGAACCCGGGACCTCAAGGTTATGAGCCTTGCGAGCTGCCAGACTGCTCCACCCCGCGATAAATGGTATCGGATATTGGTTGTACCTTGCGATTTCCGAGGAGTCAAGGTAGGCATTGCTTATGAGTGAAAAACCTCGAACCCCATTGACGACGGTGGATACAATCATCGAAATCTCCAGCGGCGGAATTGTCTTGGTTGAAAGAAAAAATCCGCCGCACGGCTGGGCGCTGCCCGGTGGCTTTGTCGATTATGGAGAGTCTCTGGAAGTTGCCGCGGTGCGGGAAGCCAAAGAAGAGACTTGCCTTGATATCACTCTCGTCGAGCAGTTCTACACTTACTCCGATCCGCAAAGGGATCCGCGACATCACACGGCCTCAACTGTCTACTTGGCGATCGCCGACGGGGTCCCACAGGGAGAGGACGATGCTCAAGATGCCAAAGTATTCATGGAAAACGAGCTTCCTAGTCCGATAGTTTTCGATCATTCAAAGATTTTGGCGGATTATTTCAGATTTAAAAAGACCGGAAAGCGGCCCAAACCCTAAATAGCCGCTGGTGCGCTAATGAATCTTCGCGAACGCGTCGCGCATGCGCCGGCATCCCTGTTCAACGTTCTCCAAGGACGTCGCATACGATAATCGAATGTGCGCGTTGGAGCCGAAATCTTCGCCTGGAACCACGGCGACTTTCGCTTCTTCAAGCAGATAATCTGCGATATCGCATGGCGAAGTCAGGCTTTTACCGTTCACATTCTTGCCGATGAAAGCAGCGATATTCGGAAAAACATAAAAGGCGCCTTGCGGCTTGAGGCATTGTACGCCGCTGATGGCATTAAGGCGCTCGACCACAACATTTCGCCGTTTCGCAAATTCGCCGACCATCATCGCCACATCTTCCTGCGGACCCTGGATCGCCTCGAGAGCAGCGGCTTGAGCTATGGAGGTCGGGTTTGATGTGCTCTGGCTCTGAATCTTGGCCGCAGCGTCAATGATATCAGCCGGACCAAGCGCGTAACCGATGCGCCAACCGGTCATGGCATAGCTTTTTGATACTCCGTTTACGATAACAATTCGGTCGCGCAACGATGGCGCCAGCGTGGCAAGGTTTCGGATGGTGAACCCATCGTAAACGATTTTATCGTAGATATCGTCGGTAACAATGAGACAATTGTGTCTCTCGAGAACCTTTGCAATGGCCATCAGTTCAGTCTCTTCGTAGCTCGCCCCAGTGGGATTGCTGGGACTGTTCAGAACGAAGATTCGTGTACGCGAAGAAAGTGCTTTGGCGAGTTGTTCCGCGCCGATGCGAAATTGGGTCGCCTCGCTGGTCTGAATGATCTTGGGCACACCGCCCGCCAGCAGTGCCATATCCGCGTAACTCACCCAATAAGGTGCAGGAACAAGAATCTCATCGCCGGGATTCACTACTGCTTGGAAAAGATTATAGAGGGAGTGTTTGGCGCCGCAGCTAACCAATATTTCGCTCATTTGATATCGGAGCCCGTAGTCGCTCAGGTATTTTTGCGCAATGGCTTGCCGCAGCGGTTCAATGCCTCTGACATCGGTATACTTGGTCATTCCTTTTTTTAGAGCTTCGATAGCAGCCGCTTTGATTCTATCAGGAGTATCAAAGTCCGGCTCTCCGGCGGAGAAATTGATCACATCGATGCCTTGGGATCGAAGTTTTCCTGCTTTTGCGGCGATTGCCAAAGTCACCGAGGGTTTGATGAGTAGAGTTCTTTCTGCCAGCGTAGTCATCTACTTTTCCTGCCTAAACTTCCAGTTGAGGTTCTTAAGAACATTATCAGGAACTAGTCCTTCGACGTTGCCGCCCAAACTGACGACTTCCTTGACCAGGCGTGAGCTGATGTAGAACTCGGATTCGCCGGTCATCATGAAGAATGTTTCCACGTTGGGTTTGAGTCGGTGATTCATCATAGCCATCTGGAACTCGTATTCAAAATCCGATACCGCCCGCAACCCTCGGATAATGACCGGAGCTTGCTTGCGTTCAGCATAATCCACCAGCAGCTTTTGGAAAGAATCCGCCTCTACGCGATCCTTTAGAGTTTCGAAGACTCCACGGATCATCTCCAAACGTTCTTCAACCGAGAAAAGGGAAGTATCCTTACCCGCGTTAGTGGCAATAGCGACTACTACTTTGTCGAAGACGCGCAGGGCGCGCTTGACGAGGTCGACGTGGCCGTTGGTGATCGGATCGAATGATCCAGGATAGATTGCAGTGTTTTGTGTCATCTCCTAGGTGCCCCTATTCAGCTGAGATCCTTGGACGCTTTATGTTCAAAGAAGGAGAGCCAAGTGTCGCCGTAGTTTCGCTGATCTTTCAAAATCAGCGAGCCATATTCCGCCTCGGGTTGTTCGCGGGCACTGTGTTCCACCACCAATGTTCCGGACGCCCGCAACAGGTTTCCGCGCGCGATCGCCTCTAGAGAGGCTCGAACCCAGTTGCGTTGGTAGGGCGGGTCGAGAAAAATCATATCGAAGGATTCCCCGCGCCGCGCCAGCGAGTGTAAGGCTCGGGAGACTGGCGCAATCCGAACACTAGCACGATCCGCGAAACCTAGTCTGCGGAGATTCTCGCGGATCACCTTACCAGATTTGTCCGACGAGTCTATCAAAATTGCTTCCGCAGCTCCGCGGCTGATGGCTTCGATGCTGACGTTTCCCGTACCCGAGAAGAGATCCAAAAGTTTGATGCCGGAGAGATCGTGAGGCAGGATGTTAAACAGCGATTCCTTCACCCGATCCGATGTCGGACGCACGGCTTGTCCCTTCGGTACTTTCAGACGCCTCCCTCTTGCTTTTCCGCCTATGACTCGCATCCTGGATCAGCGCTTCTCTCTCGGCCATCTATCTTTGCCATCGTGCGACTTATCACCATGCACAAGATGATTTTGCCGAAGCCAACGTCAAAGTTTGTAACACGAATGGCCGGGCGACCACTGTCCTGGCGCGATCCGCGGCCGAATACCATGCGCAAGGCTAATCTCAAAGGATTCGCTGCAGTTATAGATACCGTTCAAATTCAATTGACCAAGCGTAGTGGAGATCTAGCATAACGACTCGCTCATAGTATCGGCGGTCGCCATCGGCTTCGTAGCAAAGCAGGTCCATGATGCCATGGGCGTTGAACTAAACTGCTTTCACAAACCTCGAACAGCTTCTTGTTCGCTAGGAGGTATCTGAATGGTTAAAGCAACCACCGAGTTCGATAGCAGTGTCGCTGGAATCGGGCCTTCGCCTTCGCTGAAGCTTATGTCACGCGGAAAACGATGTGCCGCAGCCGCAGGTTCCGGTTGCGTTCGGGTTGGCGAATTTAAAGCCGCCGCCATAGAGTCCTGAGACGAAGTCTATAACTGTGCCTTGGAGGAAGGGGATACTTTCAGGATCAATGTAAACAGTCAGGCTTGTGCAATCTAAGGTGATGTCGCCTGGTTTTGGTTGTTTCTCAAAATTGAGCTGGTAGGAAAAGCCCGAACAACCGCCATCAGAAACCGAGATTCTTAATGCACGATCGATATACTCGCTACGAGCAAGCAATGACTTTACTTGCTCAACAGCCTTGGGAGTTAGCTTGAGATCAACCGCGCCTTTGTCACTCGTTTGCGTCATTTTAGCCTCTGAAACCAGAGCTTAAATCGTAACGACGACCTCGCCTCATGTCAAGTCGGCAACGCGTGCTTTATCTCTCGAAGAGCGCCTCGACGAAGCGCTCAGCCTCAAATGGCTGTAGATCTTCCACGTCTTCGCCTACCCCGACGTAGCGCACCGAAATCCCAAGCTCCTCCTGAATGCTAATGATGACTCCGCCTTTGGCCGTTCCGTCCAGTTTGGTCAAAACAATACCGTCAATCTCAGTGGCTTCTTTGAAGATTTTCGCCTGCTGGAGACCGTTTTGGCCGGTGGTAGCATCGAGCACCAGGAGTGTTTCATGCGGCGCCCCCGGCTGTTCGCGTGCGATCACCCTCCGAATCTTTTTCAATTCCTCCACCAGATGCACCTTGGTATGAAGACGGCCGGCGGTATCGATGAGGAGTACGTCGATACCTCTGCTCTTTGCAGCCTGCATCCCATCGTAGACGACCGCGGACGGATCGGAACCCGCTCGATGTTTAATCAATTCCACACCGGCTCGGCGGCCCCAGACTTCGAGCTGTTCGACGGCCGCCGCGCGAAACGTGTCGCCCGCGACTAGGAGAACCTTCTTGCCGTCGGCCTTATATTGAGCAGCAAGCTTTCCGATGGTGGTGGTTTTGCCCACGCCATTGACCCCGAGAAACAACACAACCCAAGGCCGCACGGACAATGCCACCAGCCGCGGCGCTGCGGCAGAGTCTTGCAGCAGCTTTACCATGGCCTGCTGCAATTGTGATGACATGTCCCGTGCCGGATCCTCGCTGCCGCTAGGAGTCAGGCCGCGCAACCTCTCCATCAACTTCTGCGTTGCTTTAACCCCAACATCAGCAGTGAGCAGATTCTCTTCCATCTCCGCGAGCGATTGCTCATCCCATTCGCGATTCTGAAAGATGGATCCCATTTTTTGGACCCAGGTTTCCCGGCTCTTGGTAAGCCCGTCCTTTAATCGTTGAAAGAAAGAACCTGCCACTTCTGAATCCTTGGGGCGCTTGCGAGGGGAGAGGACAGCAGTTGATGCCGGCGACGCGCGGAGTTTCGCTGTTAGCTCATCCTTACTGAAACCACTTTAGATACCCCTGGCTCTGCCATGGTAATCCCATAGAGAACCTCGGCGGCTTGCATGGTCTTTTTGTTGTGTGTGATCAGCACAAACTGTGAAAATTCGCTCATTTCTTTAATCAGCTCATTAAAACGATCAACGTTGGCGTCGTCGAGGGGAGCGTCGACTTCGTCAAGGAAGCAAAATGGACTTGGTTTGGTAAGAAAAATCGCAAACAGCAAGCTGACCGCCGTCAACGCTTTCTCACCGCCCGAGAGCAGTGTGATCGATTGCAGTTTTTTCCCGGGCGGTTGAACCACGATGTCCACGCCTGTTTCAAGATAGTCATTTTCATCGGTCAACACCAGCCTGGCTTTGCCGCCGCGGAACATGCGCGGAAAAATCGATTGAAACTTCTGGTTGATCTCTTCGAAGCTCTCCTTGAAACGAACGCGACAGACACGGTTGAGCTTGACAATTGTTTGCTGAAGATCGGCGATCGATTTCTCCAGATCTTCCTTTTGCCGGTTCATGAACTGAAAGCGCGTAGTCAGTTCTTCGTACTCCCCGATAGCCGCCATGTTAACGTCGCCCATACGTTCGATGCGCGCGCGCAGGTCTTCGATTTCGATCATCAGCTCATTTGACGCGGCCGCGTTGCCATCCGGGGCCTCTACCGATCCGAGATCGACGCCGTACTTATCGCGCACGCCATCGGCAAGATGCTGCAGATTGAGCCGCTTCTCGGTAAGTGTCACCTGAAGCCGGTTCTTTTCCTCCTGACACGTTTCGGCGCGAGGTCGCAGCTCTTTTATCAACTCGTCAATTTCCGTCAGCTGTTTCGAAATCTCTCGATATCTCTGGCGCTCGTTCTGCAGCTTTTCCTCTAGCTGCTGCACCGTCGCGCGGCTCGAGGCCACTGTTTGCTTCCGTTTGCGTAAGCGCATTTTGGATTTCGCCTCTCCGCCGCTGGATATCGGCAATTTGTCCGCGGCGGCTACCAATTTGCTCGCCGGCTTCCTCCTGAAGCTTGATCCGGTTATCAAGATTCACATGAGTATTTTCGCGTTTTTCGCCTAAAGCGGCAGCGCGAATCCGCGACTGTGTAACCGCGGCTTCGACGGACTCCAATGACTTCTTGCGTTCCAGGAATCCAGCTTGGATTTCGGCGAGCTTCTCCTCCCGTTCGGCCTTTTCAATCGCCCGTTTTTCGCGAATCGCATTATCTTCTTTGATTTCGTCTATCAGATCTTCCAAGGTCGCGTTCAAATCACGTTGCTCTTGAAGCAGCACGTCAATGGTTTGTCTGAGCCGTTGCGAATCTTGTTGAGTCGAACGATGTTCGTGCTCGTTGCGCACCCGCTCCAATTCCAGACGATGAATTTCACTCCCTAAAAGCGTCTTTTTAGCTTCGGCTTGTTGTAGATTAGTTTTAAATTCAACGAGCTCCCGCTCTTCGACTTGCATCTGACTTTCAAGCTCAGTAAGCAGAAGCCCAAGCTCTTTCATGCGCCGGCGCTGGCTTAAGAAGCTGCCTTCCAGCGAGTCTTCACTGCCTCCGGTGACCACTCCCATGGGGTCGATGACCTCTCCTTCGGGAGTCACCAGAGTGCTGTAATAACCATTGCGATGCCATAAGGCCAAACCGGATCGCAGATCCTGCACGACAACGACATCCGATAGGAGATATTCGGCGACATCCCGATAGCCTTCTTTGACCGAGATTAATTCCAGCAATGGGGCGACCACTTCCGCCTCCCCCACTGGTAGCGGACGATCACACTTGCGCGTCATCCGGACCGGAATAAAGCTGCCTCTCCCGGAGGCCTTTTGCTTCAGGAATTCAATGGCCTCGATGCCTTCGTCATGACCTTTAACAATCATGTACTGCAGCCGGTCTCCCAGAACCGCAGTCAACGCTTTTTCGTAGATAACGGGAGCCTCGATCACCTCGGTCACCAAACCGTAGACGCCCTCGGCAGCGGCTTCCTCTTGCCGTTTTAGCATGATGGCTCGGACGCCTTCTTGGTAACCTTCATAGTTTTTTTGTAAATCTTCGAGAGACAATAACCGGGAGCGGCTTTCTTGAATCCGTTCTTTGAGAGCTTCGATCGTTTTTTCCTGCTCGTCTTTGCTCCGGGTTAGGCTTTGGATCAGGGCGACGACTTGCGTATACTCAAGGTTCCGTTCTCCGGATTGTTCCAGAGACGCCTCTAGCGCGCGCTCGGCTTCATTTCTTTTGCTTTCGATCAGCTCCAAAGATGTGGCCGCGGCCGAGTGCTCCTCCCGGTTTCGCTCCAGAGCGCGATCGGTTTCATCGCGCCGCCGTTCCTTAGCAGTCACATCATTCTTCAGATAAACAAGGTGATTGGCGATTTCGATGAGCGCCGCCTTTTCGCTCTCAAGGCCAGACTGCAGAGCCTGGATCTCGGCCTGGAGTTTTTCCAGCTCAGCTTCGTTTTCGCGCAGAAAACTCTCCTCAAAAAGCGACAACTGGATGAAGCTTTCTTTGGCCTTATTGAGTTCTTCGATCTCCCGGGCGAGCGTTTTGAGCTTGTCATCGAGCTGCGCTAACGCGGTCAGGGTTTGGGCTTCATTCTCGTTTAGTTGCGACAAATCCTTTTTGAAGAAGTCGATGCGCTGCTCTTCTGATTGAAGCTGCATTTTTGCCTGGTAAACATTTTCCTGTTGTAAACTGATTTCTTTCTCCAGCTCCATCAGTGAAAAGCGGACCGCTTCGCTCTCGGATTCTTTGCCGTGCAAACTGTTCAAATATTCAGCCAGGCGATTCTCCGCAACAGCGAGATAGGCTTGCTGGGTGGCGATCTCCTGGTTCAGCGACTGCCGATGCAGGCTTGCGCATAGCAGATCCTTCTCTCGAAGCTCCGCTTTAAGGGCCTTGTAGCGCTCTGCCTTTCTCGCCTGTAACTCCATGGTGCGGATCTGTCGTTCAATCTCCCGAACGATGTCAGTAACTCGAAACAGGTTCTGTTGCGTGCGCTCGAGTTTCCGCTCGGCTACCAGCTTGCGGCTTTTGTATTTACTAGTGCCGGCTGCCTCTTCGATCAGAACTCTACGTTCTTCGGGTTTTGAATTGACCAGTTCATCGACTCGGCCTTGCTCGACGATTGAATACGCCTTGCTGCCGACTCCCGTGCCTAGAAACAGATCAATAACGTCTTTCAGGCGGCATGGGGTCTTGTTGATTGCGTATTCAGATTCCCCGGAGCGGAAGAGACGCCGGGTAACCATAATTTCGCTGAAGCTGCTGTATTCAACGGGGCCGCGCGCATCTTCATTGTCGAAGGTCAGCGAAACTTCGGCCATTCCCGTTGCGGACAGGCTGTCGCTGCCTGCGAAGACCACATCTTCCATTTGTTGGCCGCGCAGGTGACGCGCGCTTTGTTCGCCCATGGCCCAGCGCAAAGCATCGACTATATTCGATTTCCCGCAGCCATTCGGACCAACGATCGCGGTGATTCCGGGGTTGAGTTCCACCAATGTTTTATCGGCGAACGATTTAAAGCCCACCATCTCAAGGCGTTTTAAGCGCATAATCGTTTAATGTCAGACACTTACGAAGCGACGGAGTGAATCAATGGATTGCTTGGCAATATAGTCCATCAGTGCGGATAACTGTCAAGAAAATTAACCATATAAAGTGGCTAAAGGCGCGATTCGCTACTATATATAGGATATAGGAGAAGCGGGGACGCCTATTTCTCGAGCAGCTCAGTGTTCCAGTAGGATGCGTCGACGGTGTTCAAGAAGGGTAGCCATTCCTTATAACGAGAGAGACTGAAGGTTTCCTGCATAAAAGGGGTCCACTGGGGTCTCACTGGCCGGCGCGCCAATGTCATACCCGCCTGTTGCGGAGTCCGGCCGCCCTTCAATCGATTACAGTCCTGGCATGAACAGACCACATTCTCCCATGTGGATGTGCCCCCTTGCGTCCGGGGTATGACATGATCCAGGTTGAGTTCGTGCCGCGGCCGTCTGTGGCCGCAATACTGGCAAGTGCACTTATCGCGGGCATAAATATTATAGCGACTAAAGCGAACCTGACGCTTGGGCATGCGGTCATAACTGACGAGCAGAATCACCCGCGGGACCCGGATTACCCGATTGACCATGCCCACCGATTCGTCGTGCACAGTGACCGACAGGTCGCTCCAGCTCTCAAAATCGAAAGTTTGGTATTGTTCATTTACCGCCTTGGCGATTCCCTGGTAAAGGAGGGTAAAGGCGCGGCGCACGGAAGTAACATGGATCGGTAAATAGGAACGATTGAGAATCAGTACCTTGGTGTTGAGTACGGAATAAACCGGGATAGTAGCGGAATAGTTCATTAAAGCTTTGGCATGGCTCGACGATTACAGTCCGCGATTACGGCTAAAATACGGGTCAGGTCCGTCAATGTCAAACGAGCGC
Organism: uncultured delta proteobacterium; assembly: GCA_963728565.1. Lineage (GTDB taxonomy): Bacteria > Desulfobacterota > Binatia > UBA9968 > UBA9968 > WHTF01. The sequence continues at coordinate 122,464 of CAVSLC010000011.1, forward strand.
AAATTCGCGATGCTGCTTGAAGTCGCAACTGATTTCCTCTATAAAGACACCAGCCGCCCCCGATGACTGTTGGGACTTCCGATGCCGAACGGCACTCCGTTCCCGCATTTCCCGCCTCTTCCGTACATCCCGTCGAATTCTATAAGGTATCTATGAAGCAAGAAATTTTTATCAACTCGTCTCCTCAGGAGAGCCGCATCGCGATCATGGAAGACGGCGTTCTCGCCGAATTTTTGATTGAACGCAAAGAGGATCGAGGCATCGCAGGCAACATTTACAAAGGGAAGGTCGAGCGGGTTTTGCCCGGAATGCAGGCCGCGTTCGTCGATATCGGCATGGACAAAGCGGCCTTTTTACATGCATCGGACTTCTTTAGCGTTCCCGAAGATGTGCAACTGATCTCGCCGTCCGGCGACGACGTCGAGTTCGATGATGTCCCTAAACCCGCCCCTAACCGGCGGCTGCCGCTTGAGAAGCAGGTTTCACGGGGTGAAGAAATTCTAGTCCAAGTTGCCAAGGACCCATTAGGCACAAAAGGAGCTCGGATAACCTCGCACGTATCGCTTCCCGGCCGTTATATGGTCTTTATGCCGAACACCAAGCACATCGGTATTTCCAGGCGGATCGAGAGCGAAGAGGAACGCAAACGCCTCAAGGAGATTGCCCAATCCCTCGGTACGACCGATGGCGGTTTCATCCTCCGAACGGCTTCAGAAGGACAAAGCAAACGGGAAATCCACCGAGATCTCAGGTTTCTCACCAAGCTCTGGAAAAGAATTCAGGAGAAAGCTGACAAGGCCCCGGCGCCTGCGTTGATTCACCAGGATCTCGACTTGATTACGCGCACGATACGGGATTTCTTCACTACCGATACCGAGCATGTGGTCATCGATTCGGCCAAAGACCACCGCCGCATCGCCGATTTCGTCGGCCATTTCATGCCCCGGCTCAAATCGAAGCTCGTGTTATATCCTGAAAAAGAGCCGCTTTTTGACCGGCACGGGATTGAAGAGAAGATCGAAAAGGCGCTGGACCGGCGCGTCTGGCTACGTTCGGGCGGTTACATCATCATCGAGAGGACCGAGGCGCTCACCGCTATTGATGTCAATACCGGACGCTTCGTCGGCAAAAGAGATCAAGAAGAGACCATTCTTAAGACCAACATGGAAGCCACCTCGGAGGTGGTGCGCCAACTTAGGCTACGAAATCTCGGCGGAATTATCATCATCGATTTTATCGACATGGAAAAAGAGGGAAACCGCAAGAAGGTCTATGAAGCGCTCAAGAACGCGCTCAAGAAAGATAAAGCCCGTACCAACATCCTGAAAATTTCGGAGCTGGGTTTGGTCGAGATGACTCGGCAAAGAACCCGCGAGAGTTTGGAAAATCAACTGCTAAGTCCCTGTCCCCATTGTGATGGCCGGGGCCGCATCAAGTCCTCTGTCACCGTCGCCTACGATATTTTGCGCGCAGTCAAGAAACAGCAGACGAGCTTGGAAAATGGCAAGAACATCGTGCTACGGCTTCATCCAAGCGTGGCCAATTTTCTTTATGATGAGAAGGCCAACAGCCTGGAGGCGCTGGAGCGGGAAATCAATCACAAAATCATTATCAAAGTGAGCGAGGATTTGGGCCACCAGCAATACGAAATCTCCACGACGTGAGTCTAGCTCTTGGGCCAAGCTCGGATTTCGGATTCCTTCCTTAACTTCCGCGAATCGTACACTTCCAGATGAGTGAATGCGGCGGGATTGCGCCTCGGCTTTGCGGCGGGCCAACTGCGCGCATGCCCTATGGGCACAACCCATAGAAGGCGCAGGCTGGTTGGAACTTTGAACAACTCTCTGAGTTCGGGCTCAACTTCCTCGCGCACGGAGACCCAAACGGTGCCCAAATTCATACTCGCGGCGGCGAGCATCATCTGCTGCACCGCATTGGCGATGCTGGCCTGAAAGAGCTTCTCGCGGTCTGCCGGTTGCCGCGTCGTCAGATAAACTTGTTTGGTCCTGGCGTCGCCGCAGACCAGGACAATGACACTGACATCTCCGACATAGTCCTTCTTCAAGCCTTTGTAGTTGATCGGATCTTCGCGTTTTCTCTCCCGCCATTCATTGTCATAGATCTGCCGGATACGTCTCATTTTCTCTCGGTCGCGAGTCACCACCAACTCCCAGGGTTGAGTGTTGGCGCCGGAAGGCGCCCAACGAGCTGCTTCCAAGATCGTCTCGAGCTGCTGGTCAGTGACTTTCCCGCTTTTGTAAACGCGGACACTGCGCCGTGTCTGGATGACTTCAAGTAGATTTTTGGGATCCATGAATGACACCTTTGATTTTGCCCCTTTCGAAAGAATTCGTCGCATAAAAACTCGACAGTAAAAAGCACAACAAGCTTGCCGGAAAATCGAGGTTCAGCTTTCCTCGCTCATGTTTTCGGCTTCTAGCCGTCTTACTGGGCGGAGATCTGACCGCGACGGCCGTACCACCACGCCGTCAGGATCAGCGGCGCAAGAACCACTGTCATGAGCAACGTAACGGCCGATGCCTTGTTGATACTGCCGCTGTACCAGTAACTCCAAATGACTGCGGGCAACGTGATGTTGTCATGTACTGCGAGAAAAACCGCCACTGTCAACTCGCGATACACCAACAGCGCGGACCAGATCCAAACCGAAAACAGGGTAGGGCGAATTAATGGAAATAGCACACGCCGAGCGGTTCGGAGGGTGGAAAGACCTGAAACGAAAGCGGCCTCTTCGAGCTCCCGATGAATTTGCAAGAGCGAGCCGTTGAGCGCGCGAGTGGCAAAGGCGAGGCGGGCAACGACATAGACCACCGCAATCAGCCAGACCGAGCCATAGAGCGGGATGCTGTTGCCGAAAACGAACAAGGACAGGAGCAATGCGCCGATCGCGAGGATCACCTCCGGCAGAGCATGAGGTAGGAACGCGCCAAACTCGAGAGCGTAACGTGCCCGGCTGCGCGACCGCACGATCAGCCATGAGATACTAAAGGCCAGCAACAACACCGCCACTGGAACCACTGCTACCAGAATCGCGGTGTTGGCCAAGCCGCGCATGACCAGTTCCCAATCCATGCCGTAGAAATGGCTGAACGAAAGGTTTCCCAGCATCGCCACCGAAGGCGGAACGAAATAGGGTGTCAGAGCGGCGTATGTAATCAAAAGTAGTGGCAGGAGCTTCGACATCAACGTATAAACGCCGATGAAGCACCACGCGGCGATCGACCACTTGCCAAGCGGCAAGAGTGTCGGCTTGTATCCTTTTCCGGTTACGACTTCGAAGCGATGACCCTGCCGTAGTACCTGGCTGTACCAAAGAGTGAGCAGGCCGGCGACAATGATCATGAACGCGCCGACGACTCCGGTAATTCCGTATTCGGGCAAGCCGGCGCCCTGCGGGTGGACTTTCAAATAGATAAAAGTGCTGAGCATGTAGACTCGATTGCCCAAGCCGAGGATCGCCGGAATGTCAAATGTCGCGATTCCGATAGTCAATATGTAGATCACGGCCGCCAAAATGCCTGGGCGGGCCAAGGGTAGGGTTACCGCCAAAGGATTTTACCGAAGCCCATTCCGTGGACGCGCGCCGCCTCCTCGAGAGTTGGATTCATGGCGCGAAACATCTGCGCGGTCAGAATGAACGCCAACGCGGAGAGACTCAATCCTTGCACGAAACCCATGCCGATGGGGGTGGCGATATTGATCGGAGCGTCATTCAGGCTGAAAATATCGACCAGCCAGCGGTTTAAAATCCCGATGCGCGGATGGGCGATCAGCGTCCATCCCATCGCCGTATAGATGCCCGGAATCAGCAGCCCAAGTGTCATAATCCCATAGATCAGCGTCTTGCCAGGAAGATCGCTTCGTTCCGCCAACCAGGCGATCGGCAAGCCGAATATCAGCGCGACCGCGGTTGCGGTGATCGTGAAAATTATCGTATTAGCGGCGACACGCAGCACAAAAGGATCGCTGAAAACCTCGATATAATTGCCGAGTGTGTAGATCGCGCTGGGCGTGCCGACGGCGCCCTTCTGAACGCTGACCCAGAACATCACCATCACCAGCGTCAGGATTGCCGCCATCGGCACAAGGGCGATGGACAAGAGAGCCGAGGAAGTTTGACCTCTTTGATCAAGGCCGGCAACGAATCGCGATAAGAGTTGTTTCATAAGTGTTGGCCTAAAACGAACTCTCTTGTTTAAACGAGTATTTAGTTACACCGCCCAATATATCCTGAAGAAAGCAAGCTAAGGAGGGTGAAACTCGCCTCGACATCCTACGAAACCATTTTCAAAACAAAGGCCGAGGGCTCTTAAGCGAAATTCCGCGCTAGTCTACTTGCCGGCATCGCGTAGAATCGCTTCCAGCTCCTTTTGTGTTTCCGCATAGTTCTTAAAAGAGGCGAGCCACTCAGGCGAGCTGATGATGACCTTGCCTTTGGCGGCGCGGACTGTCTCGAGCTCCCTTTTGGTCTGGGAGCCGGGAAACAAATGCAGGTCCAAACCATCATGCCTCCATAATAGTTCTTGCCCTTCCGCGCTCATCAGATAGTTGATCAGCAGCGCGCCGGCGTTAGGCGAGCGTGAATTTTTTGGTACGGCGGCGTATCGCATGTGCAGCACGGTGCCTTCCTCGATTACCGTGTGACCCAGAGGGGCGCCGGCGCGCTTTAAGACATTGACGTCGTTGCCGCCGCAGGTGAAGGCCAGCATGAGGAATTCACCGCTGGTGATCCGCTCTGCCTCGCCGCATCGCATCAATCCGCCAATCTGCTTGGATAGTTTTCTGGTGAAATCGATCATTTTTTCGCGGCCCAAAAAATCGGGTGTGGCAAATTCCCGCATGCCCGCCGCATAGGGAGTCGAAGCGATCTTGCCTTTCCACTTCGGATTGAGGACGTCTTCGAGGCGCCGGGGAATGTCGGCGCCTTTTACCAGAGAGGTATTGTACTGAATTCCGACCACGGCTGTGGCGATCGCCACATGGGTGCCGTCAGCGGCTATGGCGTTAAATTTTCCTTCGGGACTGGGTTTGTCTGCGATAAAGGTGTTATAAGTCATGGGCTTTAGCAGGCTCGACTTCAAGCCATCGAACATTGCCTGAGCGTTGCCCAGATAGACGTCCGTGCTGGCCGGTTGGCCAGCGGCGTTTTCCTGGATAATGCGCAGCATCAAACGCTGCATGTCGGGGCCTGGCGTGTACTGGCCTTTCAGGTCAAGCTTGTACTTTTTGTTCATGCCGGCGAGAATCTCTTTAAATCCTTCGCTCCCGCCAAAGCTGTTTTGGCCCCACTGACCGCGCAACATGCCTTCTTTCCTGGCACCCTCGATGATCTGGGCCAGTGTCTCGGCCTCGGCCAGCGCAGCCATGGTAGCTAGCGTGATCATCACTGTCAGTGCCCAAGTTGAGAGCCGCGCCATTGAGTTGTGCACGATCATATAAGCCTCCTTCGGTTTACACATTTGATCACAAACAAGTCGATCGCCGGGTTTATACTCGGGACGGAAACACCATGATGTCGGAAGGATTCACATGACATGATGTCGCGCCGCCGGAACTTTCCGGAACCGTGCGGCTTTTTCCAAACAGTTGATGCTCGTTTACCACCGCCGTGTAGACAAATTGATCCCCGAGAAACGTGCTCGAACCGATCTTGGCGCGAAAGGTATTGCCATCGAGTTGCGCCCCAGGATCGAACAATGACAGACACTCGGGACGAAACCCCAGCAACACTTTCTCGCCGATCTTCGATGAGCTCTCGATTTTTAATTTGCCGATGGCTGAATCGGCTACGCCGAATTCGACCACTTGAGCGTCCAACCAATTTACCGAGCCGAAAAACTCGGCCACGTCGGCGCAGCTGGGCTTGTGATAGATTTCCAAGGGCGCGCCTACTTGCAGAAGTTCGCCGGCTTGCATGAGAGCAATCCTGTCGGCGATCGCCATAGCCTCGATTTGGTCGTGGGTGACGTAGAGCATCGTCGAGCCGAGCTGCTTTGCCAGCTCGCGGATTTTACCGCGGACTTCTTCTCGCAGCCGCGCATCCAAATTACTTAGCGGCTCGTCCATCAATACGATCCGCGAATTCACCGCGATGGCGCGCGCCAACGCGACCCGCTGTTGCTGCCCGCCGCTGAGCAAAGTCGCGGGTCGATCGGCTTGTTCTTCCAATTGCACCAGCCGTAAAGCTTCCTTGACCCGTTGGGCGACTTCCCGGCGAGGAATCCGCTGCGATCCCTCAGCCAGAGGTAACGCGATGTTCTCGCAAACGGAAAGGTGAGGCCAGACTGCGTAGGACTGAAAAACCATGCCCAGCTTGCGCTGCTGCGGAGGGATCCAGGTTGGAGGATTGTCAGAGGAGACGACTCTGTCGCCGATGCGGATTTCGCCGGAATCAGGAGTTTCCAGGCCGGCAATGCAGCGCAGTAGAGTGGTTTTTCCCGAGCCGCTGGCGCCGACGATGACGAAGAGTTCACCCTCCGCTATTTCAAGATCGAGAGACCTGATGGCTGCGATGACGCCGTCGCTAACGTCGAAACGTTTCTGCAAACGGCGGATTGAGATCATAGAATGAGGCTAGCTAATTGCTGTGTTGGTCTCGGCGCTAAGTGTCAATCGTTATCTGTCGTGCCATGCGCGAGGATTATCGGCGCAGGTTTTGGCGAAATACCTCCGGAGATCACTACCGTGTCGATGGTCGAAACAAGTCCGGCCAGACGAGCCAATCTTTTGAGAGCTTCAGCGATATTCGGCGCCCGGTAAGGGATTGGCAACCGCCTCTTCCAGGGTAGTTGCGCGCCGCCACTCGTTTGCCGGACGGCTTCTCCCGTCTTCGCCAATCTGGTCCATGGAAGCGTAAATTTCGATTTGATAACCGTCCGGGTCAAGAAATTCGACCCCGGGATTTCCGCCCGGCCCGCGGCGGCCCTCATATGTAATGGTCACACCCTTTGATTTCAGAAAATCACGAATTTTGAAGAGCTCTGAAACGGTTGCGACCTCGAGGGCAAAATGATCGAACCCCACTTGGCCCCGTTTCGGCAGCGGCGTGTTTTCCTTGGCTTGCATCAACGCAACCGTGTGATGATCGGTTGCGTTGCGAAAGAAGACCATGCCGGTTTCATTACGATCCGAGAATTTGAAGCCCATGATCTCAGTCCAGAATTTACTGGTCCGTTCCAAGTCGCTGACCGTGTAAACCACATGGCCGATTTTTTTTATTTTGATTGGAGATTGTTCGTCCGCCATAAGTCCTCCTTGCCCTAGTCTAGCATGCTGCTGAAAACTCTGATTGCAGGCTGCTCAAAAAGATCCAGACGCGAGGGCGCGCGGAAAATCGACGAGCGGAGGCGTACTTACAGTACGTTGCAGCGAGGCGATTGAGCGCAACGAAGCATACGGGTCTTTTTCAGCAGCCTGTTAGCTGAGCGTTGTCTATCACGGTTAAACATTCAAGGCAAAACCTAAAGCAGCGCCGCCATGCCGGTGTTTTGCCTACTTAGCGCGTAGTTTGTCGACCATTTTTCGGCTGTAGTTTCGCACCGAGCGCAATGGCATGGAGCGCCGCTTGAGCATGTCCAAGCGGATTAGCTTGAACTGGATACTCTTGGCCAAAGCGCGCCGCTCGCCTTCATCTTCTACATGCTTCAAAAGATCTTCGATGGTGTGGATGTCTTTTAGCAGTTGGGCTTCAGGCGGCAGCACATGGGCGTTCTTGAGAACCAAATAGCCGATGCGCAAATCCTCGGGCACCCAGCTCAGATCCTCGAGGTCCAGCGGTTTGCCCTTGCCCGGCAGATTGTCGAAAGCGCCCGTTCGTTGAGCTTCCTTTATCCGCTCTTCGGCGAGGCGCCAGAAGTAACTCATGCGGGGCTCCTTTCCACGGCGGGTTGCTGGATCTCCTCCGGCGGCCTGATGTGGCGAAACATCAGATAAAAGGCGACATCGTTGATTAATTGTAACCCGCCGCCGATGAACAACGGAAGAGTCAGGGATACGCTTTGCATCAGATAGGTGGAGATGGTTGGGCTGATGCCGAATGGAACGATGCGCGCTAGACTGGTGACTCCGGCCGCCGAACCTCTCTCACTCGACCGCACCATCGCCATAGTAAAAGAGGAACGCAGCGGGTTGTCCATGTAAGCAAAATAAGAGCGCACAGCAAGCATGGTCGCCGCGATCTTAAATGTGGGCGCCAGCGGGATCAGAAGATAAATAATCGATGCCAAGCCATGGGAAAACGCCATCGTTTTAACCAGCCCGATGTAGCGCGCGATGATCGGCGCGCTCAAAAAAGACAACGCCGCCAGAAAATAGGAAATAAAGAACAACAAGCCGAGAGACTTCAACTCCACGCCGTAACGCAGGAAAAACCAGTACGACACCAATGATCCGGCCAGGCCGGCGCCGAAATTATCGACGAACGACAACAGCGACATTTTGGTTACGAAAACACCTGTGGCCTTGGAGATTTTTTTTACGGTCTTATGCGGCTGATGCTCTTCACCGATCGCGCTGTAAACATAGAGCAGGATAACGCTGAAGACGATCGTCAGGATGAAGAGCGGCTTGTAGGATGAAACGGCGGTCCAGCCTCGGATCTCCTGCAGGTACTGCGGCAAGCCGGCGCCGAGCGCGCCAACCGAGCCCATGATCGAGCCAACAAACGAGTTCATGGCAAACACCTGATTTCTGTTCTCCGGCTTACATTTCTCGGCGAGCAACGCCTCTTCGACCGGATTGAACGGTCCGCCGCCGGAACCACCGCCGCCGGAGCCGCCCGCGCCGACATTGGCGATGACGACCGCCAGCAAGATAAACACCAGGCCGCTGAAAAAAATATAAATGCCATTGGAGATAATCGTCAGCACGGCTAACAGCATTAGAATTTTTCGGCGCCCGTAACGGTCCGATAGGTAGCCCCATACCGCCGTCAGGAGCGCCCCGGCCAGGTAGGCGACAGAGAAGATAATGCCGATCATCACCGGGGTATAGCCTAGCTGATCCAGATAGATGGCGAACACGACGTTCAAATAAGAAAAAGCGAAGGATCGGATACCGCGCGATGCCATGAGCAGCTTGGCGTCGTGGTGCAGATCTGTAAAAAATTTCATCAAGCCGCCGATCTCGGTTCGCAATTCTGTTCCTCGGGCGGTTTAACTCCGTGGAACAGATAATAAAAAACACAATCATGAAAGAGTTGTAAAAAACCGCCCAAGAAGATCGGCACGTTCAATGAAAATGCCTGCATCATGTACGCCGACATAGTCGGGCTCACCGCCATGGGAACATGGCGCGATAGCGTGGTGATCCCGGGCGCGACACCGCGAGCTTCGGGTCTTACGGCGAGCAGGATGAGAATCTTCCGGCGGCCGAAACGGTCCACAGATAACCACACAAAGCTGTCAGCAGGGCGCACTAGCATAAGCTGTTGAAATAACCAGTCGCACCGTTACTGTCGAGTAACCTAACTGAGACAGGTAGATTGCGAAAATTACGTTTAAATAAGAGAACGCGAAGGCTCTGACGCCGCGTGAACCCATGAGCACGGCCGCATCCCGGTGCAATTCTTTGAACATCAAATCCGCTAAGCTTTCTGGGCCCGGTAGTATTCACGCTCGGAATCCAACTCGGTCTTGATGCCGATTGCGTGCAAAGCGACGTTTGCCTGATCGAGAGAGGAGCTGCCGTAGACTGCTCGAGCGGGGCGCGAAAGGGCTTCGAACAGTTTACTTGCCGAAATGAAAAAGGTTAGAGCGCTCAATGGTGTGAGCTTCACGCGTCTGCTGCCCTCGCGAATTCCGCTTTCTCCCGACGCGCCGCGGAAGCCCTGGACCGGGATCGCGCTCGCTTCTGTGGGAACTGTTTTGATCGCCGCTTCGAGCTCCGCCGCGGTTTTGGGAGTCAGTGACCACGCGCCCAACAAGCCACCGGCGCTCGCTAGTATGCTCAGCGCGGCTTCGATTTCGTCGACGGTTAATTCACCGTCGCTGCCATAGCCGAATACTCCCCAAAGCACGCGATAGCCGCGCTTCTCCAATTCGACGAAGCCTGCCAGCATCACGGAATCCGCCAATGGGCTACGCAAGCCCGGTTCGGTGCCTTGTGCCAGCGAATCGCCGCCGACATCCAGGCCGACGAGCAGGTCGGTTTGCAGTTCTTCGATCGCGCGCTCCACCCCCGCTACGACTCCTTGGACGCCGCCGCTGATATCGACGAGTAAGACCTCTTTCGCTAAAAATTCCGCCATCCTCGACTCGGCGAAGTAAACGCCGGTCTTGGTTTGGCTCTCGCGATTAGCCATCCATGCGTACTGATGCAAAGCGCGAACATTCTCGACTTCGCTCAGCATGCGGGGGCCCGGTAGCGGGTCGAAAACCCGGCGCTCCCAGGAAAGACCGCCGAGGATGAATTCCAAGCCGCAGAATTCGAGAAACCTGGCCGTCGCCAGTGCGCCGGCAACATCGCCGCCGCCACCGATGCCGATTACCAGGCTGCGCGAAGATTCGCCTATGATATCCTCGAGAGAAGGAGAGGCGGAACTCATTTCGGAAGGTGAGTGTCCTGACCGGGGACGGGATGAGCGATAGCTTCCTCCAGCGATTTCACACCATGCCATTCATTTTGCGGCCGCACCCGACCATCGCTGCCGATTTGATCGACGCCCCAGTAAATTTCCACCGAGTGGTTGTCCGGATCGCGGAACTCTACGGCGATCTGGCAACCGGCCCGGCGGCGTCCTTCAAAATCGATCCGAACATGATTGGCGCGCAAGCGATCACGAGCCCGAATGACTTCGGCGAGTGTCGGGACTTCAAAGGCGAAGTGATGCAGCTCTTGGTTAGCCGCTTGTCGCTCCCCGGCCCCGACCAACGCCAGGCAATGATGGTCCGTGTTGCAGCGCAGGAAAACCATCCCGCCAGGCATCATCGTTTCGGGATAAACATCGGAGACTCTCAGGCCGAGCACTTGGGTGTAAAAAGCGGTGGACCTTTCCAGGTCGCTGACCTGCAGCACGATATGACCGAGTTTACCGATATGAAAGTCCATTCCATGGGGAGGATGCATGCTCTTTAATTTATCTATATTGATTGTCATGTTCCTCCTCTCGCCGTTCAGGCGCGGCGCAGGGGTGAGAAGCGCAGTGGAACTCTTTCAACTCGGCGAACTCGGCAGGAGACGATTGGCGCGCAAGAATTCAATGACCAACTCATCGAAGCCGGCTGGATCTTCGATGCAGCAGGCGTGGCCGGTCTTGGGCAAGATCCGGTGCATGGCGCCCGGAATCAGCGAGGCGGTGCGTTGGCCGGCCTTGAGAGAGTTGTCGTATTCACCGTTGATCACCAACGTCGGCACCCTCATCGATCCAAGCCGCGGCGTCATGTCGGTCCCGCCCCGGGCGCGAAAGATCTGGGCAATGGATTCTCCGGAGAGCCACGGATCCCTCTCGACGTAGGTGTTGAGCAGATATTTACCGAGTTTGGTTTGGGGAAAATCCGGCGCCACCAGTTCCTTCAGGTGTTGAATGTGGTATTTCTCGATGCCGATTTTGGTATAACCCTGAATTCGCTCATCGATGGCGCCGCCGGGACCACTGCTGCCGCCGACCAGGATCAGAGCCTTGAACAGTTCCGGATAATCCAGGCCAAGCAGAAGCGCCATTCCTGAGCCGACACTCACGCCGCCCAATATGGCTTCCGTGACGCCCTCATCGCGGCACACCCCGAGAACATCGTCGGCCATGTCTTTTAGTGTGAAGGGTGTGCTTGGCTTGTCCGAACGACCGTAACCGCGAATATCGATGGCGATGACTTTGAAATAGGTCGAGAAGTGCGCGATCTGGTACATCCACAAGTTATGATCGAACGGATTGGCATGGACCATGACGAAGGGAAATCCCTCGCCGGAAACTTCGTAGTAGATTTTGAGACCGTTGGCCGTGCTGTACATTAGCCGGAATACTTCCGTTCAAATGTTCAAGCCGTTCAATCGCTGCGCTCCGTTCAAATCGTCGGGACACGTTCTGTCAGCTCCTCTGACGTTTTGAACGTTTTGAACGTCTTTGAACGGCTTGAACACTTCTTTATTTCGCGTTTGCGCGGCCGCTCCTGTTTGATCTTTTCCTTTACTTCGTCGAGCTTCATCACGTCGCAGTACTTGTGATGCATATCGAAGAGGTTGACCTTGTGCGATAGCGGACTGCGATCAAAGACGCACTCTTCGACAATCGAAACGTGATATCCCAGCGAATAACCGTCGACTGAGCTGGCGCGGACGCAGCCGCTGGTGCTTTCGCCACAGACGATCAGGCTGTCGATCCCTTTCTGTGTCAAATGAGCGATTAGCGGCGTGCCGAAGAAGCCGCTGGCGCGCTCCTTGAAGATGACCACGTCATTGGCTTCGGGTTTGAACTCTTCGCGGATTTCGAAGGCTTGCGGATCGATCTTAACCCGCTGCCGGTTGGTTGCATAAACCTTATCAGGATTGGCTTCCTTGCGAGTTTCCGTCGTGGTGTAGAAGATCGGAATCTTTAGCGAACGCGCCAGCGCAAACAGTTCCTGTGTCGGCTTGATGGCGTTGTAAGCGTAGACGCCGCAGGAGCTCTTATGGGTATCGACCAGCTCATGAGGCTCTTTAGGGCCGCCTTCATAGGCGAGGTTATAAAGGTCGATGGCCAGCAGCGCCGGTCTCTGGCCGATATAGGTCTCGCGATGATACGGGGTGTAGGTCTTAAGAATTTCCGGGGTGACAACGTCTTTCCAACAATGATCCTCAAAATTATCCACTGCCATGGAGCTTCTCCTTAATCGATTAGATGGTTTGTTCTATCGCCTCGATTAAAGCCTTGTCAAGGAAGACCCGTGACAGAGATATTTCCGCATAAGCGGTGATCGGCAGCGCGGCACAAATGGGGTATCGGACCATACTATATCGATTGACACTCAAGTTCGAGGTTAGTTATATGGATGCCGACAATCGTAGCGGTCAGGGAGGATACTCGATGTCAGACCAGAACAAGAAATCGGCTAGGAATACCCGCGGGAACCTGAGCCGGCGGCATTTCATCAAATTGGCCGGCACGAGCGCGGCCGCGCTGGGCACTCTGCCGTGGCCGAAAGCGCCGCTCTTTGCCGCTCAGCCCGCGCGAAAAAGAATTATCATTCATGGCGAGCGTCAAGTGACGAGTCTCGGCTATCACAATCGTCGCGAGACGGAGCATGTGTCCATGGTGGATGCCGGCCTGGTCGGTCAAAACCCTGCGACTCTCGAACGCGTACCGGTGCTGGCCGAGGAACTGCCGTCGGTCAAGAAGGGAACGTGGAAGATCGATCCTCAGAAAAAAACCATGATCACGGTCTATAAGCTCCGTCCTAATCTCAAGTGGCATGACGGCAAGCCGTACACTTCCAAAGATTTCGAGTTTGGCTGGCAGATTGCGAAACATCCGCAATTTCCTATGCCGGATCGGCTCGTGCCGGAAATGATTTCAAAGATCGAAACGCCAGACGATCGCACCCTCGTGATTCATTGGAATGATCTCTACAACGAGGCTTATGCGATCCAGTACACTCACGTGCGCGCCTTTCCGCGCCACCTGTTGCAGGAAGCCTTCAACGCCGGCGATATGAAGGCATTTGCCAATTTGCCTTATTGGAACAAAAACTTTATCGGCGCCGGGGCATACCGGGTTGTGGAATGGGACGCCGGCAGCCGCATGGAGCTCGAAGCTTTTAATGACTTCGCGCTCGGCAAGCCCAAGATCGACCGGGTGACTTACAAAACCGTCGAGGACAACAATACCAATCTTGCGGCGGTGCTGGCCGGAGAAGTGGACCTGTGCATGCGCAGCACTATTTCTTTCGATGGCGCGATGATCCTGCGCGATCAGTGGGAGAAGGCGGGAAAAGGCAAAGTCCATATCAGCCCTGCCTCCTGGACCTGGCTCAACCTGAGCCGCGACAACCCTCTGTTCAGTGATGTCAGTGTGCGCCGTGCGTTGCTGCATGCCATAGACCGCGACGCGATGGTGCAGAACATGTTTAGGGGAGAGAAAGTGGTTTCGGATATTCCGCTATCGCGGGTCCGCAAGACTTACAAAAAAGCCTTATCGACCGTGACCCTCTATAAGTACGACCCGGAACGGGCAAAAAAACTTCTCGCCGAGGCCGGCTGGAAGCCCGGCTCTGACGGAATTTTGACGAATGCTAAAGGCGAGCGGATGGAGTTCGAATTCCGTGTCACCGCGGAACGGCGCGATCATGAGCAGGCCCAGGCGATCATCGCCGATTACTGGAAGAAGATCGGCGTGCGCGGCACTATCAAAAATCTGCCGAACCGGTTGCTCAACTCAGCGGATAACCGCAATCGTTGGCCGGGCGCGTTCATCGGTTCGCACAACGTTACAGTGGAAGAATGGCCCGAACGGTTTCACACCAAGAACATTCCCACGGCCGAGAACAAGTATGCTCCCGAAAACGTCTCCGGCTGGAATGATCCGCGTAAAGACGAGATTCTGGACGAGATCAATTCGATCATCCCGGAGGCGCGCTCCGAACAGCTGCAACTGGACTTTCTCAGAATGTTTACTGAAGCGCTGCCGCACCTGCCGCTGTACTACTCGCCGGAAATTCTCGTGGTGAAAAGAGGCCTTACCGGAGTGACGCCGCGGCAGGAAAGCGGCGGGCAAAACTCTAGCAGTTGGAACATGCAGCAGTGGGATAAGACTTAAAACGCTCGTTCAACAGTTCAACCGTTCCAACGTTCAACGTCAGATTAAAACGGGCCAGATGGGTTCCAAATGTTCCAATGGAAATGTCTTGAACTTTGAACTATCGAACCAGGCCTATTACTGAGTCACGTTGAACCGTTGAACGTTTGAACTGTTGAACCAAGTTTTTTATGGTTTTGTATATTTTCCGTCGTCTGATCCAGCTCGTGCCGCTGCTCTTCTTCGTCTCCGCTCTGATTTTTTTCCTGCTCTATTCCATGCCAGGGGATCCGCTCTACCGGATGCTCGAGGGAATCCCCAACCTCCGTCCGGAAGATTATGAACGCCTGCGCAAGCTCTACGGCTTCGACGATCCTTTCTACATTCAGTATTGGAAGTGGCTCTGGCAACTGCTGCAGCTGAACCCCGGTTATTCGCGCGAATATGGACAGCCGGTGATCGATATCATTATTCCGGCTTTGAAAAATACTCTGGTGCTGACGATCACGGCGGTGGTCATCGGCAAACTGATCGCGATTGCCTTGGGTATTTTTTCGGCGGTTCGGCAATATTCCGTCGGCGATTACCTGCTGACGGCGCTGACCTTTGTCGCCTATTCGGTCCCGGCGTTCTGGCTCGGGTTGATGATGATCATCCTTTTTTCCGTGAAACTCGGCTGGTTGCCTACTTCCGGCATTGTCAATCCCGACCTGACGCCGGGCACCTGGGAAGCGACGGTCGATTGGATGAAACATCTCATATTGCCGGTGTCGGTGCTGGCGATTTCGGAGATCATTCAGGTGCAGCGATTTATGCGTTCAAGTTTGTTGGAGGTGCTGCGGCAGGACTATCTGACGACGGCCCGGGCCAAGGGGTTGAGCGAACAGACCGTGATCGGCCGTCATGCTCTGAAGAATGCGCTCATTCCCGTAGTCACCATCATCGCGGTAACGATGCCGCGGGTAATCGGCGGTTCGACTGTGGTCGAAACTGTTTTTGCTTACCCCGGAATGGGCCGGCTCCTCTACACTTCGGTGATGGGCAATGATTATGTCATTGCCATGACGGTGGTCATGATTCTGGCCGTGGCGGTGGTGTTCTTTAATCTGCTGGCCGACATTCTCTACGGCTGGCTTGATCCACGCATCCGCTACCAAAATTGACCCGATGGAGTCGACCCCGCCCCCAATAGGAAACTGGCGCATCGTCTGGCGACGCTTTAAACAGCACCGCGTCGCCTATGTGGGATTTTTTTTCTTTGTTTTTCTTTTGCTTCTGGTGATTGCCGGTCCTCACCTTCTTCCGTACGAGCTTGATCAAGTTTCGCTCGCGGAGCGCATGCATGGACCGTCGGCGACGCACTGGTTCGGCACCGATGAGCTGGGGCGCGATACCTGGGTCAGGATCATGCACGGCGGCAGAGTCTCGCTCGCGGTAGGCCTGATCGTCGGGTTGAGCACGGTAGTTCTGGGCGGACTGATCGGCATTCTCGCAGGTTATGTCGGTGGAACTCTGGACAACATCCTCATGCGCATGGTGGATACTATTTACACGGTTCCGCGTATCGTCCTGTTACTGGTGCTGTCTAAAGTAGCCGGGCCCGGGCTTTTGAACATCATCATCATCCTGGTCGCACTGGAATGGACCAATGCCGCCCGGCTGGCGCGCAGCGCGGTGCTTTCTTTTCGCGAGCAAGAGTTCGTGGTGGCGGCGCACTGCCTGGGAGCCTCGCGCTGGCGCGTTATGCTGCGTCATCTGCTGCCAAATTCTCTGGCGCCGCTAATTGTCGCCGCCACCCTCGACGCCGGCGCTGCCATTCGCGCCGAAACCACCTTGAGTTTTCTCGGCCTCGGCATTCAGCCGCCGACGCCAAGCTGGGGAAATCTCCTCACCAATGCCTCAACCAACATCTTCATCGCCCCGCTGCAAGTCTTCCTACCCGGTATCTTCATTTTCTTCGCCCTGATGAGCTTCAATCTGCTCGGTGACGCGCTCCGGGACGCGCTGGATCCGAGGTTATCTAAAAGACAAGGATGAATGATGAAGCGGAAAGCTGATTCAAACGGAGATGAATGTCTGAAAGCGCAACTATGCGCTGCAATACTCGAACAAAGGGATACGGATGAGTTTTGAATGGAAGGGTGAAAGGAGATCTGAAAGTTAGGACGAAGGAATTTGCGCTGGCAGTTGTTCGGCTATATTCGACCTTGCCAAAAAGACGGGAATCTCAGGAATTGGTGATCAGGTGTTAAGATCAGGAACCTCCGTAGGCGCGCACTTCCGAGAACCACAACGGCGAAGTCAAAACCAGATTTCATAAGCAAAATCGAAGGCGGTATGCAGGAGCTGGAAGAGACAGCCTACTGGCTTGAACTTCTTGAGGAAACCGGCTTTGCGACTACAGACACTTTGGAACCTGAAAACTGAAGCTGACGAATTGATGGCGATCTTTGTTACGATCGCTAGAAAAACAAAAGCGCAATTAGAAAAATAGTTCGTTCGATCGGTTCATATGTGTTAGTTTGCAGTGATTGTCCCTTCTCTATGGTTTCAATGTTCGTCCTTAAGTCCGCTTTGATAATTCATTTTTCCCTCGGCAATCAGCCGGCTTTTATTTCCGCTTTCCGCTTTCATAATTCATCTTTCTCCCATGTCTGAAGAGTTCGTCACGACTCAGGAAATCATCACCCAGGCGAGACGCAATCTAAGCCAGCATGTCTGGCATTACTTGACTGGCGGCGCCGAGTCGGAGACGACCATGTGCCGGAACCGCCTCGCGCTAGATAGTCTCGCATTGCGCCCGCGCGCGCTCGTCGAAGTGTCGAAGATCGATCCGTCGACAATGTTTCTCGGCACCAGGCTCAGAATTCCAGTCATGCTGGCGCCGATCGGTTCGCTGCAGATTATGACGCCTGAAGGCGCCGTGGCTGTCGCCAAAGCCGCGCACGAGTTCGGCACGCTTAACTTCGTCAGCTCGGTTACCCAGCCGAACTTCGAGGAGACCGCCGCGGCGACGCCGCACCCGAAAATTTTCCAGCTTTACGTCCAAGGCGATATGAGATGGGTGGAGACTCTTCTGGCCCGGGTCAAGACTGCGGGTTATCAGGCTCTCTGTTTGACTGTCGATACCGCATACTACGGCAGGCGCGAGCGCCAGATGATGGATCGCTGGCTGCCGCCGAGTCGGCGCTTATCGGGTTACCAGCACCGCTCGGCGATCACTTGGGAGACAGTGGTCGCGATCAAAAAGTTCGCCGGTCTGCCATTTATTCTCAAGGGAGTTGCGACCGCCGAAGACGCGGCATTGGCTGTCGAACATGGCGTCAGCGCAATCTATGTATCCAATCACGGCGGACGCCAACTCGATCACAACCGGGGAACGCTCGAGATGCTGCCGGAAATCGTCGAAGCCGTGGCCGGCAGAGCCGCGGTGGTTTTGGACGGCGGCATCGTGCGCGGCAGCGATGTGTTGAAAGCGCTCGCTCTTGGCGCGCAGGCTGTGGCCATCGGCAAGCTTCAGGGCTGGGGCCTCGGAGCGGGGGGACGGCAAGGCTTGGTGCGGGTATTGGAAATTCTCGAAAGCGAGATCATCACCTCGATGGCGCTTCTCGGCGTAACCCGCATCGATCAGCTAAAGCCCGAGTATTTATGTAAATCTCAGCCCATCGCGCTGAGCCACGAGATGAGCGCGTTTGCGCACATGCCGAGATTATTTTAATCGCCGCTATTGCGGCATGGTGCGCCGCGGGATTGGGAATTTTAAAATGCGCTGCGCTCGTTAGTGGCTTAATTCCGCAGTAGAAGGGATGATCATGAGAAGAATAGTTCTTTGTTTTGACGGCACCTGGAACAAACCGGCCGATGAGAACTTGGCTGCCGACGAGCAGGTCGAAACCAACGTGTGCCGTTTTTACAAGTCTGTCAACGGACGCCGGCGCAGACGGGGCGCAGCAGCTCAAATGGTACGATGAGGGCGTCGGCACAAAATGGTACGATCGGTTTATCGGCGGCGGGCTTGGAGTCGGACTCGAGAAGAATATTCTCGATGGCTACAAATTTCTCGCCCAAAAATATCGTGAAGGCGATGAAGTTTACGTGCTTGGTTTCAGCCGCGGCGCTTATACCGCGAGAAGTCTCGTTGGGATGATTCGAAACTGCGGCTTGGTGAAGAACAAGCAGTTGCCTTTACGAATCGCCATGGCGTATGGCATTTACCGCACCCGAGACGATGGCCCAGATTCGCCCACAGCAGTGCAATTCAAAGACCGGTTCTCGCGCGAAATTAAGATAAAGTTTCTGGGAGTTTGGGATACTGTGGGGGCGCTCGGCATCCCATTGGATTTGTTGAAGCGCTGGAATATGCATTTTTATGAGTTTCACGATACCCGACTCAGCACGATCGTTGAAAACGCCTATCACGCCATCGCCGTCGACGAGCACCGAGTCGATTACGATGCCTGCCTGTGGAATCCCGAAGTAAAGCCGGAGCAGGCTTTGCAACAACGATGGTTTCTTGGCGCGCACTGCGACGTCGGCGGCGGCTACAAAGATCGCCGTTTGTCCGACCTCGCGCTGCGCTGGATGCAAGACAACGCCGCCGCCGCGGGGCTGGTACTTGACTCGGTCAATATCGGGGCAGATAACTACCGCGGCGCCTTTACCGATTCTTACGGGGAATTCCTCGGTGGCGTGTACGCCAAGAAAAACCCGCGTCACTATCGCGTCATTGGCGCAAGTCGATTCGGCAATGAAAGTGTGGATGAATCGGTGGGCAGGCGGCGCAAAGAAGATCGCGATTATGAGCCGCAGAATGACGGGCTACCGCCGCTGACGTGAGATTATTGGAGCCGGGCAGGAGGCCGAATGAGAATTTACAACACCGAACTATTTTATCCGATGCTGCTGATGTTTCTGTGGACGGTTGTGGTGATGTTGCGAAATCTGCAAGTCAGAGTCGTAGCCGTCAAGCGAGGAGAACTCACGAACAAATATTTCGAACTTTTTAGAGGAGCCGAGCCACCCGAAACCGTTCAAAAAACCGGCAATCATTTCCGCAACCTGACGGAGCTGC
Organism: uncultured delta proteobacterium; assembly: GCA_963728565.1. Classification (GTDB taxonomy): domain Bacteria; phylum Desulfobacterota; class Binatia; order UBA9968; family UBA9968; genus WHTF01. Next base: position 142,260 of record CAVSLC010000011.1, read on the forward strand.
CGCCGCTCTTCTATATCATCTGTCTTGCCATCATGTTCATGGGCCGCACCGATGTAAATTTCATTGTGCTCGCCTGGAGCTATGTCGCGTTGCGGGTTGGGCACAGTCTGATCCACCTGACGGTCAACAGGGTGCCGCCGCGCTTTTTTCTCTTTGCCGCGAGTAATATCGTGCTGCTGATCATGTGGGTGCGGTTGGCAGTGGTGCTGTGAGCACGGGTCCGAGGCCGGCTTTCCTCTACACATCTCAAGAGTTCATGGAAAAGCTGCATCTGGGATCTCCAAAAAAGAAGGGGAGGAATTCATGGGCCTTTGGCAAGTAGCTCCGTATGGCTCGTGGAAGTCGCCGATTGCCGCGGACCTTGTCGCTCGCGGTGAGGTTGGGCTCGAGCAGGCAAAGATCGATGGTGATGATGTGTACTGGATCGAACGACGGCCTCAGGAAGGCGGGAGAAAGGTCGTTGTGCATTATTCACCCGACGGCACAGTCACCGATGTGACGCCTTTGCCATTCAACGCTCGGACGCGGGTGCACGAATATGGCGGCGGAGACTTCGCGGTTTTAGCCGGAACGGTTGTGTTCGCGAATTTTGCCGATCAGCGGCTCTATCTGCAACGTGCCGGGAGCGGGCCCAACTCTCTGACGCCGGCGGGAGAGCTGCGTTATGCAGATGGTGTGATTCACCCGAATGGAAATCGGTTGTTTTGCGTGCGCGAGGACCATAGCGTCCCTGGCCAGACGGTTAATACCTTGGTGAGCGTCGAGCTCGATCACGAAAACTCGGGAAGAGTTTTGGTTTCTGGAAATGACTTTTACTCTTCGCCACGGTTGAGCCCGGACGGTTCGAGACTCGCTTGGCTGACGTGGAATCATCCCGCCATGCCGTGGGACGGTACTGAACTTTGGGTCGGGGAGTTGAGCCCCGACGGTTCGGTGAATCAGGCAAGACGAGTTGCAGGCGGGCCGGCGGAATCCATTTTTCAGCCGGAGTGGTCGCCGGGAGGGACGCTTTACTTTACTTCTGATCGCACCGGCTGGTGGAATCTATGTCGCTGGGAAGACCGAGTAGAAGCAGTGTGCCCGATGGAAGCGGAGTTTGGTCAGCCGCAGTGGGTATTCGGCGGTTCGCTGTACGCCTTCTCCGAATCAAAAATTATCTGCAGCTATTCAAAATCCGGCTGCTCGTACTTAGCCGAGATCGATACCACGACGGGCGCCCTGGCGTCATTGGAAGTACCGTATTCGGCAATTTCGCGGGTTCAAGCAGCGGCTGGTCGAGCCGTGTTGATCGCCGCATCTGCGACTGAGCCAACCTGTGTTGTCGAGGTGAACCTAGCTACGCGCGCTCTCAAAGTACTGCGCCGCTCCCGAGAGGCCGAGCTAGAGCCCGAATACTTCTCCACGCCGCGGCCCCTGGAGTTTCCGACCGAGAACGGCGAGACGGCCCACGCAATTTTCTATCCGCCGCAGAATCGCGACTACGTGGGCGGTGAAAATGAAAAGCCGCCGCTGCTGGTGATGAGTCATGGCGGACCAACCTCGGCCGCCTCGACGTCGCTGCAATACTCAGTTCAATATTGGACCAGTCGAGGGCTTGCTGTGCTCGACGTCAATTACCGAGGCAGCTCGGGCTATGGGCGCGCCTATCGAGAACTGCTGAAAGGCGGGTGGGGAATCGTCGATGTCGATGACTGCGTCAACGGCGCTCGATATTTAGCAGAAACCGGCCAGGTCGATGGCAACCGGCTGGCGATCAGAGGGGGCAGCGCCGGAGGCTACACGACGCTATGCGCTCTGACTTTTCGCGACACGTTCAAAGCCGGGGCCAGCCACTATGGCATAAGCGATTTGGAGGCGCTGGCCAAGGACACGCACAAATTCGAATCGCGCTATCTTGACGGGCTCATCGGTCCCTATCCAGAGCGGCGTGATCTCTACATCGAACGATCGCCGATTTATTTCACCGAGCGTCTGGCTTGTCCGATGATTCTGTTGCAGGGCTTGGAAGATAAGATTGTGCCGCCGAATCAAGCGGAGATGATGGTCGAGGCAGTGCGTGCCAAGGGACTACCGGTGGCGTATCTTCTATTCGACGGCGAGCAGCACGGGTTTCGCAAGGCGGAGAATATCAAGCGAGTCCTGGAGGCCGAACTCTACTTCTATTCGAGAGTATTCGGGTTCGGTTTGGCCGATGCCGTCGAGCCGGTACAAATCGATAACCTTTGATTCTGGATTGGCTTTATTGCCTGGTGCGCGGCCCGCGCGGCCAGCCCGGTAGGTCCCCGTTGTTACGTTCTTCAGAGCACCGGTTCACGAAGGCCGCAAGGAGCTTCGAATGATGCAAGCGGAAACCAGGACGATACTTGAGCATTTACTTGTGGCTCTCGCAGCAGGCGCACTGATCGGCCTCGAGCGGAGCTACCACGGCCGCCCGGCGGGTTTCCGGACCCACACTTTGGTCTGCATCGCCTCCAGCACTTTGATGTTGGTGACGATGTACCCCGGACGATGGTTTCCTGATCCTGTATCGGGCAGCGTTAGTGTAGATCCGACACGCATGGCGCAAGGCATCATGACCGGCATTGGCTTTCTCGGCGCCGGGGTAATTTTCAAAGAGGGGTTGACCGTACGCGGCCTGACGACCGCGGCTTCAATCTGGATCACCGCAGCAATCGGCATTCTCGCCGGCATTGGCTTCTACTTTCCTGTCATCGTCACCACTGTGCTAACGTTGGGCACTCTTTCCGTATTCAGATGGATCGAAGCCAAGATGCCCGTCCAGTTCTACGCTCGCTTAGAAGTGAAACTCCCTCGCGATGCGGTGGACTCTGAAGAAGAACTGCAGCGCTTGATCGGCGAGCACGGCTTTACGATTGCCAATATGAACTATCATCATGATAAAAACATGGGATTCTCCGAGTACGGCATGGTGATTCGAACCGACAATCCTGCCAATGTGCAGCGCCTGGTGAATACGCTGCATAACATGGTCACGGTTCAGGAGTTCAAAATGTCCCCGATGGGCGACTGATCGGGGCTCCTTATTTCGGCATCTCGGCTCTCGATCGTTGCTTCAAAAAGAGGGCATTATGCGAAAAGTTTTTAGTCCCGGTGCCGGGCGGCTTTTTCTATCGAGCCGTCGTCCACGAGCCGATAACACGTCGCATTGTTCGCTTAGGTGTTCGCCACTTGCGGGCTACGCGCCGTTTCCGGGCGAAGCAGAAAGACAGGCTAAAGGTGAAAGAGCGGGAGCGGAGCCACCGTAGGTATGCAGCAAAAGAGGGACGGAAATCGGGTGCAAAGACGAGGATCGAGAGAAGGCCACGGACAAGATACCAACCTAATTCCGACGGTGATTCTCTACCGCTGGTGTCTTCTGCATTGCGAAGAATCGCTCAAATATGCGTCATAAGCAGTCAGAATTCCGCCAGAGAAAGTGTTCAATACTATACAGACAACACATCTGCAATTACGGTAATAGTCGAAAATGCAGCACCACTATAAAGATCATACTGTTCTGATCAGCACCTGGGCTAGACTTGAGCCTTACGGGTACACGCCAGAGTATCGCGTCAGTACGAAGGCTCGCATGGTCCAAACCCTCAAGCTAAACCAAGTATTTGCTACCAGGGAAGAAGCTGAAGGGTGTGGCTTGCAGGCGGCGAAGACATGGATTGACCACAAGATTCTGCTAGGATTTATGTCACGTACGTCTGTCGCATAATGCAGGTCATGCGATGTGGGCGAGATCACTATTGAGGTTTAAACGGTATCAGGAAGACAAACCAGCGAAATGGCTACCGTCGCCGTTACCTTTCCTTTTTACAGTTGCTCCGACCACCTCTCTGCCCTGCTTCCTTTGACTTTCGAGAATGAAGTCAAGCGAATTTTTACAGTTGGCTTCCTGACCATAAGCATTCAAAGGTTCGATTTCAATTTTCTTATCGTTGATGTAGTGCTGTTGCCACAGAACCCACGCGCAGAGAGAAAACCAGTGAAAAGTGTTTTCATGAGACCTCCCTGGTGTTTCGTCTTGCATATAATGCGCCTTTAATCGACGCGCCTTCGCTTGGTGGTTTTCTTCCTTTTCTCCTGAGCTGCGGCGTTTATATCAGCGATCTCTCGGCGAAGTTTCTCAAGCTCTGGTTGCTTCTTCTCCAACTCAATACTCGCGTGGGTACTCTTTATCGGTTCTTTGCGCCACATAACAACCGTCGTGACTATGAATCCGATGAGCGTTGTAAAAGAAATTACAAAGAAGCCAAGTGCCAGCACCATCTCGGCCTTAAGAGGCGAGTACATCCTATTATCATCAGGCAGAGGATAACCACTCGGAGCATCCGGCATCAGCGCAACAGCTAATAGAATCGCGGAGACTAAAAATGATCCGACAAACCCCCATCCGAACCAATGGCGGTATGTCTTGATTCGTTCCACAGACAAGGTCATTTCACTGCCCTCGGTTAAGGTCGCATAATGCAGGTTGTGCGACTCGCCCGGCCTACCCGCGCGGCTTTTTCTTTAATAGTTGGTCAAAGTCCTTTATATCTATCGCCTCCCTTCCGAAGGCCGTCGCAAACGCTGATTTTTGAGAAACTAGGTAGTTGAATAGTTCTCGGTCACAAAAAATGGTAGCGGCAAGAATAAAAGTAGTAATGCCCCGGTCGAAGTAGTACCAGATTTGTTTTTCATGAGGCTGCATTTGGTCGGTTCCGAGCATACTATAGACATAGAAGCGGGGCGGATTGCCGCCATACATCTCCATAATCTGCGGTGAAGCACAGTGTACATACCCCGAGAAAGCCTTGGTAAGCGTCCTAGCAACTTCCTTGCTGTCGCTTGGATTACCGACTGCCAGTTTAATCTGAGCGATATAAGCTTGAATTCTTTGCCGTGGTACCATTAGTCGCTTTTGAATTGAGTTGAAGGGGCTCTCGGGATCATCGAATTCTTCTTCGTAAAATGATTCGAGAAACAACTTATGCCACTTACTTTCCAAGTCACCATGCAAGATTCCATAGAATAAGAACAGCACGTCCTCTGCAAGCTCGTCCAGAATACGTTCAATGGCACCATGTTCCTGAAGTAGTCCATTTCTTAAAAGCAGAAGGGCGGCACGCAGCCCTGTAATAATCCGGGCAAGTTTTTGAACTATAGCTTGTTGAGCTGTTCGCTCCACATAGCGAAAGACGAAACTGCCGGCAAAGGGTACTTTCTGGGGTGGCGGCACTTTACTCGCCACCTTCTCCAACGTAATCGCCATGTCGTGTAACAACTGTTCGTAAGCGTCGGCCATACCGGCCCGTATATCATAGCGCCTGATGCATGAGCTAGACGTTTATCCCCACCGCCTTGCCGAACGGCTTGGTAGAATGGAGCATGAAACACGAACAGCAAGTCACCACCTTCGAACTATCGAAAGGCCTTAAAGAGCTTCCCGTTTGACTTCAGGTTGAGACAAACCGCCAGCAGAGTTAAACTTTATACATGGCCGTTTATCTCGCCAGAAATTGCCCCAAGTGCGGTAGCTACTTCGGCGTAGTGATCGCTAAGCCAAGTGATAGTGGCTACCAGCCGATTCACGGGCGCTGCGGCATCTGCGGTTACGAAATCGCCTGGGCGCTCTTCACCACGTAACCCGTCCAAATGCCCAAAGCACAAAAGACGAAACCCGCTACAAGAGCGGCTACGGTTCAGTTTGTCGAGCCAATGTACGCTCAGCTCGTCCAGCAGCTACCCGAAAGCAAAGACTGGCTGTATGAAGTTAAGTTCGATGGCTATCGCTGCCTTGCTGGAAAAGACGGCACAGGAGTTACGCTGTGGTCTAGGCGCGGCAATGATCTGACGGCGCAATTCCCGAATATTGCTAAAGCGTGCGAACAGCTCCCACCCCGTACACTTATCGACGGTGAACTCGTAGCCATCGACGAGAACGGGTGTATTTCATTCAATCTGCTTCAACATCATCGCTCGCGAGCACAAGCATTGCTGTTCTATGCGTTTGATGTGCTGATTTATCGCGGGATCAACCTGCTTAACGAACCGCTCTCCAAACGCCGCGAAGTCCTGAGCGACCTGATCAAACCGCTCATCCAAAGAGCAACCGCAATCTCGTTATCAGAGAGCATCGATGCAACTTCCGCCGAACTGATCCAAGTCGTCAAAGAGTTTGGCTTCGAGGGTGTGATCGCCAAGCGCAAAGACTCCTTATACGAATACGGCAAGCGCAGCGGCGCATGGCTGAAATACAAGGTCAACAAATCACAGGAATTCGTTATCGGTGGGTATACGCCGGGCAATCCGCTCGATGCAGTGATCGTCGGTTACTATGACGGCGATAAGTTCATCTATGCAGCTAAAGTGAGAAATGGCTTCGTCCCGCAATTGCGTCGTGATGTCTGGCAGAAGTTGAAAGGATTGGAGATCGCCACCTGTCCGTTCGCCAACCTACCTGAGAAGAAACGCACGCAGTTTTCGCTCACCCGCGAAGAAATGAAGAACTGCATCTGGCTCAAGCCGCAGTTAGTTGCGCAGGTTGAGTTCACGGAATGGACACCTGATGGTCACCTACGGCACTCGAAGTTCGTTGGATTGCGAGATGATAAAGACCCACGTTGGGTAGTGAAGGAGGAACGCGGGTAACGGAATAGAAAGACCGTGAGTGTTAGTTTTCTTTTTACGAGACACCGGTTATCGAGCCAGACTTTGATCTTGGGTCCATTTGAAGCCGTTACGGTGCTCAATCTCTTACTATTGCCCTGTGAGCACGGAAAGTGACGCGACCTGCTTCCCCTCGGTATCGTAAACAAACAGGGCCTTACCACCTGCTGCCTTCCAAGTCTGCGCCCAATTATTCACCAACAACTCTTTTTCGGACTTCTTCAGAGCATCCCACTCATTATTCACATGTATGTCTACAGAGCCAGAGACCCATCCGCTTCTTTCGACTTTCGCTACGATCGGCTGTTCTTCAAGCCAAGACATAGCGCCCCCATTGCTCAACTGTGCCTCCGAATACGCCGTCACTAATAGGATCGACAATGTAAGACATACGAACAGTTTTTTCATAGTTCCTCCAAACAGGCGAGATTATGCCTATCCCGTTTAAAAATGAGCGCGGGGCGAGACGGGAACCCTGAACCGCAATGAAGATGCCAATGAGATTTGCGGAATGATTTGTTTATTCAGAGGAAAGTTGCGAACGATAGGCCGCAAATTACGCTCGCAATAGGCCCCGCGTACGAAAATTCGTAGCCACAGATCGTTATTGTTGCTTCCTGAAAATTTTCAGTATAGTCGCGCGAATAGACGACTCACCGCCTGAACAGTACAACGGGTTCTTAGCCGATGGCTCAGTCACGATTGCCCATCCACACTACAATTCGTGGCAGTCGGTTTCGCGGAGGATCGTGGCGGCAACAGTATTGAGGTGCGCTTCAATGGGAGGAAAGAGAACCTGCACTCGCTGTGGGACACCGCGCTTGTTGAGTTGGAGCAAGGCACTCCCGCAGAGATCGCGGCCCGAATCCAAGCTGCGGTCACCGACGATGATCGGCAGCAATTGGAGCAAGGATACCTGCGGATTGGGGCTTGAGTCGTGGGGATAGTCAGGGCGCAAGGTATCGGCTACCTGCATCTGGCGAGATTACTGCAAGCTAACGTCGAAGCGGCACTCGCTGTGATTCGGACTCGGTTAGCGCACGCGGGAGCGTGACTGGGATTGCTGCTTAATCAGAACTTTCAGTAACAGCGGGGTAAGGGTCCTCGTTACTAAATTTTGAATACCCAAAAACTTTCTGGACAGGCTATATCGAACAGCGGTAAAAATCAGCGCATGAAGACTATTCTATTGATGATTAGTTTTGTCTTAGCGACTTATCAATTTGCCGAGGCGCAGCAGGCGACGAAAGTTCCCCACATCGGATACTTAGAGGGCGGTCCCCTTTCCGCTCACACGTCCCGCATGGAGGCGTTCCGTCAGGGATTGCGCGAGCTTGGCTACGAAGAAGGGAAAAACATTCTTATTGAGTGGCGATTTGGCGACAGCAAACTCGATCGCCTCCCGGCGCTTGCGACCGAGTTAGTGGGTCTCAAGGTAGCTGTCATCGTTACGGGTGGTACGGCACCGACCCGTGCTGCTAAGCGAGCAACCTCTATGATTCCCATTGTGATGGCACAGGATAATGATCCAGTTGCAAGCGGAGTCGTCGAAAGCCTTGCGCGACCCGGCGGAAATATCAGCGGGCTGACTAACTTTGCCCCAGAGCTAAGCACCAAACGACTGGAGATGTTGCGAGAGGTCGTCCCAAAGCTCTCCCGTGTCGCCGTCCTCGGGGTGTCGACCGGCCCATCGACCGGCCCAACCAGCGCACTAGTAATTAAAGAGCTGGAACTCGCCGCAAAGCTCCTGGGAGTGAAGCTTCAATATTTAGACATTTTAGAACCTAAGGATGTTGAGACTGCATTTCGAGCCGCAAACGAGGGGCGTGCAGACGGAATCACGACGGCTCCTAATGTCATGGTTGTTTCTCAGCGAGCACAGATTGTAGAACTTGCGGCAAAGAACCGGCTTCCCGGGATTTATCACAATAGCCAGTTTGCGGAGGCCGGTGGGCTGATGTTTTATGGCGTTAACGTTTTCGACTTGGATCGCCGGGCGGCCGCCTACGTGGACAAAATCCTTAAGGGAGCCAAGCCTGCTGACCTCCCCGTGGACCAGCCAACGAAGTTCGAGTTCGTGATCAATCTCAAAACCGCAAAGCAAATCGGCCTGACCATTCCTCCGAACGTGTTGGCGCGAGCGGACAGAGTCATCAAATAGGAGTCACGATGGCAGAACTCGACAAAGGCAAAACCGATCACTCCAAGGACTCAGGGTCTCAACCCTCGCCATGACAGATGCACTCGCAAAGCTTCTGATCGAGGTAGAGAAGCGCCGTAGATAAGGTCAGCTCCTATCTCAAACCGACCCAAATCCGTGCAACGTGATTTTGTCACGGTAGAGAATCACCCGAGCGTTAAACAGGGTGAGTATCTCAAGAAAGATTTAACGGTGATTTGGGCGGGCTGGTATCATTCGTATTGCGGATGGAGTGCTGTGGAACACGCAAGTCAGCGCACAAGATGAACCAGCAGTTGCTGGTCACCGATGATTGACCTTCTTAAATTTTCAGCAGCCGCGAGATTGGATCCGCCACAACATTAAGAGATGTCAAAAGCTTCGATCTAACTCTACTCGGCTTCGCCTTCAGCCGCCGCCTTGAGGCGGCGCTGGCGAACGGCATCGTGCGAGATCCTCTACCAATTTACGGGTGTCTTCCCAGCCGACACACGCGTCTGTGATGCTTAAACCGTAGACGAGTTCTTTGCCCGGCATCAGATCTTGACGGCCTGCTTTGAGATGACTTTCGATCATAACGCCGAAGATGCGAGCATCGCCGTCGGCAATTTGGGTTGCTTCAAAAAACCTTTGCGAAAAGTTTTTAGTGCGTGGGATGGGTGTCCGTCTGAAACACTTATGCTCGTCGTTTCGCAAAGAGGGAGGCCAGTGATTAACCGAATCAATTTAATGCTCCTGCGCCGATCCTGAGCAGGTGATAGCGCCCCCGCGGATTTCCGCTCGGTGCAGGGGCCAAACTGACCGGCGTGCCGGTCGAAATCAGAGACGTGTCTTTGCTGTGAAACTTGAAATCGCTGGTATTGTACAAATAGGACGGATCCAACAAGGCATAGTCGAACAGGAGCTGATTCGAAAACAAAGTTACGCTTTCGGTCAAAAAGTCGACCAACCTTGAGTTGTTGTTTGTGCCAATAGTTAGAAAGAGGCCTGCGTCACGGCTCACCGTCGTAAGCACATGCAGTCCCTCGTCGGTAAATTCTTTCACAGCATCAATACGAGATAGCTCGGGATTCCATGCCACCAACTTTGTCCGCTGGCTGGAAGTCGAATCGCTCTGGGCTTGGCTCATAAGAAATACCAGCTTCTCAGTTGCTGCCGTAGGTGTGGTTCGCAGCACGCCGGCACCAAACTCGCCGATGTTGTTAGGCGCAAATCTTGGCCCGGGAGCCACAACAATGCGAAAGCCCTGGACCGGATTATCGGCATCACCACAGTCGACAGGAAAGTTTAGGAGACTGCCGGAACTCGACGGCGCCGAGCCGAATTCGAGTTGAGCGATCTCGGCACGGTTCTGCGTTAGCTGGGTTTGAACATGAGGCGGGCTGACCGATTGGCTGGCAAGCACATGCATTGCATTTAGCCGTTCCACTGTACAGAAATTTTGGTTATGGCCCGGAGAAGTAGCAAAATCACCTGCGGTCCATGGCGTAATAGCGCCATCCTGTGGTCCGCCAACATACTGCGTCGTCGACAATACTCGATACGTCATCGTCGCGCTCGTCGGATTGGGCTGATAAACCGTTCGACCGTTGCTGTGATTCATCACAATAGTGGGCGGAGCGGTATTCGCCAAAATCTGGCCAGTTGTTACATCGACTAATGCCCAGATCGGCCCAAGTTCTGGCAAGGCGAACGGAACCTGCACTGAAGGTAGGTCAATGATCGAAGGGCCGGCGCTTCCGCTCCCTCCCGCGCCAAGTGTCCGTGAAGAAAAGGTGGCGATCCCAAGATTGTTGGTCGTAAAATTAATTTGGACAAGCGCCAGAGGTCTCCCGTCGGCGGTGAGATGGATACTCCAGATGTTCCAATTGTACTGAGACGCACCACTGCCGAAGGCGTGAGAGGATTCATTCAACAAGAGCGGGTAACTAAGACTGGCGGACTTTATTTCATCGACAAGTAGGCTTATCCCGTAGGTGACTTGAGAAGGCCCAAGGGTGTAGAAACCCGCCGTCGGATTGTCTACCTCCGTTGGCACCCAGGTTTGAACACCCTTGATTTGTTTCCACAGCAGATGTTGCTTGTAAGGCAACGTATGCGAAAACTGCGCGTTGGTGCCAATGTCTACACCCATGGGAAACGAGTACTGCTGTATGCTCTGAATATCCACCTCATTGTTCGCAGCGAGTGGGATATGCGTCGCTCCGACGAGTCGATTGATTCTGAATGTGTAAAATAAGTTCGGCTGCCCTGGTCCTATACGGCTCCGCCCCACAAGCGTGTTACCGCTATCGCCCCACTGGAGATCGTCGAGGTTGGATTTCAAGAGTGGCAACGGAAACGCGCCGCTGGAATTTCTAAGGTACCAACGGATCGAATCCGAAAAGATTTGCTCAACCCGCTGCGGGCTAAGAGACCTTCCCGATAACAGCGCCGGGAAAATCGTCTTGTGGCGCTTCGTCGCCAAGTTTTCCCTTGTAAACGGCCATTAACTTGTCGCTATTACCGGGCAATCTAAAAACAGCCGATATCGGCTGGCCGGGGTTTGCCGTTACCGTATTTGTGCCAACTGGTGTAGCCGCAATTCGTGCTCCGTTAGAATCTTCGCTGTAGAGTTCGAGAGTTCCGCCATCGAGTTTGTCGGTCGAACCGTTGGTTCCCTCAACCCGCACCAGTGACATATCGGTGGGATCGTTTGATACGTCGACATTGAGCTTGCCGCGAAAGAAATAGTCGAGCAGGCTCGCCGAATACCCGACCGCGCGGGGAAGAAGAAATCTCGCGTAATCCGCATGAACACGGTCGTCCAAGACCCAGCTACTTGAGATTCCTGGAGATAGGTTGAAGGCTCGTAACGACCTTCTCAGCATGCCCTCGCGGACGAAGCGAGTCACTGTTTCTCCCGTTAGTAGTGGCCTCGAGAAATACCTTTGCACGCGCCCGTCGACGATTTCATCGATCGGTTGTTCCAAGACGAGATCGCTAGCGCGGGGTAATGCGAAATCACGAAAGATCGTGCTCCTGCTCAAGAAATTTCCATTGGTAATTTCAGTAATTCCCAGCGCTGGGTCGGACAGAATGCCAGAGTTTCCGGCTTCCAACCGATCGGTATCGAACAATCGAGCGACAGGAGAGGGTGCCCGACCGTTACCCGTAGCGCTAAATATGGATAACGGCGGTGCCTTGGGGGCCAAACTGATAATAGCATTTACGGGACCCTGATTGTTTAGTGCCCATGTTTCGTAGCCATCGGGAGTCGGAAACTGAAAATTTGTAAAAGGTAAAATTACATTCAGGTGAGGATCCTCACGTACATGCGCCGGCACGGTTGCGTCCTGCAATAAATGTGTGCCCTGCCCAAGAGATCGGAATAGATTGGCAAAGGCCCTTTCTCTTTGACTTTCGGTGCTTCCCGCCAGCGCTTCAAGATACTGCTTTCTGGCGTTTTGCCAGGACCAGCTCCCGGTGCCCGCCAATAAATAACCATCCTGACGTGAGTCCTGATTCCACAGGAGGGACGACTCGCCGAGTTTAATTCCAAAAAGTAGTCCTGATTCCGCCCAAGGTCGCAAAGGATTATGAAAATGATGTCGGACTCTCGTAGCAGGAATGTCCTCAGTTCGCGCTCCCAAGGTAATCCAATCGTTCACGGATCGCCCTAAAATAAGCTCATCAACTCCACGTACCAGCCCCAAATCCTGTCGCAAATATGACTGCAGTAAGGAAACGCTCACTGCCCGTTCCGTAATCACCTGGTGGGTTGGAAGATCATACCCATAAAGTCGCGTTCCGTTGATCGTAAGTGACATTGTCGACAAAAAAACCAGGACCCCAAATGCTTTTACTTTATCCACATCGCACTCCTTCAATTAGGGTAGGGCTCGAGCCCCAATGTGATACGCTCTCGATTAACGGAATCGAGGTATTTCATCATGCGATCGGATGGTACACCGTGAGGCCGCGTCGAGCGTACGAATTCCAATCTTTGTTCACTGGTTCTTATTAGCGGCAACTCCAACACGGTCCCCTCGGCGGTAAATCGCCGCCATTCGGCTCGAGTTCGTTCGGCGCTGACGATCGCATCTTTGAGACCCCAGCTGTCGAAATCGCGAAATTGCCAGCGCCCGTAACCGGACTTAAAGATAAAGAATTCAGGTCCGTAAATCTCACTAAACGGATTAACCGTCCATGTCTGTCGTGCCCGGATGACGAATCGCCCTTCCGCATCTGTCACGACCTCTTCCGAGTCGTAGTATTCATTACCACCCATTTCGCCGACGAAACTTGCGTAGCGCTTTTCCCACCGGGCCAATACAACTGCTCCTTCCAAGGGCTTGCCAGTTTCTTTGTCGACAACCTGCCCTTTCCATGGGCCGGCGGATTCCGACATAACGGGAAAGCAAACGCTTGCGATCAACAGCGTCACAACAAAGGCTCTGAGTGACGTGAATGTTCCTGATAATCTCGACATTTTCTCGTTCATAAACCTCAACTCCAGCAAAAGTTCTTAGCCGGGATTATAATCGTTCAGATTGTCCATGTCTCTCTGGACCAAAGATCCAGCTAGAATGACGCGACCCGCCAGAAGCCGTCGACATCCATCGCAAATCTCACTTCAAAGGACATCACTATCCCGTCATCGGTGCGCGCTGCTTCATAGACCGCTTCGTTATCGCCGATTCGCACAAGCGATACGGATGTAAGGATTTCATCGATAAGGGGTAGCTGCGCAGAAATGATTTGGAATCCTTCCTCGTATATCGGCCGTGCTCGAGCGACAATCTGCGACACCGCAGCAGGGATATCACCGGAGCGCAGAGCATCTTTCATTGCGAGCCATCTTGCTTGCAGGATCCCATCCAACTGGGTTGGATCAAGCACTTGGACGACCGCATTTGCGGCTAGCTGATTACCCTGAAGATCGGTAGCATTGGCGGTCGCGACATATATGCCGGGCTGGGCGAACGTGAATGACTGCTGTGTCAAACGTGCTCCTGTGAAATCGACATTACCGTCGCCATTCGCATCAAGGGCCACCTGTAGAAACTCAACATCACCAAAGAGTGAGAACGTCGCAGTAAGCGGCGCCGGTCCGTTTGTCGGCAAGACATGAAGAATTGTTGGTGACGGCGCGGCAGTAAGTATTGTGATGGGAATGGTCTGGGTGGCGCTGTTGCCGTTTTTAGCAGTGACTATGGCAGTGAGGCTGGTAGTTTCCGGTGACAAAAACACTAACCCGACAAACGCATTTTGCTGAATGGCAGTGGGAACACCATTCACCGTCACGCCTACCTCACCTCCAGTGAGATTTGTTATCGATCCACGCACAATGAGCTGGCCTGACGGCACGGTCGCGCCATGGGTCGGAGTCGTGATGCTGATCGCCAGCCCAGCTGTCACGGTGATTCTTACGCTCTCTGATGCCGCCCCGCCTTTGCCATCGCTTACGGCTACGGTGAGACTGAATGAGCCTACTTGGCTTGCAACCGGTGTGAACGCGAATACTCGCGTGCCGGGATCGAACGCAGCGTTTGCCGGTAAAGGCGCAACGGAGTAGATCAAAGGGTCATCGTCCGGATCGCTTGCGCTGACGGTGATTTGAAGAGTGCTTCCAACCATGACTGTTCTGTCGCCAACGGATGAAAGCACCGGCGGCTGGTTTGGTTTGGTAACTGTAATGTCGACGCTTGCCGAGCTATCTACCAAGCCGTCGCTGACCGTGAGTTGAAACGTCAGAATCGTCAGTCCTTGAACCGTTGGCGCTGTCAATACCGGGCTGGCGGCAGTAGGATTTGAAATTGTCACGCCGGGACCAGCCGTCTGTGTCCAGTGATGGCTAATCGAATCGCCGTCAGGATCGAAGCTGTTAGTACCGTTGAGACTGACGATCGTGCCGGATGTCACTGTCATTGGTTGCCCGGCGTTGGCCACTGGCGACTGATTGGCGATCAGATATTCGTGAGCGCCGATATCAAACTGTGCATGATTTCCGCGTTTTCCGATTCTCGGGCGGGTGAGATCGATATAGTAGTCGGCCTCTAAGATCGAGTTAAAGAGCGGGCTTAGGCCCAGAATGCGGGAGTCTAGGCCGCTGTCGAGTGCAGGTGAAACGATGGACAACCTATAATCGTCGTCTCCCGTGTTTGCGATACCATCAGGACCTTTCATATCTGCCAGCACATTCTCCGCGTTGTTGCAGCCCGCGCTGGAACCAAAGCCTGAGCCCTCAGTTCCCTGCGGCGAGAGATTGCCGGAATCCGAACTATCCAGAGCTGGTCCAAAAATCTCTCCCTGCTGATTCCCGCAAACCAGGTTATTCAGCAGATGAACGCGCTCAGGTGTTGGCCCGCTCGAGCTTTCAATCTGAACGCCGAAACGGCCGCCACTATTCCCCGAGCCAGTCCCGTTCTGATTGATGATATTGTTGACGAGAAATACGTCCCTGCCCGATGCGATAGAGACACCGTTCCATTGGTTGGCGAATATGGTGTTGTTGATGATGTAGTGAGGACCGCCGTCGCCATCGACCATGGCTATTCCGTTGCGTCCATTGGCGTGTATCAGGTTATTGACGATAAGCGTCTCCGGGTTGCCCCGAGCGATACTGATGCCGCCATTACATGAACTACTACCGTTCCCGTAAATGCGGTTTTCGACGATATTTATGCCCTGATTACCATTAGTCCCACCCATCATGAAGATTGCTTCAGCGCCGGTGCCGGTGATGGTTAGGCCTCGAATCGTAACAAACTTAGAGCGCCTGATACGTATGGCAAACCGGTTAGTACATTGGGCACCCGCGGATCCAGTCAATACAACCGCGCCGGGAGCGCTCGCCGGGTCGGCCTCGACAACAATGCGATCCAACTCCCGCGCACTGGTAAAATCATTCTTTTGAATGTTGAGCTGTTCGGGATACGTTCCAGCCTGTATCCGGACCGTGTCACCCGACCCCGAGACGTCAATCGCCGTCTGAATTGTCGCGTAACAGGGAGACTTGCCGTTGCAGGTCCTGTCAATTTTGTTGACGTAGAGGATTCTCCCGAGTTGTTGTGCTGGTACAACGCGGGAGAGAACAAGCGAAAGTAAGGCAGAAATCGCAACAGTGAAGCAGAAGCAAAGCTGTCTTGTCATTAGCGCCCTCGGTGTCGCGTCGAGTAGTTATTAATCGTGGGGCAGTCATAGAGCCGTTGAAGTGTTAGCTGCGACGGGGCGACTTATTCGAAATGAAAGTGGATGTCAAGCAGTGGCTGCGTATTGCAGAGTTTAGCTATATCTTTGTTCACCTCATAAAAAGCAACTCAATAATGCGATTGGCTGCTCACTGACAACAAGTATTGTGCGGGCTTATCGCAACATGATAATCCCCGGTGGAAATCATCATCAGTGAAAAGGATTGAGAGTATCTCAAGGAGTCTAACCGTGATTTGATCGGCACGGAATTATTTGGTTGGATGGCAACGTCGGACGGGCAAGTCACAGGACAAGATCAAGCACTCGCGGGTTAATTATCCCGCGGATTCCGCAGTTGCGATTGACACAAAAGCGCGAGGCACAATCCTTCCGCAGCGAAGTCGATGGGTTTCTGCCTCTGAGCAGACATCGCTCAGCGGTGCTTCGAGGGGGATGTTTAAGCCTCATAGCAACGACGTGCGAGAGCGCAAAACCACTTTGAAACTTCACAGTCGGACGCCTTCGCTGCTCCAGGATTCCACCTCGCTTCCGGCATTTTTAGTTCGACTGCGGAATCCGGGATTATCAGTGACATCGCTACGATAGGATAAAACACCGGGGAATCTGATACTGAAGGAAAACTAGTTGATTCGTTCTTGCGGGGACCTGGAAGCAGCTACGCGCCTTCTAGCTTTGGCTCTACTCCGCTTCGCCTTCAGCCTCCGCCTTGAGGCGACGCTGGCGAACGGCATGTGCGAGGTCCTCTACCAACTTGCGAGTGTCTTCCCAGCCGACACACGCGTCTGTGATGCTTAGACCGTAGACGAGTTCTTTGCCCGGCATCAGATCTTGACGGCCTGCTTTGAGATGACTTTCGATCATAACGCCGAAAATGCGGGCATCGCCGTCGGCAATTTGGCTGGCAACCTGACGACCGACCTCGACCTGTTTTTCCGGTTCTTTGCCGCTGTTGCCATGGCTGCAATCGATCATAATTTTCGCCGGTATGCCGGCTTCCGCCATGCCCTTGGCCGCTGCATCGATGTTTTGTGCATCGTAATTGGGATTACGACCACCCCGCAGAATGACATGGCAATCTTCGTTGCCGGTGGTTGAGACGATCGCCGAATGACCGTCCTTGGTTACGGAAAGAAAATGATGCGGAGCTTGAGCGGCGCGGATGGCGTCAACGGCGATGCGGACGTTACCGTCAGTGCCGTTTTTGAAACCGACGGGACAGGATAGGCCGGAAGCAAGCTCGCGGTGCACTTGACTCTCGGTGGTGCGCGCGCCGATGGCTCCCCAGGAAACCAGGTCAGCGACATATTGCGGGGTAATCATGTCGAGAAACTCGGAACCCGCCGGAACCGCCATTTCGTTAAGATCGAGCAACAATCGACGGCCAATACGCAAGCCGTCGTTGATACGGAAACTGCCGTCGAGTTGGGGGTCGTTGATCAGCCCCTTCCAACCGACAGTGGTGCGAGGTTTCTCGAAATACACACGCATCACCAGCAGTAGATCACTGCTGAGTCGGTCCTTAACTTCTCTGAGCTTGCCCGCATACTCTTTAGCGGCGTTAACGTCGTGAATCGAACATGGGCCCAATATAACCAGGAGACGGTCATCAGCACCGTGCAAGATGCGGTGGATCGCTTGGCGCGTCTGGTATACCGTCTGCGCGGCCTTGCTCGTTATCGCGATATCGCGCAGTACTTGCGCCGGCGGCAGCAGCTCCTTTATTTCCTTTATTCGGAGATCGTCTGTTCTATATTCCATGTGGTTTTCCCGGATAAATATGATAAACCAAAACCGTTGAAAATCCAGTAGACCTCACAGAACCTGCTGTGTGCTGATCCTGTTTCCGCCCGCATCCCCCCAAATGCGCATCGCGAGCCGATAAGACTTTCCTCCGATGATTTATCTATAACGGAGTGGCGGATCTGGCATCGTCCCGGAGATGGAGAGTTGACGCCTTTGTTTTCGCATGGCTGAGACAACGGCTGGAATGCTCTCCCGACAATTTCCTGTTTTTCGTGGCATGTGCTTTGCGGTTTGTGCCTGCGGTCGTTGCTGCTACTTCAGCGTCGCAAAGCGCGGCAAATCTGATGAGCGTCAAGCAAGATCTCAAAGATACTTTTTCGCTGCGTGGAGTGAGTGCGATCCAACTCATCAAACGGGTTATCGCCGAAGTGCAGCAGGACAATTGCGCAGTCTACGCGGCCTCGCTTGCCTACTATTTCCTGTTCGCGCTGTTTCCGTTCTTTCTTTTTTTGACCGCATTGTTGGCTTATCTGCCGATTCCAAATCTGATGGACCGGATCATCGGTTTGCTAGCCGAGGTTATGCCGGGTGAAGCATTAAGCCTGGTCAAAGATAATGTCGGCAAGCTGGTTTCACAACAACGCGGCGGTCTGCTCTCATTCGGCATCGTCGCGGCCCTTTGGACCGCGTCCAGCGCGCTTACCGGGATTTCGGATGCTTTAAACCATGCCTATGACGTTGAAGAAGGCCGGCCCTTTTGGAAAGTTCGCGGTATGGCGATTCTTTTAACCATCGGCTTATCCGTTTTTCTAATCGCCTCGATCGTTCTCTTGATGTTTGGGCCGCAGATCGGCGGTTGGATCGCGGACCTTGTCGGGTTGGGAAGAGCCTTCGAGATCGCCTGGAATATTCTACGCTGGCCGGTCATCTTAATTCTGGTTATGACCGCCGTCGCCGCGATCTATTACTTCGCACCCGATGTCGATCAGAGTTGGAAATGGATAACCCCGGGATCCGTTGTCGCCGTGATCATATGGATACTCATCTCTTTGGGTTTTTCGTACTACGTCAATAATTTCGGCTCATACGACAAGACCTACGGCAGTATCGGCGCGATTATCGTGCTGCTGACCTGGATGTACGTCAGCGGATTTGTCATTCTGGTGGGCGGTGAAATCAATGCCGAACTCGAGCATGCCAGCGCAGCAGGCAAAGCCCCCGGGAGAAAAACCGGCGCTTAGCAGGCTGCTGAAAAACACCCATATGCTTCGTTGCCGCTCAATCGCCTTCAACGTACTGTAAGTACCCGCGGCTCGTCGATTTTTCGCGCGCCCCGCATCTGGATCTTTTTGAGCAGCCTGCAAGAGCCTTTTTCAGCACCCTGTTAGGGATATCTCGAAACTCATGTGCTTGCGTCTGGCTTGTTGTCATCATGGGCGTCCTGGCGTCTTGGCACGTATCTATTTCTGTAGCGTCTCACGAGCGATAAACGCCAGCAGTACAGCCGATAGGATGATCAGCGGAGCATAGACGAGAAACGGCACTCCCGGATTGAAATTGTCTGCGAGCACGCCGCCCGCCAAAGGCGCGCCGACGCCGCCAAGTTCGGCGATGGTTCGACGAAGCGCCTGTAAGCGTCCTCGGGCGTTTACAGGGATAACGTCAAAAGTGGAAGTGGCTAGAGAGCCTAACGAGAGGCCATTGGCGATGCCGAGAAACAACAGCAGCAGAGCTAGTTGGAAGAAATTGCCGGCGAACGGTATGAGCAGAAACGCCAAAGCCGGGATCCCGGTGCTCGGTACCGTCGCCCATTTACGACCCACTTTGTCGATGACGAAACCTGCGGGCAGAATCATCGCAAATGCGCCTACTCCCGAGATTGTAAACAAGAGCCCGACCTCTTTGGGTGATAAGCCGAGCTCAGTCGTGGCGAACAGCGGCAACATACTTTGGGTCGTTACCCGGTGCATGAAACTGGTGAGAGTGGCAAATACCAGGACAACGTAAGTCGCTCGAAAATGTGGTGGAATCTGATCAACCAAGTCTCTCACATTGCGCAATCGCTGCAGCCAAGCCGTTATGCTCCGGCCGCCAGCCGTCGCCCCGGCTTGATAACTCTGGGGCGTTCGAGAATCTTCAACCGTTAAGCCGAGCAGCACAGAGATTGCCGCGCACATGGCGTAGGCAATAAATGCTCCTTGAAAGCCGCTGGTTTCAGCCAGGAGGCCACCGGCCAGGGGGCCCAGCGCCAGCCCCATATAATTAACGCCATGAAATCCACTGAGGACCCGTCCACGTTGATTGGGAAGTGCCAGATCGATGCCGGCTACCTCGCGCGCGATCACCCAAATGCTTTCGGCAATGCCGAGAACAAAAAGCAAGAGCAGAATGATACCGAACCACGGCACGATGGCGGCCAATAGCGCGACCGCGCACGCCAGTCCAGGTCCGGCGACCAGTGCGGTACGTGTCCCGAGACGATCGAGAACCACTCCGCTGATCGGCATGCCCGCAAGCCTGCCGAAGGCTAAGGCGGTGACGATTTGCGCGGCGGTCCCTGGAGTGATGCCGAAATGAATCGCCATGACAGGGATACTCGGCACGAGCATCGACCACATTCCCGAAAGCAGCGTGCTGGCATAGAGCGTGATCAAACCGCGTGCGGTGGGTGTAAGTCTTAGCCAAGGTGCCATGCTGTTGCGATTCAAATCTTGACCCGGCACGGCGTTCAGGTCCGGCTGGTGCCGAAAATCAAATTATGTCTAAAGTCTGCCATCATGACGGTATCGCATGCTTCGCTCTTGATGTCGTTCGTGCTTATCCGGGTGAAATAGAAAAGACAACATACTTTAACTTGAACTTAAACACAGACTGCCTGAAAGGGATCTATCCAGCACTGATCCCTTGTGCTGAAACTTGCCGGTAGAAAGCGAATTCCGGGAGCTGTGTGGCTTTTGTCTGATAACGGATCATCCGGCAGAAATACACCCGCGCTGATCTCTCGTTTCCCCTCGTACAACTTCCACAATTTGGGATTTCGGCTCACGAGCCGATCTTCCGCGCCCGCTCTGAGTAGACGCTGTCGCGCGGCCCATCCCTGAATCAGCGGTCCTTCCGAAACTAACCTGAGTGGATCAAGGCTTCGAGGCGGCGAAAATGCGCGTAGGGCAAGAGAGCCGTTGAACCGATCTCGCAAAATCCATGTCCCGAGCTTACGTGGGACCAACTGAAAAATTATCCAACGACTGGGAAGAGAGCGCTTGGTCAGTGATTACCGGTGAGGTCGGTGCGGCGACGGGGATTGCTTATGCGGGGCTACCAGAAGGCCGAGCTTTCAATGATCGAAAGCTTATCATCTTTCGTTGCGCTTCATCATACAGTCCTAGTCGCAACGAACTGAAGCTTTTCCAGAGAGTGATGGGTTTGACTTCCTGAAACGCCGGAACCTCATCGTAGCAGCGTTGCAGGTTGTAGTTGGGAATATTGGGGCGAACGTGGTGGATGTGATGCAAGTTGATGTTGCCTGTAACCCATTGCAGAACTTTCGGCAGCTTCAGATACGAACTACCCTCTAACGCTACCCGCATGGGATCCCACTGGTCGTGCCGTGCCCAATACACATTCTCAAACTGATGTTGGACGTAGAACAACAATAATCCAAAGGTTGCGCCAACCAGAATGATCGGCAACTGGATCAGCAGATACGTCTTAAGACCGATAGTGAAGCCGGCAACGGCGACAACCACCAGCAGCGCTAGGTTGGTGAAAAGCACGCTATCGCGCTCCCTCTTTCCGGCGCCCTTGGTGGGAAATCGCTGGATGAACAAGAACAAGAGCGCCGCACCAGGGCCAAACAAGACGAAGGGATTCCGATAGAATCGATACCTGAGTCGTTTGCGTGGGGCCGCTGCCAGATACTCCTCTCTTGTCATCGTCCAGATATCGCCGATACCCCGGCGGTCGAGATCTCCAGCCGTAGCATGGTGCGAATTATGGCCATACTTCCAATCCTCAAACGGTGTGAATGTGGCAATGCCTGAGGCATAGCCCAGGATTGTGTTCCCCCACCGAGAGGAGAAGAAAGAACCGTGACAGCAATCATGGAAGAGAATAAAGATACGGACCATCATTCCTCCCGCCACCACCGCCAAGGCGAGAGTGATCCAGTATGGATAGCCCCTCTGAATTGTTTGCAACATCAGGGCCCACAAGAGGCAATAAGGAATAAACGTGTTTAGTAGTTGCCAAACCGCTTTGCGGAGATTTGAAGATCCGTAAGCAGCAATGGTCTTATGCCACGTTGGTTCGAACCGTTTCAGTTTGGTAGTAACTACATCGGCAAGCGGGTCGCGCTTGCCGGGCTGAAGAACTTGTTCCTGCGGTAGTGAATTCACCATGTAACAAATGATCTCGCGTCTCCAAGTACAGCGGCCGCATCAGCTGGCGGTCAAACCAAACCGATAATTGACAAGTAAACGGCCCGGGAGTGTTAGTAAATGATCGATCCTTTCTCGATCTGTTTTTTGCGGTCGTCGTATTCTTCACGGGATATTCTCTTGTTTTTATAGTCTTCCTCCAGCTGCTGCATCTGGCGATAAGCCTGATATTCGTAGCCTCCGCCAGCGGCGCCGGCACCTACCAAGGTCCCTGAAATAAATTCACATCCCGATTGAGCGAGACCTACTATAAGCAAGGACAGCAACATTAGTTTTTTCATTCAACCTCCCGAATTTTCAATAGGCGCGAAGCAAGCTGAAAAACCCGCCGGATGGTCCCTAAACTGCCGCGGGGAAAACAATCTTGAATGTCGTACCGCGGCCAGGTGCGCTGCTATAGTCGATGGTGCCGTTATGGGCCAAGACGATTTGTTCTACAATCGACAGGCCCAAGCCGCTACCATGCACCTTGGTGGTCTGAAATAGTGCGAAAGGATCTATACCCTCTGGCATACCCATCCCCATATCGGCGATCTCCAAAACTACAGTGGCGCCCAAGGGATAACCTCTGATCGTTAGATCTCCTCCTTGGGGCATGGCATCCAGGGCATTTCTGCAGAGATTCAAGATTACCTGCTTTATTTTTGCCGTGTCTAACTTGACCGCCGGCAAGCCGTCCTCGAATTCAAGTTTAAGGTTGACTCCGGCAGTCTGATAGAAAATCAGCTGTATGGCTAATGCGTCTTCGACTACCTGTCGTAAATCACTGCCTGTAAGACTTACATTTTGCGGCACCGAAGCGGAGCGAAACTCATCGAGCAAGATGATCAAACGATCGACTTCTCGCCTGAAACTGCGCATCGTTGTCGTCAATAGCGGATCATGACTTGTTTTGAGGTCGCGCTCGATCAGTTGGAGAGAGGCGGACATCCCCTGAAGCGGGCTGGCAACCTCATGTGCAAAGAGGGCGGCCGTCGTATTCAAGAGAGCGGTAAAGCGCCTGACTTGGGCTCGTTGCTGCGACTGCTTCTGGTGCGGCTGCAATCCGCCGGCTATTGCCCTGAGGTGCGTAACGCCGCCGCTTATATGTTTGGGTTTCGAAGCCGAGGACTTAATCGGAAGGCCGTTTTCCTCGCCGGTTCGCTCCATCAGTTGTTGCTCCTTTAAGTAAGTATCATGTGCCAGAGGCACTATTCGAAACGTCGGATCTCTAGACTAGCACTGCGTATCGTGAGATCGAAATCGGTACTGTCTAATAGTGGACAATCGTGAAAAATATTTTGTGCGGCTCTCAAGTCTACGAAGGACCTCCGCACTGATGGTCGGCAGAGGATATTTGCGGCTCACCGCGCATATGGGTGCGATCACTGCCGGTGAGAAGTCAAGCGGCTGAATCTTCTCTGAACCTGAGAACGTTAGGCAGAGGATCAGCGCTTGCCTTTAACCCGGTTCGCATCCCAATGAGCCAAATAAAATACCACTGCCAAAACAAGCACCATCACCACAAACGGGGCTACTGCTTGCATCGTGTTCTCCTTATTTACCGGTTGAGCTGTTGATAATCTGCCGCCTTTGGACTGAGTCGCTGCCCGTGTTGTATGCAGATGGTTCGATTTCCAGGGGACATAGAGCAAACAACCTGGAAAGCCTCAGGAAACACTATTTTGGGTGCCGCCGCGCTGATTGGGTTTGGCCTCGAGTCTCGAACTTCATATCGCGGTCCGGTACTGGGTACTGTCTAATAGTGGACAATCCTCAATGTGTAATTCGCCGATACTAGCGTCCTCCGCCGCACTGTATGACGTCCAAACGTCATCAAGTTACAGGGGCTTCAACAGTTGCGATAGCTCCTGCCATAGCTTCAGGATCGAAGCTGTCGGACGATATGGCAATTGCATTTCCGCTGCAACGCTTGAGTGAAAGTGCTTGCTTGGAAAGAAGAGCAAAGTTCGTTCGTTGTGTTTGGCAGTAGATCGGTATCAAAGAAATTATCGCCGCTCCGCAAAGCGAAATATTACTTGATGCACTGCAAGAGATGAGACTGATGTGCAGCAGATCACGATAATCTCACAGCAGAGGCTCATGAGTCTGGGTCTGAACGGCATGGGGCGGTGAGTCTATGGGTTTGCGGCAACCTGATGAGGCGCGTATAAGCAATGTGCCCCTGATCTCGCGATCCGTATCATGATCAATAAGCGGAGTAAAAGTATACAAGGAATAGCTGTTTTTTTGCTTTTGAAAGTTCACAACGAGCCTTAGTATATAGGAGATTTGACCCCCAATTTATGACAATGGTGGCTAGAAAAAGCGGAAAAACCTTTGCAAAAAAAGCCGCTAAGCCCGCCAGTCGGAAATTAGCCAAGGGGCGACGAACCAGCGACTCCGCTGCAGTATCTGAAGATCGGAAGGACGGCTTTCACATAGTCGGAATCGGCGCTTCTGCGGGCGGTTTGAAAGCGCTTGAAAGTTTTTTCTCAGCCATGCCGGTCAATTCCGGGATGAGCTTCATCGTAATTTCTCACCTGGATCCAAAGCATAGCAGCATGCTGCCCGATTTGCTGAAGAGATACACCAAGATCATGGTGGACAGAGCCCAAGACGGCATAAGTGTCGAGCGCGACCGCATTTACGTCATACCGCCCAACAAAGAAATGACCCTCGTACGCGGGACGCTGGTATTGAAAAAACCTTCTGAGCCGCATGGGCAGAGATTTCCCATAGACACTTTTTTTCGCTCTTTAGCGCGGGACCGGAAGCAGCGGGCTATCTGCATCATCCTTTCGGGAACCGGTACCGACGGGACATTGGGACTCCGGGATGTCAAAGCCGAAGGCGGCATGGCGATGGCCCAGGCGACAGCGTCGGCCGAATACGATGGGATGCCTCGGAGCGCCATTGCAACCGGTCTAGTCGACTATGTCTTGCCGGCGGAAAAGATGCCGGCCCAGTTGATGAAGTATGTGAGCGAGCGACATCTTAAACGAGATGTTGGTACGCACGTGGAACAACCTGCAGAATCGATGGAGGAGTTATTCCACCTGCTTGAGTCCCAAACCGGCCATGATTTTTCATCGTATAAAAACAGCACCATCAGCAGGCGGGTTAAAAGAAGGATGGGCGTGCAGCGCATCAAGAGCCTGTCTTCCTACCTTGGTTTTATTCGACGAAATCCGTCGGAAATAGACGCCCTTTTCAAAGAATTGCTCATCGGTGTCACCCATTTTTTTCGGGATCCTGAGGCATTTAAGAGCCTGAGCAAAGTACTCAGTGCGACTTTACGGAAACACCCCAAGGACAGCACATTTCGGATCTGGACTCCCGGCTGCTCCACCGGGGAGGAGCCCTACTCGCTCGCCATCCTGCTTGATGAGTGCATGAGAAAACTTAAGAAACGCTTTCGAGTACAGATTTTCGCGACGGATGTCGACAGCGAGGCAATCAGCTTGGCTCGCGCGGGCGTGTATTCAGAGAGCGTTGTCTTCGAACTCACGGCCGAGCGGTTGAACCGGTTCTTCCTCAAAGACAACGGCGTATACCGCGTCAAAAAAGAAATCCGCGACATGGTGGTTTTTGCCGAACAAGATCTCATCAGGGACCCGGCGTTTAGCAAATTGGATTTAATTACATGCAGAAACCTCTTGATCTACCTGGAAGCGGAATTACAAAAGCAGTTGTTGCGTCTCTTCCACTATGCTCTGAAGCCCGGAGGTCTTCTCTTTCTAGGCACCTCAGAGAGCATCGGCATCTTCAGTCATTTCTTTTCTCCAGTGGATAAGAAATGCAAAATTTTTAGACGGAGGAATGGCGGAGCTTTCGCCAATGAAGCCGTTGGCGAGTTCCTTGTCAGGCCTCTAACGCATGCCCGACCCGACCTTGTGCCTGGGCGGCCCGGAAAGAAGAAGGACGACAACGGCCCGGTCATCACGAATCTGACTGAAAAGAAGCTCCTGGAAGAATATACTTCCCCATCTGTGCTCATCAATCAGAACGGCGACATCGTGTATGCCTTCGGCCGAACTGGAAAGTACCTGGAGCTGCCTCAGGGGCACGCCGCGTTGAATATTCACGATATGGCCCATCCAGGTATCAAAGATGCGTTGGCTGCCGCCATTCACGAATCCGCGATCCGAAAGAAACGGGTTGTGGTGGAAGGTTTGATCTCGAGCCCCGAGGCGGAACTTAAGAGGATCAAAATCAGCATCGAGCCGTTACAGGTCAAGCCGGAGGGAAGCGTCGGGATGATGGTGGTTACTTTTGAGGATATTGGCGTTGAGATGAAAGAGGGTACGCCAAAGCGTAGAGGAGGGCCATGGCACTCAACTGGAGGGCGAGTTGAAGCTTGCTCGACAGCGTCTCAAAAGGAGCATCGAAGATTTGGAGGTGTCCAACGAGGAGCTTAAATCGGCAAATGAAGAGTCTCAGTCCACTAATGAGGAATTGCAAAGCGCGAACGAAGAATTAGAAACCTCGAAGGAGGAACTGCAATCGATTAACGAGGAACTGGTGACAGTCAATGCGGAGCTTCAGGGTAAGATCGACGAATTAACGGTCATGAACGACGACGTAAGGAATCTGCTCGATAACACAAATATTGCCACGATTTTTCTCGATAAGCAGCTGCGCATCAAGCGATTCACTCCCGCAGCGACCAAAATCGTCAATTTGATCCCAACTGATATTGGAAGACCCCTGAATCATCTTGTTTTCAACCTGGAATTGCCCGTCCATGCGGAAGCGAAGAAAGTCCTTGAGACGCTCATCCCCAATGAGATGGAGGTGAGAAACAATGAGGGTCGATCCTACCTCAGTCGCGTCATGCCTTACCGTACCGTGGACGACTTGGTTGACGGTGTTGTGATCACATTCACGGATATCACTGAAAGTAAGAGGGCTTTGGCCCAGCAGGAGATGCTGGATTATCTTAAGAGCATCGTCGCGACGATCCGCGATTCACTGGTGGTTCTGGATGGTGATTTGAAGGTAATTACGGCTAGCCGGTCTTTTTACCAAACCTTCCAAGTGCAACCCGAGTCCACGGAAGGGGTGTTGCTCTACGAGTTGGGCGACGGGCAGTGGAATATCCCCAGCCTGAGAGAATTGCTTGAGAAAATCCTAACCACTAACGCTTCTTTTCAAGATTTCGCCGTTGAGCATGATTTTCCTGGTATTGGACACAAGAAGATGCTCTTGAACGCCCGTAAAGTTTACCGGGAGGATATCGATACGGGCAGAATTCTGCTCGCCATCGAGGACACTACGGGAGCGCAGTGAGCGCAAGCAGAGGCCTCTTACTCTGCGAGAAAGGCGGACTACGTGATGCGCGAAAAAGATAAAGAAGAAGTCAACCTGCGTAAGAGGGCGGAGGACTTGCTGAAAAAGACCGGCAAGAGCACGCCGCGGATCGTCAATCAACGTGCTGCCGAGGTGATCCACGAATTGGATGTGCACCGTGTCGAACTGGAGATGCAAAATGAAGAGCTGCGCAGAAGTCAGGTGAGCGCGGAAGAGTCGCAGCGCAAGTATGCCGAGCTGTACGAATTTGCCCCCATTGGCTTTTGCAGCTTTGACCGAAAGGGACAGATTCAGCAGGTCAACCTCGCCTGTGCTCAGATGCTGCGCACAGAGAAGCGTTATCTGCATAAGAGATGGTTCCGGAGTTTTGTCAGTCCCGGGTTCCGGGATGAATTCGACCGGTTGTTTCACAAGCTTTTTCAACCCGGACATCGAGAATCCTGCGAGTTGCAGCTCACGCGCCACGACGGCGGTCTAATCGATGTTGAATTGGTCGGGGGTGCGGTAGCCGATCCTGCTCTGGGCGTTGCGCATGAAAGCCAGGTCGCCATCCTCGACATTTCACAAAGAAAGAAGGCCGAAAGCTGGTTCCGCAGGCTGGTCGAAACAACCCAGGACGCGGTTTTATCCATCGACAGAAAAGGCAGAATCGTGCTGTTCAATGCGGCGGCAGAGCGAACTTTCGGCTATAGCAGGAACGAAATAGCGGGGCAAAAAGTAAACGTACTCATGTCGGAACCCTATGTGTCGCAGCATGACGAATACATTGCTCGTTACGAGAGGACCGGCGAAGCTCACGCCATTGGCCGAATTCGCACTGTGACGGCGAAACGCAAGAACGGCGATCTGTTTCCCATTGAGCTGTCTGTCACCGAGATTCCAACCGACGAGGACGTTCACTATGCGGCGTTTATTCGCGATATATCGGACAAGACCCGGCTGCAGGAGCAATTGGTCGAAAGCGAGCGACTCGCGGCGATCGGCGCGACGGCAGCCAAAATCGCCCATGAGATTGCCAATCCGCTTAACAATATCTATATGACCACTCAATTACTGGAGCGCGAGCTGGCGAAGGAGGAGATCCCGGTGCATGGACAGCTCGCATCCGATCTTAAGACTATCATCAGCGAGACTGCCCGTCTGAACGCATTGCTGCAGCAATTCCGCATGATCTCACGGAAGGAGACGTATGACTTTCATCCGGTAAGTATCGCTGCGCTGATCAAAGAGGTAGCGGACACTTGCCGCGCGATTTGGGCGCATCAGAAAATTCATTTCGACCACCTCTCTGAGCCGAATCTCCCATCGATCTCTGCCGACCGTGACAAATTAAAACAGGTCCTCCTTAATCTCTACAAGAACGGCGCGGAGGCCATGCCCGGCGGCGGCAAGATCACCGTCAAGGCGTCGTCGACGGAAACTGGCGTTCTTGTTGAAATTACTGACACCGGCACGGGGATTCCGCCGGATATGGATATCTTCGAACCCTTCGCCACGACCAAAATCGGCGGAACGGGTATCGGCATGGTGGTGGTTCGTCAAGTAGTCACGGCCCACGGCGGATCGATTACGTACCACAGTGAACCGGGCAAAGGGACGTCATTCTTCATTGCGTTACCGGCTTTAAAAAGTTAGATCAAATGTTGCGCGGCGCCGCCGCAATCAGGCGATTTGCGCGAGATAGTCGGTGAGCTTATTTTCTTTGATGACGAGAAAACGGTCTTTGTTGGTCTCGATTAATCCCAGGTTGTGAAATCTTTGCATAAACAAGCTGATCCGGGGCCGGGTGGTCCCGACCATCTCCGACAATTCTTCGTGCGTAATCCTAAGCTCGATGCGAATACTGCGCGGGTCCTTCTTGCCCATGGTCCGGGCCAGCTGCAACAATGTCTGGCCCAGCCGCTGCTCGCTGTCGACCGTCACCAGATTGGCGATGATCTGCTGCTGGTCGGCGATGCGCACGGCGAGGTAACGCACGAACCCCTGCCAGAGCGAATCCCGGCCTAAACGCGCGAAGAATTGAATGGAAGGTATTTGCTTTAAGCTCGTTGACTTCATCGCAGTGGCTGTCTCCAAGCGTTCGCCCAAACCGGAGAGGCACAGCTCGCCGAAGATGTCGCCCTCAGTGTGGATGCCCAGTATGCATTCTTTGCCTTCGCTGGAGAGCATTAACAGCTTTACTTGTCCGGTCTCGATAAAATAGATCATCCCGTCGCCATCGCCACTATTGTAGACATTTTCATGTCGCGGGACTTTGACGGAGCGGGAATTGAGCGTTTCGTTCTGCAATGAATCGCGTAACTGTTGTTTGAACTTGTCTATCTCAGGATTATCTTGAATCATAATGGCTCCTTCCGATCCGCTCGATTATTGCGCGGGGCGGGTATGCCTCGCGCGACTCGGCGTCGTTGTTGCGAGCGATGGAGCGTGTTTTTGCTAGATATCTTTTTACCTCGAATATCTTGTTCAAGGTATCCCGAGCTTATCGCGTATCTCTTCCGCGTCAAGGCCGAGCCCAGCACAGATGCTCACAAATGAATACGGTGAATGCTGATCATCGCTGAAGAACCATCTCGTCGCCTCCTGCGCCCTGCGGCCGCTGCTGATGAGGCGAGCCGGCGAACTTTTCCTGAAAACAGAGTAACGCATCCTCGAGCACGGCATACATCAGAGCTGTCTCCGGACACACGCTAGCGAGGCTGATTCGAGTATTGAAGAACTGTTCCGGAAGCGCGTTGATATTGGATCGTCGGTCATGCAAGCCGTGCCGTTGTCGAGCCTCGGACCGGCGATGTTTTGGGCTGACTGGGGCACGTTTGGAGTACATATCATTCTCCGATATTTAAATTCCAATGTGAGTTGATCATGGGTTCGCCGTTTGTGAATCGATTTTAACCGACACTGCCCTCAAGGCTGACGCCCAAAAGTTTCTGCGCCTCGACGGCAAATTCCATCGGCAGCTCGCGAAAGACCTGTTTACAAAAACCATTGACGATCAGAGTGACAGCGTCTTCAGGCGAAATGCCGCGCTGCCGGCAGTAGAAGAGCTGATCCTCACCGATCCTCGATGTCGAGGCCTCATGCTCCACCTGTGATGAGTTGTTCATCACCTCAAGGTAGGGGAAGGTATGCGCGCCGCATTTATCGCCCAGGAGCAACGAATCACATTGCGAATAATTGCGCGCACCGGCAGCGCCCTTCATGACCTTCACTAGCCCCCGATAGGTGTTCTGCCCGTGGCCGGCCGAGATTCCCTTCGAAATGATCGTGCTTTTGGTGTTCTTGCCAATATGGATCATCTTGGTGCCGGTATCGGCCTGCTGATAGTTGTTGGTGAGCGCCACCGAGTAAAATTCACCCACCGAGTTGTCGCCTTGCAGTATGCAGCTGGGATACTTCCAGGTAATTGCCGATCCGGTCTCCACCTGGGTCCAAGAGATCTTAGAGTTTTTACCCAGACACTTGCCGCGCTTGGTGACGAAATTGTAGATCCCCCCCTTGCCGTCCTTATCGCCCGGATACCAGTTCTGTACGGTCGAGTACTTGATCTGCGCGTTGTCCAGAGCAACCAGCTCCACCACGGCGGCATGCAGTTGATTTTCATCGCGCATCGGCGCCGTGCAGCCCTCAAGGTAGCTGACGGAACTACCCTCATCGGCAATGATCAAGGTGCGCTCAAATTGCCCTGTTTCAGCAGCATTGATGCGAAAGTAGGTCGAAAGTTCCATCGGACAGCGCACGCCTCTGGGGATGTAACAGAACGATCCATCACTGAAGACAGCGGCGTTCAAGGCGGCGAAAAAGTTATCGCTGTACGGCACCACCGAGCCAAGATATTTTCTAACGATGACTGGATGCTTCTGCACCGCTTCCGAAAACGAACAAAAGATAACTCCCAACGACGCCAGCTTATCCTTGAATGTCGTCGCTACCGAAACGCTGTCGAAGACTGCGTCAACGGCGACGCCGGTCAGCCATTTTTGCTCCAGCAACGGAATACCCAGCTTGTCATAGGTCTCGAGCAGCTTGGGATCGACTTCTTCGAGACTCTTTGGCCCCACGTTGGTCTTGGGCGCCGAATAGTAGATGAGGTCCTGATAATCGATTGCCGGATAGTGGACATTGGCCCATTTTGGCTCGGCCTGAGACTTTGCCAGCTTGACCCAGTGGCGGTAGGCCTTTAGACGCCAGTCCAGCATAAAACTCGGTTCGTTCTTTTTGGCCGAAATCAAACGGACAGTTCCCTCGTTGAGGCCGCGCGGCACGGTGTCAGTTTCAATTTCCGTAACAAACCCATACTTATATTCCTGGCTGACCAGGTCCTCGGTTGTTTGTGTGGCATTGTTCATGGCTGCAGTTTTCCTATTCAGGAGACTCGTTAGCGGCTCTCTACGTTAGTAACTTAAAAGTACACCGGCATCCGATGTAATTACTGTCTAATAGTGAACGATTTCAGAGTCTCAAGACTCCAGAGCAGGTCGGCGGCGTACGCCGCGGCATCAAAGCGAGTTGGCCGGCAACCAGCCTTACACCATTCGTTGAGTTCCCGGGCTGGTCAGGCTCTGCTGCTTCTGAGGAATTCGCGTTAGATCAGGTAGATACGCTTATTTAATTCTGTTTAACCTTTGCAAAGCAGCGATCGAAAAACGCTCCCAAGGGACCGCGCGCCGCCTTTCTCATAATTCCATGCAGCTCGGCTGGTTTTAGCCAAATGCCTTGACAGCTGTCACAGCGGTGTAGGACAAAGCCCATGAAGCCATACTTTTCGAGTTTGCCCGCGCACATGGGACAGTTACCGACCTGTCTTTCCCGTCTGGCTGCTTCAGCGTTTTGAAAGTCGACCTTCATCTCGTCAATGCGTTCATGCTCTTTTAACGCAAAATACCTGTCTTCGTTGGCTCGCTCGTCAAACTCTACGTTTTCACCGAAGCGATTTTGATTTTTCATGGCTCTACCTCATTTTTAATAACTCTTGGCCTGACGCAAAATTGCATTCCGCCTCAATCTAATTCTGCTCTTCTCGTCGGCCCCTTTGCTTCCCAATCCCAGTGATTCAGGCGCTAAAAGAGGTGCCACATCCACAGGTGCTCTTCACGTTGGGATTGATAAATATGAAGCCCGATTGCATTAGGTCGTCTTTATAATCGAGCTCCGTTCCGTTCAGATGAACGGCGCTAGTTGCATCAAGCAAGATGCGCGCGCCGTTTTTCTCAATGACCCGATCTTGCGCTGTGGGTGCATCGATAGCCATCTTGTACTCAAAGCCCGAACAGCCGCCGGCGACAACTTTGAGACGCAACCCCTTTTCGTCGCTGTTTCCAGCGAGAAGTTGCCGAATCTTTTCGGCGGCGCGATCGCTGAGGGTAATTTCCCCGACCATATTGAGTATCTCCTTTGCTTAGATTGCGAGCTCCGGCTCGTGATGAGTTTTCTTAACGAGCCATTTTTCGCGCATGATCTTGTCCTGGATCCTGAGCAGTCCTTCTGTAAGCGCTTCAGGCCTTGGCGGGCATCCAGGAACGTAGACGTCGACGGGGACGATCTTGTCGACGCCTTTACAAACCGAGTAGGCCAGCTGAAAAAGTCCACCACAGCTGGCGCAGCTTCCCATTGCGATGACGTATTTGGGATCCGGCATCTGATCATAGAGAAGCTTGGTGCGCTTGGCCATTTTATAAGTGAGCGTTCCGGCGACGATCATAAGATCCGATTGACGGGGTGTGGCGCGCGGCACCGCGCCGAAGCGGTCGACATCAGCGCGCGGTCCTCCCGTTTGCATTAACTCGATGGCGCAGCAGGCCAAGCCGAAAAGCATGTACCACTGCGACGAGGCTCGGCCCCAATTAAGAAGATCGTCTACCTTCGTGGTCAACACGTTTTCAGGCAACTGGTTTAGTAGTGACGTAAAAGCCTCCTTGATACCCAGCGACGACCGTACCGTGTCGGAGCGATGCCAGCAGGTCCGATCGTTGGTGTAAGTGCGATCCTGGAAGGAGAGGACGATGTTCCGCTATTGATCGCCCTTACCTTGCGTTGATATGCCGCTGCTGAGACGAGAACTGTACGCGGCCAATGACTGATGACCGCCGCGGAAGAATTTTCGTGAAAGTCTCTCGAATCTCCTGTGAACCCGCGCCCTACTCATAATCGCCTGCGGATTGTAGAGTTGATAACGGTAAGAGCAAACTTTAAGTGTGGACCTAATAAGTCCATGTTGCAATAGACACCTAGCTACTCTTGGAGTATTGCAGGCTAAACAACAACGCGCTCTGCCGGTGTGAGTGAAGATGGGTTCGGCTCGAAGTGGGGAGTCAACCTCAAGCGGGTTGTGAAAGGCCTCGGGGCAGTCTAGTTTGCCTCTGGCGGCAAACGCCAAATTTAACCATCGTCCGTCGGATGGACGTGTGGCGGGCAGAATATCAGCGGCGAGCGCTACCGATCACGCCGCTGTAAGATAGTGTGTCCCTCAACAGAGCAATGATTATGAAAAAATACAAAAAAATTCCCCAAGTTGGATCGGTTATGACGCCGTTTCCCTATTCTGTCGATACCGATGATACGATTGCAGAAGTCGAACGCCTCATGGATGAGCACCAGATTCGTCATATTCCCGTCCAACAGGATGGCCGGGTGGTCGGAATCATTTCGGAACGGGATGTCTATCGTTTGCTCGAACGCTTCCTGCCACAGGCGCAAAAGGAGCAGATTCGAGCTCGCGATATAATGATCGCTGATCCGTACGTTGTTTCATTCGAGGCGCCGCTAAATGAGATTGCTCTTGAAATGGCAAAACGCCACATAGGCTCCGTCATCATTCTTCATCACGAAAAACTTGCGGGTATCGTATCGGCAACCGACATATGCCGTATTCTGGCCGAAATATTCGAGGCGGAATTTTCCGATCACACGGTGGATGACATCGCATAAAGCTCGGGTGTCGCAATAGGGCTTTATTGCTAACGATTTCCATCCGACGCCGGTATCTGCTATGGTGCGGCTATGGGAAATCAAACATATCAGAAGCGTCAGAAAGAGTTGGCGCGGTCACAAAAGAAAAAGGACAAGGCTGCGCGCCGGATACAACGGAAAACGGAAAAGGTAAAAGGCGGGCCGCCGTTGGAGGACGATCCCATGACCGGCGGCCGAATGACCTCCGAGTCAAGCCTGCAATCTTCTCCTGCCGTTTGAGAAGGACCGCTCTCCTCGGCAACTAACCAGTCCTCCGGAAGCACGATCTGCGCCTCTGCAGAACGTGTGTCGGCGCTGCAATAGCCGCCTCGGAACTTAGTTGACATCATTCCGGTTTATACATAGGTTGAGTTATCTTCTTCAGTAAAAGGCCTTCTGAGGAAAATAAAAGGCGCGAAGGCCTCTGATCAGTCTCTCTCCTTGCGAAGCAATCTATGAATGAGAATCCGACCGGAGCGTGGTAGAATCCCAGTTTACCCATGTTCTGCCCATTTGCAGTGCGGTTCTCAGGGTCAAAGACAATAACATTCTCTCATAGGAGGAGAACATGGGTAGTAAATTATATGTCGGCGGATTGCCTTATTCCGTAACCGAGGGACGCTTACAAGAACTTTTTTCGGCGCACGGTACGGTAGAATCCGCGAATGTCATCTCGGATAAATTTACCGGGCAATCACGAGGTTTCGGTTTTGTCGAGATGAGCTCGTCTGGCGAGGCGCAAAGAGCGATTTCCGCGATGAATGGTACGCAATTGGATGGCCGCACTCTGACTGTTAATGAAGCCAAGCCGCAGGCCAGGCGCGATGGCGGCGGGGGCGGCGAAGGCCGCGGCAACCGCGATGGCGGCCGTAACCGCTGGTAATTTCGCAGTCCTCTAAGGGGATCAAAATAGGGGGCAACGGTCGGGTGCCCCCTATTTTTTTGTAAAGCCTTTCGGCTATCTCGCGTCCTCATCCAGCGTTGATTCAGATCGATGCTGAACCGATTGCTTCACATGTGGAAAAATTTACATCCGTCACGCCGACTCTCCTTTCGCGCGAGCACGAGCTCTCACCTCAAAGGTGAACGGTTTCAGCCCATCCTGAAATGATTAAGCGGGTCGGCGGTAATGAGAGGTAATCCGCGCGAAGGATCAATCTTTACGGTATAGCATTCGACACGTGTTGACTTCAGGGGGTATCTTTATCGTCGGGGTCTGTTATAGTCAGCGCGATGTAACTACTGGCAAGCCAAAGTCCAAAATTGAATTCGCTCGGTCCAATTCGGCCGAGTTTCAAAGAGGCGGCCCCTAGGGTAACCGCCTCTTTACATTTTTCATCCGGGAATAACAAAATCGTCGCGGCTGCCAAGAAGAAGATTCCATTATGCAACAGAACTCCAGCCATTCCCCCATCAAACGCATCGCATTCATTGGCAATTACCTACCGCGCCAATGCGGCATCGCCACATTCACGACGGACTTGTGCGAAGCTATCGCCGCCGAACACAGTGACACGACCTGCATTGCCGTGCCGGTTAACGATATCGAAGGCGGCTATGCCTATCCTTCACGTGTTCGCTTCGAGCTGGTGGAGAAAGATATCGAGTCGTATCACCGCGCCGCCGACTTCTTGAACATCAACAGCGTGGATCTGGTATCTCTCCAATTTGAATACGGCATCTTCGGTGGACGGACAGGGTCCCACATCCTGGCGCTGCTGCGTGAGCTGCGCATGCCCATCGTGACGACTCTGCACACAATATTGCGCGAACCGGACCAACATCAACGCCGGGTTCTGGAAGAAGTTGCCGCATTGTCGGATCGGTTGGTCGTCATGACCAGGCGAGGTGCGGAATTCCTCGAAGAAATTTACCGTGTATCGCCGGACAAGATCGATATAATTCCGCACGGTATTCCGGACATCCCTTTTGTCGACCCTAGTTTTCACAAAGACCTTTTCGGCGTCGAAGGCAAAACGGTTTTGCTCAGTTTTGGTTTGCTGTCGGCGAACAAGGGAATCGAGAATGTCATTGCCGCTCTGCCCGCTATCTTGGCCAAACATCCGAACGTGGTGTATTTTATCGTCGGGGCCACTCATCCCCACGTTTTGAGGCACGACGGCGAAGCCTATCGTTTGTCACTGCAGTGGCTGGCCCAAGAGAAAGGCGTAGAAGGTCAGGTGATCTTCTACAACCGGTTTGTCAGTTTAGAGGAGCTCGTTGAGTTTATCGGCGTCACGGATATTTACATCACCCCTTATCTCAATCCCGCCCAGATCGTTTCCGGTACGCTCGCTTATACCGTGGGTGCTGGCAAGGCCGTTATTTCGACCCCGTACTGGCATGCCGAAGAGATGCTGGCCGAAGAGCGCGGCGTGCTGGTACCGTTTCGAGATTCGACGGCGTTGGCCGAGCAGGTTATTGAATTATTGGATAACGAGGCGAAGCGCAACGCAATGCGCAAGCGCGCCTATCTGTACGGCCGCGAGATGATCTGGCCGCAAGTCGCGCATCAATACATGAATAGTTTTCAACGGGCTAAGGTAGAACGGCGCCACTTCAGTCCTCCCGGCTTCGTGGTCAAAGCGTTGGATAAAAGTCCGGCCGAGCTGCCGCCCCTGAAACTTGATCACTTACGCCGTATGACCGACGACACCGGCATGTTGCAGCATGCTATATTTACCGTGCC
The DNA here is from genome assembly GCA_963728565.1 of uncultured delta proteobacterium. Classification (GTDB taxonomy): domain Bacteria; phylum Desulfobacterota; class Binatia; order UBA9968; family UBA9968; genus WHTF01. The sequence goes on from CAVSLC010000011.1 coordinate 179,401, forward strand.
CAACTACTGCGAAGGCTACACGATCGACGATAACGCTCGCGCTTTGATGGTGAGCACGCTGTTAGAAGAACTTGGCACTGAAGAAACGGCGGACTTAACCTCACGTTATTTCGCTTTTGTCTGGTATGCCTTCAATACCGAAACCCGGCGCTTTCGCAACTTCATGAGCTATCAGCGCAACTGGTTGGAAAAAAATGGTTCCGATGACAGCCACGGCCGAACCTTATGGGCGCTAGGTACCGTGCTGGGCCGCTCCAATACGCCTGCCCTCCAGAGTATGGCCGGCTGGGTCTTTGAAAAAGCGCTACCCGCCATTCTGAAGACCACTAGCCCACGGGCATGGGCGTTCGCGCTGCTCGGCATCGATGAATATCTGCACCGCTTTGCCGGTGACCGCAGAGTCACCCAAACGCGTGAGGAATTGGCCGGGCGGCTGCTCAGGTTGTATCAAAAAAATCGCGCGGAGGAATGGCACTGGTATGAGGAGTCGCTGACCTACTGCAATGCTGCGCTGCCGCATGCATTACTTATGTGCGGACACGGAATGCCGAACAATTCCATGACCGACGCCGCTCTGGAATCGCTCAAATGGTTGGCCAATTTGCAGCGCGCCGACACCAGTGGAGGTCATTTCGTGCCTATCGGCTCGAACGGATTTTATCGACGCGGAGGCGAGCGTGCGCGCTTCGATCAGCAGCCGGTGGAGGCACAAGCCATGGTATCGGCCTGCCTCGCCGCACATCGGGTGACGGGAGATAAGAATTGGCACAAAGAAGCGCGGCGCGCCTTTGACTGGTTTCTCGGGCGCAACGATTTGAATCTGCCGATTTACGATCCGACAACCGGCGGATGCCGCGACGGCTTGCATCCGGATCGCCCGAACGAAAATCAAGGCGCTGAATCCTCGCTCGCCTTTCTCCAGGCGGTGCTCGAACTACGCTTGGCTGAGACGAACTTACTATCCGTTGAAACAGGAGCTCGATGACCAACCAACATCAGGAACTTTTTCGCCGTCAGAAAACCAATCCTATATTGAGCGCTACCGATTGGCCCTATCCAATCAACAGCGTTTTTAATCCGGGCGCGACTTTGCTGGCGGATGGCACGACTCTGCTGTTGTGCCGCGTCGAAGACAGGCGCGGCCATTCTCATCTGACTGTCGCTCGTTCTACCAACGGCGTGGACAATTGGCAGATCGAATCACGGCCTACTTTCCGAGCCGACCCTGAACAGTTCCCCGAAGAGCTCTGGGGCATCGAAGATCCACGCATTACCTATGTCCCCGAGTTGAGCAAATATGCTGTCGTTTATACCGCTTTCACACGCGACGGGCCGGGAGTTTCACTTGCGCTCACAGAAGATTTTCATAAATTCGAGCGCTACGGCGTCATCATGCCGCCGGAAGACAAGGATGCGGCTTTGCTTCCCTACCGGATCGAAGGGCAGTGGGCGCTGATCCACCGCCCGGTCAGTGCTCCACGAGCGCACATGTGGTTGTCTTATTCGCCGGACCTGCGCCACTGGGGCAATCACAAGTTGATGTTAGAGGCACGTCGCGGAGCATGGTGGGATGCCAATAAAATCGGTCTCTCACCGCCACCGATCGAAACCCCTCAAGGGTGGCTGGTGATTTACCATGGCGTACGCCATACCGCGGCGGGCTCCATCTACCGGCTGGGGCTTGCTCTATTTGATTTGTACGCCCCGGAACATTGCTTGAAGCGCGGCGACGAATGGATTTTCGGCCCGCAAGAAACCTACGAGCAGCGCGGCGACGTCGACAACGTGGTATTTCCATGCGGGTACACGATGGCGCCTGACGGCGATACTGTTCGGATATATTACGGCGCCGCAGATACCACCATCGGGCTGGCGACAGGTAGCTTGCGCGCGATGCTGGACTGGCTTGAGAAGCATCAATCAAAAATTGTCGAGCGCTAGAAATCTTTTTTAAACGAGGCGGGCGTGAGCGCGAGCGTCTCGATCGAGGTCAACGTGAACAATAATCTTCTATACAAAAATTATTTCATCGATTGTGAATCATTCCAGCGCGAGAAGCACGGCAGCTGGGTTCCGCAATACACAATCACCCGGCAGGTAACTGAATCAAATGAGTTCCCGTCGCATCAGTATCAATTCACTCATACATTGCCCACTAAAAACGAGGCCGACTGTTTCGCCGTGCAAAAGGCACAGGAGTGGATCGACAAGAACCAAAAACCCTGAGGAGTTCTGTGGGGTGGAATTACCTTGACGATGATGAAATGTATCTCGAGGAGAGTTCGTCGCTATCTCGATTTCCTGCCAGAGCGCAGATTCTCTTCAGGGCAAGATTGACAAGCGCCTCAATTGAGACTGATGCTCTTCTGGCTGTTTGCCGACCAATATCCCTCTGATATCACATACCATCGCTTTGTGGTGCGCAGCGGCACCACAAGCTGATTTGAACCCGCAATCCTGCCTTGACTGGTTTGCTTCTACTGGGAGATTCTCAGATTGATTCTTTTGTTCAGTATTGGACAGCAATCCCTCTGCAGGGATGTGCAAGGTAAGCGAATGCGACCCGTGATAGAGCCCTAACGGATTGAACCGTTGAGAAAACATTATGATGATTGTGCTAGGTCACTTCCTTATTGCAGCAGCAGCCGCAATCGCAACATCAGCGATCATCGGGTATTTTCTTACTAAATTGCTGCTTCGGTTACTTCAAAAGGTGGATCGTTCGATCAGACTTTACAGAGGGAAGGTCCCTGCGTTTTCTGCTCCCCGCATCTCACCGACGCCGCTCTCAAACGTATCAAAGAGCTTCTCCGGCAATGGAGCAGAAGAAGTTTGGGAGTACACAGACCCGGCTCCCAGAGAAAAAGTCGTGATATAGAAAAAGGCCTCCCTCAACGCCAAGCAAAATGATGTATAGGTCGAAAAGAGGCGTTGCCACGATTGTTACGCCGGAGGCTGTGGGTCCAGGTTCTCTAAAAGCGATATATAAAGATAGATAAGCGGCTGAGCGCGTTTCTTTCGAAACATCGAAGGTTGCCGGTGGAATAACTGCGCGGCCAATCGGGCGTGATTCCCTTATTGCAAGAATTCTTTTCTACCCTGTTCACTATTAGACAAGGCGCAATTGCTTCCAGCCTAGACGATGGTTATCTTAAACATCGATACGCAGCTGTGTAATGGATTTTCAAAAGCTGTAATGGCGCGCAAGAGGTAAGAAGACTGGGCCACGCTCTGAGCAGTGGCATGGGCTTCCGCTCCGGTTTGATTAGCGAACGTATTCCGCGGTTCCCCCACTCCCTCTTCCAATATCCGAAGGCTATCAGGAGCCCTTCAAGGAGAGAGTTTATGAATCCTCTATATATTATCGCCATCCCGTTAGCGTTGGTGATCATAGGCATGATTTTGAACAGCACCGGCCTTGCTTACGATCAACCACCGAGTTCACAAGAACAAGATCCTACGAAAAAACTGGCGGCGGATAAGGAGACCTACCGGAAGTTCTTCAATCTCCAGAGAACCCGATCGGTCACCAGGCAGAAAAGGGTGGGCCAGTATAGCTGGTTGGTTATGGCCGCCTTTATCGGCGCCTTCATCTGGCTCTATACCGATACCGTCAACAAGACCAGCCTGTCGAGTCGCATTGCCGGGATGCAAACCTTGGCAACGGAAGAAGGCAAGCAGATGGTCCTGTCGGTGACACAGAGCGACGGCACCAACGTCAAATATCTGATTAAATTACCTCAAGCCGACAAACTGGCGGAAACCACTAAAGCACAAGAAGCCGTTACCAAAGAAAAGGTCTCATCCTGGGAGCTGGAGAGACTGGGCACGGCTTTGAGCATCGGCAATAATTCACTGCCAAACGGCATCGCGCTGCAGATGTCCCAAGCAGCAGTCGAAGCCAGATAGAGTCCGGATTCTAGGGATCCACATCAGGCTTGAGGTGGCGAGTCGCACCTCAAGCCTGAGATTGTTATCCCGACGTTTAGTTGTCTCCAGTTGATGATCGCCCTAGATGACGAAAATCGCAGCGCCGATCATCTAGCAGAACAACTGCGAGGTATCGAATCCAATATTCCCGACGTCGTCAAATTACTGCAACAGATTTCTGAACAGCAGAAACAGTATCGCGGCGAAGTTAGAGAAATGCTGATGCGGAGCGATCCATTCGCGTTCTCGCTTGCCTGACGTTCTATAGGTCCGTGAATTCTTTGTCCTCTTGGGCACCGGTACAAGTGTAAAGATCCTAGAATAGCCGGAGCTGCTAACGTAAATGCGGTAATTGTACTTGCGGTTCGCTCGAGGTGGACACACTGGAGACTTCCATGAAATCGCCCGTTACGTTTGGAAAAAAACTGCAGTGATCCCGATGCCAAGAAGCTTCTGCCGCCGATCCGGCTTACGGATTATGCCATGAGCAACTGGGCCACTCACCTATTCGCTCGCCGAGAGCAGTACTCGAGAAGAGCAATGAATCTGAAAGCGCCATGGATGCTCATCAAGGATACCTTTGTTCAATGGCTCGACGATAACCCGCTCCAATTAGCGGCTGCGCTGGCTTATTACACTTTATTCTCCATGGCTCCTCTCCTGTTGATCGCGATCGCGGTCGCTGGCTTAGTGTTCGGGCGGGACGCTTCCCAACTTCAGATTATCGGGGTGATTGAGGATTTCATCGGAGTTCGTGGTGCACAGGCAATCCAGGCGATAATCGAAAGCGCAGGTCAAAGGCCCGACTCAGGTTTTTTCGCCTCCGTTATAGCCATCATTTTCTTGTTTTTGGGGGCGGGAGGTGTAGTAGGACAGCTGCAAGAATCGCTTAATACAATTTGGCGAGTCGTGCCGAAAACCGGTCGAGGGGTCAGAGGGTTTTTGCAGGACCGTTTGATCTCTTATCTAATGGTGTTAAGCGTCGGCTTCTTGTTACTCGTCTCTTTAATAATCAGCGCGGCGTTAGCAGTGATTTCGGGAATACTCGGCGGCTTTCTGACCATCGACGCTGCTACGGCATACGCTTTAGATCTCGCTTTCTCGTTTGCGTTCAACACACTGCTGTTCGCCGCGATATATAAATTCGTGCCTGACGTGCGCATTGAATGGCGGGATGTCTGGATGGGAGCTGCCATGACGTCCTTGCTATTTTCCGCCGGCAAATTCTTGATCGCCTTTTATCTGGGTCACAGCACGGCGACATCCATTTATGGTGCGGCCGGTTCAGTGGTGACGCTGCTTTTGTGGATCTACTATTCATCACTTATGTTCTTCTTCGGTGCCAAGTTAACCCAAGTCTACGCGAGCCGGTACGGATCTAAAGCCACCTCCGTGAACTGTGCGCGAAGCGCTAAACCGGCGGACTAAAGATTGGAAATCTACGTAAGGTTCTCCGAGTCAAACTGGGCGATCGATACAGACGAGCGGCCAAAAGTGCTTGCAGAAACTTAGACGCTATATCGACCCCAACGACTATCTAGTGATGATGCCTCTTGATCGGGGTTTATTAACCTCGGGGCGGCGAGAAGAATTCACCACGTACACTTCTGACAAGAGTTTTACGAGTCCCCAAGAAACACAGATGGAGGCGATCGCAGACACTCGAAAATGGATCGATAGCCGGTAAGCCCGTTCTAACGAGGGCGGGGTTAATAGCACGGATTAATGAGGCCAGTCCTTTAGCCTGTATAATGTTTGAGACGTGTCTCGTACTAGACAGCAATCCGTCATTGAATGAGCAAAGATAGCGTCTAGAGGAACAAAGCCTATGGACCACTACTACAAATCGCACAGCATTCTAATCACCACCTGGGGTCGCATGGACGGCTTCACGCCGGAGATTCGCATCAATAAACAACTGGCTCCCCTCGTCTTCGAGACGTTGAAAATAAACCAGCCGTTTCCTACCAAAGCAGAAGCTGCACGTTTTGCCCTCGAAGTCGCCAAAAAATGGATTGACGATGGCAAACCTATCCCTCATAAGCATGAATTGAAATGACTTGGGTTCCCGCGATGTCGCATCCCAACCGAGGACAGGGCTGGCGAGAGGTAGTTTGCGGCGGGATCCTGGAGCGGCTTGAGAATCATCAGTCAAAAATTGCCGAGCGCTATTTGTAAACGCGGCGGGCGTAATTGCGAGCGTCTTCATCGGGGTTACCGTGAAAAATGCTCTGTTGTACAGAAACTATCTCATCGGTTGTGAATCATTCCAGCGGGAGAAGCACGGTAGCTCGGTTCCTCAATACACAATTATCCGGCACGTAACCGAAGCAAACGATTTCCCGTCACATCCGTTCAATTCAGTCACGCATTGCCGACTAAGAATGAGGCCGACCCGTTACGCGGCGCAAAAAGCACAGGAATGGATCGACAAGAACTAAAAGCCCTGATCGGTTCTATATCGTCGAGTAAATACTCGCGAAGCTATGTCTCACCGGAAGCTTGCCGTTTCGAATCTGTTTCAGAGCTCTAGGAGTGATCGGAGCGGCCAGATGAAATAGCACCGTTGGGACTGATGCTCTTCTTCAACGGATCTCTGTGGAAGATGAACTCGAGTCGCCGTTCGGCGCCTCGAGCCCGTTGAACCTGGTCAATCTGCTTGTCTGACTTCGTTAGTGGGAAATCTTCAATGCCATGCCTAACGGTAACGGATTGTTACCGACGCTTAAGGCCGTGCCTAGTCTCTCGAGTTCCCAAGACGACACCTTTTCTACCGTCGAACCTTCTTTCGGCGCAGCTTCCAACTTTTCGGCTTGAGGAAGTTTGACTAAGTATTTTACGTTATTGCCATCGCTCAACGTCACCGATAAAACCATCTGTTTGCCTTCTTCTGTTCCCAGGGTTTGAAGCGCGGCGATTCGGCTGGAGAGGCTGGTCTTATTCACCGTGTCCGTATACAGCCAAATGAACGCGCCGATGAATGCGGCCATCACAAGCCAGCTATACTGGCTCACCCGTTTTTGCCGCTTTAAGGATCGGCTTCTCTGGAGATCGAAGAATTTACGATAAGATTCCTTCTCCGCAGTCAGTTTTTTGATCGGATCTTGCTCCGGTGAGCTCGCCGGTTGATCGTAAGAGAGCCCAGTGCTGTTCAGTATCATGCCCAGGATCACCAATGCTAAGGGAATGGCGATGATCAATAGAGGATTCATAACGCTCCTTTGAGGCTCTCGATAGCCTTTGGATATGGGAAGAGGAAGGGATCAGAACCGCTAAGATCGCTACCACCAGTGAGGGTGTGGCGGGGCCTTTTACCTCTTACGCGCCAGTACGGCTGAAGGAAAAAGTTTACGTGTCAACTCTATCCGAATGGAAGCGCTGTAGCAAGGATGAGGCGTCGACGCCAGGAGTTTCTCAGGAGCCAAAACTCTCGCCGCGGCTTACGAACTACATTGCCCGATGTTTCGCACCAGAACAGAAGAATCGTTGCGAACGGCAATTGCCGGCTTGAAATCGCATGAACGCGTCGCCGAAATTGTTCATTCCAGCGCGCGTACATGCGATGCTTGATGTCATCGATGAAGCGGTCGGCTCTGTGACGGAAAGCTTCCCGCCGATGTCTTCCCAGGGCTAATTTCTGGGATGCTTGCACACTCGAGCGTTATAGTTTGAAACCAGCGTTATTCAAGCCTTCTTTGAGTTCGGCCTTGTCTTTCTCCGTAAACGGCATCGTTTCCCAACGCGGGAAGCGCTCCACTTGCAAACCGCGGAGCTTCATCAACTCGCAGAACACGCCGCGCCCGTGAGTCTTTAAATACTTGCCGACCACCTGCATGAGCCGGGTGAGCAGATCGTGTTCCTTTTGCGCTCCTTTGAGGTCGCCCAATTTCAAGGCTTCGTACATTTTTACACAGGCTTCAGGGAAAGGCGTTGACGGCGGATGAATCGCGCCGCGCACGCCCACGGAGTAACCCGTATACAGCGAAAAAATCCCGCCTGGAAAAACTCCGGTAGACTTCGGCAGCTGGTATACGTAACCCAGCAGTTTGTCATAGGCGATAAAAGAAACCTTGATGCCGGCGAGCGGGTTGGGCGCAATCGCTTCGATGATTTTGTTAGCTTTGGCTGGAGTAATCTCGACCCACGTCGTTTCGGTGTTGTCGTAGATAAAGAGCGGCACGCCCGGCACCGACTTGGCGATCGCCTTGTAGTGAGCGTACACCTCGTAATCGTCGTGGGGATAATAGTATGGGGGTACAACTCCGATTGCGTCCACGCCAAGGCTGGCCGCGTGCTTGGCCAATTCGATGGAGGAATAGGTATTGGCCGTGCCGATGTGCATGACGACGGGCACTTTTCCGGCAACGCGCTTAACGATCTGCTCGGCCACCTTCTTGCGCTCGTCGATCTCCATAACCATGCCTTGACCGTGAGTGCCTAAAGGAAAAAAGCCGTGCACTCCCGACGCAAGATAGAAATCGATGATGGCGTCAGTCGCATTGTGGTCGATGGCGCCGTCGTTCTTGAAAGCCACCGGCATCGGCATCAAAATCCCTTCGATCTTTCTGTCACTGGGCATAAAGACTCCTTTCGGGCTTGGATCGATATCAAGTTTCCGTACCCATATCGCACCATCGCCGACAATTCCAGCCGATATGCGTTTCGAACGGAAGCCAAAGGTGATAGAAAACTATTATCTCACGCAGGAGGCGGTAATGGCAGAAAAGAATCCTACGGTAACGGTATCAACGAGCATGGGAGACATACAAATCGAGCTTGAAGCGGACAAGGCGCCGATCACGACGAGAAATTTCCTGGATTATGTCAATGACGGATTTTATGACGGTCTGATTTTTCATCGGGTGATTCCCGGTTTCATGATTCAGGGTGGCGGAATGGACCCGCAGATGAAACAGAAGAGCACCAAGTCGCCAATTAAGAACGAAGCGACAAACGGTTTGAAAAACAAAAACGGCACAGTCGCGATGGCGCGAACCAACGTCGTCGACAGCGCTACCGCTCAGTTTTTCATCAACGTTAAAGATAACGATTTCCTGGATCACCGGAGCACGTCTGCGGATGCGTTCGGATATGCAGTTTTCGCCCGCGTCATCGACGGCATGGACGTGGTGCAGAAGATTGAAAAGGTCAAGACGAGTAGCAGCGGAATGCATCAAGACGTTCCGGTGGATCCGGTTGTCATCAACTCGGTGCGGGTGGACCGCTAGAGCGACCGGTTCAGACCTGTCGCAGAGCCGCGTCGGATTCAGATGCTAATCCTATGGTCCCATGCCCGTATTCGCGTGGCGGTCGTCATGCGAAGTTCACGCCGCCACATGGATAGCACCATAGCAGGATGCAATGAACCTTAAACGGGGACCCGCTAGGTGACGCCTATGACGTCCAGACCCCTTTGGGATCGTATTTTCTGATAGCAGACAGTTCATCGATGGTCGGCGCCGCAGTCTCCTGAATGTCCGGCGATATCCGGAGCGGCCAACCCGTTTCATTCTTGATGTTCTCGATGCTCACTCCCGGATGGTTGGCGGTTAGCATCATTTCACGCGTGTTGGCATCGAATGAGAATATGCCCATGCTGGTAATCACCCGGCTCGGCCCTCCCCCGATGAGACCGTTGCGCGAGCGCCAATCACCACCATCGCCAAACCCGGGAGAGGTAATGTAATGAACTCTGGCTGGGAAACGGTGCCGTTCATGGTTCATGATGATGATGCACCGCTTGGCCATCGTCGCGATGTCCGCAGCGCCGCCGCTGCCCGGCAAACGAATCGGTTTGCGGTTCTCTTCGACCCAGTGCGTATTCAGGTTGCCAAATCGATCCACTTCCGCGCCGCCGATGAAACCTAAATCGATTCGATTACTCTGCAAAAGATGCATCACGTCGTTCAGTCCGGCGCAACTCAATGCGCGCGCCACATTGGCTGGATCGCTCATGGTTAGGATCGATTCGAGCGCCGGCCAGTCTCTGACAACCCCATTTTCGAAAATACCAATGGCGCTTGGCGCATGAGTCTCCTTGGCTACGGCAAAGCCGAGAAGCGGCAGGCGCATGCCAACAAAGACTTTATCGCCGTCGCGAATTTCCCGGGAAGCGGCGGCAACCATCAGTTCTCGCAACGTATAATTCATAGCGGCTATCCCGAGTCACTCGTGAGAGCGATCGGAGAACGAGCTGTCTCGGAGTCTTCTAAAGAGCATGGCTAATTCGACCTGGGACTTCGGCGGCCGGGGTGTCGCGGCCCGCTGCCACTACAACATCAACGCTAGTCTGCCTTGTTGAACGCATCTACGCCGGCCTGGCAAATCTGTTTGTCGACGGCGGCAGGGGCGCCACTAACACCGACGGCGCCAATGCATTGGCCTTCGATCGTGAGAGGGATGCCGCCTTCGATGCTGATGAACCAGCCGGGACCGACAGCCAAAGTTTGCGCGAGAACTTGGTGATCGGGAATCTCGCCGCCTTCCCGGTTGGTCTTGCCGGTTGCCGCTGTCGTTAGCGCGGCCGAGCGGGCTTTGGCTAGCGCGATCATCGTGTTGTGGGTCCGTCCATTAGTCATTCTTTTGAATGAAAACAGGTGACCGCCGCTATCGACCACCGCGATACTGACGATCTGCTTGAGCTCTTTGGCTTTTTCCACGGCGGTGTTGACAATGATGTCGGCGCCTTCTTGAGTTAACTTAAAAAACGGTGCTGCCTTCATGGCTCCTCCTGCGTGATAATAGTTTTCCTGATTCAATAGCTAAAATTTACCGGCGCGGCCACCAAACTTTGCTGCGGCACGAGTCGTTTTAACCGCTCTTCGCCGAGCCGCTCGAGTAATCCACCGTGGTCGGCGACACTCAAGACCCACGTTTGCAGCCATTTTTCGAAACCGTCGAGAGAACGAGTCTCTTTGTGGTATTCGAAATAGAAGGAGTCATCCCGTCGGGTATATCCTTGAGTCGGCGAGGGGTGTGAACCGAATGGCTGATGGACGACGCTGGAAACTAAGAACCCGGGAATCAATGTTCGGTTCGGATCGCTCAAAATGACCTCGTGATCAATGATTTCTTCGCAGGTCAGAATTACCGTTTTAGCGGCGAAGGCAGCTTCCTTCATGACGCCGAAATTTCCCCACGCGTGCGCGTTTCCTTGGCGATCGGCTCTTTGCACGTGAAGAATCGTCACATCGGGCGAGATCGCTTTGACTGCAAGGAGTTCATCGCCGGTGAACGGGCATTTCACCGAGCCGAACTGCGGGCCGCGGCTGATGTCGCTGCCCCGAATGGATTTGGTTGGCAAAAACGGCAAGCCGGTGGCTGCAGCCTGCAAGCCTAGGCCGATGGTAAAATTCGAGTGATCCTCGATTTCAATCGGCTGCGGTATGCCGGATTCGGCCGCCCGCCGGTAATTGTGACCGAGACCCGCGGCAACATTGCCGACCCAGGACGCGATGATCTTTTTTACGCAACCGGCGCCAATCAATTGGTCGAACTGCATGTCGGATATCGGCGCGATCAAGGTGAGGTTTTTCTTCCTCTGTCGTATAATCTCGTTGCTGGCGGCGAATGGAATCAACGATTCGAGCCCGCACCCCATGGCGATGGAACAGCCGTCATGGATGTCTCGCGCGATAGCGTCATGGAGACTTCGAACCTTGTCCATATTCGTCATCTGTATCCGCTCTGTGAGTGGAGTTCAACGCAGTTCAACCGTGCTCGCCATCGATGTTCCGGATTTAATTATATTGAGAGGCAGACATGCCGAGGATTGCGGCATAGCTTGGAGTTCGGGATTCGCTCGATCGCAAAGCAGAGGTAGATCTGTTGGATCGAAACTATCGACGGTGAGTTCAAACCGAGCATGATGTCTTTAGTCGCACAGCAAGGCGGAGTTGGCCTGTCATCCCGAAACTCCGAGCCAATCGGTGAATACGATCCGAGCGCGCTTATCACAAGTTCCTGATGGCGGCATCGCGATCACGTACTACCTCGAAGGACAGATCAGCCGGTTATGTCTTCCCGGCAAATCCGCACCGAACAGGGTAGACGGTTTGTGGCAACATACTTGTTTCGAGGCCTTTGTAGCCGTCAGAGCTGCGCCGGCATATCATGAGTTTAATTTCGCTCCCTCCGGCCAGTGGGCGGCCTATGCTTTTCAGGGTTATCGTCATGGCGGTCCGCTGGCGCAGGCTTCGGACCCGCAGATTACAATCCGCGTTTCTGCAAACCGTTTCGAACTAGATGCCCTCATTCGCCGAGAATCTTTGCCCGGGCTGCCGGTGAATGGCCGCTTTTTCCTGGGGTTGTCAGCCGTGATCGAAGAAACCAACGGTGCGGTGTCCTACTGGGCGCTCAAGCATCCACCCGGCCCACCCGACTTTCACGATGCCAGTGCGTTTATTTTGGAATGGGAGCCGCAGGTGGCTGCGGTCCTCGATCCGGCTTATACTGGCAAGCCATGAAATTCGGAATCGACCGCTTGCTGGAAGAACCGGCGCTACGTAAAGCTCTAAAAGGCCGCCGGTCGGCATTGCTCGCGCATCCGGCTTCGGTCACGCGTCATCTTCAACACTCTCTAGACGCTCTCGCCGGGTGTAGCGATATCAACCTTGCCGCCGCTTTCGGTCCTCAACACGGCCTGCGCGGTGATAAGCAGGACAACATGATCGAATCGCCAAACTTCACCGACCCGATCCATGGCATTCCCGTGTTCAGTCTCTACGGCGAAGTTCGCCGGCCAACGCCGGCGATGATGGACAGTTTTGATGTTCTGCTGATTGATCTGCAGGATCTCGGTTGCCGGATCTACACCTTCGTCACGACTTTGCGCTACATGCTCGAGGCGGCTGCAGAGCTAAAGAAGACCGTCTGGATTCTCGATCGCCCCAATCCTATCGGACGCCCGGTAGAAGGGCTGCGTTTGCGCGATGGCTGGGAAAGCTTTGTCGGCGCCGGGCCCTTGCCGATGCGTCACGGCCTGACCTTCGGTGAGCTTGCGAAATGGTTCGTCCGCGCGCTTCGGCTGGACGTCGACTGTGAGGTCGTGACCATGGATGATTGGCAGCCGTCGATTGAACCAGGCTTTGGTTGGCCTCTCGGCCAACGCAGTTGGGTGAATCCCAGCCCCAATGCGCCCAATCTATCGATGGCTCGCTGCTACAGCGGTACGGTCATGCTCGAAGGCACGACTCTGTCCGAGGGGCGCGGCACGACCCGACCCTTGGAGCTCTTCGGCGCGCCGGATCTCGAGCCGCGCAAGCTACTCGCAAAGATGGGCTCGCTTGCGCCTCAGCGGATGCGCGGGTGCAGGCTGCGCGATTGCTGGTTTGAGCCGACCTTTCATAAACATGTCGGCAAACTGTGCGCCGGTATTCAGATTCATGTGGACGATCCGGCATACGATCACAATTTATTTCAACCGTGGCGCCTGTTGGCCTTGGCTTTGAAAAGCTTGCGAACTCTCCGGCCGGATTATCCTCTCTGGCGCGATTTCTCTTACGAGTACGAAACCGATCGTCTGGCTATCGACATAATCAACGGCAGTGAATTGCTGCGGCGATGGGTGGATGACCCTGCCGCCGTGCCGGCCGACCTCGACGAACTCGCCGAACCGGATGAGTCCTCGTGGCTAGAAGAACGAGAGTCTCTGTTACTGTACCGATGAGCAATGGCGAACGTCATCGAAAAATTTCCCGTTAGCCCGGGAAGCATCTAGGACAACGGCTAACTTATTCGTACGCTGCTCGTATCGATCATTGTTTTACTTGGTGTGATATCACTTACTCTCTGCTGGCGCAGTCGTTTGTTGGGCGCCCATGTATATCCATTTGCTTGCTGGTTTATCGATTCCTCTAGCCTCGTTACCGGTGTGGATGGCCTGGGTTGTTGATGATCCTGTAAAAGGCCGGGTGATTTGGTTGGTGGTTGTTTTTCCCGCGCTCGTGTACCCGACGTTCGGGTTCTACGGCGGCGTGATCATCAGCAAACACCGAATGACAAGAGACAAACTCGAGGATTGATTAACCGCTTCGACCACCGAAAAGCCCCGTCCTCTCCATGAGAGTGTTTCTGAGCTATTCATCAAGCGATCGGACACTGGTTGAGCCGATCTATCTTGCTTTGCGCGCGCAAGGACACACGGTGTTTTTCGACCGGGCGGACCTGCCGGCAGGGGAGGAGTATGATGCGCGAATCCGACGCGCGATCGAAAAATCTCAGCTTGTGCTGTTCATGGTAAGCCCGGACTCGCTCGATCCGGGTAGTTACACGCTCACCGAACTGGCCATTGCGCAGAAGACGTGGGGGCATCCCGCCGGAAGGGTATTACCGGTTATACTCCGCCCGATTTCGCTCGAGCGGATTCCGCCCTATCTGAAGTCGGTCACACTGCTCGAACCTGAAGGAGATCTCACCGCCAGTGTAGCAGACCAAGTCTATCGAATCGCGCAAGCTCGACGCCGTGCTAGGTTAAAGAACGCTGCTGCGGTGTTGGTCGCTGCCATCGTTTGCGCCAGCGCGTACGCTTATTGGATCTTCCGAGATCCAGCTGCGGAAATCACCGGTAATGATGGAGCCATCGCGGTCGTTGTTCCGGCCGGCAATTTCGTTATGGGAGACGACGTGGAGTCGCCGCTGCGAGAGGTTTATTTGGATAACTTCTATATCGACAAGTACGAGGTGACGCTTTCGCGTTACGCAAAATTCTTAGACGCAACCGGCGGTGCAAGGCCGCCGGAAGGCTGGCAGCAATTAAATCTGGAAAGCGCCGGCGCATTGCCGGTCGTGGGTGTGGACTGGCACGACGCGGAGGCCTACTGCCGGTGGGCGGGCAAGCGCCTGCCAACCGAGTCCGAATGGGAGAAGGCCGCCCGCGGCGGAGATGGTCGCAAGTATCCGTGGGGCAGTGAAGACCCCACTCCGGCGCTCGCTAATTTCGGTAAATCCGCGGACGGTCCGTACAGCGGAGGACTTGTGCCAGTGGAGAGTCGCCCGGCCGGTAAGAGCCCGTACGGCGCGCACAATATGGCGGGCAATGCTTCTGAGTGGGTATCGGATTGGTTCGCCGCAGGGTTCGTGCGCGGCGACGTGAGAAATCCCAAAGGGCCCGAGAATGGCACGGCAAAGGTGATCCGCGGCGGAGGATGGTACGATCCTCCAGAGCGACTGAATTCAAGTCGGCGTATGCACGCGAGCACAACGACTCGTGCTGACGACGTCGGTTTCCGCTGCGCTAAAGATTACCGTCAGTAAAACGGGGTTGCGCTAAACATTCCTGCCAAAAAAAGTTTAGAGTGGCCAGCGCATTAGTGGTAAAGTCGGGTCGTTCGAAGCCGGCTGAGCTTTCAGAGCAATATCCCGGATATCGCTACCTGGTCTTCGAACCGCTGGTAACCAACGAAGGAGCATAGAACCAACCATGATCTGGCCTGAAATACGCCGCATCTCCAGCCCCGACCTCGAGCCCCCTAATTTGCCCAAAAACCCCGCCGATTGCGAAATTCTGTTTCAGCTCTTTGTCGGCCCCAAAGATGATGAAGGGGAAGAGGCTTTCAGCTTTACTGTGATGACCGCCGCTCGTTTAGCCAAAGACTCTGACGCACATTGGGGCAGGGGCAAGCTGATTGTGGCGGTTTTTGAATGGTCCGCTGTAATTCAGGCAGTGGCAGAGTTACTGGCGCAGTGCGCCCGTCCCTCCTGGGGCGAAGTGGTGGCCGAGCTCAACAAGGAATTGATTTGGGATTTTGACGGCTACAAACCCGCCGATTCTTCGTAGAGATACAGAGCAAATTGGCGCCGCATGCCAGGATCCGAGCCTGAGATAGGTTACTTTACCCGCTGGGTTGCTGTTCCATGGGCAGCTGACCGCAACTCAATCAGCCGGCGCACCGCTCGGACTGACGGCTGTGCCAACATCACCACCGCGATCCCAGCCGCGAGAAGTCCCAAGGAAATAGGCCAGACAAACTTGAACAGAGCGTTGTGAATGTCTGCTTCGACAGCACCTGCCCAGATGCCGATGTGTGTACTGCCGAGCTGGCCATCAAGTATCGGCGCGCGGGTTTCGTAAATCGGTTTGCCTGCTACGGTGAGTTCTCGCTGATTGACTTGAAGCTCCTGATTCGAAGTAACTGCTGGTTGGAACTCTTGGAATAAATCTGCCGAGCTACTGGCGATGATCTTTCCCTCGCGGTCTTGAACAAAAATATAGGCAACTCTGCTCAAGCGGGCGTACTTGGTCACCGTTGTTTTGAGGCGGAGCGCATCGTTGCTGGCGATATAGCCTGCGGCTGCATCACTCAAATTCGTCGCCATCATGACCGCGCTTTCCTGCATATGGTCCCGCAGCACGCGCGCCACGCGCTGATGCACTATCACGACGAAAAAAAGCCCAAGAACCACCAGCATGATCTTCCATGCGAAGCTTAGACCCTGCCAAGAGACCGCTAGAGCGCCCGAGGTCTGGGTTTTTTTCCCGGCTTTTGTCAGTGCGTCATATACGCTGCTCATATTCTCACCGCGATGTGGCTGCTCTACCTGCTTACCGAATTTCGGTTGGCATCAACACCTAAACCGGACGAGTCATTCCTCAGGCCTGCTAACCAAATGTGATTGGCCTCCTCGGGATTTTGCAGACCGTCGATTTCAATCCGAAAGAGCAAGAGATCTTCCGAGACCTTTCTGGGTGTAATCGAGACTTGATAGCTCTTGTTCCTTAAACGCTGCGCGTATTCATCGGCTGTTGTGGGGTTTTGAAACGACGCGACAATGAGACGATATGAGCCGTCGGCCTGCCGGCGCAGCAATGTTTCCGGCGTCAGCGAAGGCAGCAAAAGGGCCCGCCCTGCCGCCACTTTCCCGAGACTCTTGATCCCCGGATTGAACTCTTTGATCAGATCCATGCCGAGGCCGTTCTTGGTTCCATAGGCTTCAGTGGCGATTTTATAGATGCTCGAGCCCTGCGGAATGATCACTCGCTGCTCCTTAATTTCAACCTCCACTCGTGCATCGGCCTTCGCCGGCGGGGGCACCTGATGATGACTCATGAACAGAGCCCATTCATTTAAATTGCCCTTGGCGGTTTCGAGAGTTCTCCCGGCGTTAACCAGGAAGTTCCTTGGATCAATAAACGAAGCCACGATGATCAAGCCAACAATGACTAAGCAGGTCTCCAGGCCGAATCTTGCCATGCGCCTCAGTTTGCGCTGAGGAAGGTTGGTTGCCGATTTCGGGGCGGGCATATGGTGTCCGGTTGTGCAACGATCGGGCTAGAGGTGATTTGCGTCTGAGTGAGCTGTGTTCGCGGTGTTAGCCTAAGATCGCCGGCCACTTCATTGATGATGTCTTTAGAAATGATTTTCTCAGATCGCCCAAAGGCGCAGAGCAGGGCATTATCGCAGATGATATTTACCAGCCGGGGGATACCATCTGAAGCGACGGCAATCTGCCGATAGGCATCGGGATGAAATAGGCGCTTACCGGTATATCCGGCGGCCCTGAGTCGAAAATCGATATAACGACATACCTCCTCGTCCCTGAGCGGAACGAGCCGGCATTGAAGCGCCACACGTTGTTTGAGCTGCCGCAAACTAGGTTGATCCAGTCTTGCCTGGAGTTCGGGTTGGCCCATCAGCACGATTTGGATGAGCTTTTCCTGATCGGTTTCCAAGTTCGAGAGAAGTCGCAGACCTTCGAGCGCTTCGTCGCTTAGGTTTTGGGCTTCGTCCACCAGGACTGACACAATATTGCCGTCCTTCAGTTGCGTGATAAGAAAATCGTTCAATTCCTGAAGCAGCTTTACCTTGTTTGCTTCCTTTTGACCCAGGCCCAGATCGTAGTGAATGACCTGCAGCAGTTCGGTGAAATTCAAATACGTATTGAAAACATAAACCGTATGGATCACCCCTTCCGAGGTGTGCGTCATCAGTTTACGGAGCAAGGTGGTCTTTCCTGTGCCCACTTCACCGGTGATGACTATGAAACCCTTTTTGGCCTCGATACCGTAGCGTAAATTGGCGTAGGCTTCCTCGTAAACCGGATTGCTGTAAAATAAACTCGGATCGGGGGTAACACGAAAAGGGGAGACCGAAAATCCAAAGTAGCTATTGTACATCGTACCTAGACCGTCCTTTTGCAGTGGCTGATCGAGGTCATAGGTTTAACGAGGGAGAATCAGTCCATTGCGGGCGTCAGCGCTGGCCAACCTTAGATCAAAGCCAAAACAAGAGTCAAGATGAAATTCGATTTATCGCCCGAGACTTGTGCGATCAGGCCGAAGCTGCGACCCTAGACCCGATCGGTATGGTTAGCATTACCGGGTGACCACGAGGCCTTAGGAGTAGAGTGAATGTTTCTTAGAAATAGATTCATGATTGTCGTTGGTTTGTTTGCTTGTGCCGGATTGATCTTGTGGGCGACTCCGTCATGGGCTGATCTGGAAAGTTACATCCGCAAACCGGAGCCTGCCTTCGCTTGGAAACAAAACGGCAAAACTAGTCGCGAGCCGGCGGGAGATCAAATCTATGATCTCCATTTCGTATCCCAGACCTGGCAGGGCAAGAACTGGCAGCATCAGTTGCAAGTCTACCGGCCGCAGTCCGTCGCACCGGCGGCGATGATGCTGCTATGGGTGACCGGTGGTTCGGCAACGCCCGGACAAATTGCTTTCGGTATGGAGCTGGCTCGCAAGAGCAAAGCTCCTGTGGCCTTTCTTTATCACATTCCGAATCAGCCGTTATTGGAAGATCAGCTTGTCGAGGATGATCTCATCGCCGAGACGTTCGTGCGTTATCTCAAGACCAAAGATGAAAACTGGCCGCTGCTTTTCCCAATGGTAAAGAGTGTCGTTAAAGCCATGGACGTCTTGCAGGCGTTCGGCAAAGGGGAATGGGGCGAGCCGACGGGCAAGTTCATTGTCGCCGGAGCATCCAAGCGCGGCTGGACGACCTGGCTTGCGGCGGCGGTCGATCAGCGAATCGGCGCCATTGCTCCCGTAGTCATCGACACGCTTAACATGCGGGCGCAAATGCCGCGGCAATTAAAAGCCTTCGGCGCGTATAGCGCCCGCCTGCAACCCTACACCAGCCGTGGCTTGGTGCCCATCCCCGAATCAGCGGAGGGTCAGCGCCTTCTGAGCATGATCGATCCGTGGGCATACCGGGAGCGGCTGACGTTGCCCAAGTTGATCGTCAATGGCACCAACGATTTTTATTGGGCTACTGACGCGCTCAACCTTTATTGGAACGAGCTGCCAGCTAACAAGTGGGTGATCTATGTTCCCAATGCCGGCCACGACTTGAGACGGAAGGACCGAGATGATTCGGATCAAACGGCCGATCTGATTAACGGCTTAGCGGCTTTTTCCCGGCATCAAATAAACCGGCGTCCGATGCCTGCCTAAGCTGGAAGCATGAAGATCGCGACGGCAAATTGCGCTTAAGCATCGCGGGGAATCCGCAGCCACTGGGCGCGCGGCTTTGGGTTGCGCAAACAGCATCAAAGGATTTTCGCGCAGTTAAGTGGATTCAGCAAACCGCCGATGTCTCCGATGGGATCGTTGTCGGCGAAGTCACTCTACCCGAGCAGGGGCACGTGGCTTTTTTTGGTGAGCTCGATTACGAGATCGATGGGCTGAAATATCAGCTCTCGACCCAAATTCGGGTGACGGAATAAAGCGTATTTGCAAGCGGCTTTCGTTTTGAGCGTTTTTCCCGCGGCAGAATTTAAGATCGATGCCGGTGCTTGTCAAGCCGTTGACACTCCCGGTTGCCGTTCTTACGTTATCCTCATTACACCGTTTAGAGAGGAGTCATCCTATGGAATTGGTAACATGGACACCGTTTGAAAGCTTGAACAAGGTTCAGTCGCGGATCAACGGTTTGTTTGATGAAAATAACGGCCGCTCGCGCTTTAACACCGCAACCGGCAGAACCTGGTATCCCGCTGTCGATATTCTCGAGAGCAAAGACGCCTATGTGCTCCGAGCCGAACTTCCAGGAATGAACAAAGAGGATTTCAACCTGGAGCTCGAGGAGGGGACATTGACGGTCACGGGCGAACGGAAGTTTAGCAAGCCCGCTGAAGGCGTCGAGTATCGCTCCGTGGAACGGGTTACCGGAAAGTTCGTAAGATCCTTCACGCTGCCTGAGAGTGTAAAGCATGACGCGATTCAAGCCACGTACAAGGACGGTATACTCGAGGTTCAGATTCCTAAGGCCGAGGAGGCCAAGCCGCGGCAAATACAAATTAGCGTGCACTAATCTTCGAGCACGTTCAGCAGTATTAAGAGGGGGGAAGCAGGTTGCTTCCCCCCTCTTGCTTTACGTTTGCTATCGGGCTTCAGATAGTTGCTTGTGACAATCAGCGTCGATCAAAACATCCACCAGGCGCAACGTTGAGCCGCGAGTCGAAAAATTTTCTGACGATCTTACAGCCGGTATTTTTCCTGGTAGGGATTTTTCTTCTTAACTTTACCGCCAGAATCATTCTCTCACCACTGCTTCCAACCATTGAAAACGAATTGGCGATCAGTCATGGCCAGGCCGGCTTTTTCTTCTTCCTGATTTCGGCTGGTTATCTGTTCGGGCTACTGGGCTCGGGATTTTTTGCCGCGCGCGCGACGCACAAGCTAATTATTGTTCTCTCCAGCGCGGGCGTTGGCATAGCTCTGATTGCGATTGCTTTCGCCACGAATTTATTGACTGTTCGGCTCGGCCTGCTGGCTCTCGGCGTCGCAGCCGGGCTTTACATTCCCTCGGCGATCGCGACGATCACCTCGGTCATCAAACAAGAGCATTGGGGCAAAGCGATTGCCGTGCATGAGCTGGCGCCAAACCTGGCTCTCTTTGCCAGTCCTTTCATCGCCGAATTATTCCTTACCTGGGCAACCTGGCGTGTGGCGCTCGGCTCACTTGGGGCAACGTCGATCATAGCCAGCCTTACCTATCAATGCTACGGCCGCGGCGGTGAATTTGCCGGCGAGTTTCCTGGTTCGCGGGCGTTTGGCGCCCTAGTCCGGACCCCAGCATTTTGGCTCATGCTGACTTTGTTTGGTCTGGGCGTGAGTTCGACTATCGGAGTGTACGCGATGCTGCCACTGTACCTGGTAAACGAGCGGGCGATGCACCCGAGCTGGGCTAACACGGTGGTGGCGCTTTCGCGGATTCACGGACCGATGCTCGGACTCGTCGGCGGTTGGGTATCGGACTGGCTCGGACCCAAACGAACGATCGTCGTGAGCCTGATTTTTACTGGAATCGCGACCTTGCTTCTGGGCGTCGTTTCAGGTTGGTGGACCAGCGCCGTGGTTGTAGTTCAGCCGCTTGTAGCAGTTTGGTTTTTTCCGGCTGCATTCGCCGCATTGGCGCTGATCACCGGACCTAATGCTCGGAACCTGGCGGTCGCGTTTACTGTGCCTTTCGGGTTCATGGTGGGCGGCGGCGCGATCCCGACATTTATAGGTATGATGGGCGATGCCGGTTTGTTTGCCATGGGATTCGTCGTCGCAGGAAGCCTGATTACCTGTGGTGGTCTCCTGGCCATGCTGCTTAACTTGCCCCAAACGGCGAAAAGATTGGTTTGAACGCGGTTGTTTTCCGCGCCTGAGCTGTTCTATAAATTTTTATGATGAACCTGGAAGAATTCGCTGGAGCAATCAGAGAGAGCCGAGAGATCGTTGTGTTCACTGGCGCCGGGATTAGCACCGAGTCCGGTATTCCCGACTTCCGTAGCCCGGGCGGGATCTGGAGCCGTTACCGGCCGGTGGGTTTTCAAGAGTTCATCAGCAGCGAGGAATCCCGCGTCGAAGCCTGGAAGCGGCGCTTGGAAACCTACGCGGTGGATCAAAATGCCAAGCCCAACATCGGCCACTACTTCGTTCAATCGCTGAACGAAAAAGGCAAGCTCATCGGGCTGATCACGCAGAATGTTGACGGCCTGCACAGTCAATCCGGACTGCCAGAAGACAAAATCGTCGAATTGCACGGCAGCAACCGGACTATCCGCTGTCTGGAGTGCAGTAAGGCTTATGATCCGGTCATCATCATGGAACGTTTGACCGGCAACTTCTCCTCGCCAAGATGTGATGACTGCGGTGGCATTCTGAAATCCGCGACGATCTCATTTGGCCAAGCGATGCCGGAACGAGCCATGCGCCAGGCTCAGGAATGGACCGAGCAGGCGCGCATCTTTATCGTCATGGGCTCTTCGTTGCAAGTACAGCCGGCGGCTTCTTTTCCAGTTATCGCCCGGCGCAACGGCGCCGTTCTGGCAATCATCAACCGCGAACCAACCATGCTCGATGAATACGCAAGCTTCGCCCATCATGGCGCCATCGGGGAGTTTTGTCAGCGGTTCAATTCGATGATAGCCGACGGATGATGTGAATCATGTTGCCGACAGGACGGAATGAAAGATAGACAAGAACGGCTGGACCGCGGGATCGGAAGCTAGCTCTGGGCCGGCGCTCGGGCTTTCACATAACGAATTGTACGACCTGTCTAGCGTCTAGTGAATCCCTCCGCTCAAAAATAGCAAGTCATCGTAAAGATTGATGCCTACCACGCAGATTTAGATTGTGAGTATTATGGCTGTGTAGCCCTGGCCTGAGTGCTCTCCGGCCGTATTCGCCTGAAGTACGCATGGTCTAAGTGAACGTACCCTGACATCTCCGGGTCTTTCAATGAACGTACCAGAAGAAAATTGCCCCGCTTCTGTTCTACTCGCACCTGACTTCCGGGCGGCAATGTTTTCAGTAGAGCCGACTCCATTCGAGGTTCATCAAACACCAAAGAGTCTGCGGTGACTTCGAACAGGCCTTGAAAAAATCGCTGTTCTCGCTGTGCTCTCGGTGGCTTTGCTGCAGTCGGTTGGTTCGGCCAGTACTGCGGACCTCTCGCTCTTTGCAGTTGAGGATCCGGCTGAGCTTGTACAGGCCGGCGATCTGTAGGCTCGTACCTTCCCGCGGCTGCAATAGCGTCGTCGGGCGCAACGCCCTTTTTAGGCGGAGCCGGCGCTATTTTATCCTCAACACTCCGGATGGTGGGACCCGCGGTTGTTTGAGGGTCGTCAAGATATTTTGATCGATCCTTCGGGAACCTGGTACCTGACGAATCAGGAGCTCTCTCCTTGTTGTTCATCAGAATGCGGCTTACTTCCATCTTTAACTGACCGAAATCGGCCCAACCATCTTCAGGATTATCACGACCCTCTTGCGGCCTTGACTGGACCAGAACGCGGTTGTTCGCATCGGCGCTGAAGAACTGTCCGGCGCCGGCCCCGATCCTTGAGACCAGATTCTTGCCTTGATCATATAGCAGCGAGCTAATGCCGGTTAAGAGACCAAAGACCAATAGAACTCCGAAACCCGCCGCTAGGGTCCTGCTTGCGTACCGCCGGCCCAAGAACTCTGGCCTGAAGAGATTTGTATCACTTGACAGCGCAGTCGCATCACTCTGAGGCGGCGTCTGGCCTGCTAAGCCCGACGTAATCTGTGCCGGCCGTGTTTTGACGTGGAGATCTTCAGCGACTTCATCAACGATAGCGGCTGAAACTCTCTTTTTAGAAACTCCCAGTGCGATAAGCAGAGCATTATCACAAATGATATTGATGAGCCGAGGAATACCGGCTGAGTAAAGAACTATTCTCTTAACTGCAAGTGGATCAAACAATTGTTTGCCTTGATATCCGGCTTGGCGCAGCCTGAAATCAATGTAGCGGCCGACTTCGTCCGGTGTCAGCGGCGCAAGAGTCTGGTGCAGCGAAACGCGCCGCTTCAGGTTGGCGAGTTCTGGGTGGTTGAGCTTTTGCTCGAGCTCCGGTTGCCCGATCAGAATAACTTGCACCAGCTTTTTGTCATCACTGTCGAGATTAGATAGCCGCAGCAACTGGTTGAGGACATCGAGGCTAATCGTCTGTGCTTCATCGAGAAAAACGGCAAGGTTGCTGCTCCGCGCCGTTTGCGCCGCGTAGTTATTAAATCGCTCCAGCAACTCGGCCTCGCTATCTGCTGACGAGAGCACCCCGAGATCACGCAAGGCACAGCGAAGCAGCTCGGCAAAACTGAAACTGGGGTTTAGGATCACCGCGCTCTGCAACGCCGGATCCAAATTACCTTGCAGGAAGGTGGTCAGCAGAGTGGTTTTTCCGGTGCCGATTTCGCCAGTAATCACGATCAGACCGCGGCGCGAATTGATGCCCTCGCGCAATGCGGCATAAGCATTTCGATGCGCGGGATTGCTGAAAAGAAATTGCGGCTCCGGCGTAACGCGGAATGGAAGGTCGCTCAGGCCAAAGTAGTCTTGGTACATAATGCCAGTCCTCAAGGATGTAGAACTACGAGTCCGTACGAAACGAGCATTGCTAGAATGCGCTCAATTTCAATCTAGCATGGAGCGGGATAGCAAAAACATACCCTGCTTGGAATAAGGGATTTGTTCGCAGATTTTGCAAAAACTCCGCACGTTGATCATCGACCAAAACAAGCCGAATCGGGTATTTAGAGGAACATCCTGAGAGTTTACTTGAACGCTTGCCGGTCTGGTGTGTAAGCTGACGCTGGCAGCTGCCGAGCTTACTTACTGTATTGTCGATTCATCTCTTCTAAAAATCCGGCGGCTTCAAGCTCGTTGATGAAACGCGCTTCGATAAACCCTTCCGGACTGGTGTTAGTGGCAAGTTCCGAACCGGTGCGCGACAGTAAATAAAGCATCGATTTCACCACGCGCACCTGCGGAGCCGGCTTGGTCGTGAGCTTTTCTTTATAGTGACCATAAATCGCATTTAGAACCTCGCTATCCTGAGTTGCCACGTATTTTTTCAATACACCGAGACTGAACTCCGGCTTGGCTTTTAATAAATAGATTCCTTCGATCCAGCCTCTCAAAAAGTTGAGCGTAATTTCGGAGTTTTTGTTGACATAGGCTCGTCGTATAAGAATACCCGATCCGGAAATCTCCAGGGGTAGTTTGGAATAGTCGATGAGTTGTTTAAATCCCATTCTGGTGGCGGTTAGCGTCTGTACGCCGGCGATGATGGCGCCATGGATTCGGCCGGTTTGCAGCCCGCTCAGGCGCGCGCCTAAATCGCCTACCGGAATGATGGTTACCTCCTTCTCCGAGACACCGTTCAGGCGCAGACCTTCACGCAAGAGGATGTCGGTCAGTGAGCCTGAGGTGCTCATGCCAAGTATTTTGCCCCGGAGTTGTTCGACACTCGTGATGTTTTTTTGCACGACCAGCGAATGCTCGAGTTGATTCATCGGCGATGCAATCATGGCGGTGTCGGCGCCGCGCTGATAAGCCTCCAGAGCAGGCATACCGGAGTGATTAACAAATTGTACGCTACCGCCGATCAACGACATGATGCTGCGCGGGCCGCCTGAGATATACACCAGGTTCAGATCCAACCCGTGTTTTTCGAACAGTCGCGCCTCTTTAGCAACCCAAATCGGCAGCATCGAACCGGAAATAGCGCCGTAGCTGGCGTTGACCTTCTCCAGGGGCGCGGCAGCCAGTTTTGCAAAAGAGAATGTGATCGCTATCAAAAAGCCCAAGACAGTTGTCGAAACACGAATTGCGTTGGTCATACTAACCCCCTGCTATCATTCTCCGCCCAGTGCGCGCGCAATGATGTCTTGCTTGGAGCGATATATCAGACTGTGATCGACGCCAGCTTGCCGCGATCAATCTTGCCCAGGCCGGTTCGCGGCAAGCTAGCGATGAACTCGATCACCTTCGGTGCCTTATAGGAAGCGAGAGATGTCTTGCAGAATGAGATCAGAGAATCGGCATCGCAGTCTGCCCCTGCGTTGAGAACCACAAAGGCTTTCACCGCCTCACCCCATTCGGAACTTTTGAAGCCGATCACCGCCACATCGGCAACTTGAGGATGTTTGCGCAGCGCGTCCTCTATCTCTTCCGGAAATACGCTAATGCCGCCGCTCTTGATCATGTTTTTCTTACGCCCGGAAACCGTCAGATAGCCTTTCTCGTCGTAGAAACCGATATCTCCGGTATGACACCAGCCGCCTCTGAAGAACTCTTCGGTTGCATGGGCATTGTTGTCGTAGCCCTGGATGGCCAATGGAGTGCGCACGCAGATTTCTCCTTCTTGCCGGCGCGGAAGTTCTCGCTGATCATCGCCGGCAATCTTGAGCAAGACGCACCAGATCGGCTTACCGACGCTTTCCGCGGCGACATTACGGTCTTCCGGCCCGATGATGGTGATCTGGCCGCAGTCGGTTGAGGCATACGCCTCGTAAAGGTGCGGGCATATTCGCTCCATAACTTCGTTTGCCAAGTCACGCGAGAGATGGCCTCCGGTGATGCCTAAATACCGCAAGGTCGATTTATCGAACTTGTCCAGATCGGGGTAGCGCAGTAATCGGTCGCAGAGTGTTGGAACGAGCATCGTGTAGGTGATGCGTTCGTTCTGGACGGCGCTGAGAAACTTTTCTTCATGAAACCGTTCATGGAGAAATACGGTACCGCCGAGATAAAGCATGCCCATCATCGATCCGCGGCCGGCATTAAAGTGCAGCGGCAAGGCAATCAGAGCGCGCTGGTCATCGCTCAAGCCCTTGGTGATGGCATTATTGATGGAGCGCAGCGCGTAAGTTTCGTGATTGATCTGGCAGCCCTTCGGGAAACCGGTTGTGCCAGACGTGATCATGATCAGAAATAGATCCTTGCCGTCGATGGCAATCTCAGGATCATCGGCGGAAACGGAAGCCAATGCCTGCTCATACGGCGTATTACGGTGGGCGCTTAGGCTGCCGATGGCCAGAAGCTTATTGGCATCCATGTGTTCGCTGGCTAGGGCGCACAGATCTTGGGTTTCCTCGCGGCCTTCGAGAACAAATGCGCTTGGCTCAAAAAATTTCACCATCGCGGCGCATTCCTCGGCGCTCCAGTTGTAATCGAAAGGAACCGCGATGGCGCCGATCTTCGCAATACCAAATAGCATCTCGAAATGCTCGGATCGGCTGCCGCAGGACACTGCCACTCGATCGCCTCTGCGAATTCCTTGCTTGACCAGATAATTGCCGAGGCGATTTGTGCGCAGGTGAAGATCGAGGTGGGTGATCGATTTGTTTTGATCTACGATCGCAGGTTTGTCTGGGAAGTGTTGCGCGTTACGCGGGAGGGCTTCGCCGATGATCATGTCCCGGCTAATTCTTCCATACGGAATCGATAAAGCCGGTTTTTTCTAATTCCCGGATAAAGCTTGAATCGACCACATTGGCGGGATCGAATGTCTTGGCCCGGGGGTCACGCGCTTCCAAGGTTTTGAGCATGAACTCGATGCCTTTCATGTTGACGTATGGAACGCGGTCCTGGTAGCGGGTGACGACTTCGTAGGTCGGGTTGAGCACGTTGGGGTCGCGGTTTTGCGCGAAATCAGCGGTGACCTTGAGTACGAACTCTTTATTCTCTTTGTAATAGCGCAGCCCCTCGACAAAAGTTTTCATTACCCTCATTACAGTGTCGCGATGGGATTTTATGTAAGTCTTGGTGGTGGCAAAGCAACTGCCCGGGTTATAGAGACCTAGCGTGCTCATATCGATGAGCGGATTGAGCCCGAGTCTTTCGGCGGCGATGTCTTGCGGCGGAATGAACGTCGAGCCCTGGATCACGCCTTTGCTCAAAGCTGCCAAGCGCGTTGGCGCGCCGCCGACGGCGACGACGGCGAAGTCGCGATCGGGAATCAAGCCGCGGTCGCGGAGTATGAAGCGGACGACGCTATCCTCCTGGGAGCCAATGGTCGTGACGCCCAGTGTTTTGCCCTTGAGATCATTGATCGTTTTTATGTTTGGCGTTGTGAAAAAGCGCCAGTAAAGCGTATTGATGCCGCAGGCGAGATAGACCGTGTCGGCGCCGCCGACGGCGGATGCGATCAGCGCGGCGCCGCCGAGAAACGCCATGGGCACCTGGCCGGACACCATCGCAGTCGTCAGCACCGGGCTGCCTTGAATGTAAACGAGATCGACGTCGAGACCGTTCTTCCTGAACAACCCCGCTTTGCGCATCACTTCGATGATGCCGAGCGAGGCCACCGGAGCAGGATAGCCGATCACGAGCTTTTCCAGTTTCTGCGCGTGAAGGATCTTGAAGTTGCTTGCCAGGATGCACAACAGGCAGAGGACAGATCTGCAAAGAAATCCCATTTTCATTTTCCCGCTTTTTTACGCTCATCGTTGAGCGCGCGCAAGATAGTGAAATCGTAAACGCTTTCCGGCATGATTTCTTTTTCTACCTTAAGTTGCTTGCGCTGAAAAGTTACGATTTTTTCCTGGAGCTCGCGCGAAACGGTGCCATCGAGTGTGTAGCTCTTGAGCGTTGCCTTATAAATCCCGAGCGCGTCGTCGGGGGAAATCTTGAACCCTTCGGCCATGCGTCCGACGGCTTCTTTCTCATTGGTGCGAAACCAGAGCAGCGCCCTCAGCGTGCCACGGAGAAAACGTCGAACCAGATCCGGCTTTTCCTTAAGCATTCGTTCGGTGAGCGCCGCGCCGCCTGAGACGATGTTCAGATCGTAATCGCCATAGAAAAAAAGCTCGTTCAGCCCCTGCTTGCGTGCGACAAGGCTCTCTGTGGGGTTTGTGATCGCGGCGTCGAGACTGCCGCCGATCAAGGCTGCTAGACGCACTGCGCCGGTCCCGGTTCCTTGAATGACCACATCTTTGCGCGGATCGATACCGTTCATTGCCAGGATCTCACGGGTCATTTGATCGGTGTTGGCGCCGAGGCTCGAAACGCCCACCAGTTTGCCACCCTTTAAATCCTGTACGCGCCTGATTTTTTTGCTGCCGAAAAACCAGAAAAGCGGCTTGGTGTCGAAAACCATGACATTTTTTAGCGGCGCGCCATGCAGAATCGCCGCCGAGGTTTGGCCGAGAATTTGGCTGAAGTCAAAACTTCCGCCAACTAGACCCTGAATGCCCGCCTGCGAGGTTGCGGCGATCGTCAGAACGTTCAAATTTTCTTCTTTATAGAAGCCTTTTTCCTGAGCGATTTTGTAGATGAGGACATTGGCGCTGGTGCTGCCGGACGTGTGAACCTTCACGTCCTCGAGAGCCATCGACGGCCGGGCGTGCAGGAAGGACCACGTCAGAACAGCCGCAACAGCGGGCACGACAGCAACAAGTCTAGGTGCCATGGGATTTTTATGATTCCTATTTAGTAGCTTCTTCGGGTTCTCGCCCGGCAGCGGCCGCCGCCGCCGCGTTGCGCAATTCCTCGGGCCAGTGACCAAGCTCGTATCCGTGCCACGGAGATTTCGGTTTGAGTTGCGGCAATCCCAATTCGTCCCACAACCGCCGCGCGCTCTCCATGTACTCTTTAGCCGGCAGAGCGACGGGCGGGTAGTTCCATTTTTTTAGCGCATTGATGAGCAGGGCCGAGGAGCCGTGCGGCTCGGGATAGTGGTGATGCCAACCCGGCTGGGTGGGTGAAACCGCGGACGGATCCATCATCGGTCGCCTACCGGTTACGGCTTGGATATCGCGGTGCGGCTGGACCCGAAAAACCAGCGCCCACATGACCGCGTCGAGATCGTGCGGATCGATATCTTCGTCGACGACAATGAATATCTTGCCGATGCCCGGAGTCAAGCTGGCGGCGGAATTTAGGGCTTGCCAGGCATGGGCCGGTTGGCGGGCTTTGAGTTGGATAACGAAAAGCCCCCAACCGCCGCTTTCTTCATGAATCGCGACCTGCTTGATACCGCTCATGCCGACGCTTTCTTTCAGGCCGTGGTAGAAGATTGCTTCCGTGGAGATCTGCTTCAATTTGCTTCCTTCACAGGGCGGATGAGCTGCCACGAGGTCGAGCAAAATTGGATTTCTGCGCTGCGTGATATGCTTGACGATAAAGCGCGGATATCGGCCGCGCCCGGCCATGTAACCGGAGAATTCTCCGAACGGCCAGTTATGATCCATCTCGTCGGGAGAAATCGCGCCTTCGAGAATCATTTCGGCGTGCGCCGGCACGTAAAGATCGGCGGTGCGGCAGCGAACCAGCGCTAGCGGCTTGCCGGCGATCGCTCCCGCGACGGCATACTCATCGACGCCGTAGGGAAAAGTAGAAGCGGCGGCGTAGATCAAATTCGGCGTCGGCCCGATCACCACGGCGGCTTTGAGCGGCACGTTTTTCTCGCGCGCTTTGTCCAAATGAATGCGTGAATCTTTGCCGGCGCCTAGGCCGACGGAAATTTTTCCGCCGTGGCGAATGTAGCCGCTATAAATGCCGACGTTGCGTTGTCCGGTTTCCGGATCGGCGGTGACCCAGAGAGCCGCGGTCAAGCGCAGCGAACTGTCAAAGCCGGGATTCCCCAGTGGAACCGGAATGCCATCCACAGCATCATCGAGGCCGCTGTCGAGGTCGATCTCCTGGACCGGGCCCTCCGGCACGATGACGGGGTCGATGGGATTTTTCTGTGCATTGATCCAGCGATCGAAGATCTCTTCCTCTCGGCAGCCCATGCCCAAGGCGTAAATCGCGCGTGAAGAGGCGCAGGCCCCGGATAAAACCGACATCTTGTATTTGCGGCCGGTGACGCTCGCAACTTCTCAAATAGAAACGCGCGCCGCTCGTTTTCCGGGAGGCCGCGGAATTGCCAGCGCACCAGTGGGTGGAGCTCGGTCTCGCGGCAAACTTCACGCTGGATGCGAAAAAGCTTTTCGCGGCTTTCCAATGTCTGAACGTATTCTCTGAGACTCGGGTAATAGCCCACGCGGTATCTCCTATTTCTTATAGAGTTGCTCGATAAATCCGGAGCGGCGAATCTCTTCGACGACGCTGGCGTCCCAAAAATCTTTTTCGCCGAGCTTGGCGGCGCGAGGGTCGTCGAGGGCGGCCAATTCCAGGTGGAAGCGGATCGACTCTTGACTGGCGCGGAGGTCCTTCTCGAGACGGCGCGTGGTCTCGTCGTAAAGATAGCCCATGGCAATATATCGGAGTTCTGAAAATATCTTTGCAAAATTTTCACGCTAGGGTCCTTGTGCTGCGCCATGTAATGAATGCCTTCCATGTAGCCTTTGAGGAAGTTGATCACCATGGCGCGGTTCTGTTTGAGCAACGCCTCGGTGGTGTTGATCCCTCCGCCCGGAGTTGCCACGTCGAACTTCTCGAGGACTTTCAAGCCATCGTTGCTGGCGATGAGATCCAACGGCGGGAAAAGCATCGTTCCCTGAATGACTCCCGCCTTTAAAGCGGATAATCGACCGCCCTCGCCGCCGCCGATGGGTAAGAACTTAACGTCTTCGTTCGGGTTGAGACCATGGTCGCGCAGCAGCTTGGCAAGCCGTATGTAACTCGCGTCGCGTCCGCGCGAGATGCCGAGCGTTTTTCCTTTCAAGTCGCGCACCGACTGGATATTGTGCTGGGTAAGCAGGGACGAGCCGAGCGTGTTCATCGTCACACCCAGTCGCACCACGGGTAGACCTTGCAAGCGCGCGGTGGTGACGCCCGTATCGGATCCCATCAGAAATTGAACGCTGTTGCTGATCAGTGCCGGGACGGCGCGCGCGCCGCCGCTGACGAGAATGGTTTCCACGTCCAAGCCATATTTCCGCCAGATCCCCGCCTCCGCGGTTATCCACGAAGGCGTCAGGCCGGGAGCCACCGCAGGGTAGGCGACTCGGATCTTTTCGGCGGCGCGAGCCGGGCTTGCGCCGAACCATAAACCACACGCAATCGCGATCAAAAGCAGTGAGAGACGCTGTCCAGTAAGCGCCCAGTGTGTCATTTCGAACGAAGCGAGAGATCCTTCTTTTCTGAAGCGACACGGCATCGGAAAAATCTCTCGCCGTGCTTGACGTGGCACCGACAAGATTGGATTCCCACGAGAGCGTTTGCCATTCTGAAGAACGCTTCGTGCCATCTAAAACCACCTTCCTGTGAGAAAATGATTGATGTTTCTCTGCACCATGCGCGTCTTGCCGAATGACGCGTAGGTTCCGCTCAGCATGTGTCGGGCCACGTCTTCAGCGTTTTGACGGCCGGCTTTGACTTCGACCATGCGGCCGTGAAAATCCTCCAGGTAGTCGTACATCTTTTTGAAATAGGCTTTGCCAGCCTGCTCGCCCTCCACCGCCGGACCATGGCCGGGGAGGAGTTGCTTATAATGGCTTTCGAAGAGCGACTTCAAGGCCGTCAGCCAGTTGGGGATATTGCCAAAGAACGTCACAGGGTGAACTTCCGTGTAGAGCAGGTCGCCGGCGAGGAAAATTTCTTCCTCTTCAAAAAAAATCGTCGTATCGCCTCTGCTGTGGCTGTGGCCGTTCTCGGCGCAATATCTGAGATGCAGCGTCACACCCGGCAAGGCGATTTTTGTTGAATCGCGGAACACGACGTCGGGCAACGTCAAGCAGAGGCCGGGGAAGCGCTCGTAAAGCTCCGGCACCGGCTTCATCATGCGCTCGAAATCCGGCCCGCCCTCGTCGCGCATGGCAGCGGCGCAGCCGGCGCTGGCGACGACGGGTATGCCGCGCTGAGCAAAATAAAAATTCGCCGAGGTGTGGTCGAAGTGCTCGTGGGTGTCGATGAGATAGCTGATTTTAGAACAGCCGGTTAGCTGCAGCGCTTCTTCGATCTCGTCAATGCGGCGGATATCGGCGTCGATGAGCGCGGCGCTGCTGTCGCTTCCTTTGACGATGCCGAAGTTGGTCGAGCCTTCCGGGCCGATCATGGCATACACGGATCGACTTAATTGTTTGATTGTGGATTCCATAGCTCCCTCGATTTATCCGAGTCGCCGCGGGGTTTCAAGCGTCGGAAGCGGTTGACCGCGAGGAGCGGCGGTGTTATTCGCGTATAAAATTCGAAGCCAAGAAAGGGCTTGTTCATGATCAAGGAAGGCAAGTTTACTTTGTTGGAAAAACGCGGCGCAGTGGCGAAGATTACGATCAATCGACCGGATAAGAGAAATGCTTTGAGTCGGGATACGATACGAGAGATGCTCAGCGCTCTTGAAGAAATCCGTAACGACGATTCCATTGCAGTGGTTTTAACCTCGGGCGCTGGGGACATTGCTTACTGCGCCGGACGCGATTTGTCCGAGTTTCCCACCGAGGGCGGCGCCGCCGTGGAACCGGAGCGCCGGGCCCAGCCGCGAGCCTACCATGTAGCGGAAGCCATTAGAACTTTTCCGAAAGTCACTATTGCCGTCGTAAACGGCTTTTGCCTGGGAGCCGGTATCACAATTCTTTTGCCGCATGATCTTGCCATAGCCTCGGATCAAGCGCAGTTCGGCTTGCCTGAGATCAAGCGCGGTTTCCTGCCTTATCCGATCATTGCGACGATGTTCAAAACCCTTATTCCAACCAAATTGGCTTTTGAGTTGATCCTCACCGGCGAGAATTGGGACGCGACAAAATCGATGGCAGCCGGGTTAATCAATCGCGTCGTGGCGCACAAGGAACTTGACCAGGCGGCATGGCAGTGGGGCGAAGAAATCGGCCGATTCGATCGGACAACTTTGAAATATTGTAAAATGGCAGCGCATGCTTCCATGGAGGCGACCAGCGTGCCACTGGCGGCGGAGATCGCGTGGTTGATGCAGGAAGAACATAGCAGAGTGAATCCCAAAGCTTATGCCGGGACCAAGCAGTTTCACAAATAAATTTGCGCGCGCCGCTCCATCTGCTGTGAATGGGGCGGGTACAAATAGATCGCGTATGTCGTCGACCGCTACCTATGACGGAGCTGAAGGATAATCACGCTGCTTCGGACCAGGATTCGGCAATCGGGGTAAGAGAGGTTGCGATGAGTATCAAACTTGAAGGCATTCTTAGCGCCAATGTGACGCCGTTTAAAGAGAACTATGATCTGGACGAGCCTGGACTGCGCAAGCTGATTCGCTATCAAGCGGCGCCCGAGGGGATCAGCGCGATTGTCTGCAACGCCGGGGCAGGCGAGGGTGCGACGCTCACCCGTCAGGAGCGGGTCCGCATCATCGAAATCATCGGCGAGGAGATTGGCAACGATCAATGCATCGTCGCGGGTATCGAAGCGCTATCGACGTGCGAAGCTATCGACCAGGCCAAGGAAGCCAAAGCGGCGGGCGCTGCGGCCATCATGCTCACGCCGCCACATGTTTACGACTGGAGTTCGACCGCCAACCCGGAATTTGCGATTCAATACTTTCATGACGTCGCCAACGCAGTCGAGATCCCGATCACGATTTTCCATTATCCGGCTTCAACGGCGTCAGGCTATTCATCGGATACAGCAATTCGGATTGCGCGTGAAGTAGAGAATGTGGCGGCCATTAAAGTGGCGAGCGGCGCTAACATCAGGCGCTATGAGCAAGTCCTGCGCGGCATGCGCGCTTTGCCAAGGCGCGTCTCGGTTCTGGCGACGTCTTCTCTGTTTCAGCACTTCGTTACCGGCGCCGACGGCGCATTAACCGGTTTTGCTAACTTCGCGCCGCAGTTCTGCGTCGATCTCTACAACGCGGTCAAGGCAGGCGATCTCGACAAAGCGCGTCGGTTGCACGAAATTAACTGGGCGCTCGAAGCGGCGGTCTACAAGGCGCCCAATGTTTACAAGCACAGCCGCTACAAGGTCGCGGCTTATTTTACCGGTCTGTTGGACAACATGATCGTGCGCGCGCCGCAAGTGCCCGTGCCCGAGGGTGAGGTGAAACTGATTCATGACGCCATGGAAAAATTGGCAATGCTGAAGCGATGATAGGGATTCACTTTCCACAGGAACGAAATGCAATGAATAGATTGATCTGTATTGTTCTACTCGTTTGTGCCTTTATCCCGGTACCCGGATTTACCCAGGAACGCCGGAAAATCAGAATCTCTAATGCCAACTTAAGCTTTACCGCTCTGCCGTTGGTGGCGGCGCGCGAATGGAAGCTCTTCGACCAGCAAGGTCTCGACATCGAAGTGATCCTTATGCGCTCATCGGCTGCTGCCGCCGCTTTGGCCTCCGGTGACTTGGATTACCAATCCGGTATAGGAACTGCCTCAGTGAGCGCGACTCTGAGCGGGCTCGATGCGCGCGCGCTGTGGGCTTCGACGAGCAGGATTGTTTACTGGTTGATGGCAAGCCCTCAATTCAAAAGCGTGCGGGATTTGCGGCAGAAGAAAATCGGAGTGACGGGTCTTGGCGGCACGAGTCATGTAGCATTAACCGCGGCGCTGGAAAAGAGCGGTCTCGGCGCAAAAGATTACGTTGCCGTATCGGTGCCTTCGGCGCAGCTGGTGCAGGCTTTGGAGTCGAAGTTTGTCGATGCGGCATCGCTTAATCCGCCCTTTATGTTTTTTGCCCAACGCCGCGGTCTCGCCAAGCTCTTGGACATCGGCGCTTTAGTAGAAATGCCGTCGGGCGGTCTCACGGCGCTGTCCAAAACGATTAAAACCAGACCGGATGAAGTGAAGCGGGTCGTGCGAGCGCTGCAAACGGCGAAGAGCATTATGCTCAAGTCGCGGGAGCGAACCTTGGATCTGATTACCCGCGTCCTCAAGATGGATAACGAGACAGCCGCGGATACTTACAAATTGGTCGAGTCGAACTTCAACGATACGGGAATCCCCTCACCCGAAGGCATGGCGAATATTGTCAAGGCGATCAAAGCTGAAGGCAGGTTCACGGATAGAAATGTCGCTTTTGAAGAAGTCGCCGATCCGCGCTTCGCCATCGAAGTCGCTAAGGAGTTAGGCTACAAAGTGCCATGACCTTGCATGACATTCCGAGTTAATTTCCCACCGGCGCGAACAATTCACCGAGCGTCGGGCGTCCGGGAATATAACCTTGCTCGTGCGCATACTGAACGAATTTCTCGAGCACGACTTGATTCTGCACGGTTAACCCGTGCGACCAGGGATTGTCGCCAAAAACCGCCTCCTCTTCCTCTAGAATAAGGACCGCGCTGGGGAAGGCCAAGCGCTTGGCATATTCGTAGGATTTCCGGCAGCGTTCCTCCGCTTGATTAAAAGCGTCGAGAAGGCTTGAGACGAGCCATGGATTTTGATCGAAGAGCGATTGGCGTACGACCAAAGTGTGCGTGATCGGAAAAATTTTCGTCCTGCGGAAGTAGTCGTTTACTGTATCGCGGGGATCTTTGAAGAGCCGGCGAATGCGAGGATCCTTGGCTCGAAAAGAGGGCACGATATTCGGCGGGATGAGCGCGTCTATTTCACCGTCGAGGAGCATAGCTTCCGCGGACTTATAAGCTATGGTGATACTGACATTGGCCGGAGGCTGGTATCCCGCGCCCTCGGGCTCGGATGTGACCCAGTCGCACTCCTCCGGGCGCACCCCGTAGTGTTCTTGGAGAATACCCCGCGCCCACAGACCGACGGTCAGACGGTACTGATCCATGCCGATTCTTTTGCCTTTCAAATCCTCCGGCCTCTCGATTGCCGATGCTGGCGAGCAAAAAACATACGGGTGAATCTGCATGCGCAGCGGAAAGATCGGCAATGCGATTACCGGTTCATTGCGGCAGCGCGCCATCATATACCATGAGAGTGACATCTCGGCGA
Organism: uncultured delta proteobacterium; assembly: GCA_963728565.1. Lineage (GTDB taxonomy): Bacteria > Desulfobacterota > Binatia > UBA9968 > UBA9968 > WHTF01. The sequence continues at coordinate 215,828 of CAVSLC010000011.1, forward strand.
TATCGAACTCCTCATAAACCGGGCGCATGCAGGCCTCGCCGGTTTCAGCGCGCCGCGGCTGCAGCTTGATGCCGCGGGCCGTGACGTCACCCTCAAGAATAGGGCGTGTGCGGTGATAATCGGCCAGTAGCAGAGTCAGTTTCATTTCCCGGGTCATGTTAGCTCCTTTATCTCCTTCAATGGCTCTGGCCGAGGGCTTTGGTCAAAAATTGTTGGGTGAAGAACTTATCCGGGCCGCCGAGTTTTTTTGCTTCGGCTTCGATTCGCGTCGCGCTGATGAGCGCGTCGATATCTTTTCTTGAGATCGAGGTCGAGTAAAGGTCGGCGAACTGGTTGATCACTCGCCGCACCATTGCCGGATCGCCGAAGGTATTTTTGTTGATGACCACTTCCGCGACCTTTTCACGGCTCTTTTTGAGAAATTCAAGTCCGCGATTGATTGCGCGCAGTAGCGCAACGATCCCATCGGGATCGTTATCGATCTTTTGTTTGCCAGACGCGATCACCACGAACGGAAACCCGGGGATAGCCTCGCCGATGTCGAAAATGGCCGGAAACCCTTTTTTCTCGAGCTCCAATCTTTCCAAGAAAGAGAACGGCGACGCCTGGATTTTGCCGATTTCCAAAGCCTGGGCGCGGGCGGGACTGTTGCCGACACCGTAAAGAATTTTGTAATCCCGGTCGCGCAGCATGCCTTTTTTTGCGAGGCCTTCCACAGCCGCGAATTCGGCAACGCCGCCCGGACCGGTGACACCAACGACCTTGCCCTTGAGATCGTTCACCGTGCTGAGCCCTTTGGCGCCGATGAGCGTGTAGTCCATGTAAGGTTGCATGCCGCTGATGATGAGCATCGGCGCATTCTGCGCGATAGCACGTACCGCCGCTACTCCGGCGACAAACGTGTAATCGACGCCGCCCCCGACCAGCGCGGCCATCGCGGTGGGGCCGCCTCGTATAAATACCGTTTTTACTTCCAAACCTTCGGCGGCAAAAAAACCGAAGTCCTGCGCCACGACAATCGGCAGCGTCCCGCTCAAGGTGGGGGTGTTGTAAGCGAAGTTGACCGTTTTGGCCGAAACATGGGCCGACCAAAAGATCGCGCTCACGACCAGACAGTAAACTAACGTTACCATTCTCCCGGCCGGAAAGTGGGTCATTTATTATTTACCAACGCTTTCCAAAAATTTCTCTTGTTTCAATCGATCGACGATGGAGCTGTCGACGAACTCTTTGGGATCGCGGCGGCCATGGTCGGGATTTTCCGTTGCCAGGTTTTCCAGAATGAGGCGCACGCCGTCGAGCGTGGGGTAGGGCAGATCGGGAAAGAGCGCCACGTTGAAGTTGTATTCGATGGAAACAAGATTCGCGATCAGTGAGTTTCATGTATTTGGAAATTATCCGCTCGCTCTCTGATCGGTTGCGTTTCATAAAAGACACGGCTTCGGTGACGGCTTTGACATAACGATAGGCCAGGTCTCGATTTGCTTCGAGCCAAGTTTCATGCACCACTACGGAGGTCCACGGAAACGGAATTGCCATCTGCTTAGCCGTGGCCAAGACTGTCAATCCTTGTTTTCGTGCCTGCTCGCTTGCCGCTGCGCCGAGAAACGTATACTGAACCTTGCCGGTTGTCAGGCCGGTCAAGCGGCCGCTATCGCCGCCGAGTTGCAGTAGCTTGAGATCGCTCTCGCTCAGCCCGTTTTTGCGGAACAGATAACGGAGTCCTTGATGCGAAGACGACGCAAAGCGAGAAACCGCGCCCACTTTTCCTTTTAGATCGGCGATGCTCTTTATATCCGGATGGCTCACCAAATTTGAGGCGAGCACCGTCAGCGGATTCGCGATGGTCACTAACTTCGGGCCGCGCAGCCGAGCTTCCAATGCAGCGGGACCGCCGGCGGCGAACTGAACCGTGTTACCGACCAGCGCTTGTACGTTCAGTGAGCCGCTGCTGATAAACACCAGATCGGCTTCGATGCCGTATTTGGCAAAAAATCCCCGGTCCTGAGCAACCCAGAGCGGTGACTGGCTGGCATTCACCGCCGCGTAGGATGCCTTAACTCGATCGGTGGCGTCCACCGCTGACTCAAGGAAACCAACCGCTAACAACAAAAGTATCGCAAGCGCTCGGCGCGCGCCGGGTGGGACACCGAGTACTAAGTCTTTAGCGAGATAACGGCCCCGCTTCGGCGGGGCTTATTTTTTCACCTACGAGGAGAAGCAGTAATGGCCACAAAAAAGGCTGCAAAGAGACCGGCGAAGAAGTCGGCCAAGACGACGTCACGTGCGGCCAAAGTTCCAAAGACAGAGGCCATCAGCCAACTTACGGCCGATCACGCGCGCGTCAAGAAAATGTTCAAGCAGTACGAACGGCTTGCGAAGGCCGAGGCTGGCGACAGCGAAAAGCAGCAGCTCGCCTCGATGATCTGTGCTGAGTTGACCGCGCATGCGATGGCCGAAGAAGAAATCTTCTATCCGGCTGCTCGCTCGGTGCTTGACGAGCCGGACTTGATTGACGAGGCCGACGTCGAGCATGCAAGCGCCAAAGAGCTGATCGCGCAAATCGAAGGGTCATCACCTTCAGACGATCACTACGACGCAAAGGTCAAGGTGCTCGGCGAATACATTAACCATCACGTCGAAGAGGAAGAAGGCGAGATGTTCCCGAAAGTCCGCAAAGCGAAGCTCGAAACTGTCGCACTGGGCGAGCAAATTGCTCAACGCAAGGCGCAAATCATGCAGAAGAAGGGTATGGCTTAGTCCGAGAGGCGGGCCAGATCCGACAGCGGCACGCATGTGCCGCTTTTTTTTCACCCAATACAGGGAAACAGATGGCTACAAAGCGCTCCGGCAGTAAATCCCCCCCGCCACCTCAAGACAAGCCGAGCAAACCCGCCGCGGGCGGTTCGGATAAGTCAACAGTCAGCGGTCCGTCGGCGCGAACGCCTGCACGCGCTTCAAAAGGGTTGGTCTCCCGTGCAGCGTCTGCGCTGCTCGACGGCATGAAGAGCAGCGACCCTGATGTGCGCTCTGAAGCAGCCGCTGGCCGGCTCGCCGGAAAGATGGCCGGCACCGATGAGATGAGCCGAGCATTTCGCTTTCAACACCATCAAGCCTGCAGAGTTTGGCCGCAAGGGCGCGCTGAATCCGCCGCAGGGGCAGAGTGCGGACGCGCCGTCGACCGATGTTTCCGCGAGCACGATTACCGAGACAAACAGCAACGACAAGACCGGCGATGCAGCCGACGCCGGCGAGAATCCAAATAACGCGCCGCTTGAAAAAGTTCGCGTCGACTCTGCGGGTCGCGCGCTGACGACCAATCAGGGCGTCGCGATCGCCGACAACCAGAATTCATTGAAGGCTGGCTTGCGCGGGCCGACGCTGCTCGAAGACTTCATCCTGCGCGACAAGATCACGCACTTTGATCACGAGCGCATTCCCGAACGCGTCGTTCACGCCCGCGGCTCGGCGGCACACGGATTTTTCGAGTGCTACGAGGCCCTGACGGATCTGACGATGGCCGCGCCGTTCGCGGAAGCGGGAAAACGCACGCCGGTATTCGTGCGCTTTTCGACCGTCGCCGGTGAACGCGGCTCGTTCGACCTCGCGCGCGACGTGCGGGGTTTTGCCGTCAAGTTTTATACCGATCAAGGCAACTGGGATCTGGTCGGCAACAACATTCCGGTCTTCTTCATTCAGGATCCGATGAAATTTCCGGACCTGGTGCATGCGGTGAAGCCCGAGCCGCATCATGCGATGCCGCAGGCAGCAAGCGCGCACGATACGTTCTGGGACTTCGCGAGCCTGATGCCGGAGATCACGCACATGCTGATGTGGGTGATGTCGGATCGAGCGATCCCGCGCAGCTATCGAATGATGCAGGGCTTCGGCGTTCATACATTCCGCCTCGTCAACGCAAGCGGCGAGTCGGTGTTCGTCAAGTTTCACTGGAGCCCGATGCTCGGCACGCATTCGGTCGTGTGGGACGAGGCGGTCAAGATCAACGGCGCTGATCCCGACTTTCATCGGCGTGATCTGTGGGAAGCGATCGAGGGCGGCGCGTATCCGGAGTACGAGCTCGCGCTGCAGATCTTTACCGAGGAACAGGCCGAGGGCTTCAGCTTCGATGTGCTCGACTCGACCAAGATCATTCCCGAAGAACTGGTGCCGCTGCGACCCGGTCGGCAGAATGGTGCTGAATCGAAATCCGGACAACTTCTTTGCCGAAACCGAGCAGGTCGCTTTCTGCACGCAGCACGTCGTCCCCGGCATTGACTTCAGCAACGATCCCTTGCTGCAAGGTCGAAATTTTTCTTACCACGACACGCAGTTGACTCGACTCGGCGGGCCCAACTTTCACGAGATTCCGATCAATGCGTCGGTTGCGCAGGTCCATAACAATCAGCGCGACGGATTTCATCGGCAAGCGATCCCGAGAGGCCGCGTCGCTTACGAGCCGAATTCACTGGGCGGAGGATGTCCATTCCAGGCGGGAAAACTGGGATTCATATCGTTCCCGGAGCCTATTCAAGGCGACAAGCTGCGTGGCAAGCCGGAAAAGTTCGCTGACCACTACACGCAGGCCGCGCTTTTCTTAACAGCCAGACCGCGGTCGAGCAGAACCATATCGTCGAAGCTTTTCGATTTGAATTGACAAAGGTGCAGACGCCGGCAGTCCGGGCGCGGATGGTTGCTGGCTTGCTCAATGTCGATCGCGATCTTGCATCGCGCGTTGCTCAGGGCCTTGGCATCGATCTGCCCGAGCCATTGCCGAGCGTTCTTGCGAAGCCTGCGACTCCCGAAGTGACCAGCTCAGGCGCGCTGTCGCTGTTCTCGCGCCCCGGAGATGGCTCGATTCGCACCCGCAAGGTCGCTTTGATTGTTGCCAATGGCGTCGATGCGGAAGAGCTGCAATCCGTCTATGACGCATTGACTGAGCAGGGCGCGGTCGCGGTGTATGTCGGCCACCGCCTGGGCACAGTGCAATCCATCTCAGGCGAGGCGATCGAGGTCGAAATCACGATGGAGACGGCGCCTGCGGTGTTGTTCGACGCGCTGGTGTTGCCGAGCGGAAAGACAGCGATCGAAACGCTTGGCAACAGCGGCCAGGCGATGGAGTTCATGAAACTTCAGTACCGCCATTGCAAGCCGATCCTGGCGCTCGCAGGGCGCGAGCGCGCTGCTTGAGGGGGCAGGTATTTCGCCACACTGCCCGACGGCAGCGATGACCCAGGGTTGCTGATCGTGGAGGAACAGGACGCTGCAACGGTCGCGGACGCATTTGTCCGCGCGATCGCACGGCATCGGCACTTCGAACGTCAAATGGATCCACCAATGGTCTAGGCAATTCAAACTTGATGGAGACAACTATGAACGAACAACTGAAAGAACTGCTGTATCAAATGCTCGAGACCGAATTGGGTGGAGTGCAGGTCTACACGACCGCGCTCGAATGCGTCGTCAATGACGAGCTCGAGGAAGAATGGACGAAGTATCTGGCGCAGACCGAGCGACACGTTGAAGTCATGCAACAACTGCTGACCACTCTGGGTCTTGATACCGACGCCCAGACACCCGGCCGGCAGGTGGTCGAGCACATCGGCGAATCGCTGGTGCAGGCGATGCAAATGGCGCTCGCGAGCGGCGGTGAGCCGGAAGCAGCGGAACTCGTCGCGTGCGAGTGCGTCGTCTTTGCCGAAACCAAGGACCATCTGAACTGGGAGCTTCTGTCGAAGTTTGCGCAGAAGTGCGGCGACAACGAGAAGCAGGCGTTGACGGCCGCTGTAGAAGAAGTCGAAGATCAGGAGGACGAGCACATTTATCACAGCAAAGGCTGGTGCCGCGAGTTGTGGATTCAATCGCTGGGCATGCCGGCAGTGCTACCGCCACCGGAAGAAGAAAGAAAGGTCAAGACCGCGCTAGGTGCCGCGCACGCAGAAAAGGCGCGCGAAGAAATGCTTTAGCGCGTCGGCCCACCCCTTGACGCTTTGACTATTCAGCATCAGACGGTGATCGTAAACTGGAGCTCAAACCATGATGAGAGTTCAGGATGGCGCGAAACCGCCCGCTGTCTTCTGCTGTAGTTGAAAAGGCTGCCCTGCAAAAGGCAGCAACCGGCATCCACGGCCTGGACGAAATCACCGGCGGTGGATTGCCGAGGGGACGGCCGACGCTGGTATGCGGCGCCGCAGGATGCGGCAAGACGATGCTTGCAGCCGAGTTTCTGGTTCGCGGTGCCGTCAATATGGTGAGCCTGGCGTCTTCATGATGTTCGAGGAGAGCACGGCCGAGCTCACCGAAAACGTACGCTCCCTTGGCTTTGATCTGGAGAAACTGCAGAAGCAGCGCAAACTTGCGCTTGACTTCGTTCACATCGAGCGCAGCGAGATTGAGGAAACCGGTGAATACGACCTCGAGGGGCTTTTCATTCGTCTCGCGCACGCCATCGACCGTATCGGTGCCAAACGCGTCGTACTCGACACGATCGAAGCCTTGTTTGCGGGAATTCCAAATCAGGCGGTGCTTCGCGCCGAACTGCGACGCCTGTTCAGATGGTTGAAAGATCGCCGAATGACCGCGGTGATCACGGGCGAGAGAGGCGAGAAATCTCTGACGCGTTACGGACTTGAAGAGTACGTTGCCGATTGCGTAATTCTGCTGGACCATCGAATCAACGATCAGGTTTCGACCCGGCGATTGCGCGTCGTCAAGTATCGCGGCTCCGCGCACGGCACGAACGAATATCCATTCGTCATTGGCGCCAATGGCATATCCGTCGTGCCCATCACCTCGTTGCGTCTTGATCACAAGGCCAACAGCCAGCGTGTCGCTTCGGGCATCAAGGGCTTGGACGACATGCTGGAAGGGAAAGGCGTTTATCGCGGGACCAGCGTTTTGGTGTCGGGGTCTCCGGGCACCGGCAAAAGCAGCATAGGCGCCGCTTTCGCAAACGCCGCGTGTGCGCGCGGCGAACGAGCGCTGATGTTTGCCTATGAAGAGTCAGAAAGCCAATTGTTGCGCAACATGCGGTCTGTGCGACTTGACCTTGCGCAGTGGGTTCGAAAAGGCTTGCTGCAGGTTCATGCGTCGCGACCGACACTGCAAGGGTTGGAGCAGCATCTTGTCTCGATGTACGACGAACATGCGCCAATTCCGCCCGCGGTCGTAGTAGTGGACCCGATCAGCAACCTGACAATGGAGCGCGAGGACGTCTCATTGAAGCCAACGCTGATGAGACTGATCGATTTTCTGAAGCAACAGGGCATAACGGCCGTTTACACCAGCCTGACGACGGACACCACCGTGCCGCGTGCCGACTCTGAAGTTGGAGTGTCGTCGTTGATGGACACATGGCTCGTGTTGGGCAACTACGAACAAAACGGCGAGCGCACCCGAACGTTGCAGGTGTTGAAGTCGCGCGGGATGGAGCACTCGAATCAGGTCCGTGAGTTCGTGCTGAGCCGCCGAGGGATCCAGCTGATTGATGTGTACTTGTCCGGTGCGCAGGTACTCACCGGTACAGCACGCGTAGCCCAGCAGGCGGAGGAACTTGCGTCCGTCAGATTACGAGAGCTCGATCGCGATCGAAATTTGCGTGAGCTCGGGAATCAGCGTGCTGCAATCGACGCGCAAATTGCCGCACTCGGACCGCCGATAGCGATGCGATTGCCGCCGGACCGGCTCGATGTTTCGGCAACGAAACGGCGCGGCGCACGATCGAGTACGCGTCGTAGCGACACGAAAAGATCGACCTGATGGTTACACGATCCAAGGCTGCATCTAAACACACGGCTGTTGCATCCAAGGGGCAGGCGCCCGAGTGGCAGCTCAGGCTGTACGTCGCAGGTCGCACCGCGAAATCGAACGCAGCTTTGAAGAACCTGAAGCGGCTGTGTGAAACGCACCTGTCCGGGCGCTATGTCATAGAAGTGATCGATCTACTGGTCAATCCGCGACTCGCTGCAGGCGATC
>CAVSLC010000012.1:0-86975 GCA_963728565.1 uncultured delta proteobacterium
CGAAATGGGGCAGAAGCTAACGGAGAAATTCGGTGTGCCGGTGGCCGCCGGACTGACAGCGGAGGTCGAGGCGTTGAAGGCAATGAAAATCAAAAAGCTCGTTGTCGGCACGCCCTACGAGGACGAGATCAATCAGAGATTGAAGCGGCATCTGGAAGCCTCCGGGTTCGAGGTGTTGCAGATCGCCGGTTACGGCGTCCGGAAAAATGCCCAACTCACCGATCTTCCGGTTCATGCCTCCTACAAAATCGCCAAGCGCCTCTACGCCAAAGGGCGCGACGCCGACGGCATTTTCATCCCGTGCCCCCGCTGGCCGACGATTGCGGATGTGGCATTGCTCGAAGAGGAGATCGGCAAGCCGGTGATCACCAGCAGCTTGGCGTGTATCTGGCACGCGATGAAGCTCATCGACATCAGGGAAAATGTGAGCGGTTATGGCCGGCTAATGGCAAGCTTGGAAAGTAACCAAGGCTTAGCCCGCCTATTCCAGCGCGCTGCCCCAGACTTTTGCCGCCTTCTCGACCATTACATCGAGCTTGCGGAATTGTTCGTCCTCGCTGAGAAGATTTCCCATGATGCTTGAGGCAAAGCCGCATTGCGGGCTCAACGCAAGCTGCTCGATGGGGATATAGCGGGCCGCCTCATCGATGCGCCGCCTCAGTTCATCGACGGTTTCGACTCGGCCCACCTTGGTGGTAATCAGACCTAAAACAACCGTCTTGCCTTTCGGAACCAAGCGCAGGGGCTCAAGCTGCCGGCCCGTTCGGTGTCGTATTCGAGCAGCAGGCGTGGGTGATTCAGGCCGTTGAAAAAGCTTCTCCGCAATGGCATCATAGCTGCCTTCGCGGTGCCACATGCTTTGGCGGTTGCCCCGGCATAAGTGAATTCCGAACGTGATATCGGGAAAACCGGCAATGACTTGATTGTCGGCTATGATCGAGCGCTCCATATTCCGCTCCGGATCTTCGCCGCGGGCGCACATGGCAGCCAACGACGGGCCATCCACATAGGCGGTGTAACCCGGAGCATCGATGCCGACGTAGCGACAGCCCGCTTCGGCCAATTGACCGATCATTTGGCGTTCGACCGCAACCACATCCGCAACAAAATCGTCGATCGAGGGATAGACCGAACGTGAGCTATCGCTATCAAAGCACTGCGTGATTCTATCGGGGCCGATCAAGCTTACCTTGACTGGTCGGCGGGTCAGGCTCTGCGCGAAGCTGTAGTCCTCGAGCAAGCGATTGCGCAGCAGCCGCAACCTTTGTGTTACACGCTTGCGATTGAGAAGAATGGGATCCTGCCCCTTCTCTGTTTTCGACTCTTCGGTATCTTCACGAGCGAGAATGTTGTGGTAAGTCTTTACGCCGCTCTGCCATTCTTCGACGCCGGCGACAACCGAGAAGCTCTCCATGAAGTTGGTCCGACGAAACTCGCCATCGACGACCAGAGGCAGATGATGCGCCTCTTGCATGGCGATGACTTCACGGATCGCCTCATCTTGAATTTTTTGCAGCTCCTCCTCCGAGATCTCGCCGCTACCCCATTTAGAAAATGCGTGTTTCAGCTTGGCGGGCCGGAGCAGGCTCCCTACCAAATCGACACGCAATAAGCTCAAATTTTCAGCTAAGGAAAGCGTCATATTCTATTTCCTTTATGGTCCGCCAATTAATCCAGCATCCGCTGCCATGCGCCGGAGCAACGCCAAAGCGACTGCTGTTGGAACCTATTCGTGCGCATAGTGACACTCGACCGACTCTCCGGCATTGCCGTGTAGAAGGCTAGGATGATATGAATCGATATATACTAAATTGCGGCAGTACAGTAGTTTTCGCCTCCTGCTGAATATTCGGCCTGACCGGCAAAAACGTCGGACTATAACTGTTGGTGTTGATTAGGGTTTCGCCTAAACACAGGCAGCCGACAGCACGCTCTTGGATTTTTGACCTATGAGGATCGACCGCGTGACCAGTCCGACGGCGTTAAAACTTAATACCTGATGGACACCGTTCAAGCCTACTACTTACTTGCCGCGCTGGTGGTCCTTGCCGGTCTGGCCGGTCTCGTGCTTCCGGGGCTGCCAGGATCACCGCTGATCTTTGCCGGGCTTTTTATCGCCGCTTGGGCTGAAGATTTTGTCTACGTCGGCGCCGGTACATTGATTGTCCTGGCGGTGCTCGCGGTCCTTACTTATGCCGTCGACTTCTGGGCAACTATGTTCGGCGCCAAGAAATTCGGCGCGTCCAAGCGCGCTGTCTTCGGCGCACTGATCGGCGCCGTGGTCGGCCTTTTTCTTGGTCTTCCGGGTGTTATCTTCGGTCCCTTCATCGGCGCGGTCATTGGCGAGCTTTCGGCTCAACGCGGCCTTCAAGACGCTGCCCGCGCCGGCTTCGGCGCTACGATCGGTCTGGCAATTGGCGTCGCCGTCAAGATGGCCGTGGCATTCTCGATGATCGGAATCTTTATCTTCGCCCGATTTCTTTAACCTTCGAAAACCTCAAATCGGCAATCGCTAAAGCAATCACGAAACAAGCACGACCGCGCTGTTGCGCGTGTAGCTGCCGAGATACTATGTTGATGCGTTGGATGTGAAAGGAGACTCGAGAGAATGCGCGCGCTAAGAATGTCTTTGATAGTGATAACCTGGGTGCTGCTTTCACATCATGAAGCTGTTTCCATCACCATCGCCACCGGTTCCCAGGAAGGGACGTACTACAAGATCGCTCAAGACATCAAACAGATCGCCGAAAAAGAAGGAATCCCGATCGAGGTCATTTCAACCAATGGCTCCTTCGACAACATCAACTTGCTGGGCGCCGGGACGGTTGATCTGGCAATTGTGCAATTGGACGTTTTAAAATTCGTCTCGGAGATTATGCAAAAGGAAGCCGACTTCAACGTGTTCGAGCAAGCAAAGGTCGTCCTCAATCTTTATCTGGAAGAAATTCATGTGATCACCAGGAATGAAGGCTTGCTCTCGCTTTATCAGCTCGAGGGGAAAAAAGTCGCCGTGGGCCCGCAGCGGAGCGGCTCCGCTTTAAGCGCCGAAGTCTTATTGGCAGGTTACGATCTGCGCGTACAAGCCGTTTTCGACGCGCCGAACGATGCCCTGGGAAAGCTCAAAAGCGGAGAAATCGATGCCATGATTTTTGTCGGCGGCGCGCCCGTTCCCGCGTTTGAAAACTTGGACGATAGTTTTCGTTTAGTGCGCATGCCGGCAAACAGCGTGCTGGAACAAATCTATCGGAAACAAAAACTCGGGCGATCCGTCTACCCATGGGCGGGCGATAGCGAAACCTATGCTGTTCCATCCGTAATCATGACTCGCGAACGCAGTGATCGCGAGTACGTCGCGACTCTGCAGAAACTGCTCATAGCCATTCTGCTCAACAAAGAGACTCTGGACTCAACCGGACATCCGAAATGGCAGAGCTCGTTTATCCGTTCAATTGTAGGTAACGCCGGTTATCGTCCCGCCGTCGATGTTCTGCAGATCTTTAATATTTTAGAGGGCAGTGGCTACCGTATCATCAAAAAGTAAAGCAGGTGCAAGCGACTGCGATCGAAATTGCCGCCGGAAGAGCCGATAGCCGTTCTATCCGACAAAAATCTTGTAAACGACTGGAGATGCGCCTCACGGATCGTCGCGATGAACAGTGTCGGGCGAAAAGGCCGGCAGGCAAACTGCAAGGTATTCCGCGCCCGCGGCACCGGGCGTGCTGTAGCGCACCCACTCACCGGCATTGACTATAATGGCTTGCCCGGCGGAAACCTGATGCACAGCATCGCGCGTCTCGACCTGCAGTTGACCGCGCAATACAACGGTGAACTCGTCGAACTCCGGCGTCTGACCTTGCTCACGCCACCCTGACGGGCTGGTCATTTTGGCGATGCTAAGTTTGGACGTTGCAGAATTCACCCGGCCGATAAACTCTTCGATAATCTTGGGCGGCTGCCCTGCCGCCGGGATAACTGTCGGTGCTGCAAAGAGTCTTGCCATGGTGAAAAACTACATGCAAAAATCGACAAGCGCAATTGAGTTGAGGCGGCGTCATTCAATCCGCTTGCTCCGGTGGGATAATAGCGCGCTGGTCTTGACCAACTTCTGCGCGAAACGCCGGCGCGGCAACAGGCGGAGTCGATTCTGAACGAACGCGGAAGAGTCAAAACGGCGACAAGTGATCGATGGACAATCTAGCGCAATTTGCTCTGGTGTCGCTGACGTCGCTGCTGTTTATCGTCGATCCGATTGCGGTAGTTCCGGCTTACCTGGTTATCACTAATGATGAGGCAGCCGAAGACCAGCGGCGCACTGCTAAACGGGCCTGCATCGTTATGACGATTCTGCTGATATTTTTTGCCGCGACAGGTAATTTGCTGTTCCGCGCATTTGCAATCACGCTGCCCGCGTTTAGAACCGCGGGTGGATTAATTCTCTGGTATGTTGCCATGGACATGCTGCGTGGCGAGCGGCGCACTCAGGGAGGACAAGAAGAAGTGCTCGAGGGCCAGACCAAGGAAGACGTGGCCATCACGCCGCTTGCGATTCCGATGCTCGCCGGACCAGGCGCAATTTCGACAGTCATTGTACTTTCGTCCCAAGCACGAGGTCTGCTTGAGTTGGGAGTCGTCTACGGCTCGGTGGTCGTGACAGGGCTGGTCTCGTATTTCGTCTTGCGGCTCGGCGAAGTGCTGCTGAGGCGGCTTGGCAAGACCGGAATCAGAGTTTTGACTCGAATCATGGGGTTGATCTTGGCCGCAGTGGCAGTTCAGTTTGTTTTGAGCGGAATCAAGGAGGCTTTCGGCATTTGATGCTCCGAGTTTTTAGTCTAACAGGGTGCTTGCCGCCGCAAACATCGAGTATGCCGATGAACCGGTTATTCGACCAGGACGTTTGCTTATTACCCCGTTCAATTACGACGACGAGAGGAGAAAAAGACCATGGAGTGGATATTTGACCCGCAGGCATGGATTGCCTTCGCCACGCTGCTCGCGCTAGAGATCGTTCTTGGAATCGATAATATCGTTTTTATTTCCATCCTCGCTGGAAAACTACCCGCCTCTCAGCAAGCCCAGGCCCGTTATGTCGGCCTTGGTTTGGCCATGGTGATGCGCATCATTCTTCTTTTTTCGATCTCCTGGGTCATCGGCCTGACGGCGCCGCTCTTTACTGTCTTTCAACAAGAAATTTCCGGGCGCGACATCATCTTGCTGGTCGGCGGCCTTTTTCTCATCGCAAAAAGCACGCATGAGATTCACCAGCGTCTCGAAGGCGAGGAAGAACACGCCTCGGCGGCGGCAGCGGCGACTTTTACCAGTGTGATCGTTCAGATACTTTTGCTCGATATCGTTTTCTCTCTCGATTCGGTCATCACCGCAGTTGGCATGGTCGACGATATCAGTATCATGATTTCCGCCGTGGTTATTGCGGTGTTATTCATGATGGCATTTGCCGGCCCCATTGGCCGCTTCGTAGAACGGCATCCAACGGTGAAAATGTTGGCGCTGAGCTTTTTACTATTGATCGGCATGACTCTCGTCGCCGAAGGTTTCGATCAACATATATCGAAAGGTTACATCTACTCCGCCATGGCGTTCTCGGTGTTTGTAGAAGTACTCAATCTCAACGCCAAAAAAACTAAAGCCGCGCCGGTGAAGCTACGCCAACGCTATGCAGAATAATGAGCGGGATTATGGAATATGGCTACAGACACTACGATGTCGGTTTTGCCTGAGCTATAGCAGACGGTCGTCACGACTACATTGCAAGAAGCCGTGCCGCCCCTGAATCTGTGATAGACTTAATTTCTCCCGGTCCCGCGGGGATCTCAGCGTGATCCATGTTTGAGTCGCTAGCGAGCCTTCTCCACGGCTTTAACATCGCTCTGCAGCCTCAAAACCTTCTTTATTGCTTCATCGGCGTCACCATGGGAACTCTGGTCGGGGTTCTACCCGGAATCGGTCCGACGGCTACAATCGCGCTGCTTTTGCCTGCCACCTTCGCGCTCAATCCGATCTCCGCCATCATCATGCTCTCCGGCATTTGCTACGGCGCCATGTACGGCGGCTCAACTACTTCAATCCTGCTGAATATCCCTGGAGAAGCTTCTTCCGTCGTTACTTGTTTCGACGGCTATCAGATGGCCCGCCAGGGCCGAGCCGGCGCCGCCCTCGGTATTTCCGCATTCGCATCCTTTATTGCCGGCACGTTCAGCATCTTCGGTCTCATTCTGCTCGCGCCGACGCTGGCTAATTTCGCGCTTCGATTCGGTCCGCCGGAGTATTTTGCCCTGATGGTAATGGGTTTAACGGTAGTCGCCTATCTGGCGAGAAAATCGATGGCCAAAGCTCTGCTGATGGCGGTTGTCGGCATCCTGCTCGGATGCATCGGCCTCGATCCGATCACGGCGACGCCGCGGTTCACTTTCGGCATGCTGGAACTGGCGGACGGCATCGGCATAGCGCCAGTGGTCATGGGCCTCTTCGGCATCGCCGAAGTTCTGGAGAACCTCGGCGTGCAACGCAAGACCGAAGTCTTTGCCGAAAAAATAAAAGGGCTTTTCCCCAACCGTGAAGACTGGAAACGGTGCGCCGGCCCCATGGCTCGCGGCTCTCTGTTAGGATTTTCTCTCGGGCTCTTGCCGGGTGTCGGAGCCATCGTGCCGCAGTTTTTAAGCTATGCCCTGGAAAAGAATCTCTCGCGGTACCCCGAGCGATTTGGCAACGGCGCCATCGAAGGCGTCGCTTCGCCGGAGGCCTGCAACAACGCCGCGGTCGGCGGCACCTTCATCCCGCTCCTCAGCTTGGGCATACCTTCTACGGCGATGACAGCAATCTTGCTCGGCGCGCTCATGATCTATGGTCTCACCCCCGGCCCTTTGTTGATCAAGAATTCCCCCGATCTGTTTTGGGGCGTAATCGCGAGCATGTACATCGGCAACCTTATGCTCTTGATCCTCAACCTGCCGCTGATTCCCCTGTGGGTGCGTGTACTGAAGATCCCTTATGCTTACCTTTCTTGCTTCATCATTCTCTTTTGTCTGATCGGCGCCTACAGCCTCAACAACAGCACCACCGATATTTATGTCGCGATCGTCTTTAGCGTAGTCGGACTTCTCATGAAAAAATTCGCCTTCGAGCCCGCGCCGCTGGTGCTAGCATTCGTATTGGGTCCTTTGCTCGAAACCGCTTTAAGGCGCTCGCTAATCCAATCAGACGGCAGCCTTTTGATCTTCCTGCAGCGGCCGATCTCGGCGGCGTTCATTGTATTTTCCATGGCTGTGCTCATCGCGCCGCTGTTTAGCCGTATAAGATTGGGGCGTGGACTCAGTGAAGAGGACTAAAGCAATCGCCGCGAGCGCCGGCACGCTCTTCTGGATTGCTGTCGGACTACTGGCATCTTATGGAGCGACCGGGCTCGGCGTAGGAAGCATCACCGATCCGGGCGCTGGTTTTATTTTCTTCTGGTCGGGACTGCTTCTGATCGTCTTATCCCTTGTCGTCTTTGCCGATGCGCTTCGTAGCTTCGAGAATACTCTGCGGCAATTGCCGGAAATAAACTGGCCGAAGATTGCTCTGGTACTTTTTGCCCTCTTGTTATACGCCTTCTTCTTGGAAAAACTCGGGTTTGTTTTTACGACATCTGTTCTTATGATTTTTTTGCTGGGCTGCATCCAGGGCGCGGGCTGGTTCCGATCCTTCGTGGTAGCAGGCGCGGCGGCGCTAACGAGCTATGGGATGTTCGAGCTCTGGCTAAAGATTAGGCTTCCTAAAGGGATCCTCGGTTTCTGATTCGAAAGGAGAAAAATATGGCTCTCTCGTATGATAAAATTTGGCTGACGCTCGCTTTGGTGCAAGCGATCGCTCTTGGGTCGGCAGCATCACAGTCCTGGTCACAGGAAAAATATCCTTCAAGGCCGATCGAGATGGTCGTGGCATTTCCTGCAGGTGGTTTCGCCGACGTGACCGGCAGAATTTTCGCCGAAGAGATGTCGAAGGTTCTCAACACTCCCATCGCGCCGATCAATAAGGGCGGCGCCACCGGCAGCCTGGCCGCCACATCGATGCTCAGTGCAGCGAAGGATGGCTACAGCATTTTGGTAAACACGCTAGGCGGCATGGTTCTCGCGCCGGTTACCCTCAAAGATATCAAATACGACACCAACAAGGATTTTCATCCTGTGGCCTTCATCACGTCCGCTCCCGACGGACTGACCGTGCGCGCCGAGTCGCCGTATAAAAATCTCAACGACCTGATCGACGCGGCGCAAAAGAATCCGAGTAAACTATCTTATGGAACAGCGGGCACCGGCGTTGGCGGTCACTTCAATTCTCTGATTCTGTCCCAGGTCGCCGGCATCAAGATCAAACATGTCCCATACAAAGGCGGGGGCGAATACATTCCGGCGCTCTTAGGCGGGCATCTGGATCTCGTCATCGGCACCGCAATCGCGACCCTGCCGCAGGAAAGCGCGGGCAAGCTCAGAACATTGGCGCTCCTGGGCGGCAACAAGATGAAAGGATTGCCTTCGGTCCCAACCACCGCCGAGCTGGGGATCAAAGGAAATTATCTCGATAGTTGGTCCGGCGCCTTCGTCACTGCCGGCACTCCCAAGCCGGTCATCGATACCCTCACAGCGGCGGCCGAGAAGGTGATCAAGTCAAAAGAATTCGGCGCCAGAATCGAAAAAACCGGTGGCATCGTTCAATATATCGCGCCTGCCGATTTTCGCTCGTTGATCGAGCGCGATAAAAACACGGCGCTGGAAATAGCTAAGAAGGAAGGACTGGCGGAGGCGCCCAAGTGAAAGAGACAAAAGTGCATATTCCAATACACTGAGGGCTGATATCCCCATGTAATACCGGCAGCCCTAATCATGTTAATGAATGCAGGTTTGTTTTTGAGACGGGTGAAGTCAATTCTATTACACTGCTCGAATTGCGGCAGTAGACTCAATAGTTAGACGTCAAGATCGCGAACATTGCGTACTTCATCGATTTGTTCTCGCCGGAAAATTACGATGAATTCGCGCGCTCAACTCGGGATATTTCCGGGTTCCGCCTTCGTCACAAGGGGATGGCAGATCGGATCAAATCAGGTGACGTCTTCGTCTGCTATTTGACTCGGCTATCCCGCTGGTTCGGACTGTTGGAAGTCATTGAAGGACCCTTCATTTACCCGCGGACTTGAGAGAGGCTCCAGCGCTTGGACTGGAAAGGTCCGCGGAAGCCTTGTACGTCTGGACGATCTCGACGGTAAATTTCTCGCGGAGAAAACTCACCGCTCAATCGACGCAGGACAAACTGTATTCCCTTGATGAGCAAGACACCAAAAAGCTCCTGACTCACACTGTCAACCGTCCCGATAAGGTCGTTACCGTCGAGGAAGCGATTGAACTATACACAAAATATGGCACGCTGCTGCCACCGCCGACCTCTGGGCGTGACTTTGCGACAAAGATGCAAAACGTTGCCTGATCGATCGATACGACCTCTCCCTGCACGCTGGATTAATTTACTTACTCCGCCCGCGTGGTCAGCTCGATTTTGTAGCCGTTGGGATCTTCGAGGAAGGCGATGGCGTTGCTGCCGGTCCCATGTTTCATCGGACCGGGTTCCCGGACGATCTTCACTCCTTTGGCGCGTAGCTCTTCACAGGTCTTATAGACATCCGGCACGCCAAGGGCGATATGGCCGAAACCGTTGCCGATATCATACGAATGCGTATCCCAATTGTATGTGAGTTCGATGACTGCTTCCGTCTCTTCGGAACCATAGCCAACAAAAACGTTGGTGAAGCGACCGGACTCGTATTCGCGCTTTCTTAAAAGCTTCATGCCAAGCCCATCGCAATAAAACTTTAAACTCTCGTCAAGATCATTGACTCGGATCATCGTATGAACAATTTTCATCGCGCCTCTCCCTCGTCGTTAAATAACGCGACCGATTAGCCCATCGCTTTGGCAAAACCGCGGATCGTCTCTTCCCTGCTGCCGCCCGGCGGGCTGTAGGGAATAATCGCAATCTGCTGTATGCCGGATTTTTTAATCCGTTCGATTTGCGTGCGGCAGTCGGCGACGCTTCCGGCAATCGCGAACTTGTCTACCAACCAGTCCGGTATCACCTCGGCATGGTTCGCTTGCTGATCCATGTGGTGATAATAATCGTAGGTTTTACGGATTTCTTCCAATACTTTTTGCTCGGTGGGATCGAGCACGTAGGGAAGCGGATGCGCCACAACCCGAGCGACATGGGCCTTGACCGCGTCCTTAGCGGGCGCGGTGTCTGACACAGCGCAAGGAACCCAGAGAACCAAGTTGACGTCTTCGACTTTTCTTCCGGCCGCTTTGGCGCCGGCGGCGATCCTCTCTCTGGCATGAGCGAGATATTCGTCAGCCACCCCGACTAAAACAATAATGCCGTCGGCGATGCGGCCGGATAATTCCAGCATCTTTGGCCCGCTAGCTGCAATGTAAATCGGCACCCTGGCTTTACAGGGATGCAATAGGTGAATCTTGCCGGTCTCCAGTTGAACTTCTTGGCCGTCCAACAGTTGGCGCATCTGCGCCATAGTTTTTTCGAAGTAAGAGAGCTTCGCCGGCTTCATCCCCATCGTCTCCACCGAGCTATCCCCCAATCCGATGCCGACAATAGTGCGACCCGGCGCGTATTCTTCCAGTGTCGCATAAGCGCTGGCGACCACAGATGGATGGCGCGTGAGCGGATTGGTAACGCCGGTGCCGAGCTTGACCCTAGTGGTACTGAGTGCCATCGCCGCCATGTTGACATAGGCTTCACGCCAGATCAGATGGGAGTCGCCCACCCAGATGTGGCTGTAACCCAACTCTTCAGTCACCTTGGCGAGTTGCACCATCTTCGGCAGCGGCTCGGTGGGAAAAAGCCCTACGCCAAATTCAAAATTACTCACAACGAATTCCTCCAAAGCCACTGTGGCAGGTTCATTAAGCAGCGCTTGTCTGCGACTAAGTCGGGAAATTCAACAACAGGATTGACTCGCCACCCGCTCAGGCGGCGGCGTTTGCTGGCTGCGGCCGGCGACTCGGACTTCACCGTCGATGATCACTGTAGAGATACCGGGAAGATCGCCCTTGGCAAAGGACTCCAGAGCGTCTTTCGCCACCGAGCCGGTTATTTTGTGCAGCAAGACCAGATCAGCCGGTCGCCCCTCTTCGAGAATACCGATATTTAAACCGTGTGCCCGGCCGACGTTGCCGGTCGCCATGCAAATTGACTTCTCAGGCTCGATTTCACCGACAGAAGAAATAAAGGCGATCTCGCGCAAAATGCCGCGTGGCACAACGCCGGTGCCGCCCGGAGTGTCAGTGCCGATGAGCACACGATGATGCAAGTTGTTCGCTTTGACATGACGCGCAAGAACCAACGCCAGGCGATAATTTCCCGAGGTGCAAATCTCCATGAAGCACTCGGTCTCCCTGGCGATGCGGATCATATCTTCTTCCGCCATCGGAATCGGCCCGCCTGTGATATGGCCGATGATGTCCGGCTGGATTTTATCAACGATATCGAATCCCGCCACCTGGCTGACACCGGATCGCGAGACACCGCCGGAATGGATCTTGACCTTGATACCGCGGGATCTCGCCCACTTCACATAACGTTCCGCTTCGCCGTTGGGCAACAAGCTGTAATCGTAAAAGATGAACTTCACCAGCTTGATCCCCAGCGCCTGAATTTCGTCGAAATCCTTTTCCGTCAGCCCGGGAACCAATAACAGTGTGCCGGCGTGCACTTTGACACCCGACGGCCGGAGATTGTCATAACAGCGCTTGGTTACGATGGCCACCGACAAAGCGGTGCGAGCGTCGGGCGGTAGCGGCAGGCCGGGAAGGTGCAACTCGCCGGCGGATATCAACGCGGTCACGCCGCCATGCATGTAATTGGTTATCCACGAGAGCGAATTTTGCGCTGGGGTATATTCACCGATGGACGGATGCGAATGAGAATCGATCAACCCCGGAATGGCGGTAATCCCATTGGCATCGATTGATTGATCCGCTCTGTGCTTCAAGCCATTACCGATGGCGCGGACCAAGCCGCTTTCAATATAAATAGAGTCCGCCTCGCGCAACGGATCTTCCAACTTACCGGTAACCAGCGTGCCGATGTTGCTGATGAGAATTGAAGCCATTTGGGCGAAACTATATCAGAGCTTCTATGGCTGTAAAGGCTAAGCCACATTTAGCAGCCTGCTGAAAAGGCTTATCCTGAGAATGAACGCGGAGCGAAGATGCGAGTGTGGAGGCCGCAGACGGATACCGGGCCGGTGCTGCCAAGCCCAAACTATTGGCATCAGTACCTTTGGGGTTGTCGAGGGCGGCCTTGGAACCAGAGACCTATCGGCTGCGGCCGGTAGGCTTGTCCCTTCGCTTACTTGCGGAGAAATCGGGCTACGTACCGAAGATTTCGCGAACAATTTCTTTGACCGCGTCGAAAGACAATTGATCCAGGCGCGCGCCAGTGGAAGAAGTGACTTTTTGAATCCGGCGTTCCCACGCAACCGTTCCGTCGTCGATACGAACCAACCTGAACTCCAGCCAACTCCGTAACGGTCCGTGCGGGTCGCTGTCCCACCGGCGAATGTCCGCTAACAGCAGGTAACCCGATATATTAGCCTGGCGCGCGCCGGTGGCGGCATTGATTGCATCGAAAGGAAACGCGCCAAGGCGGTCGTCGCGCTGCTCCGGAAAACCGAACTTCACGGTTCTTCGTTCCAGCTCGTTTCTGATCTCGTCGCGCAGCAGATCCATGACCGTCGGACGGTAGCCGGTATCGACTTTCTTCGCCATCTCCGTGAGAGAACGGAGCGGATTGGTTGCCGGCAGACGCAGATTGCTGCTCGTGCTGTTGCGCACCGCGGCGATCCAGAGATCGTGTTGCCCCAGCGCTTGCGCATTCGGAAATGGTCGCGGCACCGGCGCGCTACAACCAGCGAGTGCGACGAACAAGAGCAACCACAGCCCGGCGGAGGACCGGTATTTACGCAGCCCTGCCTGCACAGCATAGGTTAAAAAAATCACTGCGCACCCCAAAGTTACATCGGTAGGGCCGAGCGGCAGATCTAACCGAACTGAGAGATAGAAACCCAAGATGGCGATAGCGACACCGAATAGCGATGATAACGAAAAAAACGAAGCCATACCGCGCGCGAGCGCGCGCGCCGCTAGCGGCGGCAAAACCATAAAGCCAAACACCAGCAGCGGGCCTGCCATAATGACTCCTATGGCGATGCTGAAGCCGCACAGGACGTAAAGCCAAAAACTCCAACGCCCGCCGCCATTGGTCAATAAGAATGACAGATCGGGATCGAAGGAGTTGAGCAAAAACTCGCGACGGAAAAGAATCAAACCGAAATAAACCGCGCTGTAGGCGATCGCGAGAATCTTGAGCTCCTCTTTAGAGAGGGAAATCACTTCGCCTTTGAGCAAGTTGAGGATTTCGAGGTCGCCGGCGGGATTGAAGACTACGAACAGAATCGTCAGCGCCGAAGCCAGCGCATAAGCGGCGGCGAGCCGGCCCTCGGGCGATCCGCTCGCGTGAAGGTCCAGATAGGCGAGCAAGCCCATGCCGACCAGGGTAAAAACCAGAGAGCCTGCCATTGCCAAGAGCCGCTCGCCGCCGACACCGTGGCTCCAGCCGACCCAATGATAGAGCCAGAAAGTAAACGCCACGCCACACGCGGCGATCTGCGGCAAGGTGAGGCCGAGAAAAATTCTCCGACGCAGCATCAGGTGGGCGCCGACCAACGGGCAGACGAAAGCCAGGATCGCGCTCCCGAGCAACGCTGGGAAAAGCAGAAACGAGGGGCTTAAAACGTCAAAAAAACTCACCATGGATGGTCCGCCGCCGCCCCTTCCTCCCAACTCGCCCGGCCGCGGTCGACGCGCAGGATTTTTTTCGTAACGCTACGGACCATCCTGAGATCGTGGCTCGAGAAAAAAACCGCTTTGCCTTCTTGCCGATTGATCTTGAGCAGCAACTCGGTGATCGCCGCCCGAGACTCTGTATCCACTCCCGAAAGCGGCTCATCCAGGATGAGAATCTTCGGCGCCACCATCAGCGCGCGCGCAATCAGAATACGTTGCTTTTGACCGCCGGATAGAGAAAAAAAAGCACGCGCGGCGAGATCGCTTACGCCGACTTGCTCCAGCACGCGATCGACGCGGTTCTTTTCGGCGATCGGCAACCGCTCGAAAGGCCTAAGCCGTCCATAGGCGCCCATCTCGACTATCTCTCTAACGGTAATTGGAAACGTGGCGTCCAGCGCCGCGCTCTGGGGAACATAGCCGAACTCACTCAACGCGCATCCGCGCGTCAATGAGCCGCTCAGCACGGGAAGAAATCCGAGAATTGTCCGGAATAGAGTCGTTTTGCCCGATCCGTTGGGCCCCGCCATCGCGACCAAATCGCCGGGATTTAGTTCGACGGCGACATCATAGAGAATCGTGGCGTCCTCGTATCCGAGATTGGCTCGGTGAAGACGCACCAATGCGCTTGCTTCACTCATCTGAGCACCCGCATCCGTAGCGTCTATTTTGCTCATTACGGTTTGCTGCTTTAACCTTTTTTCACGGCGGCGAGCAAGCTCCGCAGATTGTAATCGATGAACTTGATATAGCTGTCAGTCTCCCGCAAGCCACCGGCGATGCTCTGCAAGCGCACCACGCCAGCCCCGGTCTGATTCGCCAGTTGGCGTGGGTAGCGGTCACTCTGCGCGCCGTAAATGATTAACTGAACCTTTTCCTGCTGCATCCTCTGAGCAAGCGCAACTAAATGATTCGGCGTCGGCTCGATTCCCGGCTTCAGTTCGATCATCCCAACCTGCTGCAAGCCAAATCGGTTAGCAAAGTACGACCACTCGACGTGATAGGTAACTATCTTTACGCCCCTGAGCGGGGCGGCCACGCTTTGCCAGCGCGCAATTGCATTGTCCAACTCGCCCAGGTAGGCGTTTAGATTTCTCTCGAATATTGGTTTGTGTTGCGGATAATTGCGCGACAAGCCTTCGGCGATGTTGCGCGCGATGATTTTGCCCCCTAGAGGATCGAGGTTGTAATGGGGGTTGCCCTTTGGGTGCACGTCGCCTTCAGACCGGTCAATGGAGCGTGGCACTTCCAAAACGCTGATGCCGACTGAGCAATCGATATTGCCTAGTTGGCCGGGAAGGATCTTGGAATTATTGGCAACCTCAAACAATGCCGGCAGCCACGATATTTCCAAATCCAATCCCATTTGGACTAGAATGTCGGCGCGGTTCAGCTTCGGGACGAAACTCGGCTTGACGGGCACCGCGTGCATAAATTCGACGCCGCGCGTGAGGCTCTCAACGTTGACCAGTTCCTTGCCGATATGTTTCGTGATATCGGCCAGTTCGGGGGTCGTCGTGATAACATGAATCTGCTGGGCGCCGACTGGAACGTTAAACCCTACGACAAAGGCCGCGAACGACAAACTACAAACAAACTTTATCCAAGTCATATTCATTTGAGCATCTCCCATTTAAACTATAGCTAACGGTTACGGAAGCCATGCGTATGGCTACCCAGAACCGTCGTCCATTGTAAGAAGAACTGATTGCCGCGCTCGGCTCTTTCCTCCCTTACGTCGTCATCAAGATAGCTGTATTGAAAGCGCAGCCGATTAAACTCGCTGAGATTCCACGTCACGTACGGCGAGTAGCCCTTGGTCTTTCTGGCTGGATTGTCGATGCTTGGAGCATAGTCAAAGAGAAAGCCAGTAGACCAGTTTTTGCTGAGTTTCAGCTCGCCATAGCTGTAGCCGCCGAAGGCTCGTCGGCGCTTGGCCGCCATGCTACCATCCTCGAGCTCTAACGGCCTTCGCTCGCTATTGCCGAAGAGTTCTCCACCTAGGGTGAAGCCTTGATAGAGAGTGCTTCCGAGCGGCTGGTAACGGTAGGTCACGTCGATTCCGGCTAAAGACCGGCTTCCGCCGCGGGGGTCTTCCACAAGTCGGACCGAAGGCGTGTAGGCCAGACTGGTTCCGAACTCAATGCCGTGACTATCGGCAAGGTCGAAATAGGTGTGCAGCCTACTAAGATAGGTAAAACGGCTCCAGGCGCGAGACTTGGTATCGTCCAGCCGCTCGTTTTCTGCGCCCAGTTTGTTGTATCCACCCAACGTTGCTCTCAAAAAGAATGGAATGGGAAAGAGATAACTCAATTCGACACCGTCAGCCTTGGATTCTCCGCCGACAATTCGATCCAACGATAACGGGGTATTGACGAACGGATACTCGTGCGGATGGAATTTAGCCAGTCGGCCGAAGTCGGCGAAGAAGCGCCCACCTCTGGCTTGAAGATTCCAGGGAAGCGAAGTCGTAACGATGGCCGCTTCCTCCAACTCCACCTCGTCTCTGGTGGCATTGATAAAGGCATAGGCGCGCGCATACGGATCGATAGACGCCGAGATTCCCAGCTCGGCGGCGCGCAGGTTAAAATCTCCACCGGTCTTGGCGCGGTGTTCCGCTGTGGCATCGATCGCCATACCGATTGCCGGATTGAGAATCGATGGCGAGCTTTGCACCGCCTGCACCGATTTCTCGACTTGACCCAGCTTTGCCGAATCGACAGCTTTCTCCTTTTCAAGTTGCTCAATCCGGCTCAGCGCCTTCTTGAGATCCTGTTGCATCCCTTTGACCATGTCTCTCAAAGCTTCCAATTCGGAGCTTTGGGCCATGCATAGTGCAGGAAGCAGAAACCACGCACCGACGAAAGATATTGCCGCTACCCAGCGCGGCTGCCTGAATACAAAGATCATAACAACCTCCCTCCAGGACGAATGGATAGCCCTCCCACTGACTTGGAATTAGAAAGTCGGAGGGCAATGAAGATAGATACTGTTGAGTTGAAGTTCGAACTAAGCGGAGAGAGAAGCGGGAGGTCCACGAACCCGTTTGAGCTGAGTCCATTGATTGACCCAGAGCAAGTCATCTTGGGTGATGATGTACGTCGTCCGGTATGACGGCGCGATATTACAAGTGTCGGCCGCCAGTGCCAGCTGTGTGCGAGTGCCGTGGATACAGCTGCATTCTTTGCTGATCTGGGGGGCGGCGGAGAAATGAACGTGCAAAGGCAGGAGAACAACGAACAACAGTGCTGCAACACTGATGATGCATCGGAGCTTATCCGGTTTGGAGGTAAAAGACGGCAGCACGATGGTGAATCTAGCCTAATCGATTTATCTAAGTCAACGAGCGCAGACACTTAGAATTAAGCGCACAAGTGTTGCCCGGCCAATAGCGCCCGCTCCCACCGGCGATTGAGCCTGATCGGTCTGCTGCAGCCGCCCCGCATTGCGAACACCCCCTGAGCGTCCTAAGCGTCTGAAACTCCGACCCATTTCGCCTCGGTCTAGTAAACCTTCTGCTCACCAGCGCGTCTAAGTAGTTACGCCACGCTATCCTAGATGAGAGGGGATCTTCTCTAACAGCTAAGGATCGGCTGTGTGCTTGAAATAGCGGCGGAAAGTCACTCAACCTGAACACCGAAGGTACTCATGGCATTTGCTTTTCAAGGTTGCGCATTGGCTCTTGATGGTGCATTTGAACAGTGCATGGAAACCGCGCCGGACAAGCCGCGTGACGAAACGCTGGTGATCTTAGCTCAGAAGGGCGACTCCAAAGCATTCGAAGAGCTGGTGGAGCGGTACAAACAGAAGGCTTTTCGTATCGCCTTCGACTTTTCTCGCGATCGGGACGAAGCCAAAGATCTGTCTCAGGAGGCGTTTCTTCGCGCCTACACGCATTTGAAAAATTTTGACGGCCGATCAGGTTTTTATACCTGGTTCTATCGGATTCTGGTGAACATATGCCTGGATTACCGGCGCAAAACCAAACGCACTTCAGCCGAAGAGTTTAACGAGACCATCGAGAGTCAAGTGGAACCCAGCCATCCGGCCGCTCATTCCGTTTCACCGGATCAGCAGGCAATCGCGGCGCAGATGTCGCGCCAGGTGGACGCGGCCCTGGATGCTTTACCGCCGAGACAACGGATGGCCTTCGTTCTAAAAAACCATCAAGGGCTATCGATTCGTGAAATTGCCGAAATGATGGAAACCGCCGAGGGGACGGTTAAGGTTCATTTACACCGGGCGGTGACGGCGCTCAGACTAAGACTGGCTGAGTTCGCCTAGGAGGATTTATGCCTACGGCTTGCAACGAGTTTGAACAAGATCTGGTGCTCTACCATTATGGTGATCTGAGCGGCGACAGTCGTGATCGGCTCGCAAGTCACCTGCGCTCTTGCCCAGCTTGCGCCTCTTACCTGAAAGAATTGGCGACTCTGCTTCCGCTAACGGTAAACACCGACGAACCGGGCCAGGAGTTTTGGCAAAATTATAGCCGTGAAATGCGTCACAAGCTCGCAGACCTGCAAGAGAAAAAATCCTGGTGGCAAGCGTTGCAGACCGCCCTGCGCCCCTGGACATTGCCGGCTCTGGCGGGAACCGCGGTTATCGCCTTAGCCGTCACCTTAAATACCTCCAACCAAACAACCACCGACGTGCCCTCGGCGGATCCAGCTCTCATGGAAGTTTTGCCAATGGCGGAGAATCTGGAGTTGTTCAACAATATGGACGTTCTTGAGAACATCGAGGTTCTCGAGGTCATGGAGGGTTCTGGGAACGAAGCAGCTTAAAGTCCAGCTTACTGAGTTACAGCTTGCTAATCTTGCTACGCGGCTCCGGCCGAGCCGCCAAGAAAGGCAAGCAGCGCGTGATCGTGCGGTGCTAGGCAAGATGAAATTGTTGCGGCAATGGGACTGATCAACCAGATGGATGTCATGGGAATGGCAGGACCAAGGTATCGCCGACGAGAGGTCAGGCGTCGAAAACTGCCGTCTCCAGGAAGAAGTCCTATAATGAACTCAGCAATGATTTGCCTTCTCGTCTTACTTAGCCTCCTATCGGCGCCGGCCGCGGTTTGGAGTCAGTCGAAAGATGGAGGCGAACCGCCGGCGCAAAACAATCGTAACGCCGCCGACCGCTGGCCAGGGATGACGCCGCGAGCAAAAGCAGAAACTGCGCGAACGTTGGAAATCGCTACCGTCTGAGGAGAAGGCGGAAATGCAGAAAAAATTTGAGCGATGGCGCGGCATGTCAGCCGAGGAGAAGGCCTCGGCGCGCAAGAACTTTGAGCGTTGGCAGCAACTCTCGCCCGAGGATCGCCAGCGTTTGCGCGAGCGTTGGCAACAATGGCGTGAACTACCGCCCGAGAGCCGCGAAGCCCTGAAACGCCGCCTCGAGCGCTTCCGCGAGCTGCCGCCCGAGACCAGACAGGACCTCAGGGAAAAAGCGCGCGAGCGCTTTGAAAAAATGTCCCCGGAAGAAAAGCAGCAGCGGCGCGAGCGCTTTCGCCAACGAATGGAGCAACTATCACCGGAAGAACAACGCGCCCTGCGAGAAAAGTTTCGTGCGCGTAAGCAGCGTGAAGCAGAGGAACGAGGCAATTCTTCGCAATGACCTAGGAAATCGCTTTCCAGAAAACCCGCAAAGGACTAGACCATGGCAGCATCGCTCACCCAACAGCAAAAGCTGGTGCACTTTCTCAACCGCACCAGCTTCGGCCCGACACGTCAAGAACTCGAAAAACTTCAGCAGTCGGGAATTACCGCCTATCTAGACCAACAACTCAGCCCGGACCAAATCCCCGATTCGGTTGTCGCGGATAGAGTTGCCGAGCTCAAAACCATGCGTTTGAGCAGCCGCGAGCTGCTTGAGCTATATCCGCAAGCCGCGGTCGCGCAAGCCAAAGGCATGGACATGACGCAGATGCAGGGGCCGCGGCAGGTGATTCTGGAGCTGCAGCTTGCCAGATTGATCCGTGCGGTTTACAGCCGGCGCCAGCTTTACGAAGTGATGGTCGACTTTTGGAGCAATCATTTCAATATATTCGCCGGCAAGGGCGCCGATCGCTGGCTCTCTACCTCCTTTGACCGCGACACCATCCGGCCCCATGCACTCGGGCGGTTTAAAGATCTTCTAGCTGCAACCGCGCAAAGCCCGGCGATGCTTTTTTACCTGGACAATTGGATGAGCGTCAGTCCGCAAAGTCCTGCGGCTCGAGGGGGACCGAATAACCGCCGCCGAGGTATCAATGAAAACTATGCCCGCGAGGTCATGGAACTGCACACGCTCGGGGTGGACGGCGGTTATACGCAAAAAGATATCCAGGAAGTCGCCCGCTGTTTTACCGGCTGGACGATCGAGCGACCGCGCGGCCAGGGCGAATTTCGTTTCGAGCAACGCTTCCATGATAGTGGCGCCAAAACTGTGCTTGGCACGCACATCGCCGCGGGCGGTGGCATGGAAGACGGCCTAAAAGTTATCGACATTCTGGCAAATCATCCGGCAACGGCAAAATTTATCGCGACGAAGTTAGCACGTCGTTTTGTCGCTGACGATCCACCGGCAGCCGTTGTCAGCAAAGCCTCCGCGGTTTTTCAACAGAGCGGCGGAGATATCGCGTCCGTAGTCCGCGCGATCATCGATTCGCCGGAGTTCTTTTCCGGCGAGTTTTACCAGAGCAAGGTGAAGAAACCCCTCGAATATGTCGCCAGCGCGCTGCGAGTTACGAATGCTGAGACCAAGATTACCCACCCTCTGTTGCGTTATTTAAACCGCATGGGCGAACCGCTCTTCCTGGCGCAGCCGCCCACCGGCCATCCGGATATGGCAGCTTCCTGGATCAGTCCCGACATGTTGCTGACACGGGTGAATTTCGTCAGTGATTTGGTTGGCAATCGTCTGCCCGGCGCGCGCGTCCAAAAAGACATCGTCGGAGATCAGGAGTCGATGATTCGTCTGATCGCGCCCGACTCGATTTCCGCCGCCACGCGCGCGGCGATGAACGAAGCCAGCGGCACCGAATCGCTCGTTCTTCTGCTTGCAGCGCCGGAATTCCAGAGGAGATAATCATGGAAGCCTCACGCCGATCATTTTTAAAATCAGTCGGTCTCGGTTTTGTCGCGTTAGGATTGCCGCCGACATTTCTGGTTCGGGCGGCGGGTGCCGAGCAAAATGGCCGCGGCAAAGTCTTCGTCGTAGTGTTCCAGCGCGGCGGCATGGATGGGCTGAACGTAGTCGTGCCGTTTAAAGATCCCGCCTATTATATATTGCGTCCCAGTATCGCCGTGCCCGATCCGGCCGCGGTCGAAGACAAAGCCATAGATCTCGATGGCTTCTATGGGCTACATCCGGCACTTGCCCCGCTCAAGAGCATTTACGACAAAAGACATCTGGCAATCATCCACGCGGCGGGTTCGCCGGATAATACGCGTTCCCATTTTGATGCCCAGGATTATATGGAACTCGGCACGCCTGGGCTAAAGAACACTCCGGATGGCTGGTTGAACCGATCGTTGGCCGGAAGGTCCAACTCGCCGATGCCTTTGCGCGCGGTCGCGATGACGGCGCGCACCCCAAGGATGCTCGCCGGCGAAACGCCTACCTTGACTATTTCGTCCGTCGACGAATTTCGTCTGCGCAACGAACAGCTAAATAGCAGCCTGCAGAAACTCTACGCCACCACCACCGATCCGCTGTTTCGCCGGGGCGGTGAAAGCCTCTTCCAGGCGATGGCTACGCTACGCCAGGTTCAAGCGACGATTCCTGAAAGCACCGCGACCTATCCTAACGGCCGATTCGGCCAAAGTATGAAACAGATTGCCCGGCTGATTAAGAGTGAAGTCGGAGTGGAAATTGCGTTTGCTGAGATCGAGGGTTGGGATACCCACGTCAATGAAGGCGGCGCCAAAGGTCAACTGGCTAATCGGTTAAAAGAGCTGGGCGAAGGACTCAGCGCGTTTTATCAAGATCTCGGCGATCGGATGGAAGATGTCGTGGTGGTAACGATGTCAGAGTTTGGCCGCACCGCCCGGGAAAATGGCAATCGCGGCACCGATCACGGTCACGCCAACGTGATGTTCGCGCTTGGTGGCAACGTCCGCGGCGGCCGGGTTTTAGGTCGGTGGCCGGGCTTGGCTCCGGAAGTTCTTTATGAAGGACGCGATCTCGACCTGACCACTGATTACCGCGCCGTTTGCAGCGAAGTGCTACAGAAGCATCTTGGCCTTAAATCTTCAACAGCGGTATTCCCTGGATTTCGGTCTTCAGGATGGCTCGGATTGATCGGCTGAGATTGGTCCGCTATCAGTAGATGCTTCGGCGTCCGCGCCGTTTTGCCGCTCTAAGCGGTACTGCAAATCATAGAGCCGCGCGTACAGTCCAGCGCGGGCCAGCAATTCGTCGTGTCCGCCCTGCTCCCAAATCTGGCCTCTGTGAATGACTAGGATGCGGTCGGCATTCTTGATGGTCGAAAGACGGTGCGCGACAATGATCGCGGTTCGCTGTTTGAGCAACTCTTCAAGCGCCGTCTGGATCAGCAGCTCAGTCTCCGTGTCGACCGAACTCGTCGCTTCATCCAAAATTAGGATGCGCGGATCGAAAGCCAGGGCACGAGCGAAAGAAAGCAACTGGCGCTGTCCCTGCGACAAGGTCGAACCCCGCTCCTGAACTTCCGCGCGATAACCACCGGGCAACCTCTCAATCAAGGGCGCGATTTGCGCGCGCCGCGCCGCTTCGATCATGCGCACCTCGCTGATACGTTCATCGCCAAGAGTTATATTGCTGGCAATGTCACCGGAAAAAAGAAAAACATCCTGCAGAACCAGCCCGAGTTGCCGACGTAATGCCTGCTTGTCCCAATCTCGGATGTCCACGCCATCGACCAGGATTGAACCGCGATCAATCTCGTAGAAGCGACAAAGCGCCGAGACAATCGATGTCTTACCGCCGCCGGTGGCGCCCACTAGCGCAAGGCGCTCACCGGGCCGGGCGGTGAACGAGATCCCTTTGAGAATCGGTTCGCCGTGCTTGTAAGACAGCCAAACGTCCTTGAACTCCACGGCGCCACGCAAGCGCGCGGGCATTACCGGCGCGGCGGAATTCTGAATGACTGGCTGGGTATCCAAAGTGCTGAAAATGCGTTCGGATGAGGCCATCGCAGCTTGCATGATATTGTACTTCTCCGCCAGATCGCGGATCGGTTGGTACATGCGCTGCAGGTACTGAATAAAGGCAACAATAACCCCCGCCTGCAGACCATCGATGCCGATCAACCAACCCCCATACCAAAGCACCAACCCAATCGACAGCGCGCTGAAAATCTCGATGATTGGAAAAAAGACTGCATTGTAGCGCACGCTGCGCAGAAGCACGTTGCGGTAATTGGAGTTGATCTCCTGGAACCGGTCGTACATCTTGCCTTCCTGACCAAAGACCTGGATGGTAGCGATGCCTGCAATGGTTTCTTGAAGCCTGGCATTGAGCCGAGCCAGGATTAAACGGCTTTCGCGATATACCTCGCGCGCCCGCCGTCGATAAAAGCGCGATGCGTAAATAATTACCGGAAAAACGCACAGCGCGATCAATGCCAGCTTCCAGTCCAGCCATAGCATGGCGCCGGCGATTCCGAATACAATGAACACGTCGCCCAACAAACCGACCACGCCGGTACTGAACAGTTCGTTCAGCGTCTCAACGTCATTTACCGTCCGGGTCATCAAACGTCCGACGGGATTGCGATCGAAATAATCCATGTCTTGCCTCTGCAGATGCGTGAAGATCTGCATCCGCAAATCGTGCATC
The DNA here is from genome assembly GCA_963728565.1 of uncultured delta proteobacterium. Lineage (GTDB taxonomy): Bacteria > Desulfobacterota > Binatia > UBA9968 > UBA9968 > WHTF01. Next base: position 23,700 of record CAVSLC010000012.1, read on the forward strand.
GCTCGCTGGCCGGCGTACTCGGTCGTATAAGTTTGAATGAAAAGAAAAATGAAACCGGCAATCACCGTGCCGAGATAGATGAGCACCATGGAATCCAAACCGCCGATGTCCCCGGTGGCAATATAGCGGTCGATAGCGATTTTGGTGATATAGGGGCGGAGCAGCTCGGTTGCCGTATGGGAGATCAAAAACGCAAGCGCCACCGCTAGCAGCTTCCAATAGGGTTGGAGATAGCGCAGTATGCGGCGCATCAAGCGGGCATCGTAAGCTTTGCCCAGGATTTCGTCTTCGGCGTGCGGATCTTGGCTCACAGACGACTGTCCATTCGATCGAGCCTCTCAACTTCGCGCACTAGTTGTTGACGGCGGTAAAGCTCGTAGTAGGCACCCCGTCGTTCGAGCAGCTCGTCGTGGCGGCCTCTCTCGATGATCTCGCCCTGGCGCAGGTAAACGATCAGATCCGCATCGCGCACGGTTGCGATGCGATGGGAAACCAGCAAGGTAGTGCGGCCGGCCATAAAATCGCGCAGTCGCGCAAGGATCTTCTCCTCGGTTTCTGCATCGACACTGGAAAACGCATCGTCGAGGATCAAGATCGGCGGGTTTTTGATAATTGCCCGCGCCAATGCAGTGCGCTGCTTTTGCCCACCCGAGAGTCGCACGCCGCGTTCACCTATTATAGTTTCGAACTTGCCTGGAAATTCCTGAACCGCAGGCAGAAGCTGCGCCGCGCTCGACGCCTCTTCGATGGCTGCTTCGTCAACTAGGTTCGTCCCGAACAGAACGTTTTCGCGAATGCTCCCCGAGAAAAGAAAGATGTCCTGCGAGACGTAGCCGACGGAATCAGTCAGTACTCGGGGCGGCATCTTGGTAATATCCATACCGTTGATGAAGATGGTGTCGGATGGCGGCTCGTGGAGCCGCAGCAGCAAATTAGCCAAAGTGCTCTTCCCCGAACCCGTTTCACCGACGATAGCGCATACGCTGCCCGCCGGAACGGCCAGGGTGATATTTTTCAGAGCCGGTCCATTATCGCCATAAGTGAAAGTAAGATTACGAAACTCTACCGCCAGATCGCTTGCGGGTTGCTGATCGGTAAAAACGGCTGCGTCGTAGCGCGGCGACGGTTCGGCGTCTAGAACTTCGCCGATTCTGCTCAAAGCCGCGGTACCTCGCTGATACTGGTTGACAACGTAGCCGATCGCCATTAACGGCCAGGTCAACATGCCCAGGTATCCGTTGAACGCGACAAACTCGCCGAGGCTCATGGTTCCCTGAAGCACCTGGCGCCCGCCGAGCCACAAAACGATCGTCGCGGCAATACCGGAGACGACACGCATGAGCGGCCAGAATATTCCCCAGAGAATCGCCAGCCACATGTTTTTGCGCATGCACTCTGCGCTGATCTTCTCGAATCCGCGAATCTGATTGTCTTCCTGGGCGTAAACCTGAACAACGCGCATGCCCGCGAGATTCTCCTGGACGTAAGCACTTATGTCGCTTAACTGTTCTTGCACCGAATGGGACCAGCGGAAGATATGCCGGCCGAACGTGCGAACCGTCAGCGTGATCATCGGCATCGCCAGCAACGACCACAACGTGAGCCACGGATCGATATAGATCATGCAGGCTAGACTGAAAATAATCGTGATGATGGCATCGATGCTGGCAAGCGAACCGAATCCGAGCAATTCCCGCACCGCCTGAACGTCGATAGTAAGGCGGGACATCAAATCACCCGTCTTATTGTGCTGAAAGTAGCCGAGAGGGAGCTTCTGCAGATGACGAAAAACCTTTTCGCGTAGATCGGCTTCCGCTTTGCGTGAAAACCCGTTGATGTTGATGCGCCAGCAGTAACGAAAAAAACCCTGGAGGATTGCCGCCAGCAGGATCAGCAAGGGAAAATAAATCAGTGAGACGCCGGCTAATTTCTTCTGCACCGCCATATCGATGCCCTCCTTGATCAGCCACGGAAGCGCGATGCCCGTGATATCCGTACCGATCAGTGAGAGCACTCCGAGAATGAGCTGGCGCCGATAGCGGTCGATGAGAAACTTGATGCGAAGGTAGTAGCGGTAAATCGTCGTTACCTTTTAGGGTCTGAGCAGATTTCAGAAAGACTGCTTGCTATATGGCGCCGCCCCGACGCATTAGACTGGAGCGAGATCAGTCGGCAGAAGCGACAGTAGCAACGCCAGAACTTCCAACGACGTCGTTCCAATGGCCGGTCATTAGCTCCGACATAACGATTTCGACGTTAGCCAGCGGCACCCGAATTTGTTGCATTGTGTTACGGTCGCGGATGGTGACTTTTTCATCAGCAGCCGACTTACTATCGCCAACGGTCTGAACGTCTATCGTCACGCAAAACGGCGTGCCTACTTCATCCTGCCGCCGGTACAGCCGGCCTATGGAGGCGGTGTCGTCGTAGACAGCGTGCCAGCGTTTGCGCAGATCCAGCATGAGCTTTTTTGCGGTTTCTACGATGCGATCGTTTTTCTTCAATAGCGGCAATACCGCGGTTTTTATCGGCGCGAGTTCGGGATGAAATTTCAATACAACTCGCTTCTCCGATCTAACTTCCTCTTCCTGATAGGCATCGACCAAAAACGCCAGTGTCGCGCGGTCGGCGCCGGCGGAAGGTTCGATCACGTAGGGAACGATCTTCTGCTTGCTTTCTTCATCAAAGTACTCCAACGCTTTGCCGCTAAACTGCGCATGTTGTTTGAGATCGAAGTCGGTGCGGTTGGCGACGCCTTCCAATTCGCTCCAGCCCATCGGGAATAGATACTCGATATCGGCAGTGCGCTTGGCATAATGCGCCAGCTCGTCCTTGTCGTGTTCGCGCAATCGCAGGTTGTCTTTGCGGATGCCGTATTTCGGATACCAAGCAAAGCGTTCATCGAGCCATCTTTGATGCCATTCTTCATCGGTGCCGGGCATGACGAAAAACTCGATCTCCATCTGCTCGAATTCACGGCTGCGAAAAGTGAAATTTCCCGGCGTGATCTCGTTGCGGAAGGACTTGCCGATCTGCGCGATACCAAAGGGCAGCTTCATGCGCATGGACTGAATAACGTTATCGAAGTTGACGAAAATACCCTGAGCAGTTTCCGGCCGCAGGTAAGCCACCGCGGCGTCCTCCTCCACCGCACCCATGAAAGTCTTGAACATCAAATTAAACTGGCGCGGTTCGGTGAGCTCGCCCTTGCCGCAAGCCGGGCACAGCGTGCGTCCGGCGCCGCAGTGTTTACAGGCCTCGCCAGGAGGCACGATAAACTTATTGCCTTTTGTCGCTGCGCAATAATGAACCCATTCCATCTCTTCGAGCTTGTCTGCACGAAATCGCTTTTTGCAGGCCCGACAATCCACCATCGGATCGGTGAAATGGTCGAGATGCCCGCTCGCCTGCCAAACCCTCGGATGCATAAGGATCGACGAATCCAACCCCACCATGTCCGGCCGCGACTGCACGCTGTCGCGCCACCACGCGGCCTTGACGTTATTCTTGAGCTCCACGCCCAGCGGCCCATAGTCCCAGCACGAACCGGTGCCGCCATAAATCTCACTCGATTGAAAAATAAAGCCGCGCCGCTTCGAGAGCGACACGATCTTGTCCATCTCTACCATTAAACCGCCTTGGCTAAATTGAGAATAGAAATCAATGTAAAGGATGCGGCGGGCGGAGTCAAAAAGGCAATTCGTCGCCGCAGCAAAGTTAACGCGCAAGACTAACAGATTTCGCGCGATTGAAAAATAAAGCCTCGCCGCTGCGAGAGCGACACGATCTTGTCCAAATCTACCATTGAGCCGCCTTGGGTAGTTGAGAATACGTTAATCTAATGGATGCCATGGGCAGAGTCAAAAAGGGAATCTACGCCGCCGCAAAGTTAAGGCGCAAGACTGTCAAGCCGCTGCGTGGCATCGCCACTTTTGATTCAGAGGCGTATCCTCCCCATGAATGGTCGCAGCAGTGATCACGCTCCAAAGCATCGTCAAACCGCAGCATGTCCTATGAGTATTGCCTGTGCGAATCGCCTGCGGCGGGCATGCCGAATCTGCGTGGGCGCCCGCCCCGACCGCCTCTCCCATCCGCTGCCTTGCCAGCCTGACCAACGATCCTGCTCGCCTCTGCGCCGCTTCAACCAGCAGATGAAGGCAGGCACTGCAGGGCGCGTCTACTTTTCGAAGAAATGCTGCTCGAGGTTTCGGCATATGCCGCGCTAGAACCGGTAACGAAAAAGATACGTACGGGTTTCAAAGTATGCGGTCCGAGATGACCCAAAGTCGATTGTATATATCGGCCCTTGACCCGTGGTTACGAAACGTACTAAGTAGCTGCGGTCCCGCAACATATAATGTTGTGGATGGGAGCCGGAACGGGCCGCTGTTATTTTGATACTAGTCGCGTCATGGAACATTCAACGAGTCAGCCACAGGAGTTGCCAATGATCAAGCTACCATTATCGCTGGCATTGTTCCTAGCTTTTCTGTTTGCAAGCTTTTCCCCCGTCATGGCTGCGCAACCGACGCCACAAACCAGAGATATGTTCCGGATGAAATCATCGTCAAGTTTCGCCCGGAAGTCGATGAAAGTCAAAAAGACCTTGCGCGTTTTCGTGTATTCGGAGCGCGCAAGAAGGCTTTCAAGGTACTCCGAAACGCCGAGGTGGTTAAACTTGGCCGCGGCATAACGGTTGAAGAGGCAACTGAAATTTTGAGTAACAACCCTGATGTTTTGTACGCTGAGCCTAATTACATTGTACATACGACCGCTGTTCCAAATGAGACTCGTTTTGGCGAATTGTGGGGTCTTAACAATATAGGGCAATCGGGCGGCACGCCGGGCGCTGACATCGATGCAACCAGCGCCTGGAACATCGCGACCGGTGACAGCAATGTTATAGTTGCAATTATTGATTCCGGAGTTGATTATAATCATCCGGACCTTTCTCCTAACATGTTCCGCAACACGGCCGATTGTAACAACAATGGTATCGACGATGACGCGAACGGCTATATCGATGATTGTTATGGTATCGATACCCAAAATAACGATTCAAATCCCATGGACGATAACAATCACGGCTCGCATGTGGCAGGGACAATCGGCGCTGCGGGAAATAACGGCATCGGCGTTGTCGGAATCAACTGGAATGTAAAGATTATGGCGTGCAAATTCGTAAACGCCAGCGGTTCTGGAAGTACGGAAGCCGCCATCGATTGCTTGGAGTACGTCAGAATCATGAGAGATCGCGGCCTGAACATTGTCGCGACGAATAATAGCTGGGGCGGAGGAGACTTCTCACAGGCGCTGATTGATGCCATCGAACTTCAGGGCCAAAGCGGGATTCTGTTTATTACCGCTGCCGGCAATGGCAATTTCTTCGGATTGGGCTTGAACAATGACCAGACTCCTTTTTATCCCTGCAATACTTACTTGCCCAATGTTATCTGCGTCGCTGCAACAACAAGAATCGACGGGCAGGCGGTGTTTTCAAACTATGGCCGTCGCAACGTTCATATCGGCGCCCCAGGCAGCGAGATTTTGAGCACCATGCGCAATGGTAACTACGGAATATCGAGCGGCACATCAATGGCCACTCCTCATGTCACCGGCGTCGCGGCACTACTAAAAGCGGCCGACCCGAGCTTCGACTGGATCGCAATTAAAAACTTGATTCTGGCCGGCGGCGACAACGTCACTTCCATGGCGAACACCGTTACGCAAAAGCGCCTTAACGCTAACGGGGCGCTAACTTGTTCCGACTCGACAGTTCTTACAAGGGTCAGACCCATCGCAAACACGATCAATGGTGAGGTCGGCACTCCGATTGATTTATCCGCATTACACATCAACTGCGCGAACCCCAACGGCAATGTCGTCATTGATGTCAATTCAGGAAGTGAAACAGTAACTCTGACCGACGACGGCGTCGGCAACGACCAAATAGCGAATGATGGAATGTATTCAGCTCAATGGACTCCTTCGTCTCACGGCACCTTTGTCCTAACGTTTCCTGACGGCGACACCATCACAGTGACAATCGGAGAAGTCGATTCCATCACACCTAACCCGATCGATTTGGCTTCACCGCCGTCAAGCTTCACGATCACCGGCGGCGGCTTTGCCAACTTGGGCTTTGGTTTGCCGGTGGTTAACTTCTATGCATAGCACGAGTACCACGTTCATCGCCCAGGCACGCGCTATTTCGATGAACTCCAATGGCACACTCAATCACCGTTCCTTATCCCACCAATGCTACCAGTATCTCCGGACCCTTACCCGGGCTGAGGGCGGGAACCATCACCGTAAAGGTGTTTAACCAGCACGCAAACACCGGATCTTCTCAGTGGACGCTGATCGGCAGCACAACCCTAACCGTCAGTGATACACGGCCACCGCCTGGAGTTAGTTCCATCACTCCCAATCCCATCGACTTGGCTTCACCGCCGGCAAGCTTCACGATCACCGGCGGCGGTTTCGCCAACTTGGGCTATGGTCTGCCCGTAGCTAACTTCTATGCTGGGACGACCTTCATCGCCCAGGCACGCGCTATTTCGATCAACTCGAATGGCACATCAATCACCGTGCCTTATCCTACCAATGCTACCAGTATCTCAGGACCCCTGCCTGGGCTGAGGGCGGGAAACATCACCGTAAAGGTGTTCAACCAGCACGCAAACACCGGATCTTCTCAGTGGACGCTGATCGGCAGCACGACCCTAGCCGTCAATGATACACGGCCAGTGCCAGGAGTTGAGTTCCATCACTCCGAACCCCATCGATCTTGGCTTCACCGCCGGCAAGCTTCACGATCACCGGCGGCGGTTTCGCCAACTTGGGTTACGGGCTACCCGTAGCTAACTTCTACGCGGGGACGACCTTCATCGCCCAGGCACGCGCTATTTCGATGAACTCGAATGGCACATCAATCACCGTGTCTTATCCTACCAATGCTACCAGTATCTCAGGACCTCTGCCTGGGCTGAGGGCGGGCAACATCACCGTAAAGGTGTTCAACCAGCAGGCAAACACCGGATCTTCTCAGTGGACGCTGATCGGCAGCACCACGCTGGCGGTCAACGATACGCGTCTACTGGCTAAGGGAGCGAAGTAAACAACATCGAAGCTATCCAGACTAGGCAATCGCTATTAAAAACGTTCTTGAAACGACTCCATGCACGGGCAGCAAGGCGGAAGTCGGAAATTGCAGACGGTATTGGCTATATAATGATAGGGAGTAGGTGAACGTTGTTGGGGTAGGACTTAGAAATCCAAGGCACCTGCCACTACGCACCCATTCTGCAAAGCATCTCTATAGGACTCTCTGTATTTGACTCATAGGTCAAAACCAATTGATGGGCGAGCTAATCTATTCAACGTAGACGTTGATAAATCTTATAATCCCCGTACGATTTTATTAGATGGAATGCACCCGTGCTTAGTACGGCCTCATATAGCGGCCAAAGTTTGCGACGTGGACCGACTATAAGATATTCGGGATCTTGCGCTAACGGATCATACTCGATGGCTACTGGTTGACGAAAGATGTAACGCCGAATCAGCTGAATGTGAAGTTGATCAGGTGGGTAGTGATATGGCCTCTCCAAAAGGAAAAAAAGCTCCGGATCGTATGTTTCAATCAGCGCATCGGAGGATGTCTCGGTGTTGAGGAAATCTGATACCTGCAATACGGATGAATCCGCATTCGTGAAATAAGTGTAGTGAAGCATTCTTAGAGTCAAAGGTACAGATGCCGCCACGACAAGGAGAACGAGAGTGGTCACAATGCCGCGCATTCTCAGCCAAGGGCCGCATGTACTAGAAGCGAGGGGACTACGCTGAGGACGTTGGGTTAAAGCGGACGTTAGATTCACGAGCATGGCCGCCGTGAAAATACTGCCGATAACCGTAACTGGAAAAAGATAACGAAGCCAACCAGCGGAAAGCATGAGGAACCAGGCAAACCAAGTGGCCGCCAAAACGAGAAGGGAGAGTTGGACAATGTCTGTTTGATTCGATACAAGAAATTGTCTTTTATCTTTCATCAACCTCCATGCGACGTAACAAAGGCCGCCGACCGTTGGGATTCCAAAGAACACGGTGGATGATAACGCAAGCGCACGAGCCCGCGGTGCCGTGACCAGGGCGGTGACGTAATAAAGTCCTGGCAGCGGCGATAATCGGGTTGTTGCGCTGTCTAATAGAATCTGCTGTAGCCTGAGCATCGCGCGAGCCGACAAAAACGATGCACACAGTCCGACGGTGAGCAACAATATGATCTTCCAGCGTCGCGTCAACACGGCTATGGCCAAGGGAACGAGTAATGAAGCGAGCCAAAAAGGAAACACCTGTAGTTTCGTGACTAGTGCAGCCCCCCAGAAGCACGCTGACAATGGTAGGGCGATCAGAGGGCGTTTTTGCGCCGACAAAAACATCGTATAGCCCGCCAGCAGGAAGAACAACGCAGGTATTTCGCCAAGCACTTGTCTGCCCGCAAGTACAGGATGAATGTCGTGATGGAAAGGGGTAAACAGCAAGACCAGAAGAGCGGTGATCGCAACTCGGCGATCGTAAAGGTGCCGCGCTAGGTGGTATAACAGAGCCAGGGTTGCAAGTGTGAAGAGTACGCTAGGAATCCTTCCTTGAATTAGGCCCACGCCAAAGAAGCGAAAGCTCATCGCAACAGAGGCCGTCACCGGGAAAGCGGCCGCCAAGTCCGGAGGCGCTGGCTGTCCAAGCAAATACCTCCCATAATGTCCGTCGACAACCCAATTGCGAGCGACAGACAATGTCCACCCCTCGTCCCACCAAACCGGCGGGGCACTATCGAGATTCACCGTTGCTAGAGCAAGGACAAAGAATCCGAAGAACCCTGCAGTCGCCCTACGCAAGTATAATCTCATCTCGGTAGAAGGGGAAAACTGTGGTCGATCAGGAAGATTTTCGCGCGAGAATCACGTATGCTCCGCAGGTCAACTCGTCGCGGTTATAATTGGCAAGTTCACACTCGATGGCGGGCGTCAAGAACTCTTCACCCTCACGCATTGCGCAATACTTTTTGATAATTTCAAAATGTTTGGAAAAGGTCTTGAGGAATTGGTCTTGACGCCACTCGTTCAAAGGCACGTGAAATGTTAAACGGCGTCTCCTCAAGTGATCCCAAGGCTCGACACCACTTGGAATGTTGCGAAGAGGGGTCTCTGCCAAACTGATGTTATGGCCTCCTGATAAACTCGTAAATAGATGGACCAAGACCCAAGCCACGCCCCCGGGCCGTAAAACTCGATGCATTTCCGCAACGACACCAGGGACATCGTAAAAATGCTCGAAGGCAGCGATGGAGGTCACCAAATCTAAACCGTTGGACGCCAAAGGTAATTCGGCGACGGAGCCACAAATTAGAGAAGAATTGGAATCGCTCACGCTGATAGGGATCTTTCGAGCATACAGCCAACGGGCTAAGCGATAACTTGTTTCTACTCGACTATGTTCAGCTCGATTGTTTATGTCGATCCCATACACCTTGTGGCCTGCCGCCTTTAACAACATGTATTGGGGTCGCAAGCGGCCATTGGCAAGATCGAGGATTTTAAGCGTTGGGCAGCCGTTAAGAAAGGGAGCGATGTCTCTTTGACGCATCTCGAATAGCCATCGCTCATGTTTCTCGCGCTTTCCGTTCACGAGCTGCCACCCATATCGAAGCTGCTCGATGAAAGAGTTCGCGATGACGAAACGCATGTTTGATTTAATCTTGACAAGTGACGGGTGTTGCCAAAACAAAAAGCTCGTCACCGCGTTTGTGAGAGTTCAGCATGAACAGAGAATAAATAATCAGCGATATCGCCTTGCGAACGGGGCCGAACTGTCCGGTCGTCCCTTTACTGTCCGTTAGATCCAAGAGGTCACGATAGAGCGGCGAGTAGAACGGAAACCCCCATTGCACAACGGAGATCGCTTTCAAACCGATTGATTCAAGTTTCCTGACAAGATCTCCTGGTGCATAATTCCGGACGTGCCCAATCTGTTTCTCGAATGCGCGCATCCGTCCCTGTGGTGTCGAAACCAGCAGGTATTTGTTGGTCATTTTGCCAAGATTCTCCATTGCGGCAATATCGTCTGGAATGTGCTCTAAGACTTCGCTACAAACAACCAAATCGAATCTTGTATCGAGTGAAGTCTGGGCGATATCGAGAATCCGGAAATCCCCGTCGGGCATGCGCCGCCGCGCCAATTCGATCGCGGAAGACGAGACGTCCACACCCATCGGTTTGATGTGAGGGAATTCGGATTTCAATTCCGCCAGCAGCGAGCCTGCCCCACAACCCACATCCAGTACAGATTGAAACTTAAGGGAGCAAATCATCTCTTTGATGATACGGTGTAAATGACGATGAAACGGGCCGTAGGTTTGTACATCGCCCCAAGTGGTTTTCCATATGGCTTCGTAATCGACCACGTCCAGTTAAGCCTCATTTGAGAGAAAAGCCTCGCAGCACGGGCTAGCATGACAATAGGCCGAACAACGGCCCAATAAATTCACGGAGGCGGAGATGGGAGAATTCATTGTATGTCCTCACAAACCCGATCTTGTCGCGCCACCGACGTACATATGACGCCGCGAGCAATCTGGACGCATAAATCCAAATATCTTTGTGCCATACTTTCCCAAGAAAACTTGATCGCAATTTGTCGACTCGCCTGCCCCAACCGGTGACGCAATTCTCGATCTCCTGCCAACAAAGTTAGGTGTTCGGTTAGGGCTTGGACATTTGCCCAGGGCACAACAAACCCATTCACATTTTCGCGTACAAGTTCCGCCGTTCCGCCGGTTTCTGTAACAATCGCCGGCAAACCCGAGGCCATCGCTTCCAAAAGTGCAATCGACATCCCCTCATTCTGTGAAGGCAAAACAAATGCATCGGCTTCTCTATAAATCTGAGGCATCTTCTCGTTTGAGACAACGCCAACAAACTCCACTTCTTCATCTACAAACAAGTCTTTGGCTAATTTCTTGAGAGAAGCCTCCTCGTCTCCCGTTCCAACCAAAGTCAACTTGATTTCTTGCTTCAACTTGGGTCGCAAGTTCGCGAAAGCTCGAATAAGATAGGCCTGTCCCTTTCGCTCGATTAAGCGGCCCACAGAGAGGATATTGATCCTGTCACTCTCTGTTTGCTTTTCCGACGGAAAAAACAGCGTGATGTCAACGCCATTATGGACAATCGGGATGTTCGGTTTGGCTGTTGTATCATGTGCCAACCGACGATGATGATCACTGATAGCTGTTACCACGGCCGCATGATGCCAAATATGTCGAATTAACGGTTTTAGAATTAAGTATAAATAAGTGTAGCGAGCTTCAAATCCCGGAACATCCGGCCCTTGCAAAGAAACCAAATAAGGCAATTTGTTGGTAGAATGCAGCGCATAGCTGATCGCCCCCGCGGGCACCGTGGAAAATGCAAAGCTCAAAGCAAAACGATGCTGCCGGAGGAGTTTTCGACTGTAATCGAAGCCACGCCAAGCATAAGTCAGCAGTTCGCGGTTACTGGCATGGTGGATGTTCTTATTATCGACCGGAACTTTATATATAGTAATTCGCTCGCCAAAGCGTTCACTCTCAAAGGTGCTACGTGATCTAGAGGAAGTTACCAAATCGATCCAGAGGTTGGGCACGGTGTTGAAGAGTCTCAGGAGGTGATAGTTGACTACACCCGTACCGCCGCCCAACGGTGGAAACTCATTGTCAAGCATCAATATACGCATCACTGCCGTCCGGTCATACGGCGCAAAATGTAAAGCGGCCGTCTTTTGGCCTCTTCAAATATGCGACCGACATATTCGCCAATGACGCCTAAAGTAATCAGTTGAATCCCGGCAAGAAAAAATATGGATACGATAATACTGGCATACCCGGGCGGGTTTAGGCCATAGAGAAGTTTTTTTGTAAAGAAGAAAGCCGCCATGATTAGCGACAATAGGGACACGCTCAGGCCAAGCAGAGTGATGATGCGCAATGGCACATAGCTGAATGAGATCAATCCGTCCAAAGCCAGAAGCATTAACCGCTGGATTGTATATTTCGAGCTCCCAGCGTGGCGCAGCTGGCGCTCAAAGGGTACGCCTACCTGGCGCAGCCCCACCCAGCTGCGAATGCCCCGTATGAAACGATTGCGCTCGGGCATGGTTTTGAGCAAATCCACGACCCGACGGTCCATTATACAAAAATCGCCGGCATCTAAAGGAATATCGATACTTGATACGTGGCGCAGCAAGCGATAGAACGCCGCGTAACTTGTCTTTTTGAACCAACCTTCTTTGCGCTGCGCACGCACCGCGTATACAACCTCATTGCCCTCGCGCCATTTGGCAATGAAGTCGGGCAGCACTTCCGGGGGATCTTGCAGATCCGCGTCCATTACGGCAACAGCTCTCCCGCGCGCGAAATCGAGCCCGGCTGTGATCGCAATCTGATGACCAAAGTTGCGTGCCAGACCAATTACCTGAATACGGTTATCCGATGCTTCCAGGTTGTTTAACATCTGCGGGCTTTCGTCGTTGCTACCGTCGTCCACGAAAAGGATTTCGAATTCGATCTTTGCACCTTCCAGCACACTTACGAGTCGGTCATAGAGCGTGGGGATGTTTTCCTCTTCGTTGTAGATCGGAACGACAACAGTCAATTCCGGCGATGACGCATTCTCAGCCACTAGGCCAAATTTCATACTGCCATATTTACGGTCTTGGTCGTCAAAAATGGCTAATGACGCGATAGGCATCTGACCGGCAAGTGCTCGGCAAAAGCGCAACGCAGCTTCCGGATTATCGGTGGGAATCCGCGAAACCGACACTAGATCCGTTCGTATCTGTTCACCAAGGCTGGGTGCGGCTTTGTTCACGAAGAATCTGGTAGACACAACAAAAGCTATACAGACCGGCATTTTAATGGGTATCCGGTTCTATGGCTAGCATAATTTCCGATGACCTTCGCGCCTGAACCACGTCCATACTGAGCTATCGGTTAAGCACGGCAAGGAGTCAGACTGCGTCGAAACGGTGGTTATTGCCGGGGCGTTGATCTTTGATCTGGAGGGCGCGGTAAGGCATAGATTTTGTGCAATCCATCGCTGCTTTCGAAAACAAGCTCGGGTTCGACACTGGTACGACCGCAATAGATTCGCGAACAACTCGGCGGCAGCGACCCTTTCGCTGTATCCTTCCAGCGGATTCACGACGAGAAACCGCACGCCAAGCTTGTTCAGGCTATCCCTGATTTCCTCAACCGATCCGAGATCGGGCGTGGCGTTGCCGATAAGGATAGAAATAGGTTTCCGGACGGTGGATCCACGGTCTTACAGCCTTTCTTCCGGTGTAGAGATAGTACATCGGATCGTAGGCGGTCGCGAGAACGTCGTCGCTTCGCGTGTTCTGTTTGATCCAGGAAAAGGTCTCGCCGAAACCGGTCCATCCGTACGATGCACGAAAGCCGTGCCCACAGGGCGAGATGATTCCTCGCGGTCGAGTTGGGTATAGCTCCAGAGCCATGCCGCTGTTAAAACCACAACAATGGCGATAGGGATGCGGATTGCAAATGGAACTATCGCGGCAGACCAAGTGTTCCGTGGCGCATGGCCGGATGACGGCGGTAGCAGCTTGCGCTCCTTGGAATAACGAAAGAAGCACGACTGGGAACAGAGGCATCAGATAGCGCGCCGGGTGCCAGGGCCAAGACAGGATCAACACGGTGTAGAGCAAGCATGAAGCCGTTAAAAAAAACATTTTGCCGCCGCAGTGATGGACCAGAGCCCCCAGATCATCAGGGGATAGATCACGACTCTCAACTCAGGAAGAATATGAAGGAAGCATCATAGAATCCACGGTCAGAGCCGAATATAGGAGATTGGCTCCAGATAATCTGAACCGCGAGCACCGGGATCGGAGCCCGCCAAAAAAAAGGCCGGACTTTCGTACGATTGATAATAAGCAAGCAGCGGGTTCTCGACGGCGACTGAGCCGTGCATGGCCTGCCATAAGACCCAAGGGAGTATCAGGCAACCGACAACGACAACATAAAGGTAAAATTGTTTTCGTTGCCTACCGAGAAGCGCATAAGTTAAACCGGCGAGGATCAGCGCCGCGCCGGCGCTACGAAATAAAAAAGCGCTGCCGGCGCCGGCTGCCAGAAGCACAATCGATCGCGTGCGACTGGTAAAGCCGTTTGCTGGAATTGCGACAAGGTCAAACAAAACAGCGCGGCCGCCATGAACGGGATGTCGCTCAACGGATAACTGGTCCAGGAAAAAACAAACGCATTCGCCCCGACCAAAAAAACATAGAGAAGGGCATCCGCCTTTCCTCCCTCGGTGTTCTGTACATAAAAGACATAGGCCAGCAGGAGAGACGCGAAGTAAGAAAACACTGTGACGAAATTCAGAAGCGAAATGTTACTGGGAAACTGAGGATTGAGACTCCACGCCCACGAAAGTAGATACGAATATAAAAACGGGTACTTCGTCTGGTATGGTTCGCCGGGCAAACTAATGATTCGATATCCCTCGCCCTCGCTGAGCGCCTTTGCGACCACGGCATAAATTCCATCATCATGGAAAAGGCCGATAATGTTTGGCGCCGAGAAAAACGCCAAAGACGACAGACCTAGCGCAAGCAGAAGAACCAGCGGCCATGCGCTTCGTAACTTCATCGATTGTGCTATGGCGGCGCCTCGATGAAGCGCAGCTGTTGGCTCGCTCGTATGTCGCGGAATGGGAGGACGAGGACGATCAAAGGTCTGATTGAGCATGCGATTTCCGGGTGGCGACTGGAAGGCAGTTTAAACCAGGTGCTTATTTCTCACCAGTGCTTTTTGATTTACGGCGCAGCGCTGTCAGGCCGGCAATTCTCCGCTGTGGATTCAAGACTCAACCGCGACCAGATTTATAGCTGAACATGCCTCGCATGTGTAAGGCGACTCCCCTGAAGGGCCGATGGGAAGGGTGGCAAAAGACAACTTTCTTCGTCGTCTGCGAAAGTAGCAGGCTACCGTGATCTGCCAGGCAAGAATGAGGGTGGGAACTTGGTCATCTACAAGCGCAGCACATCGTGCATCCCGTAAAGTCCAGGCTTTTGCCGGGCGAGCCACCGAGCGGCGCGGATAGCGCCGTGGGCGAAGGTGTCGCGGCTATGCGCGCGGTGGATGAACTCGAGGCGCTCGCCGATGCCACCGAAAATCACCGTATGCTCGCCGACGATGTCGCCGGCGCGAACGGAGAGAAGAGCGATCTCTTTTTTTGATCGTTCTCCGACAATCCCTTTGCGTCCATGAATACCAACTTTGTCCAAATCACGGCTCAGCGCTCCAGCGATGGCGCGGCCGAGCGCCAGGGCCGTACCGCTGGGCGCGTCCTTCTTGAACCGGTGGTGCGCCTCGACGATCTCGACGTCGTAATCGTCGCCGAGCATTCTTCGCGGCGGTGCCGAGCAGGCTCACAAGCACATTCACGCCCAGGCTGGTATTGGCCGACAAGAGAGCCGGCGTCCGGCGCGACAACCGTTTGATCTCCGCGGTTTGCCGAGGGTCAAACCCTGTTGTCCCGACGACAATGGGCACGGCTTTTTTCGCCGCTGCCCTGATATAAGTCAATGAAGCCTCGGGTCGAGTGAAATCGATGATGACAGTTCCGGGTTTGAGGTAAGGCTCGATCTTATCGCTTACAGTAATGCCGAGATTGCCGGCGGCGGAAATTTCGCCGGCGTCTTTTCCCAGCCTCGGGCTACCGGGTTTGTCGATGGCGGCAGCTAGCGCCGTTCCCGCGCTTTGCTGGATCGCGCGCACCACCGCTGTGCCCATACGGCCGCCCGCGCCGCAGACGATCAGGTTGAGATTTTTTGCCATTAGGTGGAACGAAGTCGAAGAGTCTCGGCCGGCGATCTAATGAATCAAGTGGAAGTCCGCCAATGCGCGTTTGAGCTTCTTGACATTGCCGTCGGCCATGGGCGTGAGCGGCAGGCGCAGCTCGGCGGTGCATTTACCCATCAGCGCGGCGGCCGTTTTGACCGGTATGGGGTTGGTTTCGATGAAAAGGCTGCGGATCAGCGGAGTCAGCTTGAACTGCAAATCGCGCCCTTTCTCCCACTCACCGTTAAGGCAAGCTTCGGTCAGCTGTGACATTTCTCTGGGTGCGACATTGGCAACCGTCGAAATCACACCTTTGCCGCCCAACGCCATGAGAGAAAACGTCAGCGTATCTTCACCGGAATAAACGGCGAGATTGTCGCCGCAAAGCCGGATAACGTCGATGGCTTGATCCACTGAGCCAGTCGCTTCTTTAACGCCGGCGATGTTCTTGATTTCGGCCAAGCGGGCCAGCGTCTCCGGCTCAATTTTCGATCCGGTCCGCCCCGGAATGTTGTATACGATGATCGGAATGCCGACTTCGGACGCAACTGTCTTATAGTGTTGGTAGATTCCTTCCTGGGTCGGGCGATTGTAATAGGGAGAAATCATCAGCGCGCCGTCGGCGCCTGACTTTTCGGCTGCGCGTGTTAACCGCACGGCTTCGTCCGTCGAATTAGAACCGGTCCCCGCGATCACCGGCAGCCGCTTTTTAACGGCTTTGATGACGGCTTTGATGACCTCGTCGTGTTCTTCATGGCTCAAGGTCGCCGACTCGCCAGTGGTGCCGCACGGCACAATGCCATGGGTGCCGCTCTGGATGTGAAAATCGATCAGCCGTTCAAGACTTTGCCAGTCGACCTTGCCGCCTTTAAAGGGTGTGATCAAGGCGACCATAGAACCGGTAAACATCAAACTGCTCCTAACTAACTTTGACGCTGCCTTGAAAGACCTCTTCGGCCGCGCCAGTCATATAAACACGATTATTGTCGCGCCAGTCGATAAATAGGTCGCCGCCCTTAACATGCACTGTCAGCTTTCTTTCGGTTTTACCGCCGAGCACGCCTGCGACTGCCACTGCTGACGCGCCGGTGCCGCAAGCCCAGGTTTCGCCTGCGCCGCGCTCCCAGACGCGCATGTTCACCTCATTGGGGCTCAGCACTTTGATGAATTCCGTGTTCACTCGTTTAGGGAAAAAGGCGTGATGCTCAAAGAGAGGGCCGATCTTCTCTAAATCGAGAGCATCGATATCGTCGAGGTAGAGCACGCAATGCGGATTGCCCATGGAGACGCACGTCACGCTGTAAGTCCGGCCTTCGACGATCAGCGGTCGGTTTACGATCTGACCATCGGCATCAACGGGAATCTTGCGTCCCTCGAGAATCGGCTCACCCATATCGACCTCGACCAAGTCGCCGACGATCCGGGGACGAATAATACCAGCTAGCGTTTCAACTTCCAGTTCCTTGTTCCGTGTCAGACCGTGTTCATAAACGTATTTGGCGAAACAACGAATGCCGTTGCCGCACATTTCCACCTGACTGCCGTCGGCGTTGTAAATCTCCATTTTGAAGTCCGCGCTCCTGGATGGATGCACCGTCAGGAGTTGATCCGCGCCGATGCCGAAGCGCCGATCACAGAGCTTGCCGGCGATAGCGCCTAGATCAGGGATATCGTTTTTCAGGCAATCTATAAAAATGAAATCATTGCCGCAGCCATGCATCTTGGTAAACGGAATTTCCATCTCATTCGAACCTTGCAGGCTGCGGAAAAAGAGTCATATGATGAGTTGCACTCCGTCGACTCGCTTCAACGTACTGAAGCGGACGCCTCAGCTCGTTGAACGTCACGCGCTTCGGCTCTGAGATCTTTTCGAACAGCCTGATGAAAACATTTTCCAAATCGGCCTTAACTCGACCTTCGTCACCTTCAACCTTTGAACATTGAAACGTTTGAATGGTCCTTATTGTAGCGCCGCCGGTATTGTCTCGCCACTGATCAAATCTTCAAAAGACTCGCGTTTACGGACAACGTAGTATTTGTCGCCGTCAACGAGAACCTCGGGAGCCTTCGGATGAGAATTGTAGTTCGATGCCATAGTAAAACCATACGCGCCGGCGCTCATGACTGCCAACAAATCGCCGCGTTGCGGCCGCGTGATGTCGCGATCCTTAGCGAGGAAATCGCCGCTCTCGCAAATCGGACCGACGACATCCGCGACGATCTTCTCGGCTCTGGTTTCCACCACCGGACGGATCGCCTGATAGGACCCGTAAAGCGCCGGACGTATGAGATCGTTCATGCCGCCGTCGACGATTACGAAGTTTTTGGCTTCATTCTCTTTGACGTATTGGACCTCAGTGACAAGAATGCCGGCATTGCCGACGATCACTCGCCCGGGCTCCAGTATCAATGTAACGTCCAGACCTTCCAAGCCTTCGATGATCGCCCTGGCGTATTCCTCCGGCTGCGGTGGAGTTTCATCGTTATAATTGATGCCCAGCCCCCCGCCCAAATCGAGGTAACGAATCTGCGCGCCTTCTTTTTCTAACGATCCCACCAGCACGCGATCGAGATACTCTCGGACCCTGGCCAAAGCATCGACGAATGGCGAAAGAGACGTTAGCTGCGAACCGATGTGACAATCGACCCCAACGACGTCGACGTTGGGCAATGCTGCGGCTTTCTTGTAAGTCTCCAATGATTTTTTGATTTCGACGCCGAACTTCGCTTTCTTCATCCCCGTCGAGATGTAAGGATGAGTTTGCGGATCGACGTCAGGGTTGACCCGTATACTGATCGGAGCTTTCTTGCCGATGGCGCGGGCGATTTCGTTCAAAGCCACCAATTCGTCTTCGGACTCGACGTTGAACATCAAAATCTCCGAATTGAGGGCGTACTCGATTTCATCCTTTTTCTTGCCCACGCCAGAGAACACGATCTTTTTCGGATCGCCGCCGGCCTTTAGTGCGCGGAACAGCTCGCCGCCGGAAACAATATCGAACCCGCTGCCTTCCTTGGCGAAGGTTCTGAGCACGGTCAGATTTGAGTTGGCCTTAACCGAGAAGCAAACAATGTGCGGAACCTTGGCAAAAGCCTGATCAAAGACCTGGTAGTGCCGTTTCAATGTCGCTAAGCTGTAAATATAAGCCGGCGTGCCGACTTCACGGGCGATGCGTTTTACCGCCACCCCTTCTGCATACATTTCCCCATTTCGATACTCAAAATGATTCATTATGGACCTCGCGTAGCTTCAACTTCATTGGACGGGTTGCTTAACGATCCATCCTTCAACTGCGACGACACCCGGTAGCGATAAATCGTCTGTGCTTGGGCATTTTCATCAATGAAGCGATACTGCTTTTGTTTGACGAATTTCTCCCGATCCTCGACGTTCACGGCAGCCAGGGGCCGATACGGCACCGGACATTCCGGGCACGTTGGCGAGAGATCTTTGCGAAAGATAACAAACCCGGTCAGATCGGTGAGTGATCTGCCGTCGACATACTCGGTGGGGCGGCTCCAGGTGAGTACAATGCCATTGCGGTCCGGTTTTGCCGTGAGGTTCTTAATAAGCTGCGGCATCGCTAATTCGGGAGCGCGCGGCTCACCCTTTTTACCGCAACCGATACACAGCACTACGATTATACTGCCTAGGGTAAAGAAAGTTTTCATCCAAGCCCTATCTCTTTGAGGCGACGCTCCACATTCTTTCGAGCCGTGCCTCCCAGTGCTCGACGCCGGCCAACCACCGCTTCGGCAGAAAGATAGCGGTATATATCTTTTTCAATTTTTTTAGAAAAATCTTTCAGTTCATTGAGAGCCAGTTCTTCAATGCGTCGCCGCCTTAACCATGCAATGTTTCACTATCCCGCCGGCGATCTCATGTGCTGAGCGAAACGGTTCCCCGCGCTCAACCAGATAGTCGGCCAGGTCGGTTGCGTTCATAAAACCATCCTGCGCCGCGCTTAACATTCTGTCGGCATTAACCTTCACTCCCTGAACGATTTCTCGCATCATCTGCAAGCTGGCCTTGACCGTATCGACCGTGTCGAATAGTGGAATTTTGTCCTCTTGCAGATCGCGATTGTATGCCAGCGGCAACCCTTTCATGATCGTCAGCAGCGCCTGGAGGTGACCGAACACCCGGCCCGTTTTGCCGCGAATCAACTCCGGCACATCGGGGTTTTTCTTCTGCGGCATCATCGAACTTCCGGTACAGTAACCGTCAGGCAGCTCGATGAACGAGAATTCCTGACTAGACCACAACACCCATTCATCCGCAAGGCGACTCAAATGAACAAAGAGTATCGACGATCCGGCTAGAAACTCGATGAGAAAATCGCGATCGCTGACCGCGTCGATGCTGTTTTTGGAGATTTGGGGGAAAGTCAGAAGCCGGGCAAGATAGGCGCGGTCGATGGGAAAAGTCGTTCCGGCCAGCGCACCGGACCCCAACGGCAAAACATTGATCCTTTTCAGCGACTCAACAAATCGCTGGCGGTCGCGGTCGAACATATCGTAGTAGGCAAGCAAATGATGCGCTAACAGGACCGGCTGCGCCCGCTGCAAGTGCGTATATCCAGGCATGATCACATCAATGTGCCGTTTGGCCAGACGGGCGATTTCGCGCTGCAGCGCATTTAAGGAATCGATGACTAATTGAACCTCTTCACGCAAGAACAGTCGCATGTCGAGCGCCACCTGATCGTTGCGACTGCGGGCGGTGTGCAGCATGCCGCCGGCCGCGCCGATCTTTTCGGTCAAACGGCGCTCGATATTCATATGGATGTCTTCGTCAGCCGGAGAGAAGTGAAAATCGCCCTGCTCGATCTCGGCTTGAATCGCCTTAAGCCCGCGCACGATCTTACGCCCCTCACGGGCGGGAATGATACCCTGCTTTGCCAGCATTTTCGCATGGGCGATGCTGCCCATGATGTCGTATCGATAAAGCCGCGAATCGATATGAATTGAAGCGGTGAAAGCTTCCACCGATGCCGCGGTGCCGTAAGCGAAACGCCCGCCCCAAAGTTTTTTCTCTTTTGTTTTTGTACCCTTCAATACGATCTCTTAGTTTTGCTCAGTTTCTGCAAGCGCAACCGTAGAGCGTTCAAGCGAATGAATCCTTCGGCGTCCGCCTGCTGATAAACGGTATCTTGTTCAAAAGTCGCCACTTGGGGATCGTAGAGCGAAAAGTCGGATTTACGCCCGGCGACAACGACATTGCCCTTGTAAAGCTTCAACCGCGCTGTTCCGTTTACATTGCGCTGCGCCGCATCGATTGCTCCCTGCAAGACCTCACGTTCCGGCGAGAACCAGTAACCGTAATAAATCATTTCAGCGTAGCGCGAAATCAAGGAATCTCTCAGCCGCATCACCTCGCGATCCATAGTGATAGACTCTAGCGCGCGATGAGCCGCATGAAGTATGGTCCCGCCAGGCGTCTCGTAAACGCCGCGCGACTTCATGCCGACATAGCGATTCTCGACCAGATCGACGCGGCCGATACCATGCTTGGCGCCGAGATCGTTCAACCGCGCCAGAAGTTCAGCGGGAGACAATGTCTTGCCATTGATCGCAGTCGGATCGCCGCGCCGATAATCGATTTCAACATACTCGGCTCGATTGGGCGCCTTCTCCAACGGCCGGCACCAGACAAACATGTCTGGCGGCGGCTCTTTCCATGGATCCTCAAGAATGCCGCCCTCATAACTAATATGAAATAAATTTCGATCGGTGCTGTAGGGACGGGCTTTGGTAACCGGCACTGGAATGCCATGCTTGCGCGCGTAGGCGATCAAAGAGGTGCGTGAACTGAGACTCCAAAGCCGCCACGGCGCAATCACCTTGATGGCCGGCTTGAGCGCATAATAAGTCAATTCAAAACGCACCTGGTCATTGCCCTTACCGGTGGCGCCGTGCGACACCGCGTCGGCGCGCTCGGTTACGGCGACGTCGATCTGTGCCTTGGCGATGAGCGGTCGGGCGATGGAGGTGCCGAGCAGGTAGGAACCTTCGTAGATCGCGTTGCCGCGCAGCATCGGGAACACATAATTTTTCACAAACTCTTCGCGCAGATCGCCGATTACCGCTTTGCTTGCACCGGTGTCGATCGCCTTCCGTTTGACCGCCTGCAGGTCTTCCCCCTGTCCTAGGTCGGCGCAGAAAGCGATGACTTCGCAGCCATATTCTTCCTTAATCCAACGCAGAATAACCGATGTGTCTAATCCTCCCGAATAAGCCAGCACCACCTTCTTTACGTTCATCTTTTCTTATTGGAACCTTTGCTTCCTCTGGATTGATTTCCCATTTTCCTTGAACCTTCGAGCTTCTGAACGGTTGAACTTCTCGTGCCATTCAGCAACCAGACCATGATGGCTTTTTGCGCATGTAATCTGTTTTCAGCCTGATCGAAGGCAATGCACTGCGGGCTTTCTAAAACCTCGTCAGTGATTTCTTGACCGCGGTGGGCCGGTAAGCAGTGCATAACCACCGCATCTTTCTTGGCCATCGCCAGGACTCGGTGGTTCACCTGATATTCATGAAAAGCTTTGAGGCGGGTGGCCACGTCCCACTCCTGTCCCATGCTGGTCCAAACGTCGGTATAGACCGCATCGGCTCCGCGCAAAGCATCTTTAATGGAATGCGTCACCGTCACGTCAGCGCCGTTTCTTTTTACCCGAGCTTCAATCTCTCGGTTGGGCTCGTATCCTTTGGGACACGCCAGGGCGAATGAGAATGGGATCTTCTCGGCCGCCTCCATCCAGGAATGCACCATATTGTTGCCGTCGCCGATGAAGGTAATCTTAAGTCCTTTCAGCTTTCGCTTGTGTTCCAACAATGTAAGACAGTCGGCAAGGACCTGACATGGATGATAGAGGTCGGTCAGAGGCGTTGATCACCGGAACGGACGCGGCACGCGCCATTTCCTCCAGAGTTGCCTGCGCGAATGTGCGCACGACAATCATATCGACCCAGCGGCTCAGGCTGCGCGCGCAATCTTCTGGAGTTTCGCGGACTCCCATCTGTACTTCGGTGGGCGAGAGAAACACCGCATGGCCGCCGAGCTGAACCATCCCCGCCTCGAAAGTCACCCGCGTTCTCAGACTGGGTTTCTCAAATAACATGCCCAGCCCCTTGCCCTCGAGCAGGCGATGCACGACGCCCTGCTTCTGCTTCTGTTTTAGATCTTGCGCCAGTCGCAGAATCGATTCGAGCTCGTGGCGGCTCCAATCAGCGAAATTCAACAAATCTCGTTTACTCATGGCTGGGATACCGACGAGCGTTTATTGGCGGGCGAGAACCTTCTCAAGAATGTCGAGGCCGCGATCGATTTCGTTTCTCTTTATCGTCAGCGGTGGAACAAAACGGAGGACTTTGTAGGCGGTACAATTAAGGAGCAATCCCTCTTGCATGCAGCTGTCCGCGACTTTGCTGCCCTCGATCTCCAGCTCCACGCCGATCATCAGCCCCTTGCCGCGCACTTCTCGTATAAACGAAAAGCGCTTTTGCAAAGCTTCGAGGCCTTTGACGAAATACTGCCCCATCTGCCGGCAGTTCTTCAGGGCGCCGCCTAACAGGGTTTGCATCACCACCAACCCGGCGCTGCATGCCACCGGATTACCACCGAAGGTCGATGCATGACTACCAGGCCCGAAGCTTGTGGCAATCTCTTCGCGCGCCAACATCGCGCCCAGAGGCAGGCCTCCCCCGAGAGCCTTGGCCAAGGTCATGATGTCCGGTTTGATAGCAAAATGCTCGTAGCCGAACAGCGTGCCGGTGCGCCCCATTCCGGTTTGAACTTCATCGAAGATGAGCAAGATACCGCGCTGGTCGCAGAGCTCACGCAAGCCTCGCATGTAGGCCTCGTCCGGGACGTTGACGCCGCCCTCAGCCTGAATCGGCTCGACTAATATGGCGGCGGTTTTCTTCTCGTCGATGGCTTCTTCGATGGCAGCGAGATTATTATAGGGCACCTGGCGAAACCCAGTGGGCAAAGGATCGTAACCCGCGCGGATCTTCTCCTGCCCGGTAGCGGTCAGGGTCGCGAGTGTGCGGCCGTGAAAGGAGTTGTGGGTGGAAAGTATCTCGTACTTACCTCCGAGTCTCTCTAGACCGTAGCGTCGAACCAGCTTGATCGCCGCCTCGTTTGCTTCGGCGCCGCTATTGCAAAAGAAAACCCGCTCGGCAAACGAATGGTCGCACAACTCGCGCGCCAACTCTGATTGCGGCAGGATGTGGTAGAGGTTGGAGACGTGCAGCAGCTTTTTCGACTGCTCCCGAATCGCCCGGACGATAGCCGGGTGACAGTGACCCAAACTGTTGACCGCGATTCCGGCCAGGAAGTCGAGGTACTCCTTGCCCTCGGCATCCCAGACCTTGGTGCCTCTTCCCCTGACTAATGCGATTGGGATGCGGGCGTAGGTTCGAGCAACATATTTGTCAGTCAGCGCGGCGATTTCCAAGTTGTTCATTTACTTGCGCACCACCTCGGTCCCAATCCCCTCTTTTGTGAAGATTTCGAGGAGTACGGCGTGTTTTACCCGACCGTCCACGATGTGGGTTTTCCCGACTCCGCCTTTCAATGCATTGACACAGCATTCAACCTTGGGGATCATTCCAGAGCCGACCACCCCATCCTGGATCATCTTGCGCGCTTGATTTTCCTTCAGCGTGCTCAGTAAGGCGCCCCGCTTGTCTTTAACGCCCTCCACGTCGGTCATCATGATCAGCTTTTCGGCGTGAAGAGCTTCGGCGACTTCGCCGGCCACCAGGTCGGCATTGATATTGTAGGTTTCGCCCTCCTGCCCCACGCCGACAGGAGCGATAACCGGAATAAATTTGTTCTGGTCCAGCGACTCGATCACCAGCGGGTTGATACCGATGATATCGCCGACCATGCCGATATCGATGATTTCCGGCGGCGCGCCGTTCGGCGAAGAAACGGTAACACTCATTTTGCGCGCCAGAATCAACCCCCCATCTTTGCCGCTCAAGCCGACGGCCAGGCCTCCATGCCGATTGATAAGGTTGACGATTTCTTTGTTCACCTTGCCAACCAGAACCATTTCGACAATGTCCAAAGTTGCCTGATCGGTGACACGCATGCCGCGCACGTAACGGCTGGTGATCCCCATTTTCTCGAGCACCGAATCGATTTGCGGGCCGCCGCCGTGCACCACGACGGGATTGATGCCAACGTACTTCAGCAGCACGATGTCCTGCGCGAAGCTCTGTTTCAGCTCCTCGTTTTCCATCGCATGGCCGCCGTACTTGATCACGAAAGTCTTGCCGTAGAAGCGCTGAATATACGGCAGCGCTTCCATTAACACCTCTGCCTTGCCGATAAAATCGTCCATGCGCCGTTTTAAATCAGAGGATGTAGCGCGAGAGATCTTCGTTCTTCAAGATTGGCGTGAGCCGTTCGCGCACATATTCAGCGTCGATGGCGACTTCTTTGCCGTGCATTTCGGGGGCGGCGAAAGAGACATCATCGAGCAAGCGTTCGAGAATTGTGTGGAGCCGGCGGGCACCGATGTTTTCCATCCGATCGTTGACATCGGAAGCGATCTTGGCAATTTCTTCGATCGCTCCGGCGCCGAACTTCAAGTGAACTCCCTCTGTTTCGAGCAGGGCTTCGTATTGTTTGATCAGCGCGTTCTTGGGTTCGGTTAAGATCCGAATGAAATCTTCCTTACCCAAAGAACTAAGCTCTACACGAATCGGAAATCGGCCCTGGAATTCGGGAATCAAATCAGAAGGCTTTGCGGTATGAAACGCTCCTGAAGCGACAAACAAGATGTGATCGGTCTTGACCATGCCGTATTTGGTATTGACTGTCGAACCTTCAACGATTGGCAGCAAATCACGTTGCACGCCTTGGCGGGAAACGTCCGGACCTTGGCTGGCTTCGCGGCCGGCAATTTTGTCGATTTCGTCGAGGAAGACAATTCCAGACTGCTCCACCCGGCGCACCGCTTCGCTTGTCACCTTGTCCATATCGACCAATTTTCCCGCTTCTTCCTGAGTAAGGATTTCTAGGGCTTCGGGAATCTTGACCGTTTTCTTTTTGGTTTTCTTCGGCATCAGGTTGGAAAACATTTCTTTCAAGTTGAATTCCATGCCTTCCATGCCTTGAGGCGTCAGCACTTCGATCATCGGCATCGCTGACTGGGTGACCTCAATGTCTACGAAGCGCTCGTCCATCTTACCTTCGCGAAGCATTTTCTTCAGCTTCTCGCGTGTGCTCTGCACTCGGGCGCTATCGATTGCCTCGCTATCCATGCCCGCACCCGCTCCACCGGGCAATAGCAAATCCAAAACGCGCTCTTCGGCAACCTCATGGGCTTTGATTTCAACCTTCTGCTTCTCTTCTTCTTTCACCATGTTAACGGCAAGATCAGTGAGATCGCGGATGATCGACTCGACGTCGCGGCCGACGTAGCCGACTTCAGTGAATTTGGAAGCTTCGACCTTGATGAACGGCGCCTGTGCGAGCTTGGCAAGCCGGCGCGAGATTTCGGTTTTGCCGACCCCGGTAGGTCCAATCATGATGATATTCTTAGGTACGATCTCTTCGCGCAGATCTTCTGAAACCTGCTGACGTCGCCAGCGGTTGCGCAACGCGATAGCCACCGCGCGTTTCGCGTCTCTTTGGCCGACAATGTAACGATCGAGCTCAGAAACGATTTCCCGTGGCGTCATCACCGGCGCCGGGGAAAAATCCGATGAATCCGGCAAGGCTATGATCGGTTCATGCTTCATTAGAATACGTAACTCCTAGCAACTTCAAAGACAAAAGCAAATACTCTTGTAGCGCGGAAACCTACGGCTTCCCGCGTCTATCGAAGCGGCTCACGTTTACGCCAGCTCTTCAAACGTAAGCTGCTCGTTTGTATAGACGCAGATACTGGCGGCCACGCGCATCGATTCTTCAGCAATCCCGCGCGCGTCAAGCTGACTGTGCTTCACAAGTACCCGAGCTGCTGCCAATGCGAAATTTCCTCCCGAACCGATAGCAATGATGCCATCGTCGGGTTCTATCACATCGCCGGCTCCGGAAATCACCAACAGGTCATCGATGTCGGCGATGATTAGTAGCGCTTCCAGTCGTCGCAAAATTCGATCTGTGCGCCAGTCCTTCGCGAGCTCCACTGCGGCGCGCTTGAGATTGCCGTTGAACTGTTCCAGCTTGGCCTCAAACTTCTCGAACAAAGTGAATGCGTCGGCAGTGGCGCCGGCAAAACCTGCGATGACTTTGTCGTGATGAAGCTTGCGCACCTTCCGGGCGCTGTGCTTCATCACCGTTTGACCGAGACTCACCTGTCCGTCGCCGACGACCACCACTTTTCCTCGGTGTCGAATCGCCAGTATGGTCGTTCCTTCAAACATCGCTCAACTCACCATTCATCATTCAATTTCAATGATCCACGATTCGAAGATAATCTCGCGTTAACCCGCGCGTATCGCTTAAGCCCTGCTTCAGGCGCGTGGATGAGCTTTATCGTACACCGCCGTTAGCTGATCCAGGTTTAGGTGCGTATAGTGTTGAGTTGTGGAAAGACTCGCATGGCCAAGCATTTCCTGTATCACTCGAAGATCGGCGCCACTATTTAAAAGGTGAGTAGCAAACGTGTGCCGCAAACCGTGCGGGCCGATATGCGACCGGGATCCCGCAAGCTTTCAAATGCTTTTCAACGCTGCGCCCTACGCTTCGGGTCGTCATCCTTTTACCACGGCGGTTAAGAAATACCGCATTTTCGCCTTTGCAGGGCAGATTCCAATTCTTTTTATGTTCTAAACTATAATCTTGTAGCGCTTGCATTGCTATCGTGCCAATCGGCACGACGCGCTCTTTGGATCCTTTTCCGACGACTCGGATGATGCCCAGCTGAAAATCGATATCACTCCAGTTAAGCCCCACCAATTCACTCGCCCGTATTCCCGTCGAATAAAACACCTCGAGCATGGCGCGATCGCGCACATCTAACGATCCTTTGATCGTGATACCGCCCAGGAGCTGGAACACATCGTCGACCGAGAGAAAAGAGGGCAGCGGCTTGTCCTGCTTGGGCGTCTGAATCAGCAATATAGGGTTTGTTGCGATCTGCCCGGTGGCCGCCAAATATTTAAAGAATCCTTTCAGCGCCGCCAGCTTGCGCGCCACAGAACTCTTTTTACGATGCTTGTTTATTGAAGCCAGGTAAGCGCGCACGATATGAATGTCCAGTTTTTGCTCGTCTATGTTCCCGTTTTCGTCCAGACAAAAATCGCTATCGCGAAGAAACTGTTGGAACTGATTGAGATCGCTTAGGTAATTTCTAAGTGTGTGCGACGAGAGGTTGCGCTGATCGCGGAGATGATCGATAAATATCTTAATTAGCTCGTTCACTTGTGCTGCATGGCCAGATCCTTCAAGGATAACATGCCGCCTCATCAAACGAAATCAGCAAGTTCAATGTTTCTGCTGTCCACCGATCTCGACAGCTGACTTCAAAGTTAAATAAATCTAAGCTAGAGTCCTGCTAACTCGCGCGAGCCAAATGTTGGAAGAAAGAATATCTTTCGGTAGTAGCGGCGCTAAGAATATCGTTGGCATACTGCATCATCCGGCCGGCGATTTGCCCCGCGGTGCGATTATCCTGTGCCACGGCATGGACTCCAACAAGGACAGCGAAAAATTGATTTCTCTCAGTCGCGGTTTAGCTGCAAGCGGGTTTCTCACGCTCAGATTTGATTTTGCATACGTCGGCGAATCCAGCGAGAGGTTTGAAGACATCACCTACAGCGGCGAGATCGAGGACCTGCGCGGCGCATGTTCTTTTATCCGCGATCGTTATTCCGGCGACATCGGAATTCTCGGCTCCAGCATGGGCGGCACTGTGGCTTTGCTGTTTGCCGCCGAAGATCCAGGCATTGCTGCTCTGGTCACGATCGCCGCGCCGGTCCACCCTGAAGATTTCCCGCGCCGGATTCTCAGCCCGGACGCATTGCAAAAATGGCGGGACCGCGGCTTTACCTTCTACAACCGGCAGCGGCTTAATCTGGCGTTGCTTGAGGACTTAGAATCCCTCAATGTCATCGAATCGGCGCGCAAAATCGCTTGTCCGGTACTGATCATTCATGGCGAAAGCGACGAGGTCGTGCCGGTCGAAGAAGCGCATGAACTGAACGCATGCATCTCGGGTAAAAAAAAATTGTTGATATTGAAAGGAACCGACCATCGCCTGTCCAATCCGCTGATGATGCAGCAAGCTCTTACCGAAGCCGTCGATTGGCTCACGGCACACGTTGGTCGTCGCGCCCAATGAAATTCATTCGCACATCTCCCTACGTGCTTATTGCTCTTATCGCTTTATTGGCCATTGGCTGCGGTCGCGATCTCAGTACTGCGCAAGGCGTAACCGAAGCCTTCGTCGATCACCATTATGTGAGTTTCGACTTGCAAAAGGCCAAAGATTACACAGTCAGTATCGCTTTGGACAAGGTTAATGACGAGATCAGGCTAACCACGGGCCAGACAATCGATGCCTCGACTCAGAAGCCTCGAGTCAACTACCGGCTACTAGAGAAAAAGGAGGGAGAACGGCGAGCCTCTTTTCTTTACGAAGGGACGATACAATCCGACGATGGCACCTCTTTTACCCGCAAGTGGTTGATAGCCGCGCGCAGAGACGGAGATCACTGGCGCGTGTCGAACTTTACCGAATCTGACTGACAGCAGCCTGCGCTTTCAGCCTGCGTTTATGTCGGTCAGGCTCCTGCCGGCTGCGCGTGCGCCGTCACCGGCGGAACTGCCTTAGGCTTGGTTTTAATCTGCAATGCCAGTCCCGCGGCGACCAGCGCAATCACCCCGCCGGAAAAAAAGGCAGAATGATAGTCGCCCAACCAGGTGCGAAGCGCGCCCGCGCTTGAAGCCATAATCGCCGCGCCGATCTGATGCGACATAAAAATCCAGCCATAAACCTTACCTACGTTTTGCTTGCCGAACGTATCCGCAGTGATCGCCATCGACGGCGGCACTGTGGCGAACCAATCCAATCCGTAAATCACTGCGAAAAGAAAGAATCCTGAAATACTATGAACAAACGGCAGCATGAGCAGCGAAAGCCCGCGGAGCGCGTACACCAACGCCAGCCATCGTTGCGGCTGGACACGGTCAATCATCCAACCTGAAAAAATGGTGCCGACCATATTGAGCGCGCCCATCACCCCGAGTAAAGACGCCGCAGTGATCTGTGGAATACCTCGGTCGATTTCGTGGGGAATCAAATGGGTACCGATCAGACCGTTGGCGGTTCCGCCGCAAACAAAGAAGCTAGCCGCCAATAGCCAGAAGGTTGGATGGGAAATCACTTCGCGCGCTGTGATGGTTGCATTGCCGGATCGCATGCCCCGCAGCGAAGCCACGCCGCCTGAACTTGCACCCGCCGGATCTCCCGCTCCATAAGGTTCCAGTCCGACCTCAGACGGATCATCGCGCATGAAAAAGTAAATCAGCGGCACCAAGATAATCGCAACAATGATCAACGCCATCGATCCCATGCGCCAGCCGGCATAAGTGATTGCGGCCATGAACAAAGGCAGAAAGATTATCTGCCCGGTGGAGCTGGCGCTGCCAAGAATCCCCAGTGCCAGGCCGCGTCTGGCGACGAACCAGCGGTTTCCCACGGTGGCCGTTAGAACCGAGCCCACCCCGCCTGCCCCGAGTCCGACGACCACTCCCCAGACCAGAAAAAATTGCCAGAACTGATCCATCGCCATCGTGCCGCTTACGCCGAAAATCAATAGAGCCAGGCTGCCGATCATGACTTTGCGCGGACCATATTTGTCGATCAGCCAGCCGCTGATCGGCGCGGCAACGCCAAACAGCAATAGATTCATGCTGACGGCCGAGGCGATCAGGGCGCGGCTCCAGCCAAATTCAGCTTCTAAGGGGTGAATCAGCACCGACGGCGAGGAACGAACCCCGGCACTGGTCAATGTTGTCAGAAAGACAATCGATAAAACGAACCAACCATAATAGAATGGCAAGGATAACGGCGGGCGCGCTGCGGTACCTATCTTGTTGTTCTGCATCATTTTATATAAACCAGTTTGGGCTTACTTCACAAACCCGGTCGGTCGCTGCCCGGGTTGACCCCGAAGCATCCGGGCAAACACTTTGTAACTATACGACAGCCGCTACCCAGAACCTAATCGCCATGCTGAGACAAGGCTTCGATATCATTTAGGATTATAGGTCGCGATGAACCCGGATTCCGCAGTTGAAGGAGGAGTCATGAGCGAGGAGCAAACCTCCGCAGCGCAGACAATGCGTTTCTACCTCTGAGAGGCGAGAACTGTCGGTGCCGTGCGTAACGCCGTCACGCAAATAGAGGCGGCGAGCCAAGCATCAAAAAAGACTTTGAAACTGAGCACTCCGGCTTCTTCGCTTCTCCAGGCCTGCCGCTCGCTCAGTTTTCAACTGCGGAATCCGGGATGAAAGAAAAATTATCCTCGCTGGTTATCTTCGTTTGGCTACTCGCTTGCGGCGTTGTTGAGGCAACTGCAGACTTTCCGGAGGAAATCCCTTTTGTCCCGACGCCCATCGAAGTCATCGACAAAATGCTCGAAATGGCTCAGGTCCAGAAAAATGATGTGGTGTATGACCTCGGCAGCGGCGACGGTCGAATCGTGATTCGCGCCGCCAAGAAGTACGGCGCGCGCGGCGTCGGCATCGAGATGGACCAGACGCTCCTGGATAAAGCGCGCAAATCCGCCGAGGCGGAAGGCGTCAGTCACTTAGTCGAATTTCGCGCAGAAGATGCTTTGAAGACCGATCTTTCACCGGCAACCGTGGTAACGCTTTACATGCTTCCGTGGTTCAATGAAGCTATGAAGCCCAATTTCAGAAATTACCTTAAACCGGGATCCCGCATTGTCGCTCACGACTTCGGCATCGAAGGTTGGACACCCGATAAGACGGAAAAGTTAGCTGAACCGGAGAAGAAAGCCGGCGGATACGTTCACTACCACACGATTTTTCTGTGGAATGTCCGTGACAACTAACTTCCGCGATTCGCAACGGACGCTTAGGCGGGAAGCCAGCAACTCTGCCGAAGTGAGTTCGGCAAGCACAACCTTCAGCAGCCTGGATATCGATTTATCGCTGCAAACTACCCCAGCGAGCCGCTCATGCACCACTGCGCGGTGGTGCCAACCTTGTGAATCATCGTGATCCAGCGCGCGCTTTAAGGATGAGGACGGCATCTCCCGTCCCAGGCTAGACATGAGCTTGTACAAAGCTTCACGGCTGCTCCATAAGCGATAGAATGCCGCAATCCGATCATCATCTGGTTGCTGCATCAGCCAAAGCTGCTCGTTAGGTTCAAATGACGCTTGGCTAAGAGCGACAATATCACGATCGGGATGGGTGACTTCTAGATCGAAGCCCAACATCACGTCGGTGCTGAGCGCGCAGCCAACCCAATCCCCACTGTGAGAGATGCTGAAATTCGGCGGTAAGGATTGTCCATCGGCAAAGAAAAGCTTTGGAGCGGATCCCACCCGGTCTATGACTGTGATGTCATGGACCGGCACATTCATCATTTTGGAAACCGCTAATCGAAGGAGCATTCGCCCAACCAGGAACTGCCGCTTACGCTGTTTCCGCGCAAATGTGGCGTATCGGTGGGCCTCGGACGCGGCGAGTCGCTGCTCGAAACCAGCGACAGCAAACTCAGTTACCCGTCGAATGTCGAGCAACCAGACGGTTGCGCAGCGGCTGTTTCGCTCATCCATCGGCAAGTTTTACGAAATCGCCTTTCAACGCCACGCCAGCAATGATTGCCCCCGCATGGCATTCGAACTCGGTCGCGCTCGACATTACTTTTTTGTTGTAATAGCTAACGATGTTGATGACCGCGTTTGCGCCCAGTTGCTGCGCGCGTGTTTGGAGCGCCACCATAGCTGAAAGGAAGGCCCAATTGCAGGCTTTCTCATCGGATTTGCCAAACGCATTGGTCTTGCGATTGGATACATCGCTGCCTAAATTGGTTAAAACCTGCGGCGGCAATTGATCACCGAAGTAGAACTTCACTGAACCATCAAGCTTGTCCTGCGCGTCTTTAACCTCCATCGCAATCGCAATCGGCAGGAGATGTCTCGTGTCGCGCCCATGCGCGGGTAAACCGATTGCCAGACACAGAATCAAAACTGCCACCGATATCACATTTCTCATTTGCTTCTCCTTCGACTTTCGTCGCACGGCCACGTTCGCCTCAATCATACCTCTTGAAGATCAACGAAGTATTAATACCGCCGAAGGCGAAATTGTTGGACATGACATATTCGCATTCGAGATGCCGGCCGGCGCCGACAATATAGTCGAGATCGGCACAGTGCGGATCGATCCGGGAAAGATTGATCGTCGGCGCAAACCACGCTGCGCGCATCATCTCGATGCTGATCCATGATTCCAAAGCGCCGCAAGCTCCGAGCGTGTGTCCCATGTAGCTTTTAAGAGAACTGATCGGCACCTGGCCGCCGAAAACTTGCCGCGTAGCTTGCGATTCCGCGATATCGCCGTGTTCGGTCGCAGTCCCGTGAGCGTTGACGTAACCGATAGACGATGGCGGGATACCGGCGTCAGCCAGCGCCAACTCCATCGCAATTTGCATAGTGCGCGCATTTGGCTGGGTGATGTGACTGCCATCGCTGTTGGTGCCGAAGCCGACCACTTCGGCAAAGATCTTAGCGCCGCGGGCGCGGGCATGTTCGAGATTTTCCAAAACCAAGCTGCCAGCGCCCTCGCCAAGGACAAGGCCATCGCGCTCCGCATCGAAAGGGCGCGGTGTCGAGTCGGCGGCTTCGTTGCGCGCGCTGGTGGCAAATAGAGTATCAAAAACGGCTACCTCGGTGACGCACAGTTCTTCGGCACCGCCGGCAATCATCGCTAGCTGACGCCCGCTGCGAATGGTTTCATATGCGTACCCGATTCCTTGACTACCCGAGGTACAAGCGCTGGAGGTTGTGACGATCCGGCCCGTAATGCCCAAAAAAACCCCGAGATTTACCGGCGCGGTATGTCCCATCATTTTTATGTAAGTCGTCGCATTGATGCCCTTGGTACTTTTTTCATCGATCATCTTGCCGAAATCGCAAATAGCTTTGGGGGTGCCGGCCGAGGAGCCATAGGCGATGCCCAACTGACCGCTTTTTAACAGCGGGTCATCGATCAGCCCGGCATCCCGTAAAGCTAGTTCGCTGGCGCGGGTTGCCATCAAAGCTACTCTCCCCATGCTGCGGGTTGCCTTGTTAGTGTAGCGTTCCGACAGCTCAAACGGCGCCGCCGGCGCGCCCAGCAACGTATTCAGACCATCGTAGTCGGACCACTCGGGCATGCGCATGACGGCATTGCGATAGCTTCCCAAGCGCGTACGAATGCTGGCCCAGTGGTTGCCGATGGGACTGATGCCAGCCATGCCGGTGACCGCGACCCGTCGCCTCATACGAGCCCGCCATCGACCGAGATGACTTGGCGAGTGATGTACGCCGCCCCATCCGTAAGCAGGAAACTCACTGCCGCCGCGACCTCGTCGGGAGTGCCGGTTCGACCTGCGGGAATCAGTTTGAGTATTTCATCCACAGGCGCATGATCGATCATTTCCGTCTCAATCAGTCCCGGAGCGACACAGTTTACGGTAATCTCGCGTTTTGCCAGCTCCAGCGCCAACGCTTTAGTCGCACCAATGATGCCGGCCTTCGCTGCGCTGTAATTCACTTGACCGCGATTGCCCATCAACCCGGACGCCGACGCCAAGGTGACAATCCGCCCCGGCGCTCGTCGCCGCACCAACGGCATAATCAAGGGATTGAGCACATTATAAAACCCGTCGAGATTTGTTCTGAGAACAACGTCCCAATCGTCTCCTGACATGGCGGGAAAAACACTGTCGCGAGCAACGCCGGCGTTACATACGACACCGTAGTAACAGCCATGCCGCTCAACGTCCTCTTCCAGTGTTGCTGCGGCGGTGGCGCGATCGCCAATATCGAATTGCAAGACGCGAGCTTGGCGGCCGAGTGCGATAATGGATCGGCCTAATTCATCGGCCTCTTCGCGGCGCGCTCGGCAATGGGCCACGATGTCGTAACCATCCCGCGCGAGCCGGTAAGCGATGGCTTTTCCGATGCCGCGGCTGGAGCCGGTTACCAGGACGGTTTTATTCATTCGAGCTCCCTTTGATGAAATCAACGGCATCGGCCGGTTGAAATACCGTGAGCGTGGCTGTGGCGACTTCTTGTTCCTCATGCTCGATACGGCACTGAAACGAGCCTAAACCATTGTCGCTCTGCAGGACGCGCCGGACATGGACTCTGAGCAAGCTGCCCGGACTGAACATCGGCAGGGTACACTCATAGCGTCTTGCTCCGAGTAAAAACCCGGGCTTGACGGCTTCGCCGCGCGCGTAAGCGGTATATCCTGCGAAAGCAGCTATGGTTTGGGCCATATATTCGAGACCCACCCAGGCGCCGACGCCGTCCGCCGCGCAGAACAAGCTATCAAGGCGGATACGCACCTCCGCGCACAGGCTCTCTTCATCTGCCGCGATTACCCGATCGAGTAGCACCATTGCGCCACTGTGTGGAATCAAAGACCTAATATCCGGCCAACCCATCTCATCCTTCGAAATCAAGAGATCCGAACTATCGCATTGCTCTGCTAAGACATGTCACTGCTATGAATGGAAACCACATAGGGGTCTCGTCAAGATTAAGAATCTGATCAGGCGAGGTCATCTCATCCCCGGCCAAAAACGAGGGCTGCATTGGCGCCGCCGAAAGCGAACGAATTGCTCAATATCCAATCCAACGGCCGGCCAAGATGGCTGCCTGGTTGCGCCACATTCAGCGCCGGCAGCGTCGGATCGGGTATGCCATCCCAGAGGTGCGGCGGGAATCTGCCGGCAGGATTATCATCCTGCATCGCCAACCAACACAATCCAGCCTCGATGGCCCCGGCCGCCCCCAGCGCATGCCCGGTCAATGGTTTAGTCGAGCTCACCGCAACCGCATCACCAAAGAGCGCGTCGATGAGGCGAGCTTCCATGGCGTCGTTCTGCACAGTTCCAGTACCATGGAGGTTTACGTAGTCGATCGTTTCAGCAGAAATTCCAGCTCGAGAAAGAGCCCGTTCGACGGCCAGACGCGCCCCCGCGCCGCTGGGGTCCGGAGCTGACATATGATAGCCGTCAGACGATTCGCCCCAGCCGCGCAGCGCGACAGGTCCGGGCTCACGGCTCATCAAGAATAGCGCGCCGCCTTCGCCGATATTGATGCCATCGCGATTACGGCTGAGCGGATTGCATCGTCTCGCACTAACGGATTCGAGGGCGGCAAAACCGGCAACCGTAAACCCGCATAAAGTATCCACACCGCCGGTTAAAACCGCATCGCAAGCGCCCGCGCACAGCAAACGAGCGGCGCTGGCGAGGGCCTTGGCGCTTGAGGCGCAGGCACTTGAATGGACGTATGCCGGCCCCCAAACGCCAAGCTCGTCTGCGAGCAGAGTAGCCAGCGAGCTCAATTCCTGCTGCCCATAGTGGAACTGGTCCGGCAGGCTTCCAATCCTGGTGAAGTGACGAAACGCGGCTTCGCTCTCGGCGATTCCGGAAGTACTCGTGCCGATCACGATCCCGAGACGCCCCTTGCCATAGTGCTCAATCGCGTCATCGACCGCAGTTCGGATCTGCGCCAATGCAGCCAATGCCACTCGGTTGTTACGGCTCCTTGCGATGACGTCCAAATGGCTGACTGCCGGCAGCGGCAGCTCGGCATCGATGCGGCCCAGGGGCAGCAGTCGTCCAGGCGAATACTCTTCAGACAACGAAACGCCGCTTTGCCCTGTATTCAGCAGCCGTTGTTTCACCTGCTCACCGGAATTTCCTAATGGGCAGACGATTCCAAGTTGATTGAGGTAAATCATCTAAGGCTCATTGGGAACGGATTGGATGGTTATGCGGTAATCAAGCTGCAGGTTGGTTACTTCGACTTTGCCGCTCCAAAGCGGCAAGGCACTGTAATCAATTATCATGATGGCTAAACCATCTTGTCGGATGGTGCGGCGCAGATCGTTCTCTTCGATGCTCCAGCCGACGGGTAAGGCTTGTCGGATTGCATCAACCGGCCAAAGTGTGAGTTGTAGGTTTTCAAGCACCTCTTCGCCGCGCAGGTGGACTGGCCACATCGGGTGGCGCCATGATTGTAGGGTCTTGCCATCGTAATGAAGCGACAACACTCTCCGACCGAGCGCGAGGCCAATCAAATCGATGCGTGCAGGGTCGATTTCGAGTGCGACGTCGAGCTGAGCGCTGCGGCCCTGCCCTTCTACATCCAGACGCTGCTGCAAGCTGATCGATTCCCCGAGCGCCGCCGGCCTCAACTTCAGGCCCACACCGACCGGTCTTGACTCTGGCGCGACACACGCACCGAGCGACAAAACCAGAAATGCGAAGATGGCGTATCGGGCCGGCATCGCTATGAGCACAACTCCTCCAATGCCGCCAATCGTCGTCTCGGCTCGCGCACGTAAGGATTGCTTACATCCCAAGCGTATCCGGCGAGGATCGCCGAGATCATGCGCCGAATTTCCACGGGTTGATTGTGGTGGAAGACGATCCGCTGAAAGCCTCCGCGGTACCAAGATTCGACAAAGGCCCGGAAGGTATCGACGCCTATTTTGAGCGGCTCAGCGTATTGGCTAGACCAGTCAACCGCTTCACCGGCGAAGCGACGCTGCAGGACTGCGGCGGCAAGGCTCGCCGATTTGAAAGCGATCGTAACCCCGGACGAAAAAATCGGATCGAGAAACTCCCCAGCATTACCAAGCAGGGCATAACCTGGACCCGATAACGATTTGACGTTGGCCGAATAACCAACGATGCGTCGGGCCGGGGTATCCCAACAAGGCATTTTCAAGCAGATTGGCCAAGGTACGGTCTTCGCCTACCAAGGCCTGCAAACGTTGCGTATCCGTTCCCTGATAACGCTCGAGTAAAGCGGGTTCAGTCACAACCCCCAGAGAACAGCGGCCGGAGGCAAACGGGATCAACCAAAACCACACGTCGGTACGTTGCGGGTGAACTATCACTCGTATCTTATTGCGGTCGAACTCCGAGTGTGTGATCCGGTCTTCGATGTGCGTGAATATGGCGCTACGCACGGGAAAATTTGACGGCTTCTCTAGTTTCAGCAGGCGCGGCAGAATCCGCCCAAAACCGCTGGCGTCCAGAATGAAACATGCTTCGACAAGATAATGTTCGCCCTGTGGATCCTTGACTTTTACCCGAGGCCGGTTGCCGCCGACATCGATCGCGACTACTTCGTGGCGGTAGCTTACTTCGGCCCCCTGAGCCTCTGCCTCTAACGCCAGCAGATGATCGAAGCGAGCCCGCGGCACCTGGTAGGTAGTGCTCCAGCCGGGTGAATATTTTTCGCTGAAATCGAAGTCGCTGTATTGCTGGCCTTGAGCGAAAGCGGCGCCATTCTTCAACTGAAAACCGGCCGCAACTACGGCGCGCAGCATCCCGCCCTGCTCGAGGTACTCCATACTCTGCGGCAGCAGACTCTCACCGATGCTAAAGCGCGGGAACTGCTCGCGCTCGAGCATCAGAACATGCCGGCCCTGCTGTCGCAGCAACGCCGCCGCTACGGATCCGGCCGGACCGGCGCCGATAATGACAACTTCCACCTTCTTCAACGTTTCTCCCCTAAGCCAGCCAACCTCATACGGTGACCCCAAGCCGCTCGGATGGAATCTCATTGGCTCTTGCTGCAACAGCAAAACAGGGGACGACCAGACACACGGCGACTGTTCCGATCAACATGGTCAGGCCAAAAGCTTGCAAAGCAGGAGTCTTGCTTAAACTGAGCAGGCCGAATGAAAGCAACGTGTTAATTGCCGAAAGCGCCACCGAGAGCCAGGCGATCGCGTCGCGCCGGCCGAAATGCTCTTGCAAAAAAATCCCATAATCGATGCCAATGCCCAGTAGGAGCATTAGGCCGAGCACATGGAACAACTGCAGACCTGCGCCGACGCTGCCCAGCAGCGCAAGCGTAGTCAGACTCGCGATTGCTGTTGGAGCGACTACTCGCCAGGTGTGGCGGCCATAGCGCGGGTAGAGCAAGCCGTAAACGGCAAAATAGGAAAATACCACGAGCCAAGTCATATATCGGCGGTAAGCCGCTAGGACGGACGAGACTTCACTGACTTTGTCCACCCACTGAACTCCCTCGAGGCCGCCGGCGGCTTGCTGCAGAATTGCTAGGGTATCTTTTTTCGCTCCCCGCACCGCGACAATGCTGGCGTAGATGCCGTTCAGATTGCCGAGCCAGATAGGATGGCTGAGTTCAGCGATCGACGATTTAAAAAAATTTTCGGGTGAGAGAGGCAAAGCCGATGCAAGCAGAGCTTCACGGGAGCGGGACACCCATTGGTCGTCTTCCCCGAGTTTTTTCGCCAGCAGGTTGAGCGCGCCGCCGTCATTCAGAAGCTTGTTTTGAATAAGTCGCCGGTGCTCGCCCTGCACCTGCAAAGAAGGCACCCAATTCGATAGCGCCTGATAGCCGCTGATCAGGCGCTTTTCAATCATCGGCTCAAGCCGTTCTCTTAGCACTTCCTCGCGCTGAAGCACCGCCTCGGCCGTGGACCCGCGAACTAAATAGAATTGAGCCGGCGCGGGGACGTCCAGCAGTTGGCTGAGCTTGATCTGCTCCTCGACCAGATGTTTGGGCGGATTCTGCAGC
This sequence comes from uncultured delta proteobacterium, assembly GCA_963728565.1. Lineage (GTDB taxonomy): Bacteria > Desulfobacterota > Binatia > UBA9968 > UBA9968 > WHTF01. Next base: position 63,382 of record CAVSLC010000012.1, read on the forward strand.
GACCGGATATCGTCGTCTGTATGGAGCCCTGATAAGCCGAAAGCCGCCAAAGCGATCGCCAATAAACTAAACGTCAGCGTCCCTTGATCGCAACGCAGCACCGGCCAGTGCTGCATCGTACCAGCGTACTTCTCGGCCAACCGACCACTCTTAAATGTGCCGCGCCACGCCAAAGCCGGGAACCAACAGATCACAGTAAGCCATGCGAAAACCAACCCGACGGCGGAAAATACCGCCACCTGCCGCAAGCCCGGAAACGGCGTCAGCGCAAGGCCGAGATAGCCAATTACTGTCGTTACCAGGGCCAAAGTCAGCGCCGGCGTGAGCCGACGCAGTAATTGCCATGAGTTAAGTTGACGCGCATCGGCCGCAAATCGGTTGCATAGGAAGTAGGTTCCATAATCCTGGGCGCCACCGATCAGACTGGCGCCGAATACCAGGGTCAGTAGGTGGACGCGATCGAAAACCACCCAGCAGACCGATAAAGCGCCTAGGCAACCGATGGCCACCGAAATCATCACCCAGGCTATCGGCTTTAACGAACGAAATGCGATCCAGGTCATCGCAATGATGCCGAGCATCGAGCCAAGGCCGATGGTGCCGATTTCTTTCCTTGACTGCTCGGCCGCAGCGGCGGCATACAGGATCACACCTGATGACAAAACTTCAACGCCCGGGACGGCTTTGCGCGCGCTGTGCTTGGCTTTTTGCAGTAGCGGAACGATCGCCTGCTGGGCGGTCGTTGAAAAAGCAGCAACTCGCAACGTGAACGGCAAAACGACATATTCGCGCCGGCCGTCGCTGATAGACAACCGACCGTCACGTGGCCGCACCGTCGTCTCTTGGGCGCGGGCCTGGGCCCATTCGCCAAACAAATCAAATGGATCATCGTGCCAGGTACTTAGGATCGAGCCGCCAAACGGCCTATAGAGCTTGCTCAATGCCTGGTCTACCCAAAACTGCGCCGGCTCGTGACGTAATGTCGATTTTTGCTCGGGTGTCAGCAAGCCCAGCCGATGTTGTCGGAACAATCCAAGCCACTCTTGGCGTGAATCAACCGTTGTGCGCTGCTCCAACTGCAGCAGATCGTTATGAGGCGACAACTCCGAGACGTACGCGTCAGCCGCAGCTCGCGCTTGCATCCAATCATCCGCGCCAATCAGGACGATCAGCCGCTGCTGTCCCGTATCAATCATCTGAGTAAAGGCTTGCTGCAATACGGGATCGCGTTGTGGAAGCGGCAGAAGCGCCAAAATATCGGTCTCCGGAGCGATCCGCTGGTTCAGCCAAAGATACGAGGTATGAGCCACGAGCAAGCAGACCACCAGACTCCACAGCCATGCCAGCAGCTTTAGCTGAGTCAAAATAGCTTGGCCTCATCAACATCCATGGCGCTGTCGCCGGTCTCGATTGCCATCAAGTCGATGCTCGTGCGATCGCCATTAGCTTCATCGATTGTAATGCCTCTGACATGGATGCCGCCTTTGAGCGCGATGCTGCCAATGGCCTTGGCCAAACCCGGTTCAAGCGCTTTGAGCGTTATGCTCCACGCCTTGTTTTGAACTGAGCCGTGGATTTCGAAGAGCTTTTCAATCTGCCCGATATCGCCCGCGAGCAAGGCAAACAAAACCGTATTGATCAGCCGCACGCTAGGCTCTTTCTTGGCTTCAAGACGCAGCGCCACCTGATCTCCGCGCATTTGGACGATCTCATCATGGGTCAGCCGCAAGGTGCTAGGAAACGGCTGTAGCGTGCGCCACAATACACCCTTATCGGCAACCACACAGAAGCGGCCGCTAGAGTTCACCGGATTTTTCAAACCGACTAGCTGCTTTTTTTGCTCAAAGCGGCCGCACAGGACCGCCGCTTTGAGAAGCATGGACTCGACGGTCGCCAAGGGCGCAGCGCCGAGGAGCGGCAGCGAGCACACCACAAGACAAAACCCGATGAGATTCCTGCTCAACAAGCCGCAATTCCCATTCGGTCAAGAAGCACCCGCGGCGATACGAAGCACATCTCGCGGGTGGCGATGTCGACCGCGACTTGTGTGGTGCTGGCGCGGGTGAGACGACGGCCGCTCTGCGCATCGGTGATGAGGTAGCCGATCTTAAGCCGATTTTCCCACTCGAGGATTTCCGCCCGGAGCTTAATTCGCTGACCGAAGATCGCCGGAGCGATGTAACGCAGGTGCATATCGATCACCGGCCAGACGTAACCCGATGCCTTCATCTGCCGGTAGTTGTAATCAATGGTATCGAGCAAGACGCCGCGAACCATCTCCAGGTACTTGACGTAACGACCATGCCAAACGATTTCCATGGGATCGAGATCGAAGAACTCTATGTGTGTCTCGGTCTCGGCAATCCAGCGGCTCGACGCCTTATTCATATAGGTTCCATGCTCGACTGTGGATGCGTTCCAAAAGCAATCGCAAGTCCGGCTCGAGCCGTCGGTCTTCCTCGATAGCGGTAATGTCGTTCTCCAGATCGTGCAGCATTCTCTGTAGCGCCGGTTGCAGTTTCGCAGAGGGATTCAATCTGCGGCGAAGCCAGACACCCTGCCGGACTGTGATCAGCAGCGCCGCGACAACTTGCTCGGTCAATTCCAAGACGCGCAGGCAATCGCGTGCTGCGATCGTCCCCATGCTGACCTTGTCTTGATTGTGGCACTCGGTGGAACGCGAAAAGACCGAAGCCGGCATGGTCAGCTTTAACGCTTCCGCCGTCCATGCCGAAGCGCTGATCTGCAGCGCCTTGAGCCCATGATTAATCGCTAGACGCGGCCCCTCAATGCCGGACAGATTGGCGGGCAAGCCATTGTTGAAACGACTGTCCACCAGGAGCGCCATTTGCCGGTCGAGAAGATCGGCCAAATTAGCGACGGCGTTTTTCATGCTGTCCATTGCGAACGCAATGTGACCGCCATAGAAGTGACCACCGTACAGAACCCGTTCACCGGCCGCATCTATGATCGGATTGTCATTGGCGCTGTTCAGTTCGTTCTCGATCGACTCGCGCAGCCACGGTAAGGCATCGGCCAGCACGCCGATGACGTGGGGCGCACAGCGAATCGAATAGCGGTCCTGAAGGCGCCTGCCGTTGCGCGGTGGTTCGTCGCATAATAAATCCGCGCGCAGCCAAGCGGCTACCCGCTGCTGCCCCCGATGAGGTTTGACGGAGAATAGTGTTTCGTCAAAATGATAGGCATTGCCGTCTAGAGCGAACAGGGCAAGCGCGGTAACCCGAGTCACCAACCGGCCTAGATACTCGGCGCGGGAGTAAGCGAGACACGCTAAAGCCGTCATCACCGCGGTGCCATTCATGATCGCGAGAGCTTCCTTCGGCCGCAGCCTTAACGGCGCGATTCCGGCCTCAGCCAAAGCCACGGCCGCGGATGCCGCAGCACCTTCCCGCCACACTTCCCCCTCACCACAGAGTACGGCAGCTAGATAAGAGAGCGGCGTCAGATCACCGCTGGCGCCGACTGACCCTTCGGATGGAATTCTCGGTAACAGATCGGCGTGCAGCAAGCGCACCATTTGCTCCAACAATTCGACACCAACACCGGAAAACCCTTTACACAAAGACGTCAAACGGGTCGCAATCACTGCGCGGGTTTGCGCACCTGTGAGATACTCCCCGAGGCCGCAACCGTGATAAGTATAAAGGTGGCGCGGTAACTCGTCCGCTAATTCACTCCCGACCGTCACCATGCATGAATCGCCAAAACCCGTTGTCACGCCGTAGATCCTGCCGTCTTCAAGTAGGAGCCGGTCGACAAATTCCGCGCCCCGGGCAATAGCCGAGCGGAACTCCGGCGCTTGAGACAATATGGGCCGGGCTGATCCGTTGGCAACATCAACGATGTCTTCGATCTTCACCCAATCCATGTTGAATCGGATAGTGCGGATCGTTTTCTTGACGCCGATACTCTCCATTCAATTGTCCACGGTGGCCAGGCTCCAGAAATCGTAAAAGTTAAACCATTGTAGCGGCGCGCGCCGACAGAAATGTTCAAGTCGCCGGGCATACTCTGTCGCCACCTGAGCAAGCGCCTGATCACGACCTTTGCGCGGCAAACGGATGGCCTGATGAAATAGTTCGAAGTGAATTTCCGCCGTGACTCCGTGACTCATGGAAAACATCAAATACACCGGGCATTGGAACAAGTTTGCAAGAACGTACGGTCCGATCGGAAACGGCGCCACCGTTCCGAGAAACTCGGCCAGGGCGACACGCGGATGGGGTGATACCGGAATGCGGTCGCCGGCTATAGCGACAAATTCTCCCTGGGCCACTTTCCTTGCGAGAACAATTGCCGTGGCCGGCGAAAGTTCCGTGACCTGCATGAGATCCACCTGACTCTCGGGATTAAGATGCGCCAGCAGCCGATTGAATCGCTGCGCGTGTTTGGTATGGATCAGCACTGTCAATTTGAGACCGGGTAGCTGTTTGGAAAGGAAACGGCTTAATTCCAAATTTCCCAGGTGACAACAAATCAGCAAACCACCGCTTTGCGCGGCGGTTTGCGCCATGATCAACTCCTTACCGACGAATTTCACCTGATCAGTTTCATACAAGCCGCTCCACAGGAGCATCTTTTCGAGAATGCTTTCGGCAAAGCAGGCAAAGTGGCGGAAGACGCTGAAGACACCCGGTTTAAGAATTACTTCCCCTCCGGACTGCGCCAATCGCCTCAAGTAGTCTGTGGATGCAGCCCTGGCTGCAGGTCGGGTCATCATGTACCACAGCACCACCGGATAAAGCGCAGCCCGCAACGGCCATCGTCCGAAAACGCGAATAATCCAAAACAACAGGTAAATCCCGGCGACGAAGCTGCACTCATTGATCTGAGCCCAGTGCCGTATACGGCGACCGGCAATGATTTGGCTCATCGTCCGCTCCACTTGCGGGCAATCAATATGGGCAGACGCAGCAACATTCCAAAAAACAACGTTGCGTGCATACGCGAGAGCAGCGCATTATCCATGAAGCCGCGGAAATGCGAGATTCCATCCGCCGGATAAATGACCGGGGTGGAGACATTGAGAATCTGCAGCCCATCCCAATATAGCCTGACCAGCACTTCGGTATCGAAGTCCATCCGTGTGCCCAACCTGATCCGTTGATCGAGCGCGATCACCGGACCGAGAGGATAGACGCGGAAGCCGCACATCGAATCTTTGATTTCTCGGGACAAGGTATTGATCGAAACCCAGATGGTGGTCAAGTAACGAGCATAGAGCCGCAACACCGGCACGGTGCTATCGTACTCCGGGTACCCGACAATCAGCGCGTCAGGATGCGCCAAGGCTTGCTCAAGAAAACGTGGAATATCCGCAATCCGGTGCTGCCCATCGGCATCGACTTGCACCGCGTGGGTATAACCCGCCTCAGCCGCATATCGCAGTCCGGTGAGCACAGCGCCGCCCTTGCCGCGATTGATCGGATGACGCAGCAAAGTGATATGCGGAGACGTTAGGGCGATCTCATTCAGCGCGCCGGAGCACTTGTTCGAGCTCCCGTCATCGACGAGCACGCATGGGAGATTTTGGGTAAGAACTGCCCCGACCGCCGCGCTCACTGGTCCCTCGTGGTCAAAGACGGGAATCACGACGCACGGGTTAAACATCGCCTGCTCTAAAGATAATTCGCCCGCTGGCATGCTTCCCCAGGCGAGAGCTGATGTTGAAAGATAAACATGACATCAACGGATCATGCATCAGTTCGAGCGTGATCGGCAATTTCGGCGAAATCACCCGGTGAAATTTCAGCGCGTGTATGGCACGAAAGAAGGGTGGCAAATCAAAGCATCGCCGACCAAAGCCAATGATCCATTCGATCTGGACCACACCGGCGAGGATCGGCATGTCACGGAAATGTCCGTCGAAGTAGAGCAAATCACTTGGTGCGACTAACTCAAAGACGGCGTGCTGATCGCTTTGATGCACTCGGCATTCGATGGGTTGTCTCGGACGGCTATCCCAATTATCAAATAACGCGAGGAGCGCGGCCTGGGTAGTCTTGCCCTGTGCGTCAATCGGCAGAGCATCGACGTAGCGCCAAAGTCGTGGCAAGCCCACCGGTTCAATGGTCTCGCGCAGAAAATCGCGCAGCATGCGATTAAAAACCAGCTTGCCAAGTTGCGCCAATCTGTCGCGCCCGCTTACCGACGGCACAATGACAGCGGCAACTCGTTGACGACGACCATCGAGAACCAGGGCTCTGGCGTCGCTCGCCAGCGGCGATGCTGTTAGGCGCGCTTCAATGGCGTTCAGTGAAATCCGCTTGCCTTCGACTTTGACAATTCGATCAACACGCCCCATGAGAATGAAATGGTCTTCTCCGGCGGGTCTCGCCCGATCAGCAGTTCGAAACCACTCTTCATCCGGTAAATGAGTTGAACGAACTTCGAGCACGCCTGCCTGGACGTCGATGCGCCATTTGATGTTTGGCAGAGGGGTCCATTTTTCGTCGTGTACCGTCTGTTGCTGGCGCCATGCGATACCGCCGGTTTCAGAACTGCCGTAAATCTCAATCGGCATGTGCCTGAGTAATCGCCTAGTTTCGCGGGCGACCGCCACCGGTAAAGGGCCGCCGGATGAAAAAACTGCTCGAAGCCGTTTTGCAGCAAGCGCCCAAAGCGAACTCTCTGGTAATCTTTGCAAATGAGCAGGGGTTGAAACCAAAACGCTTTCACGTTGGGCGAGCGCCATCGTCAATCCCTCTAAAGAACCGAAATTTATGGCGGCAAAAGCGCGTCCGGAGCTAAGCGGCCACAAAACATTAAACAGCAATCCATAAATATGCTGATGCGAGACGGTGGCGACAATGTCGGCGTTATCGATAAGATCGCCGAACTGGGCCTCAAGAGTGGCTATCTCAGCCGACATCTGGGAGAGCTTTTTCGGTATTGCTTGCGCCACACCGGTGCTGCCGGAAGTATAGATAACTAATCCAGCAAAGTTTGAGTCCAGAGGCTTCAACTCAGCGGCAGCCGCCAATCCGTCCGCGGATGTCGGCATCCTGGGCTTCCATTCGGGCGCAAATTCGCCCAAATAGCCATCGACGATTGTACGCAATGCGCAGCAGGTACGTGGCAGGCGATCACCCGGCAGATAAATCGTTTTTCTTGCCTGCCAAGCGCCGAACAGGGCGGCGGCAAACTCTGCGGCATCGCTGATAGAAAGAGCGAAGGTTTGCCCCGAGGTTCGAGTCAAAAACCGCTGCCATGCGCGAGTTCGATCCAAAAATTCTCCGATAGCTTACGGATCGCTGATGCCGCCATGCGATGATTTGGCTGGGCGGGCGCGGCGTGACAGCGACACGCAACATGTCTGGCGCTTCAGCCATTGAGTCGCCGCTTGAAGTTACAGCGAATCCGATATTCGCCAGCGAAGAGAACTCCCATCAGCAGATAAGCTACAAACCCGTTGTAAAGTGACCAGGTGGCCGCAGAGGCCCACAGCGCAGTGACAAGCGCGATCCCGCCGTTCAGGGCAAAGAAAACGCACCAGACCTGTGTCACACGCCGGGTATAAGTGACGCTCTGTGGCGTTAGATCGGGCTCCAGCCGGCGTGCCAACTGCTCGACCATAGATGGAGGAACAAGAAGGCTATAAGTGAAAACGCTTAGCATTGCTGCATTCACCAACACAGGATAAAGTTTTAGCGTCAGGAAATGATTTCCCCACAAAGCAATAAGAGAAAGCAACAGCGTCCCCACCAGCCAACCGATTCCGGCAACACCGGCTCTCATCCCAGGCAATCTCATGAAACCGGCAAGTAGTAGCAGGCCGGCGAGAAACCGGGGTTCGACTTGCCCATGACCCAACCAGATGGCGAAAGGGTAGAGAACCATGATGGACAGAGACCATAACGTTGAGAGGCGACGCACCTGCTATTTCACGAGCAGGCCGGCGAGAGCGTTTACGACGTCCTGAACCGTGCGAACGCTTTTAAACACTTCTGGTTGCAGCCGCTTGCCGGTAAGTTGCTTGAGTTTGACGGCGAGATCGACAGCATCGATGCTGTCGATGTCCAGATCCGTGTACAAGTTCGCTTCACCGGTGATCTTCGCCTTATCCAGGTCGAACATTTCATGCAATAGATCGACTAACCACGGGTAAATCTCTTCCTTGCTGGCTGGGCTTGCCGGAGTCATATCCATTCCCTCATTTTTTACGATTGCTGCCGATCATACGTCCAAGCGCGCGCACGGACGCGAAGTGCCGGCGCGTATCATCCGAATCGGCCGGCAGCGTAACCCCATAACGCTTGTGGATGGCAACCCCGAGTTCGAGAGCGTCGATAGAATCCAATCCGAGTCCATCGACAAACAAAGGCGCATCTGCGTCGATATCGGCAGGCGTAACGTCTTCGAGCTGAAGAACATCGATAATCATTTGTTTGATTTCATCATCATCCGATTGCATGGGACGGCTGTTCCTTCGTAAAGTAATCCTGCAGATAATCCGTTAACTGCCGGACGGCCAAAAGCTCACTACCGGTGCGAGTGATAAAGGGCTGCACGTCTATGTCTTCTTTAACCGCGATAGTGAAGCGCGACGGATGATGCGGTAAGCGCCACCACTTTTGTCCCTTGGCTAACATCGGCGGCGCGCAGCGTATAAGCACTGGAGTAATATTGCACAAGCCTCTTACCGCGATATTGGCCGCGCCCCGTTTGAGAACGATCGGGCCATTGTTCGGCGTGCGCGTGCCCTCAGGAAAAATTATCAGATTGCCGCCACGGCGAATCGCAGCAACACAGTCTTCGATCAGTTGGACGCCATGATCGTCATTTCGGACATAAGCGGCGGCACGAACAGTCGAATGTGTAAACGGATTGCGCCAAAGGCCGCTCTTGACGATGCAGTCCGCGCCCTTGACGAAAGCCATTAGAAAAACGATGTCGATCAACGTCGGGTGGTTGGCCAGAATTAGCAGTCCGTTTCGCTTCAATCGTTCTATTCCGGTGATCTCATAACGGAACACACCCATAATCCGCATTAGCCCGACGATGCAGCGGAAACTAAAACTAATCGCATGACGCGCGAGCATCGAACGCAGCTTGTGGTTTATGAATAACGATATTGAGCACCGGAAACATGAAGACTCCGCCAACTCCCACCGCGACAAAACTCGACGCCGGTGCCGAAGACACGCCACCAACGGACGATACTATTCAGCATGACGAGACCAGAGCCAGCGGCGCTTATTGCAAACCCGCTCTAACACTGAATCCTTGCGCAAGTAAAAACGCAGAACCTCTAATCCACCGGGCGAGCGTTTACCCCGAAAAGGACACACGTCCGTACCAGCCTCCCAGCGGAGCGACAACATCTCCTCAGCCGCCGGTTCCATTAACCATGCCCAAGCGTAGGGTTGCTCATCACAATCTTCGAATTCGGTATACAAAGCTGGTAGAGGGCAGTCATAAACAACCAACAGAACCGCCGGCGCACCCTCCGAAATCAATCCGCAAGCTTCAATGACAGCATGTTCGACACTGCTGGTCCCCGCAGCCAAAGCCATATTCGGCGCTCGGTCGCCGCGTGCAATGGAAAAAAGACCACCCGCCGCGTTGTGAACCGACAAACTAAAGGAGGTGGGAGAAAGCGGCAGCCCGCGAGCCAGATCCAAAAGCAGATCAGCGGAGCGCGAGGTCTCACCATGTCGGGAGCTGAATACCGTTGGAACATCAGTTCTGGCGCCGAGACATTGATAAGCGACCTCCAGCGCCATTTTTCCGAGAAAACCAGCCCGCCGCCGTAATATCGACGGCATGGGTCGGATCGATGGGGTTGATCTACCTGCGATGCGCCGATCATCGAAAGCCCAGGCCAACCACTCATCGCGCGTTTCGATATGCGGAGCCCATGCGGCAGAGGATGCAACTGAAAAGCAGATACCTTCAAAAGTTACAGGGGGTAGCTGTCCCATCTTCGTTCCGCCCCATTATAGGCGAACAAATAACATCGATGTACAAAAATCTTCGTGAACGAGCCGGCGCTTACAAATTGCAAGCAATCAGGAAAAGATTGCCAGAGCCCCGACTTGGTAAATATCTTCAGGGATCACGAGGATCTTAAGCAGATGACCGGACGGAATACGGATTAGTGAACGCAAATATCGGCACGTTTCGAGGTATACGATAGAGTGGGTTCAGGTCTGACAGGACAAATACAAGTACCAAGGCTTGAGCGTAGCGAGTTAACTGTCCACTACCTCAAACGCTCTGATCAAAAAAAGACGAGATGCCGACTAGGACATCTCGTCTAAAAGCAATGCAGGAGATACCGGGGGACTACCGGTTATTCGCCGTAGTCTCTTGCAACCTGGGACGGTCTGACAATCCAAGACCCGGTACAAGAGCGTCGGGCCGTTTCGCCGATGTCTCTGCCGTTGGTACCGCCGTCATAGTGCCCCTCCACGCCGAAGGTACCCGCGTACGCAACAGCGGAGGTCACCTGAGTCCCGGCACATGTTACTGCCTTGAATGGCACATGCAGGGTGGTGAAAACAATGCTGCCGAGAACGCTAAAGAACCCCGGCCGAGCCGTTCGCTCATTTGCCTGTTGCGCCCTGCTGATGCTTGGCGTAGCGGCAAAGCTGAGTAGCAAAATAGCGGCGATCAATACTGAATACTTTTTATCCTTCATGGCGGTGCACCTTTCTATGGCTGCCATTTTGGCTTCCTCTTCAGCGCACGTCAAGCAGAGAAGGATCTCCGCGCGCAGATTTTCGAGGTGTCAGAGACAATTGATGACAAAAGATGTCACGGGAAATACTCAAAAGCAGAAAAAAATACCTGACCGGTTTTTCGGAATTAACAATTATCGACGACAGCTCTGGCCTCTAGCAGGGTGAAAGCTCGCGCATACAAGGCCCTGCCGATCACGACCCCTTCCACTCCTTCATTTTTAAGCGGAGCTATCGTTCTGAGATCTTCCAGGCTCGCTACGCCGCCTGACGCAATGATGGGAATCGTTACCGCGCGCGCAATCGTCAGCGTCTCGTCGACATTGACGCCACCACTCGTACCATCGCGGCTGATATCCGTGTAAATGATTCGCGAGGCGCCGGCTTGCTCACAGCGTTTGGCTAGCTCGACGGCATCCATCGCAGTCGTTTCCTTCCAGCCTTTGACGGCGACTTTGCCTTTGCGCGCGTCGATACCGACAACAATGCGGCCGGGGAATTTTTCACACAGGAAACGTAGAAAGCCGGCATCATTGTAGGCTGCAGTGCCGATCACCACTCTAGTAACCCCAAGCGCGAAGGCTGCTTCGACAGCCTCCAATGATCTAAGCCCGCCGCCGAATTCCACTGCCAACCTAGTCTCCCGGCATATTGCCTCGACCTGCCGCGTATGAACCGGCCGGCCTTCGACCGCCCCATCCAAGTCGACGATGTGAATCATCGACGCGCCTTCGTCGAGCCAATGCCGCGCCGCCTCCAACGGATCTTCAAAGTAAACTGTTTCCTGGTCCATTTCGCCTTGGAACAAACGCACACAACGGCCGTGTTTAAGATCGATCGCCGGAATAATGATCATGAGTTAATTAGAAGCGGCGAAGCGGCCGAAGTTCGAAAGAATCCGCAGGCCGATTTCCTGACTCTTCTCCGGATGAAATTGGCAGGCAAAAAGCGAATCCGTAGCGATGCTGGAAACAAATGGGCTGCCATATTCGGTGTCGGTAGCTATCACCGAAGCGTCTTCCGGAACGACATAGAATGAGTGGACAAAGTAGACAAATTCACCGCTGGGAACTCCCTCCAAAAAAGCTGAATCTTTTTTCTTATGGAGGCTGTTCCAACCCATGTGCGGTACCTTGAGGCTGCCTTTAGAATGGAAACCAACGACTTTGCCGGCAAACAAATCGAGCCCTTTCTGTCTGCCGAATTCTTCACTTTCTGAAAACAGTAATTGGAATCCTAAGCAAATACCCAAGAACGGCTTTCCGCGCCGGACAATGCCGCAAATGGGCTCTATCAGACCAAATCGGCCAAGATTTTCCATGCAGGCGCTGAAAGCGCCAACGCCGGGTAAGACTACGCCGCGAGCGGACTCGATCTGGCCGGCGTCGCGCGTGACCATGGCCTGGCAACCTACTCGCTCGAACGCCTTCTGAACGCTACGCAGGTTGCCCATACCGTAATCAATAATCGCAATCATAGACTTTTTCTCTGCTCATTTATCGGATCTGACGATCTAGACCCTGAACGAGTTGACGTTCTAACTAGAGGCTGCCCTTGGTGGACAGCACGCCCGTGATACGTTCGTCAAAGCCGGTCGCCATGTCCATCGCGCGCGCAAACGCTTTGAAACAAGCTTCAATAATATGATGTGGATTTTCGCCGCGAATCACATCGATGTGCAGATTCATGCCGAGCTGGTTGGTAAACGCCGCGTAAAACTCATGCGGCAGGTCGGTATCGAAACTGCCGACTCGACCGGGGCGAATTTTGACGTTGTACGAAAGATAGGGTCGGCCGCTCAAGTCGATAACCACCTTCGCCAAAGTTTCATCTAACGGGCAGCTTGCCTCGCCGAACCGGCGAATCCCTTGTTTATCGCCCAGTGCCTTCTTGAATGCCTCACCCAATGCCAGACCGACATCCTCGACAGTGTGATGATAGTCAACTTCTAAATCGCCTCTTGCCTGAACCTTTATGTCGAACAAGCCGTGGCGCGAAAAGCTGTCCAACATGTGGTTGAAAAACGGCATGCCGGTTTCAATGTCCGCTTTGCCGCTGCCCTCGAGATCAACCGAAGCTACGATTTCGGTTTCCTTGGTCTTACGTTCAACCATGCCGGTGCGTCCCATTGTCACCCCTCCTTCACGAATCGCGCCTCGACAGCGCGCGCATGATTATCGAGCCCTTCAAGTCGCGCCAGCTGAATAATCTTGGGAGCCAAAGCCCGCAAGGCGCGTTTTTCGGCGTGAATCACCGTAGTTCGCTTGAGGAAGTCATAGGTGCCCAGTGGAGAGAAAAAGCGCGCGGTGCCGCCCGTCGGAAGCACGTGATTTGGGCCGGCGAGATAGTCCCCTAACGGCGGCGCCGAATAAGGCCCTATGAAGATAGCTCCGGCGTTGCGGATCTCCAATGCCCATTTTTGCGGCTGTCGAACGAGTAGTTCGAGATGCTCCGGCGCAATCTGGTTGGCGATCCTCACAGCTTCGGTCAAATCGGCGGTAACAATGATGGCCCCGTAATTTTCTAGCGACTTCATTGTAATACTGTGTCGCGGGGCCCGGCGTAGCTGCTCTTGGAGCGTCTGCTGTATCTTTGTCGCGGCACTCATCGAGGGCGTAATGCATAGAGCTGCGGCAAGTTCGTCATGCTCAGCCTGGGAAAGCATGTCTGCGGCGACATGCGCCGGATCGGCAGAATCGTCAGCCAGCAGCAGGATTTCGCTGGGCCCGGCGATGGAATCGATGTTGACTTCACCGAAAACCAGCCGCTTGGCGGTCGCGACAAAGATATTTCCCGGCCCAACGATTTTGTCGACTTTGGGAATCGACGCAGTACCGAACGCTAAAGCCGCAATTGCCTGAGCGCCGCCGACGCGAAAAATCCGGTCGACACCGGCAATTTTGGCGGCGGCTAGAATGATATCGGCGTCGTTACCTATGGGCGAGGTCATGACGATTTGCTTAACCCCTGCCACTTTCGCCGGCATTACGTTCATCAGCACAGTTGAGGGATAAGAGGCTTTGCCTCCCGGAACATAAACTCCGACTCGCTCCAGTGGAGTAATTCTTTGCCCCAGAACCATTCCCAGTGAATCGCGATAACCCCAGCTTTTCTGCAATTGGCGCCGGTGAAACGCGGCGATCCGCTTGGCAGCGAGACGCAGAGTGCCGAGATCCTTGGCAGGCACTTTGCCCATCGCCTGATTGATTTCATCAGCTGTGACTTCCATGGTGGCGCGAGTCAAGCGCCTCTGATCAAATTCCTGAGTGTAACGTAGCACCGCGCGATCGCCTTGTTGCTGCACTGTCCGGATGATCTCATTGACGCGCTGCTCGATGTCGCCTTGACGACCGCCACGGCGCGCAAGAATTCGCCTGATCAGCGAGCGATAGCCCGGCTCAGATGTCTTATAGATCCTAACCTTCACGCTTGGCGATTCTCCCTGGCAGAGACGAAGAACACGCGGCTTGCTGCCTATGCTTTAACCCGCTCGATCTGCGCCCCCAGGCTGGATAATTTCTCTTCGATATATTCATAGCCCCGGTCCAAGTGGTACACCCTGGAGACTTCAGTCGACCCGCTTGCTACCAGTCCAGCAAGAATGAGCGAAATACTGGCCCGCAGATCCGTCGCCATTACCGGCGCGCCCGACAGCTCCCTGGCGCCACGAACCACGGCGCGATTGCCTTCGAGCTGGATCTGGGCTCCCATACGGTCCAGTTCCTGCGCATGCATGAAACGGTTTTCAAAAATCGTTTCGGTGATAACGCTAACGCCATCGGCCACCGACATGAGAACCATCATCTGAGCTTGCAGATCCGTTGCGAAGCCAGGATAAGGCAAAGTTGTTACATCAACGCTTTTGATTTTGCCATTTCTCCGCACTCTGATGCCGCCGGCATCGCAGCTAAGCACGACACCCGCCTCCTGCAGCTTGATCAGAAAAGCGTCCAGATGTTCGGCCCGCGCGCCTTTAATCCAAACATCACCGCCGGTAATGGCGCTGGCGATCACGAAACTGCCCGCTTCGATGCGATCGGGAATGATCTCGTGCGAAAATCCATGCAGCGAATCTACTCCGTCGATCTGAACAATGTCGGTGCCCGCGCCGCGAACCCTCCCACCCATTTTGTTCAAGGCAGAGGCCAGATCCTCAATCTCCGGTTCCTTGGCGGCATTCTCGATAACCGTTGTGCCGTCGGCAAGCGTCGCCGCCATCATGAGATTCTCGGTGGCGCCAACCGAGGGCAAGTCGAGATAGATCTTCGCCCCACGCAACCGAACCGCGGTTGCCTCGATGTAGCCATGGGAGTGCTCAATGCGCGCGCCCATTGCTTCCAAGCCTTTGAGATGCAGATTGACCGGACGCGCGCCGATGGCGCAGCCGCCGGGGGTCGAGACTCTTGCTTGGCCAAAGCGAGCCGTCAAGGGTCCCAGCACCAAAAAGGACGCGCGCATGGTTTTCACCAAATCGTAAGAGGCTTCAAGCTTACTTACAGCCTCAGCTTGTAATGCCAGTTCGCTGGTTCCTCGAGCCCACCCCTGTTTGTCGATCTTTACACCCAGCCCGCCGAGAAGTTTCAAAGTCGTATGGATATCGGCCAGATTCGGAACTCGCTGGTAGCGGCAAGGTTCCGCCGTCAGTAAGGATGCTATTAAAATTGGCAGCGCCGCATTTTTCGATCCGCTGACAGTGACTTCACCGGTGAGTCTTTTGCCCCCGTGCACGATGATTTTGTCCATTGGTTGTGGCTCTAGGCGGAGTTTGGCGATGCCGCGTAGGCGACAATCACGCGATCCCTAAGGGCATAATCTTGGTACACCAGCGGCGGCGCATAATTACCGGCGGCGCCCAGCAACTTCGTAATCTCGCGTCCCATAGCAGCGCCGATTTCCATGATCAACGCACCGCCCGGCAGCAGATGACGCAATCCCTGGCCTACGATGCCGCGATAGTAATCGAGTCCATCAAGACCGCCGTCCAGTGCGGTTCGCGGCTCCCACTGCCTAACCTCCGGCGCCAGACCGGGGAGCTCACCGCGCCTAACATACGGAGGATTGGCAACGATGAGATGGAACTCATGCTCTCCGATTGAATCGAACAGATTGCTGGCACAAAATTGGATCCGATCGGCGACTTGATGACGAGCGGCATTGTGGCGCGCAATCTCAAGTGCCGCCGGTGATACATCCGTGGCCAATACTTGCGCCCACGGCAGTTCCTTTGCCAGTGTGATTGCAAGGGCGCCGCTGCCAGTGCCGATATCGAGAATTCGCAAGGGCAAGTCACCGTCGAAAGCGCCGGCGCATTCCAGGGAGGTCTCAACGAGCCGTTCGGTTTCCGGCCGAGGAATGAGGACATCGGGCGTGACCAGGAAATCAAGGGACCAGAACTCCTGACGACCGGTGATGTAGGCTATCGGCTCGCGCTGTAACCGGCGCACCAAAAGATCACCAAACCGAAGTCGCGCACTACGCTCCAGTGGCTCATCGAGACTGACGTAGAGCTGCGATTTCTCGGCTCGTAGCGCGTGGCACATCAGCACCTCGGCATCAAGACGCGCCGAATCAATTCCCGCGGCTTGAAGTCGCTGTGCAGCGCCAACGAGTACGCAGCGGATTGTCTGCGGTCCCGACGTTGAATATACCGCCTGGCTGTCCGTATCCATGCAAGTCATCACCCGGTGGCCTTCAGTGCTTCCGCTTGATAGTGCGTGATTAGTCCATCGACAATCTCATCGATTTGCCCGTCCATGATACGCTCGAGCTGGTAAATCGTTAGATTGATACGATGGTCGGTGAGCCTTCCTTGAGGAAAGTTATAGGTGCGAATTCGTTCGCTCCGGTCGCCGCTGCCAACCATCAGCTTTCGCGTTGCGGCAATCTCCGAGCGCTGTTCTTCCTGTTTTTTTTCCAGTAGCCGGGCCATCATGATTTTCATCCCTTTGGCTCGGTTCTTGTGCTGTGATTTCTCATCCTGGCATGACACCACGATGCCGCTTGGGATGTGCGTGATCCGCACCGCAGAGTCGGTTGTATTGACGCTCTGGCCGCCGGGTCCCGACGAGCGAAAAACATCGATGCGGATATCCTTCGGATCGATGTCGAGTTCCACTTCATCCGCTTCCGCAAGCACCGCGACCGTCACTGCCGATGTGTGAATACGCCCGGAACCCTCGGTGACGGGAACTCGCTGCACTCGATGAACTCCGCCCTCGAACTTGAGGCGGCTATAGGCGCCCTTTCCCTCGACCATCAGAATGATTTCTTTGAAGCCGCCGAGCCCGGTCGGACTGGACGTCAGAATCTCAACGCGCCAGCCGCGCGATTCGGCGTAGCGAGAATACATGCGGTAAAGCTCGCCGGCAAAGAGCGCGGCCTCGTCACCGCCCGTGCCGGCGCGAATTTCGATAATCACGTTTTTGCTGTCGTTAGGGTCTTTAGGCAGAATCAGATACTTCAGACGGTTTTCCAACTCTTCCTCGCGCTGACGAAGAGCGTTGACCTCTTCTTTGGCCAGCTCTCTTATGGCCTCGTCGTTTTCTTCGAGGAGTTGACGATTTTCTTGTATCTCCTGCTCGACCTTGCGCCATTCACGGTAAGAGACGACGATCTCCTCCAATTCGGATCTCTCCTTGGCCAGCTTGGAATATTCCCGCTGTAGGGCGGCAAGGCCCGGATCCGACATCAGACGTTCCAGCTCTTCGTAGCGCTTTTCAACCTCTGCCAGTTTATCAAGCATAGGATTTAACCTGAGAAATTGGATGTTTCCGAAAAGTATAAAAAAAGGGCAAAGAGAGGATGACAACTCTTTGCCCTTTCCGCGCCGGAAATTGTTAAGTCTCTCAGTTCAGCCCCAGTCCTCCGCTGAACTCAAGCTTCGCTTTTGGGGGCGTATCGCTTTCTGAACTTCTCTACGCGTCCTGCTGCGTCAATGAATTTTTGTTTTCCAGTAAAGAAAGGGTGACAGTTGGAACAGATATCGACGTGGATGTTGCCGACGGTGGAACGCGTCTCCACTGTAAAGCCGCAAGCACAGATAACCTGCGCCTGTTTGTACTCTGGATGGATGCCTTGTTTCATAGCTACCTCGCGATCACTGTTTATAACACACTGAAGTAATCTCTTCAAATCGATCCCGCTTCGACAGAGCTTAGAGAATTTCGTGCAGGGTGGTTTAAGAGGCCGGCAATAACTTAGAATGAAGTTCCAGGTGATCAGCGATGGCGGCCAGACCAAGAACGTTGGTGGGATGTTGATATAGTCTCAGGACCTCGGGCTGCTTTGCTCGTTTCGACAGCCTTCGGTTCAACTCGCCAATAAACAATATGGCATCGGCCCAGTAATGATCTTTGTAGTAACGCATCGTTGAATCGTGGGCCAGGTCCGAGTCTTTCAGCCACTGCTGCCGTAATGCGCGCGCCCCCTCTTTACTCGCGTTCGGCCGGTCCTTTCTGTCGTACTCGGTCATTAACTCACGGTCCTTTTTTTTGTAAGAATCGACCAAGCGGCGGATGTCTTGGACGAGCTGAAGCGATTTTTGCTTGAGTGCTCTGTTCGATACGTGGGAATAAACGGTCGTCTCGGTCGTTGCTCCGAGGGTGATGATCGCCATTAATCCGATAAACAAGAGAAAAGCCGCGCGTTTCGCAACGCGCAAATCCATGGAGAGATCGAGTCCTAACTGCATGGTGATTTTGATCAGCAACCTTCGTTCATACTGGTTTCCCGCCGGTTTCAAGTCATAATATGCCAGCGGTGCGAGGGCAAACAAGACGGCAACCAGGCAGCTGTGCGATCTGCTAAACTAAGCTTGCGAAGGAGCCGGAGCAATTGTCCGGATGAAACGCCGATGATACAGCTCGAAGAACCATCCACTGGATTCACGGAGGACAGCCGTGCCTAAGGTGCGCACGCACTACGATAACTTAAAAGTGGCACGCGATGCGCCGCCTGAAGTGATCCGCGCCGCATATAAATCCTTGTCACAGAAGTATCATCCCGATCGAAATCCGGGCGATCCAAAAGCATCCAGGACCATGACGATCATCAATGCGGCTTACAGGGTTCTTTCCGATCCTGATCTGCGAAGGAAACATGACGAGTGGATCCGGAAGGTCGAAGCTGAACCGCCAGCCAAGCCCCGACCGACAACCCGTCCGGCGGCAAATAGACCTTCTCGACCGCCAACCCCCAAAACTCCAGCGCCTCAAGCGCCGGTCTTTAAGAGCAAATACAAAATCGTCAATCACTTGAGACGTTATGGCTGGGTTTACCTGTTTCTGCTGCTAGTCGAATGTCTTTTGATCGCGACGATGTTGTTTTTGTAAGGCAACCATTCGAGCTAACCCGAGCGCCTTGCAGCGCGAAGCTAATAGCGTGAAAGCTAGGAGGCCAGAAATCTCCAGCTTCCCAGCTTTCTCCCGCCGAGCTTTTTAGCTTCCCCGCTTCCCAGCTGTAGAGATCTCTGCTGAAAGACTTCAAAGAACCCGGAGTAAGCCCGATCACGAAAAAAAAGCCCGGTCTGGAGGACTCCCCAGCCGGGCCGATCAAAATGCGATTACCAGCATGCGTTAGCACGAAATCGTCACATTCGGATACACCAAACTACGCGTCAAGTCGGGCGTCTGTCGACTTATAACCGTATCTGTCAGGCTCAGTTATTTCTTTTCGCGACAACACGGCGGCTAGACTTATCAATCGCGGCTGCGCAAGAAGGATGCGGCATACGATTCTGGCCGCCTGATCGCGGTTGTATCTGCCTAACAAGTGGATGGTCTTTTCGTTCATCAAACCGAGAAGCCGGTCGTAATCTGCGCCGTGAAATCGGTTCAATACGTTCCTGATCAGCAGATGCAGACTCAGCTCCCGGCGCAACGCGCGCAGCTCCTTCATGTAATCGGAGCCGCGCAAGATCGCATTGGCCGCAGCTCTTGCGCCGCGTAATCCGGTCACCAGGCCGCCCACAGTCGTGACCTTGACCTGAGCCGCGGCATCGCCGATCAGGTAGACCTGGCAACGGCCGATACGCCGGCACGGTCGAGTGGAATGGGCGTAGGAAGGTATTCGGGCTGACTGCATCTCCACGGCTTTGAGCCCGATGCGGTCGAGAAATCGTTCCAATCTGCGCCTCGCGCTCTTGCCATCTTCGGCGATAAAGCCTACGGCCGCATGGGTTTTTGATTGCGGGATGAGCCAATAAAAATAACGCGTATCCGCCGGCTCAAACCAGACTTGCGTAGTGCCCGGCCGCGTTCCCTTCGGCAGTTCGACTATCGCTTGGAGAAGCGGCGTCGTGCCGTGGCCATTGCGCGCGGTGGCTTTCGCCACACGGCTCGATATGCCGTCGGCGCCGATCAGGATTTTACTCTCAATCTCTTCGGTTCGGTCTCGGTGAGCATCCCGGATGGTGATTGTCAGAGACTCATCGCCCGGCTTCATATCGATTAACTTGCAACCGCCCCTAAGCTCGACCCCGGCGTCGACGGCTTTACGAGCCAGCAGCCGAACGACGCTGGATCGTTCGACGACCAAATCCGGCTCTTGCATCGGAATGCTTACCGAACGACGCGGTGAATAAAGCTCGATTCGGTCGATCTGGTTGACAACCGCTTCAGTGGGGAAAAAGCCCAGAGCTTCGCTTAATCGTGAGGTCGTGATCAAAGTCCGACAATCTACGTTCAGGACATCATTTGCATCGAAGAGCCGTACCCTTTTGCCCTCCCGGGCGAGCAAGTAGGCTGCAAATAATCCCGCTGCCGAACCGCCGATGATATCAACATCTGCCACTATCTCTTCCTCCCTTTTCAAGCCTGCTGAAAAAGACTCATATGCTTTGTTGCGCTCAATCGGCTCGCTGTGACGTAGCATAAGTACGCCTTCGCTCGTCGATTCTTCGCGCGCCGCGCATCTGAGATCTTTTTGAGCAGCTTGCGATGAGTTTTTTTAATCCTGCCGCCCGATCTCTGATCTCCGTCTTCCGACGATCGCGCTGCGGCTCGTTAGCGTTCTTTGCGTTTGCTCCCCGCTCCTTGCTCGCAAACTTCCGACCTCTGACTTCCGACTTCTGGCTCCGCTCTCCCTGCTCCATGCTCTTTTCCCGCTAACCCAACACCTGATACCTAATACCCGATACCCGATCCCTGCGTTCGTTGCGTCCATCGCGTTACAGCGTTGCGGATGGGGGACCGGAGACGGATGACCGCTTGGCGCCTTGCTCTTCGCTGAGGGCTCCATGCTCTCTGCTCCTTGCTCCATGCTCGATGCTCTTGCTGTTAACTCCCTGCTCATCGCTGACCTTCGGAAAGTAAACGCCGTCGCGGCGAAAAAGTAACACGGCCGCCTTGAGTAAGATCGAGAAATCCAATGACAGCGACCAGTGATCGACATAACAAAGGTCCATTCGGACCCGTTCATCCCACGGCAGTCGATTGCGCCCATTAATCCACGCCAAACCCGCCATGCCAGGTTTAATGTCGAAGCGCCGGCTATGCTCCGACGAGCAGTAGGCTGCTTGCGCCGCCACCCAGGGTCGCGGCCCGACGATGCTCATATCGCCTTCGAGCACATTCCAGAGCTGCGGAATCTCATCCAGCGTCCAGAGTCGCAAAAGCCGTCCGACGCGTGTGATGCGCTCGTCATCGGCTGTGACCGTCAGTTTGCTGCCATGTTCTCTGCGCCGACAACCATCGTGCGAAACTTGTAACAGCGAAAATTTTTTCGTCCCCTGCCGACCCGGTCTTGCACGAACAACACCGGCCCGCCGTCATCCCATTTGATCGCTAGAGCGATGATGCCGATAATCGGTGACAATGTCAGCAGCGCAGTTGCCGAAACAGTGACGTCAAAAATACGCTTCAACGCGAGAGCAGTCTTAGAGTTGCAAGTCATCTTATCTCCATCGGCTCAAAGCTGGTGTATTTCTGTTTGAGCGGTTTCGGTGGGAGTGCACACCACATGCTGCTCTTCAGAAGTTGCCGCGCCATCTTCGAACGGTTGCTTGACGATTGCGATCATGCGCGGGATCAAGGACTCGCTTGAAACGAGCGACATCAGCTCATTGGAAGGTGAAATATGTAAAGTTGCGGCAGCCGCGGCCGCTCGAATATGTGCGACGACGCATCCGATATCACCATGGTGCGCGGTACGCGCTTGCATCTGAGCAGGATACCGCTTCAGAAGATCCGAAACATGGCTTTCTTCGGGACCGATGTAAAGGAACGGCGCGCCGATAGCGATGATGTTATAGACCTTGCACGGATGTACCAGCCCTTTGAACCGCTCTCCCATGATAACCACGTGGAGGTCGGCCGCCGAAAGCGAGCCGGCAAGTTGGCTGCGCGGCTGGTAAGGCAGGCAAAGGATATTCGATAAGGAATTGTTCCGAGCGAAGTCTTTGACCTTGTGAAACTCGCTGCCGCCGCCAACGAAACAGAATACGATCCGCTCCTCCGACTGCAGTGTTAGAGCCGCCGTTAAAAGAGTGTCGAGTGGATGGCAGGCACTGTGATTACCGGAGTACATCACCACGAACTAGTGAGTTAACCGGTGCGACTCCCGAAACGCCCTACGGCCGGCCTCCTCGTATCGAATTTCCGCGTCGTGCGACCATGGCGGAATAACGGTTATGCGCTCGGCTGTAATGCCCTTGTAAATGATTCGCTCCCGCATAAAGCGGTCAAGCGCGATAATCCGATCCGAGCGTCTGAGGCTGTATTTGAGAAGCGCTTGCAGCACGCGAGCAACGAGGGAATTCTTCCGAACCCAGCCCAATTCAATGCCCTCGTCCGGATTGAGGTCCATGACCCAAAAACAAAATCGCCCGCCGCGCAGTTTGACGAACAAGGCGCCGAAGAACGAAATCAATGGCGGAGAGGTAAGCGCCAAGGTAAGATCTTGACGCGGTAGGAACATCAATCGCACAAAGCAGATCAGCAAATAACTAGCAAAATCCAAGCAGCGGAGCCACTTGTTCGCTTTACCTAAGCCAAGGGACGGTATGCGTATGATATCTATGCCGCGCCAATTCTCGCGTCCGCAAAAACGCTGGGTCGGGTCGTCGTAGCCGCGCCGGCTTGCGAGAACCGTCACCTGATGGCCTCTATCGATCAAGCCCAGCGCAAGGTCCGTCAAATGCTGCGCCGTCGCCACGACGTCGGGATAGAAGCACTGGTTGAGGAGTAAGATTCTCATGGGGAAATTCCACCCGGGGTTACGCTATTTGATTTGCATCTACTTCTCCGGCGCACGGCATAGTTGCCGAGGTAGAGAACATCCATGCGGGTCTTGAGGAAGCATTCGAGGGCCTGCTGCGGCGTGCAAACGATCGGCTCGTTTTCGTTGAACGACGTATTCAGCAGCACCGGCACTCCAGTCAACTGATGGAAATCTGAAATCAGTTGGTAATAGCGCGGGTTCACAGCCGCACTGACGGTTTGCAACCGTCCGGATCCATCCACGTGCGTCACCGCCGGGATGACGGATAGTTTCTCCTCGCGCACTTGATAGACCATCAGCATCGTCGGCGCGGGATGGTCTTGCTCGAAGTATTCCGCGGTGTGTCCTTCGAGAATCGACGGCGCGAATGGCCTAAACGGCTCACGTTTTTTGATGCGCTCGTTCAAAATCTGCTTCATATCGACGCGGCGCGGGTCGGCTACGATCGAACGATTGCCCAATGCGCGCGGCCCGAATTCCATGCGACCCTGGAACCATCCGGTAACCGCTCCGTCGGCGATGTCTTGCGCCGCCCGGTGGGTAACCTCCCGGTCATCGTAGCGCTCATATGCCACCCCGGTCTCGTCGAGCAACGAGCGGATTTCCGAGTCGGTAAAGTCCGGTCCAGTGTAAGCACCGTCCATCGTAAAGCCGCTAATATCCGAGGGTCTCGTT